>PXSA01000028.1:48912-61381 GCA_003023565.1 Halobacteriales archaeon QS_9_68_17
CATCTCGGACTCGTTGCCCATCTCGGACTCGTTCATCGCGTTGCCGGCCGACTCGTTCACGCCCTGCTCGATCTGGGTCTCGTTGATCGTGAACCCGGTGTCCTCGGACTCGTTGTCCGCGTCGCCTTCGTCAGCCTGGCTCACTGAGACCGTCTCGACCGTCATCGACTCGATCGTCATGTTCTCGACCGACATCTCCTCGATGACGAGTTCGCCGATGACGCGAGCGTCCTCCTGCTGGCTCGCGTCCATCCCGTCACCTTCCTGGACGCCGGACTCGTTGCCCATCTCGGACTCGTTGTCCATCCCGGATTCGTTGCCCATCTCCGACTCGTTGCCCGCCATGTCGGACTCGTTGCCCATCTCGGACTCGTTGTCCTCCTCTTGGACGTCGGTCTCGTTGTCCTCGGTTTCGTTGTCCTGCAGGGCCGACTCGTTCGTCTCGTTCATCTCGGACTCGTTGTCCGCCATGTCGGACTCGTTGTCCATCTCCGACTCATTGTCCATCTCCGACTCATTGTCCATCTCCGACTCATTGTCCATCTCGGACTCGTTGCCCATCTCCGACTCGTTGTCGGCGGCCGTCTCGTTACCTTCGTCTTCCTCCGCGAAGGAGAAGAGGCCGCTATCGTCGTTCTGGACCGAAAGCTCCTCGATCGTCAGCGTTTCGACGGTGAGCTGCTCGATCGTGAGGTTCTGCACGACCAACTGCTGGCCGCCCTGCGCTCCGGCGTCGGTCTCGTTCATGCCGGACTCGTTGTCCATTTCCGACTCATTGCTCATCTCGGACTCGTTGTCCATTTCCGACTCATTGCTCATCTCGGACTCGTTGTCCATTTCCGACTCATTGCCCATCTCGGATTCGTTGTCCATGCCGGACTCGTTGTCCATGCCGGACTCGTTGTCCATGCCGGACTCGTTGCCCATGTCGGACTCGTAGTCGCCCGTTTCGGACGCGTTGTCCATCTCGGACTCGTTGTCCATCATTCCGTCAGTGGCATTGTCCGTGGCCGCGTCGTCCGCCTGGCCGGCCGTCTGGACGTTGTCACCGAAGCCCTCCGATAGGGTCTCCTGGTCACCGCTGACCTGTTCGAGCGTGACGTCTTCCAGCGCGAGCCGGTCGAAGGTCACGTTCTCGAACTGCGCGTTCATGAACACGCGGTCCTCGGTGCGCAGTTCCTCAACGGTCAGGTTCTCGATGGTCGCGTTGTGGACCGTCACGTTCTGGAGTTCCAGCTCCTCGACGGTCACGTTCTGGAGGACGACCTGGCCGTCCTCTGTTGTATCGTCTACACCTGTCGTCGCCGTCCCTCCTGTCGCTCCCACTGGTACGCCGGAGAGCGACACCATGGCTGCGAGAACCACAGCCAACAGTGCTTGTTTTTTCATACTCAGGCCTCACCAACTTCGACTACGGCTCCAATAAACGAGTCCGGCCGTTCCGCTTTGTTTCCGTTGTACAACGCTTCTTAACCCGTTTTGAACCCCGCTACGTCTATCCGAAAGCACGGGAACAGTGTGGTATGGCGACCTTTGCGCTTGCGGAGACCGCTTGACTGCGGCAGTTACGACCGGACCTCCCCGAAACGGCGGCATCGAGCGCTGAAGCGACGAAAGAGGCGTGGTTTGTTACCGTACGACAGTGACCCTCCGCCGAGAGGTCGTCCGCTCCGCGGCCCGTCGTTTCGGGCGGTCTCGATCGGCGAAATCGCCCGGACGGACCGGACCGACCGTCGCGCGCACCTCGCGCCGCCGTAGATGGCGGCACGGCCTCGGGGGCGGATGAGACGCAACCTCTTTTTGCCGTTCCGGCCTACGGGAGGACATGGCAGAAAGCGACGTTGACTTCGACGCGGAGAAGTACGAGAAACACCGCGAAGCGGGCGAGATACTCGCGCAGGTCCGCGAGGAAACGGCGGATCGCGTCGACGTCGGCGTCAGCCACCTCGAAGTGGCCGAGTTCGCGGAGGAACGGATCCGCGAACTGGGCGGCGAACCCGCCTTCCCCGTCAACATCAGCATCGACCACGAGGCGGCCCACGCCACGCCGAGCATCGACGACGACGAGGCCTTTGGCGAGGAGATGGTGAACCTGGACATCGGCGTCCACATCGACGGATGGCTCGCGGACACCGCGATCACCGTCGACCTCTCGGGGAACGACGACCTCGCCGCGGCCAGCGCGGAAGCGCTCGACGCCGCGTTAGATGTCGTCGAGGACGGGGTGAGCACCGGCGAGGTCGGAGCGGCGATCGAAGAGGTGGTTGACGGCTACGGCTTCAATCCCGTCGTCAACCTCACTGGGCACGGCCTTGGACACTGGGAACAGCACACGTCGCCGAACATCCCGAACCGCGAGGTTTCGCAGGGGGCGACGCTCGAAGCGGGAGACGTGGTCGCGATCGAACCGTTCGCCACCGACGGGTCCGGGAAGGTCACCGAAGGGGCCGACGAGGAGATCTTCGCGCTCGAACGCGAGGGGACGGTACGGAACCGGCAAGCGCGGCAGGCACTCGAACAGATCACGGAGGAGTTCAGGACGCTCCCGTTCGCGACGCGGTGGATCGACTCGCCCCGCACCGAGATGTCGCTACGCCGCCTGAAGTCCCAGAACATCGTCCACGGGTACCCCGTATTACAGGAGGACGAGGGGGCGCTGGTCAGTCAGAAGGAACATACCGTCATCGTTACCCGCGATGGATGCGAGGTTACCACCGAGTAAGCGTGTCCACGAGTACCACGGATCAGGCGTTGTTCATCCGCTGGCTGTGGCGCTCGCCGCAATGCTGACACTCCGCGACGCGGTAAGGTTCGCGGGAGAACTGCGCGTTCTCTTCCTTGAGGCTCTCGGTTCGGATCTGCACCGACACTTCGTGAAGGGTGTCGGCCTCGCACGCATCGCAGTGTTCCGTCATTCCGTCGAATGAATCATCGGTCGTTGCCATCGTGATTACTCCTGTAAGCCGTCCCAAACATAAAAACCCTCGTTCGTTCTTCGATCTTTGAACCGTTCATTCCGGTTCGCGGAGGGTTTACTCCGCTGCAACCGTGTTTAACCTATGAAACGGACTCAGATCCCGTTAGAAAGTTCAAAAAAGGCTCTATGTCGGTATATTCGTGTAACTAGCTATCCGGATGACAGCACGCGTCCTCTACCGGTGGGCCACTGACGTGAAACATAACTGGCCGCCGGTCCCAGGAGAGGACATGGATCAGGTGTTCGCACCGTGGCGGATCGAGTGGGTCGAACGCGAGGGTGACGGGGAGTTCGAGGGCTGTGTCTTCTGTGAACTCCCGGCCCGAGACGAGGACGAGGCGCACAACCTCGTCGCACGAAGCGAACGCGCCTACGTCCTCCTGAACAACTATCCGTACAACCCGGGACACGTCATGGTCATCCCGCACCGCCACACAGGAACGTACTCCGACCTGCCCGAGGAGGTTCTGCTCGACCACGCCCGCCTGAAACAGCGAACCTTCGACGTGCTGGAGGAAGCGTTCGGTCCGGACGGCTTCAATGCTGGCTTGAACCTCGGTGACGGCGCGGGGGGATCGGTCGATGACCACCTCCACACTCACGTCGTCCCGCGGTGGGAAGGCGACACCAATTTCATGCCCGTCACGAGCGATACCAAGGTGGTCGTGGAGGCCCTCGACGACACCTACGAGCGATTGCACGAGGCCTTCGCCGCGCAGGAGGGCGCGACGGTCCCCGACGAGGGCGCGGTGCGGGTCGAGCAGGAGTCGGTACGCCCTTAGGGCGGTGACCCGTAGACTCCGCCGATGAACCGACGCGCGGCGCTGCGCAAGGTCGGGATCATCGTCCTGGCGGCGAACCTGGCACTCGCGCTCGCCAAGGGGGCGGTCTGGTACTGGACAGGGAGCCTCGCCGTCGGGTCCGAAGCGGTCAACAGCGTCGCGGACTCGGCGTACAGCCTCGTCGTGCTCGCCGGCCTCTATCTGACCACGCAGCCGCCGGACTTCGAACACCCCCACGGCCACGAGCGGATCGAACCGTTCGTCTCGCTGTTCATCGCCGTCGCCATCTTCGCCGTCGGCGGAATCGTCCTCTACAACGCCGTCTCGGACATCCTCTCGGGGTCGGTTGCGGTCACGAGGGGCTGGACCGCCGGCGCGGTCCTCGTCGGCGCGGCCGGAACGAAGTTCGCCCTCTACCGCTACTGCCTGCGCGTCGCCGACGAGAACAACTCGCCGGCGGTCGGGGCGGCGGCGCTCGACAACCGGAACGACATCCTCACCGCCGTCGCGGCGCTGGTCGGCGTCGCGGGCGCACAGGCCGGATACCCCATCCTCGACCCCGCTGCGGCGGCGGTCGTCTCCTTCGGCATCCTCTACACCGGCGTCGAGATCGTCCGGGACAACTTCGATTACCTCGTCGGCGCGGCCCCGCCGGAGGACCTCCGGGCCGAGATCGTCCGCCGCGCGCTCAACCACCCCGACGTGGAGGGCGTCCACGACGTGATCGCCCACTACGTCGGCCCCGAGATCGACGTCAGCCTCCATATCGAAGTGGAGGGCGACCGGACGCTTCGCGAGGCCCACGCCATCGAGACCGCCGTCATGCGGTCGATCCGCAGGCTCCCGGAGGTCGACGACGCCTACGTTCACGTCGACCCGAAGGAACTCGGCGAGTGGGAGAAGGACGAGACCGCCGACGAACTGTTCCGCGAGATCCGCGGCGGCGGAAGGTGACCGGCGACCAAGGGCGGTCGGCGCGGACAGCGATCCTCCCCCACCCCGAGCGTTCGATCGTCGCGGCGTCGTAGGGGGAGCCACGTGGCTCCGCGCACAGCGGCTCAGATACGGCTACCGGACCGCTTCCGGCGACGGTACGGAGAACTGCTCCTCGGACCGGCCGAGTTGGTGGTCCGGTTCGTGGCAATGTACGCGCTCGGCCGGTGCGCCGTCCCCGCAGTCGGGGGCGGGACCCCGCTGGTCTGCTCAACCGCTATCGCCGGTCGCGCCGGGGCAGATCGTCTCGACGTTCCCCGCGGCGATGCTGACGACGGTCGGTACGTACGTCATCGGGTCCAGTACCCGCCGGCGTACGCCACGACACTCATCGTCTCGCGCGGCGTCCTCACCGGCCCGGCGGGGGTCGGCTTCTTCCTCGTCGCCCTGCTGGTGGTGGTCGGCCTCCACGAGACGGTCGGCAAGCGCCTCCTCTTTGGAACCTCCCGTACGAGCGCGACCATGAGAACGACGTGAAAGAGCGGGGTCAGACCGGGTCCGCCAGCGCGTACACGGTGTTGTGGCCCGTCACCTCGACCTCCACGAACTCGCCGGTCTCGAAGTCGCACTCCGAGGCGTCTTGGACGATGACCTGCCGGTACGCGCCGTCGCGACACTTCACGGAGTCGCCGGTCCCTTCCTCGACGACCAGCACTTCGCGGGTCGTGCCGACGAGTTCGTCGTACGCCTCGGCGACGATGTCGTGCTTGAGTTCGGACATCTCCTTCGAGCGGTCCTTCTTCGTCTGGCCGCCGAGGCCCTTCATCTCGGCCGCGTCGGTGCCGGGCCGCTTCGAGAAGCGGGTGACGTTGACCTTCTCGGGGCGGACTTCGCGGAACAGCGCCATGCTCTGCTCGTAGTCCCGGTCGGTCTCCGTCGGGAACCCGACGATGAAGTCCGTCGACAGCGTCCAGTGGTCGAGGTGGTCGTCGAACGTCTCGACGACCTCGACGAACTCCGACACCTGATGCTGGCGGCGCATGTCGCCGAGCACGTCGTTGGATCCGGACTGGACCGGCGCGTGGATGAAGTCGTACAGCTTCTCGTTCTCGGCGAACACCGTGGCGAGCTCCTCGCGGATGCCGTGGATCCCCTTCGGGTTCGCCATGCCGACGCGCACGCGGAAGTCGCCCTCGATGTCGCAGATCCGGTCGAGGAGGACGTGGAGTTTGCGCTCGCCCTCCTCCCAGCCGTAGACGCCGGTGTCCTGCCCGGTGATGCGGATCTCCTTCGCCCCGGCGTGGACCAGCGCGCGGGCCTTCTCGACGTTCTCCTCGACCGGCGGCGAGTCGATCTTGCCCGTCGCCTGCCTCGTGATGCAGTACGAGCAGTCGCTCATGCAGCCCCGGGCGATCGGCAGGATGCCGACGACGCCGTCCAACACGGGGTCCGTGCCGCTCTCCGGCGTCGGACACTCCCCGTTGCGGATCGCCGTCGGCACGTCGTCCCAGTGCAGTACCTGCGCGTCGACGCCGGCCTCGTCGAACTCCTCGCCCTGCGCGAGCGCCATACAGCCCGTGACGATGAGGTCGGCCGTCTCCGCCTCTAGTTCCCGCGCCCGCCGGAGCATGTTGCGCTCGGTCTTCTCCACGACGGTGCAGGTGTTCATGATGGCGACGTCCGCCTCCTCGGGACCCTCGACCGGTTTGTGGCCCGCGTCGCGGAGCTTGCGCTCTATCTGCCGGCTCTCCCCGCGGTTCGACGTACACCCGTACGTCTCGATGTGATACCGGGCCATTCGTTTGTGCCCTCTTGCGACCCTGCGGTCAAAAGCACGACGGATTCGGACGCCAACGGGTTCGCGTACTGGTGCGGGAGCCGGTACTATTACAATTCATAAGAATAACACTAAGAATACTACTATGAGTTACGATCGAGCGGCTATCGCTATCGGCCTCGTCGTCCTCCTCGTCACGGGGCCGGTCGGCGCGGTCGCGTCGGGACCCGCACCCGCCGCGCCGTCCGGCGTGGCGGACGACGATTCGGTCGAACCGGCCGACGAAGCGTACGTCGAAGACGACGGTGACGTCGTCCTCGTCTACCGGAACAACGAGAGTAGTTCCACCATGAACGGCCACTTCGGCGCGGACCTCTCCGAGGGGCTGTTCCACGTGTTCCTCAACGACACGATGGAGGAACGACCCGGGAACGACTTCACCGGGAACGCCTCGCTCGAACTCGGTCCGGAGTCCGTGACCGGGGACGGCGCGTTCTCGATGACCAAGCCCGAATCGATCCAGGACCTCACCTTCGACGCGTCCGCGACCCGGACGCGACAGGAGTCCACGGCCTCGATGACCCTCGACGGGACGTTCGTCGACGAGTCGAACACGACGGTCGAGGGGACCTCGTCGTTCGAGTCGCTCTCGACGGAGGGTGCGATGACCGTGACCGGGTCCTCGTTCAGCGCTGACGGGTCGGCCACGGCGTCGTTCTCCGAGCCCCAGTCGCCGAGTCAGTCGGCGATGTCCCACGAGTTCAGCCTGACCGAAACCGAGGACGCGTACGTCCTCACCGCGGCCCAGAACTACACCGTCGGTCCCTACGGCGCTGCCTCGTGGGACACTCGGGAGAACGCGACGCGTACTCTCGAATCCCGGTTCGAGTCGACCGCTAACGACCTCGACGGCGAGGTCGAGGTCACCGTCGACGCCTACTCCTTCGACCCCGAGACGAACCGTCTCGATATCGCGTACACGGTCGAGTTCGCCGGCGTCGACGAGGCCGTCTCCGAGCGACTGGCGACCTCGCTCTCCTCGTCGCGAGACTTCAACCTCACCGAGGACGAGGCCGGGGACCTCGCCGAGCGCATCCAATCCGTCGAACTCACTGAGCTCTCGGGGTCGGTAGACGTGCAGTCGGAGGAAGCGAGCGCGACCTGGTCCGTTCAGGTCGATAACTACGACGAGGCCGCGCTGGCGATGTTCGACATCGCCGAGGCGGCGGACATGAACGGGACCGAGTCGGACCTCGACGAGGCACGCAGTCGCTTCGAGGCCCAGCTCGCGGCCGACCTCCAGCGGACGGTGGAGTGGGACGGGACGGTCTCGTCGCCGTCGCCCGACGCCGCGACGGTAGAGTTCGACGCCGAGTACAACACCGAGAACTGGCGGGACTACGTCAGCGAACTCGACGACCGCGGCATCGAGCCGCCGGCCGATACGACCTTCGAGGCGCACGCGGAGACCGAGAACGGCGAACTGACCGCCTCCGTCGCGGCGTCGTTCAGTCAGGAGGGGCTGGTCGAGGACGCCATCAACAGCATGCTCGAGCAGCCCGAGGCGAGCGAAACCGCCACTGACGGGAACCAGCAGGCCCGAGAGTTCCTCCGGACGCTGCAACGCTCCGGCTTCGAACGGGCGAAGATGGACGTCACCGTGGGCAACGGCGCGGTCACCGTCGAGGCCGGTGCGAGCTTCGAGAACGCCTCGGCGTTCCGCGACGTGGTCGACGACCAGTACGGTGACCTCGGGATCAAAAGCGTCGTCGGCGAGACGGAGGACGGCGAGTCCGTCACGTACGTCCGCCTCCACGAGGCGGTCGGGGAGGACGCCGACGAGTCCGACGTACGGGCGCTCTCGACCGTCGACGAGGGCACCGACGTCCGGATGCCAGACGACTGGGACGAGTCCGAGAAGGAGTTCCCGGAGATGAACACCGAGGAGGCGCGTAACTACCTCGGTATCGACGCCGGCGGCGACGGCGAGGCGGAAACCTCCGACTCGTCGCTGCCCGGCTTCGGTCCGGTCGTCGCGCTCGTCGCGCTCGCCGGGTTCGCGCTGTTCGCCCGGCGACGCGCGGCCTGACGACCGACGCCCTATCCGTCCGAGACCCCGTCGACGATCGCGGTGCCACTCGACGCACCGATCCGTTCCGCGCCCGCTTCGAACGTTTCGACCGCCTCCTCGTAGCTCCCGACGCCGCCGCTGGCCTTGACGGGGAGGTACTCGCTCATGACGCGGACGTCTTCGACGCGCGCGCCGCCGTCGGCGAACCCCGTCGAGGTCTTCACGAAGTCGGCGTCGGCGTCGACGGCGGCCTCGCAGGCCCGCCGCAGTTCCTCCTCGGAGAGCAGCGTCGCCTCGACTATCACCTTCACCGGTATCGGCACCGCGGCGACGACCTCCGCCAGCTCGTCGCGGACGGCGTCGTCCTCGCCGGCTTGTAGACGGCCGACGTTCAGCACGACGTCGAGTTCGTCCGCGCCGGCGTCCCACGCGGCGACGGCCTCCTCGCGCTTGACGCCCTCGGCGTGCTGGCCGTGCGGGAAGCCGACGACGGTGGCGAGGGTCACGTCCGGCGCGTGGTCGGTCGCGAGGTCGACGTAACACGGCGGGATACAGGCGTTCATCCCGTACTCGCCCGCCTCGTCGAGGACCCGTCGGACGTCGGCGGGCGTCGTTTCCGGCCCCAGTACGGTGTGGTCGATACGTCCTGCGAGAGTCTCGCGGTCCATGTCGGCAGTCTCGCTCGCCCGGTAGATAAGTCTCCGGCGTCCGGCTCCGACGGGCGGACATGCGATCCGAACGAGGGTTTCAGTTACCGGAAGCTTTTCAGGGGCTCCGGCGCTGTTCCGCCCCATGGTATTGCCAGAAGGCTTCACACTGCCGCCGCTGCCGTATCTCGTGGGGCTGGGGATCGGATTCGCCGCCGTCGTCGTCCTCCTGTGGGCGCTCTCGCCGAACATCACCGACTGGACGGTCGTCGCGTTCGCACCGTGGATGGTGACGGGGTCGGTCCTGCACGTGCTCTATCAGCAGGAGGCCTTCCCCCCGATGCTGAAACCGCTTTTCGGTACCGGCGCGGTGTACGTCACGACGGCCACCGTCGCCGGGCTCGTCTGGATCGTGTCGATATTCCTGACGGCGATGCGTCGGAACGCCTCGGTCGCCCGGCAACTGGGGACGATCGGTACCGGCGTCGCCGTCACCTTCGCGATGTTCTCCCTGTACGTGGGGGTCCGGAACGGCCCGGTCGATCTGTTCTGGCCCGTCATCGGCGGTGCCCTCGCCGTCGTGGTCGCGGCGCTGGCGTGGCTCCTGCTCGGACTCACCATCACCGAGGCGGCGGCCGTGACGGGCACGAGCGGCGCGCTCGTCGTCTTCGCGCACTCGCTCGACGGCGTCTCGACCGCCATCGGGGTCGACGTACTCGGTGCCGACGAGCGGACGCCGGCGTCGCAGGTGGTCCTCGACCTCGCCGGTCGTCTGCCGGTCGCCGACACCGTCGGCGTCGGCTGGCTGTTCGTCCTCGTGAAGGTCTCGCTGGCGCTGCTGGTCGTCTGGCTGTTCGAGGAGTACGTCCGCGAGAGTCCGCGTCAGGCCCGCCTCCTGCTCGCGTTCGTCGCCGCGGTCGGTCTCGGTCCCGGCGTTTACAACCTCCTCCTGTTCGCCGTTTCCGGATAGCCCGCCGTTATTACTTTCCGACGAAGTTATCTGTTCGTTAGCGCGGCAGGTAACCCCGAGAGATCCGGTAAGACGGGTGGGAGACGCACACGAGCGGCGAACGGACGGAACCGGTCGACGGCGGAACGTGTTCGAGCGAGCGGCGACGGGGTCCGGGTACGGACACGGTTCCGCCCCCGATGGACCGCCGAGCGTCGCGGTCGCGCGCCATCGCCGCCGTACGGGCCGAACACCCGCACGAAACCACGCCGCAGTTGTACGATCACGTGGATCCCGACGCCCTCGACGACCTGTTCGCGGGCTGGGGATCGCACGCCGAAACGACGACGGTCGGGTTCTCGGTGGCGGAGTACACCGTCGTCGTCCGGTCCTGACCGACGAGAAGCACACGCTTTTTCTCGGCATCCCGCGAACCTCGACTATGGCGAAACAGCCCCACCTCCTGGTAGAACAGGGCGACCTGACCGACGTGGCGCTCGTCCCGGGCGACCCGGGACGCGTCGACCGGATCGCCGGCCACTGCGACGACCACGAGGTCGTCGCGGAGAACCGCGAGTACAAGCTAATCAACGCCGAGTACGAGGGCCGTGAACTGACGGTCTGTTCGACCGGTATCGGTAGCCCCTCGGCCACCATCGCGGCCGAGGAGCTCCACGCCGTCGGCGTCGAGACGCTGATCCGCGTCGGCACCATCGGTGCGCTCCAGCGCGGCATCGAGATCGGCGACATGGTCGTCGCGACCGGGGCCGCGAAGGACGAGGGGACGACGGAGCGCTACGAGAGCGAGGCGCTCCCCGCGGTGCCGGACTACGACGTGCTGACGTCGCTTGTCGACAGCGCCGAGGCCAACGACGAAGACGTTCACGTCGGCCCGGTCGCCACCGACGACGCGTTCTACGCCGAAACCGACGAGTACATCGAGAACTGGGAGGCCGGGGGTATCCTCGCCGTCGAGATGGAGGCCGCCGCGCTGTTCACCCTCGCCCGCCGCAAAGGCATGCGCGCCGGAGCCATCTGTACCGTCGACGGGAACCTCGTCGAGGGGACCCAGAAAGGCGAGACCGACGGGGACGAACTGCCGGAGAAGGCGAAGAACAACGTCGACCGCGCCATCGAGATCGCGCTCGACGCGACGACGGAGCTGTAGTTCGGCGACGCGTCGCGAGCGGCCCCTTGCTTTTGACGCTTGCCGTGGCCATCGATCGGTATGGACACGAGCCGCGCCTTTCTGCTGGGTCTCATTGCCGTCCTCGGCGTCGTCGCGCTGATGCTGGCGATGCCGTTCCTCCAGTTCCTGCTGCTCGCCGTCCTCCTGGTCTACGTCCTCTATCCGGTTCAGGAGCGACTCGCGCCGCGGATCGGCTCCGGGTACAGTGCGTTCGCCCTCGTCACGCTGACCTCGCTGCTCGTTCTCCTGCCGCTGTTTCTCGTCTTCCGGTCGGTGTTCGGGCAGGCACAGACGCTCTACACCGCTCTCCGCGACGGGGAGGTGACGGTCGGACTCGTCGAGGACACGCTGGCGAACGCGGTCGGCGTGGAACTCGACCTCCGGTCCGTGTTCGGCAGCGTTCCGGAGGACATCGGCTCGACGGCGCTCGACGAGGCGCTCAACCTGTTCGACCTGGTCACTCACGTCCTGATCGGTCTCGGCATCACCGCGTTCCTGCTGTACTACTTCCTGAAAGACGGCGACGCGCTCGTCGACTGGACCCGGGACGTGATCCCGCTCCCTCCAGACGTCGTGGCGGACCTCTTCGAGGAGATAGACAACGTCATGTGGGCAGTCATCGCCGGTCACGTCTTCGTGGCGGCGATCCAGGGCGGCGTCGCCGGCATCGGCCTCTTCGTCACCGGGATCCCGAACGCGCTGTTCTGGACCGTCGTGATGATGGTGCTCGCCCTGTTGCCGGTCGTCGGCGCGCCGCTGGTCTGGGGACCGGCGGCGCTGTATCTCCTGGGACAGGGGGATACCGCCGCGGCGGTCGGCCTCGCGGTGTACGGGACGTTCGTCGTCGGGATCACCGACGATTACCTCCGGCCCGTCGTGGTCGACCGGCGGGCGAACCTCAACCCGGCCGTGATCCTGTTCGGTATCGTCGGGGGCGTCTACGTCATGGGCGCGATGGGCATTTTCTTCGGCCCCGTCGTCCTCGGCGCGCTGAAGGCGACGATAGACGTCTTCGACGAGAAGTACGAGGAGCTGTAACCGACCCCACCCTATTTCGCTCACCCTGACGGGTTCGCTCGTGGAGGGTGGGGCCACCGATGGAACGAGTTCCATCGAGGCCTCGAAAGGCTTCGCCTTTCGGTGG
>PXSA01000029.1 GCA_003023565.1 Halobacteriales archaeon QS_9_68_17
GGAGCTATTCGCCACGAGTATAAGCTCGTGCGACTAGCATGGCTAAATCGGACCCCGATAGCAATGGCCTCCGGCAGGATCAACCGGAATGGTCCCGGCTATTGTGGGCCGGGGGGTTTGGCGGGTACACTCTTATGAGTGTACACCTGTTGCGTGGTCCGTGATTCGGCAACGACCGGGCCGTCCGACCGGCCGGGTGTCACCGAACTACCAAGGCTGACATCAGATCCCATCGTGTACGGCGGACCGCAGGGGTGGGATCCTCATTTCCTTCGGACTTCAATGTAGGGTCAGAGGGGTACTTAACCCCTTCGAACCCGTCCCGAGCGCTCCACGCTCGGCGACAGCCCGTGACGACGAGACGAGTTGAACGCCCCGCCGATCGCGTCGTGCTTCGTTCGCGTCTTCGACCAAGCACCTTTCCCTCATAAAGGCATCGGAACTACACCGAGGCCGGAACGGCCTGGCGGGGTAGAACCGTGCCCGGGATAGGCCCTCGGAGACTCCCGCGGAGCCGGGAGCGCTGTATCACCAGCGAGGTACCTTTCCTTCGTAACTGCATCGTTTCCCACCGCCGGAGGGCGGCGAGAGAGACGAAACGTGGATCGGTGCTCAGCGTTCCTGCCTCCGTGCCGTCGAGGCCGGAGGGAGCCACCGAAGTGGCGAGGACCGGAGCGGGTCACCGCTCCGACGTTTGCATTCGATCCGGATGACCGGGGTACATAAAACACCATCGAAGGAATCCGTCTTCGAAAGTCGTTGACGTACCACGGGTTCGTGCTTCGGAACCGGTCCCGGCGGCTCGGCTAAGCGACGAAGTATCGCGCGGCAGGAGGCCGATCAGTCATCCCGCGCGGAGTGCGCTCGGTCGGACCGGGTGTCACCGCGCACGTACAGGTCGACGGTCGAGACTCAAAGCGGCTTTGGAACGCATGCGTGCGCGCGCAAGAAAATTGGTCGGTGGCCGAGTCACTCGTCGAGATGCTCGATGCCTTTCTTCGAGACGTTCGCCTCGGTGATCTCCTGGGGCATCCAGTCGGGCTTGTCGTCGGGCGCTTCCTCTTCCCAGGCCCACCCGTCGTAGATGTGTACCTTGTCGGTGCCTTTCTCGCGGAGTCGAAGTTCCGTCTCGTCCGCGGCGTCTTCGCCGGCTGCCGGTTCCAGTCGACGAGCGGCCTTCAGTGCCGCCTGTCGTGGAGTGTTCCCGGAGAACACGCTCGATTCACCGTCGCCGCCTCGAAGCGCGAAATTTCGTTTACCGTCTTCACGTACCATGGTTTTGCCTCCATGTCAACTCAGCACATCCCTCATTATAAATATATCCCCGAGGGAAGGGGGGTAACGGATTTCTCTTATAAAAGCATTGGCGGGAAGACAGCGAAAATGAGGGGAAAAAGCGGGGTAAAACGACGATATCACTCCGCTGTGATTTCACGCGCGGACGACCGGCCGAGGGGAACGACGTGGCGAGGCGACCCGGAACCGGGTCTGTAGAAAACACTTAAGTATATCCTGTGGCGACTGTCGAGATAGAACACCGCGATGGTACGGAAAAAGAAGCTCAGCCCGAGTGGTGCGAAAGACGAAAACGGCGAGTACCACAACGTCCACATCAACCTGCACGAGGACGAGCTGGCAGTGGCTGGCATGGAGATCGGGGACGAAGTGTTCGTCCGCGTCCGCGAGGACAAGATCATCATTCAGAAAGCAGACAAGGACGAAGTCGAACACGAGTTCTGATGCGGTCCGGTACCGTCGCGGTGTCTTCTGGTAGCGAAAGCGGCGGCTTCGCGAAGTTTATACGGACACTGCCTCACGGTACGGGTAATGGACCTGTACGACGCGGCGAAACCGCTCCTGTTTCGCCTGCCGCCGGAGACGGCCCACGGTATCGTCCACGGCGGATTGGCGGCCGTTCAGGACACCCCGGTGGCGAGCGCGCTGGCCCAGCGGTACGCCGTCGACGACGACCGGCTCGCGGTGACGGCGTTCGGCGAGCGGTTCCCGAACCCGGTCGGCGTGGCCGCGGGCTTCGACAAGAACGCGGAGGCTCCGGGCGCGCTCGCCAGCCTCGGATTCGGCCACGTCGAGGTCGGCGGCGTCACCGCAGAACCGCAGGACGGGAACCCGCGTCCGCGGATGTTCCGGCTCGGGGACGACGAGGCGCTCGTCAACCGCATGGGGCTGAACAACGAGGGGGCGGCGGTCGTCGGCGAGCGCCTCGCGGCGACCGACGTCGGCGTCCCCCTCGGCGTCAACGTCGCGAAGACGGAACGCGTCGACGGAGGGGACGCCCCGGCAGACTACCGGGAGGCCTACGAGCAGGTGGCCGACGGCGGCGACTTCTTCGTGGTCAACGTCTCCTGCCCGAACTCCAAGGGCTTCCGCGAGCTACAGAACCGGGACTCGATGGAGGCGATCCTCGGCGAACTCGTCGACGCCGGGGCGTCCCCGCTGCTGGTGAAGCTCTCGCCGGACCTGCCGGAGCCGGCGGTGGCGGACGCCTTGGAGGTCGTCAACGACCTCGACCTGGACGGCGTCGTCGCGACGAACACGACGACCGACCGGCCCGCGTCCCTGCGGAGTCCGGAGGCCGCCGAAGATGGCGGCCTCTCGGGCGAACCCATCGAGAACGAGGCGACGCGGATGGTCCAGTTCGTCGCCGAACGCGTCGACGTTCCCGTGATCGGCGTCGGCGGCGTCTCGAGCGCCGAGGGCACGTACCGGAAGATCCGGGCCGGCGCGTCGCTCGTCCAACTGTACACGGGACTCGTCTACGAAGGCCCGACCCTCGCACGAGAGATCAACGAGGGCCTGGTCGACCTGCTCGCCGAGGACGGGGTCGACTCCGTCGAGGACGCGGTCGGTGCGGACCTGTAGAAAGACTGTGAAGCGGCGGTACGCTTCTCACTCCAGCGCGTCCATCCGGAACTCGAACCCGACCACCGGCAGTTGCAACGACCTTTTTCCCACTCGGGTCCGCTTCGCGGACCACTCGCGGCAAAAAGCTCGACCAAAAAGACCGCTCTCTCGCTTCGCTCGTTCGCGGTGACTACTCCAGCGCGTCCATCCGGAACTCGAACCCGACCACCGGCAGTTCGAGGTCGTGCTCTACCAGCACGGCGGGGTGGACCTCGCCGACGACGCCGACCGTCCCGCCGTCGACGACCACGTCTGCGGTGCGGCCGTCGACGAACGTCGGATGCTCGGTCGGCGGGGTTTCGAGGTCGACGTCGAAGTTCCGGGCGACCGCCTGCAGGCGGGCCTTGGCGTCCTCGTAGGAGGCGTCGTGACGGGCGAGAACGGCGGCGACGGTACGGCGTTCCGCGACGCCGGTGTTCTCGTGAGCGGTGGCGGACGAGGGCTTGCCGGAACTCGTTCCGGCGGTATTCCCGGAGTCGTTCACGTGCGCGGCGAGACCGATCTCCGCGAGGTCCTGCGGGTACGGCCGGTGGGTGTTGTTCTCCAGCACCATCAGCAGCGAGGGGAGCGCCCACGTGCGAAGCATCGTGTAGTCCTCGCTGTAGGGCTCGCGGATGGTCGCCGGGTCGGCGGCCCCAAGGGCGTCGTCGTCGGGGGCGACGTGCATCCGGTCGAAGTTCTCTTCCTCGCTGGTCATGTGGAAGTTGAGCAGGTTCTCGAAGCCCAGCCCGACCAGTTGGTTCCGGACGGCGTCCTCCAGTCCCGAGCGCTCGTGGCGGCCGCCGACCGTCCCCACGTCGGGGTAGCGCGGGTCGAGGTCGTTGAAGCCGTACGCCCGGCCGACGTCGTCGACGAGGTCGAGCGGGTGAAGCACGTCGACGCGGTAGGAGGGGACTTCGACGTCGTAGACGAGCCGGTTCCCGTCTTCGGCCCCCTCAGTCTCGGCGTTCAGCCCGGAGCGCTCGAACAGGTCGACGACCTCCTCCGGGTCGAAGTCGACGCCGATGATGCTCTCGATGCGCTCGTGGGCGACGGACGTCTCGCTGGTCGAGAGGTCCGGCCGGACGAGTTCTCTGTCCGGGTACTCGACGGCGACCTCCTCGACGGTCGCGCCGCGGGCGTCGAGCGCGTAGCAGACGATAGAGAGCATCCGATCGATAGTCCACTGGTCCGTCCCGGTCATCTCGACGAACAGTTCTCGGGAGTCGGTCGTCACCTCCGTCCGCTTCCCGTTGATCACCGGCGGGAACGAGAACAGGCCGATGTCGTCGTAGATGGCGGGGTAGCGCTCGTACTCGCCGACGAGGTCGGCGTACGTCTCGCCGGTGGGGTGGTCGGCGAGGACGTCCGCGGGCGTCATCTCGCTGTTGCTGTCGAGCGGGACGAAGCGGTCGCCGTCGGGCGCGATCCCGGTGTAGCGGATCGACTTGCCCCGCCCCTCGTGTACGGGCGTGTCTCGCGGGTCGCTACCCTCCCCGTCTTCTCCCGGGTCGAGAGGTCGGGGCGGACGAGCGTCCGGTCGGAGTACTCCACGGCAACCTCCTCTATCGTCGCACCGCGCGCGTCGAGCGCGTAGGGCGTCCTCGTCCAGGTCGACCCCGCGGACCACCGCGCCGGTGACGTAGGGGCGTTCGTCGGGGACGCCCTCGTCGACCTCGATGGTCCAGTCGGCGTCGTTCGTGTTCGGGACGTAGACCCCGCGGTCGTCGCCGTAGTGGTAGCGCAGTGAGCGCGCGACGCCCTCGACCGAGAGGCGGTCGAGGCGGTCGGGCGCAAACTCCAACTGGAACTCGCCGTCCTCGGTGCGGCCCTCGAACTCCAGGCCGAGGCCGAACAGGTCCTCCTTGAGCTCCTCGTTGCCCTTCTCGTCGTGGCCGGTCAGGTCGCGCAGTTCCTCGGGGTCGACGTCGACGACTGGCATCAGTGGATCACCTCCGTGGTCCGCAGCAGTTCCAGGTCCGCGAGCGTCCCGTGGACGTCACGGATGTCCTCGAAGCCGTACATCAGCATCAACAGGCGCTCCAGCGAGAGGCCCCACGCCATCACGTCGCAGTCGACGCCGAGCGGTCGGAGCACCTCCTCTCGGAACATCCCGCTGTTGCCCACCTCGACGAGTTCGCCCGTCGTCGGATGCGTGCCGAACAGTTCGAACGACGGCTCCGTGTAGGGGTTGTAGTGGGGCTTAAACTCCAGGCCGGTGATGCCGAACTGCTCGTAGAACTCCGTGAACGTCCCCATCAGGTCTCGGACGGAGAGGTCCTCGGCCATCACCCAGCCCTCGATCTGGAAGAACTCCAGCAGGTGCGTCGGGTCGAGCGTGTCGTTGCGGTACACCTTCTCGACGCTGAAGAAGCGCTCCGGGGGTTCCAGGTCGCCCTGTGCGTGCCCGGAGAGGTAGCGCATCGACAGTGACGTGGTGTGCCCACGCAGGTCGATCCCCTTCGCGACCTCCTCGGTCCACGGCGAGTGGTACCCCTCGCCGTCCTCGCCGACGCCGTCGCGGTGGGCGTCGCGGACGCGCTCGACGAGGTCCGCGGGCAACTCGTCGATCTCGGCGGGGTTCTCCAGCGCGAACTGGTCCCAGTGGGTCCGCGCCGGGTGGTCCTGGGGCATGAACAGGCAGTCGTTGATCCAGAACTCGGCGTCGGCGTGGGGGCCTTCCATCTCCGAAAAGCCCATCCCGACGAGGGTGTCCTTCACGCGGTTGGCCGTCTGGCGGAGGATGTGCTCCTTGCCGCCGGTCAGCCCGGCGGCGTCGGCCTCGACGTTGTACTCGGCGAACTCCACGTCCTCCCACTCGCCGCTGGTGAGCAGTTCCGGCGTGATCTGGCCGACCGTCTCGGCGGTCTCGACGCCCTCCATCAGCGCGGTGACGCCGTCGTCGGTGAGCGTCACGGAGCGGACGGTCGACTCGCTGCGCTCGACCAGATCGCGCCGTTCCAACTGGTCGAGCGTGTCCGCGTCGTCGACCGTCTCGCCGTCGGCGAGAGCCGAAAGCGCCGCCGCTTCGGGGTCGCTGTCGGGGTCCGCGTTCGGGTCGGCCGTGATCTCGCCGCTCTCGATGCTGCCGTACCCCTTGCGGGCGTAGTTCGACAGCGCGATGTCGACGGCGGCACCCTCCAGGCCGGACTGACCGATGACGCGGCCCATCTCGACCGCCGCGGCGTCCGCGCCCGCGTCCAGCGCCGCCTCGTAAAGACGCACTTCGGGCAGGCCCTCGTCGATGTACGTCGCGCCCTCGTCGGTGAGCGAGACGGACTCCTCGGTCGCCTCCTCGACGGCGACGAGGCCGCGGTCCGCCAGTTCGAAGGCCGCGCCCGTCACCGACTCCGGGGCGAGGCCCGTCTCGTCGGCCAGTCGTGCTATCGCTTGTGCCTCGGTCGCGCTCGCGGTCTCTAACACCGCGACCTGTGATTCCGGTAATTGCATTCGTTGATTGGTGTACTTCGGCGTCGTCAGTTACCGATTCCGGTTCGGGACCGGTGGTTTCGTCCGCGGCGGCCGGTCACCCGGCCGCGCGTCGCGGAGTCCGCCACCCGTCTATCCCGCGAAGAAGAAGCCGAACCCCGGACGGACGCGGCTGACGGGCGAGACGCCGGCTGTGGGGTTCGGACGCCATGGTGGTAGGTCGTCGCACCCGGATCAAAAGCGTTGCGAGGGCGGGTCGGGGGCGTCGCGGCCACGGCGCGCGCCCGGCGCGCGACCCCCTCACGCCACGTTGCGCTCGTCGACGAGGTCGCCGTCCGCGAACCGGTCGCTCGACAGCGGCGAGACGTCGACGAGCGAGGTCTCCCCGTCGAGACAGAGGTCGGCGACGATCCGCCCCGTCGCCGGCGCGTGCTGGAAGCCGTGGCCCGAGAAGCCGGCGGCGGTGACGACGCCGGGCGCGCTCTCCTCCAGAACGGGGTGGTGGTCGGGCGTGACCGCGTACAGGCCCGCCCACCCGCGGACGACGCCCGTCTCCGGGCCGAAGTAGTCGGCGTAGTCCGCGGCGCGCTCGACCGTCGTCGCGGCCCAGTCGAGGTCCATCGAGTCGTCGTAGCGGTCCGGGTCGACGTCCGGGTCCTCGTCGGCGAAGTGGCCGCCGACGAGTGCCCGCCCGTCGCGCTCCGAGCGGAAGTACGACCCCCGGTCGAGGTCGATGGTGAGCGGGTCGGTATCGGGGACGGGTCGCTCCGGCTCCACGACGGCGAGTTGCCGCCGGCGCGGGGCGATCGGTAGGTCGAGGCCAGCCGTCCCGGCGACGCGGCCGGCCCACGCGCCCGCCGCGTTGACGACGTAGTCGGCGTCGATCCGGTCGTCCGGCGTCCGGACGGTGACGCCGGCGTCGGCGGATCCGCCCGCGTCGATCCCCGTCACCGGCGCGTTCGTCCGTATCTCCGCGCCGGCCTCGTCGGCCGCCGTCGAGAACCCCTGGAGCGCGAGGTGCGGGTCGGCGAAGCCGTCCTCAGAGCAGTAGGTGGCGGCGACGAACTCGTCGGCGTCGACGACGGGGAAGCGCTCGCGGAGGTCGGCGGGCGAGAGCAGGTCGGTCGGGACGCCGCGGTCGTTCTGCATCGCCACCTGCTCGCGGAAGGCGTCCGCGGTCGCCCCGTTGCGTGCGAGAAAGAGGTAGCCCGACCGGCGGTAGCCGATGTCGACGCCGAACTCCGCTTCGAAGGACTCCCAGACGTCGATGCTCTCCCGCGAGAGGTCGACGTTCACGGTGGTGGAGAACTGCGCGCGGATCCCGCCGGCGGACCGGTCGGTGCTGCCGCCGCCGATCGACCCGGCCTCGCAGACGGTGACGGTCCCGCCGCGGTCCGCGAGGTAGTACGCGCTCGCGAGGCCGACGACGCCGCCGCCCACGATAACGACGTGCACGCCGGTAGGGTCGCGGTCGACCGGCAAATCCGTTTCGGCGTTGAGGACCGAAGGCGGCGAGTACGCCGCGGACCCGGAGAGCGACGCTCTGCTCGCCGAGGGGAAGTTCCGGAGCCGCGGACCGGAGACGTACGACTGTACGCCGTCGCCGACACCGCGCTGTCGAACAGCGGACGGGGCGACGCGGCGTCCGTGGTCGCCACGCGGGGCAGGGGGCGCTGGTGGCGTGCGACGAGGCGAGCAACGTCGTCGACGCCGGCTTCCCCGAACTCGTCCGCTTCGGCGTCGAGCCAGCGGACGACGAGGTGGTCCGAAACTCGCTGTCCGTGGTCGACGAACCATCCGCGTCGAGACGCCCAACGGCCCGGCGTGGTACCGCTACAACGGCGACGGCGAGCAGGGCGAGGGCGGCGAGCATCCGGCGGGCGCGCCCTGGTCGCTCGACAACGAGGGGCAGGGCCGCCTGTGGCCCATCTTCACCGGCGAGCGCGCCGAGTACGCCCTCGGCGGCGGCCGCGACGACGACGCCAACCCGACCGTCATCGACCTCGTGACGCCCGAGGGCGTCGACCAGTCCGGGGCGCTCGCCTACGCCGCCGACGAGCGGGCGACGATCCCGTACCCGTCGCTGGAGCAGTGACGAGCGCGAGAGACGGTAGGGACCGGCCTACGCCCGCTTCCGGTCCGAGTCGAGGTCGATGTCGACCTCGTCCAGTTTCGCTTCCCACTCCTCGCGTTTCTCCTGGTGGTTCTCGAGGAACCCCGCCATCAGCTCCGCGGCCCGCTCCTTGCAGCCGCCACAGAGGCGCTCGCCGGTGACGCACTCGTCGTACACCTCCTTGGCGAACTCGTCGTCCTCGCCGGCGAGCAGGTAGGCGTACAGCTCGTAAACGGGGCACTCGTCGGCTTTCCCCCCGAGTTCGCGCTGCTTCTCTGCGGTTTCGCGACCGCCGGTCGTCGCCGCCGTCACCTTGTCGTAGCCGTCTTCGGGGTCGTCCAGCAGCGAGATGTGGCTGGCGGGGACAGACGACGACATCTTGCCGCCGGTCAGCCCGGTCATGAAGCGGTGATAGATGGACGAGGGCGGGACGAAGCCGTAACCGCCGTGGTCGACCTCGACCTCGCGAGCCAGCCGCTCGGCCGTCTCGCGGTCGAGGTCGAACGCGTCGACGTGCTCGTCGTACACGCGCTTCTCGCCCTCGACCGCCTCGACCAGCGCGTCGAACGCCTCGTCGGTGGCCTGTCGGGCGAAGAACCGCGTCCGGGGGCGGAGCGGCTCCTTGCCGGCCTCGGAGAGCTTCTCGACCGCGGAGCCGCGGGCGTCCGAGGGATCGACCTCCGCGCGGAGCCAGTCGGCGGCCTCGCCGCAGCGCGGCCGGTCGGGCTCCTCGGCGTACGCCTCGCGGGCGTCGTACGCCCGCCGGAGCAGGACGCGCTCGGCGTCGTCAGCCTCGAAGCTCGCGAACGCCTCGGTGACCTTGAAGAAGCGCATCCGGGCGGCGAGGTCGCGGGCGAGGCGGACGTGGGGGTCCTGGTCCGGGCCGACCGGGATGACGGTCGGTTTCGGCTCGTCCAGTTGCGGGTAGAGGATGTCGGCCATCTGCGTGACGACGCTCTGCATGTGCGAGACGTCCGTCTCGCCGTCGAAGCCGTAGATCCCCTGGAACTCGGAGAAGCGCGCCTCGCTCCCGAGTTCGAACGCCAGGTCCTGCACCTCGCGGTTGGTGGACTGGCGGTACAGCGTCCCGTCCTCGGGGTCGAACCCGAGCGCCAGCAGGGAGAGGACGTAGTCGCGGGCGTGCTCGTCGATCTCCGCCCACGACAGGCCGCGGGCGCTGTGGGCTTCGAGGTCGGCGATGAGCGCGTGGGCGTCGCCGCCCTGTCGCTGGTGCCAGACGATCTCGTCGAAGACGAGTTTGTGGCCGATATGTGGGTCGCCGGTCGGCATGAACCCGGAGAGCGCGGCGAACGGCTCGCCGTTCCGCATCGCATCGGCCACGGGGCGGTAGTCGCGGTGGCCGAAGATGACCCCGCGGCGCATCAGGTAGTGCGAGTCGGGCACCTCGGGGAGCACCTCGTCGAACTCCTCGATGCCGAACTCCTCGAACAGCCTGCGGTAGTCGGAGACGCTGGAGGAACCCCAGGGGTCGAGAGCCACGTCGTCGACGGTTCCACCGTCCGCTCGGGGCGTCTTCGACGCCTCGGTGTCGGCCCCCGTTGCCTCCGTCCCGCCACCGTCCGGGCGGACCGCCTCAGCGTCGGGAGTGTCGTCAGTCATTACCGTAGCATGGCGGCGACACCGGCAAAAGGGGTTCGTTTTCGCGGCTCCGGTCGGGCGCGTCCGGCGCGGGCGGCCGACTTCGAGCCGATCGGATCGCCACGGGCGGCCCCTCGTCCGAGACCGACCGCCTCACGGCGTCAGTCGCTCGACCGACAGCCACCGCACGGAGTCGCCCTCGACCTGCGCGAACGTCATCGTCTTGCGGACGCCGTGGGCGAGGCGCACGTCGAGCGCCAGGTCCCGCGGCGAGAACGCGTACTCGCCGGGCAGAACGCGGACGAGCAGTTCGGAGTGGCCGAGGTCGTCGACGCTCTCGACGTCGGCGTAGGTGCGGAAGTCCGCGCCGAACTTGAAGCCCGTCTTGGGGACGACGCCGCGCTCGCGGAGGTCCGCGTACGCCCCGAGGCGGCGGTCGAACCGCTCGCCCTCGACGGTCCGGCCGCGCTCGCGGGTCGTCTCGCCGGACACGTCGAGCGCCCCGCGGTCGGCGAGGGACGCGGCCTCGACGAGCGATAGCTGGAGCGCCTCGGTGTCCCCGTCGCGGCCGGCGAGCGGTTGGCCGTAGAACCCCTGCTCGTGGAGGCGAGACGGTGACTCCCAGCAGACGACCCGGTCCGATAGCAGGTCGGCGGGGACGCCCTCCGGGAGGTCGATCCCGCTCGTGCCGGCGACGTCCGGCCGCCCCGTCTCGAAGTACGTTATCTCGCTCTCCTCGTCGACGATGGCGAGCACGCAGTCGCCCAGCGCCGCCGCGGGGACGGACGCGCGCTCGCCGACCGCTCGCACCCGGTAGGCCACCGCGCCGTCGCCGGGACCTTTCCCGCGGGGGTAGACATGAAAGTCGGCGTCGCCCGGCGAGTGCACCCAGTCCTCGCGGGCCGGCGAGAGATAGAAGCCGCGTTCCCGGAGGTCGGCGTACACCAGGAAGCGAACGCCGAAACGCGGGTCGTCGATCGACCCGAGGAACTCGCGAAAGCTCGTCCCGTCGACGGCGTCGAGGTCGTCCCGAAAGAGGAGGTGGGCCGCCTCGACGCGCGAGAGCGCTATCTCGCTCCCGCCGAGCGGCCGCCCGTAGCCCCGCGAGTCGTAGAACCGCTGGCGAGCGTCACCGCCGACCCGAACGACGCCGTCCTCCAGATGTCCGTCCATGGCTGTGAGTCGGCGGCGCGCGGGCAAAGGGCCTGCGGTCCGGGGCGTCAGCGCGCGTCGCACGTCCCGTCGAGGCAGCGCCGCCCGCCGCCGGTGTCGAACAGCGGCAGGCCACAGGCGCACTCGCCGACGACCGTCCCCGCGGGGAGCGAGAAACTCGCCTCGCAGTCCGGGTAGGCGTCACAGCCCGCGAGCAGGCCGCCGCGGCGCAGGACCCGCAAGTCGTCGCCGCAGTCCGGGCAGTCCCAGACGCGGTCGAACGCCGCTTTCACCGCGTCGTCGAGGGGGTCGCACTCCCGGTCGAGACAGACGTCGAACGGCTGGCCGCGCTCCACCCGAAGCCGGGGGCGACCGCAGTCGCAGCGCTCGTCGGTGACCGTCGCGCCCGACGGGAGGCCGTGGCGCGCGCCGCAGCCGAGACACGCGACCGCGCCGCCGGTCCGCACCAGCGTCCCGTCGCAGTCCGGACACTCCCCGACGGGCGTTCCGGCCTCGCTGGCGGGGTAGCGCGCGAAGCCGTCCTCGGCGTGGGCGACCACTCGGAGGCGCTGGTCGCCGGCGCGGGCGTCGACGGCGAACCCGTCCTCCCGCGAGCAGGCGATGGCGTCGGCCCGTGTCAGCCACGCCACGGGCTGGTAGCCGTCGGCGTCGTGGACCAGCACGGTGTTGTCGGGCTTGACGACCACGGTGACGCGGCCCCGGTGTTCCTCGCGGCGGTCGCCGTCGAAGACGACGGTGCAGTCGCCGGCCAGCACGCGGATCGGGTCGGAGGAGTCCGTCGCGGACATGGCCCCGTCTGGGCGCGGTTCGGTATTTAAACCCGAGGGACAGCACTATTGGCGGTGCGCGCCGTCGGTCCGGTCGTGTCTCCGACGGCTGTGCTGTTCGACATGGACGGCGTGATCGTCAACTCCGAGGACTTCTGGGTCGAACTCGAGACCGAGGAGGTCCTGCCCGCCGCGGTCGAGGGGCAGGCGGTGTCCGAGGGCGAGATAACCGGGATCAACTACCGGGAGATCTACGACTACCTCGACGAGCGCTACGAGGTCGCCGTCGACCGCGAGGAGTGGCTGGAGTACTACGAGTCCGCGGCCGAGGAGGTCTACACCGAGAAGGTCGACCTGATGCCGGGCTTTCGGGACCTGCTCGCCGACCTCCACGACCGCGGTCTGCGGGTCGCGGTGGTGTCGTCCTCGCCGCACGAGTGGATCGGGATGGTCACCGAGCGGTTCGGGCTCGACGGCGAGTTCGACGCCGTGGTCAGCGCCGACGACGTCGACGCCGACAGCAAGCCCGAACCGGACGTGTACGAGCACGCGGCGCGGGAGGTCGGCGTCGACGCCGCGGACTGCGTCGCCGTCGAGGACTCGAAAAACGGCGTGAAGTCGGCCAAGGCGGCGGGGATGACCGCGATCGGCTACCGCACCGAGACGAACGCCGAGATGGACCTCACCGAGGCGGACGGCGTGGCCGACGGGGCCGAGAAGCTGCGATCGGAACTGCTGTCGCGGACCGCGTAGGCTACGTCACGCGAACCGTCCGACGCTCCGCTATCGGCACCGTCGGCAGGTCGGGGAACGCGACGCTGACGGTGAACTCCATCTCGTCGTCGGTGCCGCCGAACACGCCGACGGGGACGGTGAGTTCGTCGTCGAGGTAGCCCTCGGTCGTCGTCATCTCGACGCCGTTGACGGTGACGCAGACGCCGGCCCGGGCCGCGCCGCCGTCGTTGCGGACCGCGACCTCGCACAGCTCGTTCTCGCCGGCGGCGACGGTGTCGGGGAACGCGCCCCACTCGACGGAGACGGCGGGCAGGTCGCCGGCGCTCCCGACGACGCGCTCCGCGACGCCCTCCGAGAGGCCCGCGGCGGTGAGGCCGTCGACGCCGGCGTCGACGACGTCGCCGGGCGTCTCGATGCCTTCCGTCGCGAGTTTGCTCGCCCGGCCAGCCCCGACGCCGTCGACCGCAGTGAGCCCGGCGGCGGCGTCGCAGACGCCGTTCTCGACGCGGGCCTCGACGCGGCGCGCGAGGTTCGCGGCGCGGGGGTCGGCGAAGCGTTCGAGGAAGGCCCGCAGCGCGGACAGCAGGCGGACCGCGTTCTGCCGGATGACCCAGGCGTCGCTCCGCAGGTCGGCCGG
Organism: Halobacteriales archaeon QS_9_68_17; assembly: GCA_003023565.1. Lineage (GTDB taxonomy): Archaea > Halobacteriota > Halobacteria > Halobacteriales > Natronoarchaeaceae > Halostella. Next base: position 13,355 of record PXSA01000029.1, read on the forward strand.
GGTCGACCCCGTCATCGACGAGCGGAGGATGGCGAGCACCTTCCGCGGGCCGGGGTCCAGACCGGCCACGTCTTGCCCCGTCAGCACCGCGTCGACCGCGTCCCGTTCGGACTGGCGGGCGCTGACGCTGTCGAACTCGGTCGCACCCGCGACGGCTTCGAGGACGGCGTCCGTCGTGACCGACTCGCGCTCGGTGAGGGCGTGGAACCGCTCGGCGGTGGCGAGCCGCAGGTAGTACTTCGAGGCGAGTACGCCGAGGCCGGTCGCCGCCACGCCGAGGTCCTCGTCGGTCTCGACGAAGCCGCGGTCGACGAGGCGTTCGAGTTCGCCGCGGACGCGGTCCCGCAGGTTCCCGAAGTCGTACTCGGCCGGCTTGCTCTGGGCGCGGACGTAGTAGAACGTCGTCTCCAGCCACGACATCACGTCGTCCAGGTCCTGTATCGTGCCCATCGCTATCTCGGCGTTGAGATGGGCGTCGAGGTCGCCGCCGGCGGTGCTCCGACCGGTCCCGGAACCGGTCGACCCGGGGACCCCGGCGAGGCGGGACTCGATCGCCTTGCCCTCCTGCAGGAGGCGGCGGTACTTGTCGGCGTCCGAGCGGTCACAGACCACCCAGCCGAACCCCTCGTCGTCGTAGCCCGGTCGCCCCGCGCGGCCGAGCATCTGGAGCACGTCGAGGGGGCTCATGTCCACCTCGCCCTCCAGTGGGTCGTGGAGCTTCGTGTCGCGGATGACGACGCAGCGCGCGGGGAGGTTCACGCCCCACGCGAGCGTCGACGTGGAGAACAGCAGTTTGATCCGGTCCTCCCTGAACCACCGCTCGACGAGGTCCTTGTCGTTCTTCGAGAGCCCCGCGTGGTGGAAGGCGACGCCGTCTAGGACGGACTTCCGGAGCGTCTCGTTCTCCAGGCGCTTCGTCTCGGTGTGGAAGTCGTAGTCGCCGCGCGCGCCGACCGGGATGTCCCGCTCTGCGACCTCGTCGCGGGCCTTCTTCGCCGCCTGCACGGTGTCCTGTCGCGAGGAAACGAACACGAGCGCCTGCCCGCCGTCGCGAACGTGCGGTTCCGCGAGGTCGAGCGCGCGGTAGAGCCGCCGGTACTTGTCCTCGAAGGGGTTGTCGCCGTGAGTGTACGTCTTCACCCCCGCCGTCAGGTCGACGGGGCGGTAGTCGTCGTCGAAGTCGAACGTCGTCTCGGCCGGGGCGTCGAGCCACGCCGCCACGTCGTCGATGTTCGGCATCGTCGCGGAGAGCGCGACGACCCGCGGGTCACAGAGGCGTCGGAGGCGGGAGATAGTGACCTCCAGGACGCTCCCGCGGCGGTCCGAGTCGAGCAGGTGGACCTCGTCGATGACGCAGCAGTCGACGTCCGTGATGAAGGAGTAGCGGGGCGTGTCGTGCTTCCGGGTCGCGGAGTCGGCCTTCTCCGGCGTCATCACGAGGATGTCGGCGTGGCGGGCGCGCCGCGGATTCAGGTCGCGCTCGCCGGTGACGACGTAGACGGAGTAGCCCAGTTCCTCGAACCCCTCCCACTCGCTCTCCTTCTCGTTGGTCAGGGCGCGCATCGGCGCGATAAAGAGGGCGGTGCCGCCGTCGCGGAGCGCCTTGCAGATGGCGAGTTCCGCGAGCGCGGTCTTCCCGCTGCCGGTCGGCGCGCTGACGACCACGTTCTCGTCGCCGTCGAGGACCGGTTCCCAGGCCTCGCGCTGCATCTCGTTGAACTCCTCGAACGCGAACGCGTCGGCGAACTCCGGGACCGTCTCGGCGACTTCCATCGTGTGGTTCCGGGGGTCCGGGGGTCAAATGCGTTTCCTTCTCGGAGGATGGCGCGGGAGAACGCGGTCGCCGGACCGCGATGCGGCGGGGCGGCCGCCCGCGGCGACTCGCCTCGGAGGGACTATCAGTCGTCCGCGACCGCCTGCGCGGCGGCGCGGTCGAACATCCCGGACTCGGCGCTGTAGTGGTAGTACGCGCCGAGACCGACCGCGGCGGCGACGTTCGACAGCGTCACGGCCCAGAAGACGGCGTGGACACCCATATCGAGCAGGACCACGCCCGCGACGGCGAGCGGGAGGCGGAGCGCCCAGTACTGCAACAGCGAGGCGACCATGCTCGTGCGGGTCCGCCGCGCCCCGTTGAACCCGGCGCGCAGGACGTACGTCGCGCCGATGGCCCAGTACCCGTACGCGAGGATCCGCAGGTAGTCGACGGAGAGCCCGAGCGCCGCCTCGGAGACGTCGGGGACGAACACCTGGGTGAGCGCCGCGGGGAACAGCCACTGCAGGGCACCGACGACGGTGAGCGCCGTGGCGGCGATGCCGACGCCGATCCACGTCGTCCGGCGCGCCCGGTCGGGCTGTTCCGCGCCGAGGTTCTGGCCGACGACGCTCTGTGCGGCCTGACTCAGGCCGGTCGCGGGGATGAACGCGACGCTTGCGACGCGCGCGCCGACGGTGTATGCCGCGAGGCCCGCCGCGCCGCCGACGGTCGCGACGATACCGACGATGACCACCCTGACCCCGTCCTGCGCGAGGCGGCGGGCGGACGACGGCGCGCCGACGTCTAACAGTTCGCGGAACTCGCCGACCTCGAACGACACGGCGTCGCGGGTCAGCGTGAAGCTATCGCGGAGACCCAGCGCCATCGCCAGCGCGACGGCGAACCCGGCGGTGTAGCCGAGGACGGTCGCGAGCGCCGCACCCCGAATGCCGTAGCCGTCGAACGTTCCCGCGCCGAAGATGAGGATCGGGTCGAGGCCGATGTTGACGACCACCGCGACGACGTTGACGTACAGCGCGGCCCGCGAGTCGCCCCAGCCCACGAACCCGCCCTCCAGCACGTCGCTCGCGGCCATCGGCACGAGCGAGAGCGCCCACGTGGCGAGATAGGTCGCCGCCAGCGGCCCGACGTCGCCGCCCGCGCCGAGCAGGTCGACGACGGTCTCCGCGCCGACGACCGCGACGGCGGTCACGACCAGCGCCAGCGCGACGCCGACCGCGAGCCCGTGGACGGCGATCCGTCGCGCGCCGGAGTAGTCCTCCGCGCCGACGCGCTGCGAGACGATGACCTGCGTCCCGACGAACGGAGCCATGATCGCGGCGGAGGTGAGCATCGCCGTCACGGGGTAGTTCAGCCCCACGGCCGCCACGGCGTCCTCGCCGATACGCCCGACCCAGAAGGTGTCGACGACCTGTTGGATAACTTGCACTAAATTCTGGACGACGAGCGGTGCTGCGAGGAGAACGAGGGCGCGGGATATTCGCCCGTCGGTGATATCGTCCGGAGACGTGTCCCACATGGTTTTTGATAGTACAGACCGCAGTCCGCGAATAGTTTCATACTTTCGGTGTCGAAAACTCCCCCGGTCGCGCGGCCGGTCGAACGTCGTGTCGGGATTCACCACGTTTTTCACCGCATGGACCGTCAGGTCGAGCATGAGTCGCCCGCGGAAGCCCGACTGGCTGAAGATACAACCGCCGGCGGGAGAGGAGTTCACCGGGATCAAGGAGACGCTTCGCGACCACGACCTGCACACGGTCTGCGAGGAGGCGAACTGCCCGAACATGGGGGAGTGCTGGAGCGGGCGAAGCGACGCTTCGCCGGACAGCGACGGCGGCGGCACGGCGACGTTCATGCTGATGGGCGACTCCTGTACGCGCGACTGCGGGTTCTGTGACGTCGACACCGGCGGCGGCCAGCCACTCGACCCGAACGAACCGGCCAACGTGGCGAGCGCGGTCGCCGAGATCGGTCTGGACTACGTCGTGTTGACCTCGGTCGACCGCGACGACCTCCCCGACCAGGGCGCGGGCCACTTCGCCGAGACGATCCGGGAGATAAAGCGCCGCCAGCCGGGGATCCTCGTCGAGGTGCTGATCCCCGACTTCCAGGGCGACCCGGAGCTCGTCCGGAAGATAATCGACGCGGAACCGGACGTCGTCGCGCACAACGTCGAGACGGTCGAGCGCCTCCAGCGGACGGTGCGGGACCCGCGGGCCGGCTACGAACAGAGCCTCCGCGTGCTCGAACAGGTCGGCCGCGAGTCCGACATCTACACGAAGACCTCGGTCATGCTCGGCCACGGCGAGTACGACCACGAGGTGTACCGGACCCTCGCCGACCTCCGCGAGGCCGACGTCGACATCGTCACGCTGGGGCAGTACCTCCGCCCGTCGCGTGACCACCTGCCCGTGAAGTCGTACGACCACCCGGACAAGTACGAGACGTGGCGGCGCGTCGCCGAGGACGAACTCGGCTTCCTCTACTGCGCCAGCGGCCCGATGGTCCGCTCGTCGTACAAGGCCGGCGAGTTGTTCGTCGACGCCCTGCTCCGCGAGGGCAAGAGCGTCTCGGAGGCCCGGGCCGAGGCGCGGACGGTGGGGTGAGGGAGGCCGGCGTTTTACCGCCGATCTCGATGCCAGCCGTTCGTCCACCGATCGCGCCGGATCGAGCGGGTAATTTCCGATCCTCAACCGCTTCCGACATATTTCGTCCGTTCGTTCCGTATTGCCGTCTCCAACCCCACGTCTCTGCATAGGGGATCAGCGGGCTTGACGAGGTCCCCTCCGAGCGAGCCGAAAGCGACGAGCGCAACTTCTTCGGGAGGCCCACGAGTTTGTCGGAGGAAGTAACGTTCCATATAATCAGTCATAACATAATTGCCGTCGATCTGACGGAGTTGCGTGACACGCTCTTCGCGGACGCAACAGTTCTCTCCTGCATCGACCGACGGGACCCGTTTCCGGCGTGTCGCCTGACAGGTAGTCTTTTTATTGGCGCGGCGGGTAGGACGATTCGCACTGTCATGTCCGAGACCGGTCACAGCGTCTCCGTGACGTGGTACTTCGCCGGCCTTGCCCTCTCGGCGGCCGTCGGGTTCGCCGCGTTCGTCCACGTGTTGGCGCCGCTCGCAGTCGAGAGCGGCGCTCTCGTGGCCGACGACCGGACCGTCACGAGCGCGCGGACGGGGTTCGACCGCCCGGGGTTCACGCCGGTGCTCTACGGCGGTATCGGAACCGGCGTCGCCGCCGCCGTCGCGTACGCGTGGCTGTACGTGAACCGGCCCGACCTCTTCGACGTGGGCTTCTGAGGCGCGGTGACTGCCCGATTCTGCCTCACCGATAGGACCGGTACTTCACACTGTAACTGACCGCAGCGACGGGACGGCGAACGGACCCGCCGGACTCGACCGTTCGTCCACCGAGCACCGTCTCCCGGACGTCGACGTTCCGTTGTTTGAATGTACCGCCCGTCGATTCGTACGATCGTTTTATCTGCGGCCCGACAACCGTACGCGTTTGTGACGGGATCGCAAGAATGGAGTTGATAGTAAATTATTTACGAAAATCATATAACCCGAGCGATCGTCCATGCGGATATGTCAAGGTGTGTCCGACCGTGAGTACGTTAGAACACGATCCCCAGGACCGCGTACAGGTACTGGACGACACCGGACGAGTGCTCGACGACGCGGAGGTGCCCGACCTCTCGGACGAGGAGATGGTCGAGATGTACCGGGAAATGCGGCTCGCCCGGCGGTTCGACCAGCGGGCGGTCAGCCTACAGCGACAGGGGCGGATGGGGACGTACCCGCCGCTGTCGGGACAGGAGGGCGCGCAGGTCGGCAGCGCCCACGCACTCAGCGAGGAGGACTGGCTGTTCCCGAGCTATCGCGAACACGGCGCGGCGCTGGTTCGCGGCCTCTCGCTGAAACAGACCCTGCTGTACTGGATGGGGAGCGAAGAGGGGATGCACATCCCCGAGGACCTGAACGTCTTCACGTCGGCCGTCCCGATCGCGACGCAGATCCCTCACGCGACGGGCGCGGCGTGGGCGTCGAAGCTGCAAGGCGAGGGCCGGTCGTTCCTCTGTTACTTCGGCGACGGGGCGACGAGCGAGGGCGACTTCCACGAGGGCCTGAACTTCGCCGGCGTGTTCGACACGCCGACGGTCTTTTTCTGTAACAACAACCAGTGGGCCATCTCGGTGCCCCGCGAGCGCCAGAGCGCGAGCGAGACGCTCGCCCAGAAGGCCCACGCCTACGGCTTCGAGGGCGTGCAGGTCGACGGGATGGACCCGCTGGCGGTGTATCAAGTGACCCGCGAGGCCGTCGAGAAGACGAAAGACCCCGACCCCGGCGAACTCCGCCCGACGCTCATCGAGGCGGTGCAGTACCGCTTCGGCGCGCACACGACGGCGGACGACCCCTCCGTCTACCGCGACGAGGAGGAGGTCGAGCGCTGGAAGCAGAAGGACCCGATCCCCCGGATGGAGACGTTCCTGAAAAACACCGGGCGGATCGACGACGAGCGCATCGACGCGGTCGAGACCGGCATCGAGGAGGACGTCGCGGACGCTATCGACGCCGCCGAGTCGGTCGAGCGGCCGGACCCCGAGGAGATCTTCGCGCACGTCTACGCCGACATGCCGAAGCGCCTCGAAGAGCAGCTGGAGTGGTTCCGCCGGATCCGAGAAACGCACGGTGACGACGCCTTACTGGAGGAGTGACAATGGCAGCAGGATCTCAAAACCTCACGCTCGTACAGGCGGTCAGAGACGGACTGGAGACGGAAATGGAGCGGGACGAGGACGTGCTCGTGATGGGCGAGGACGTCGGGAAGAACGGCGGCGTGTTCCGCGCCACCGAGGGGCTGTACGACGAGTTCGGCGAGCACCGGGTGATCGACACGCCGCTCGCCGAGTCCGGCATCGTCGGCACCGCCATCGGGATGGCCGCCTACGGCCTGCGCCCGGTGCCCGAGATACAGTTCCTCGGCTTCATCTACCCCGGGTTCGACCAGATCGTCTCCCACGCGGCGCGCCTGCGGACGCGGAGTCGCGGCCGCTACACCTGTCCGATGGTGATCCGCGCGCCGTACGGCGGCGGCATCCGCGCGCCGGAGCACCACTCCGAGTCGACGGAGGCTTTCTTCGTCCACCAGCCCGGTCTCAAGGTCGCCATCCCGTCGACGCCGTACAACGCGAAGGGGATGCTGACCGCGGCCATCCGGGAGCCCGACCCCGTCGTCTTCCTCGAGCCGAAGCTCATCTACCGCGCGTTCCGCGGCGAGGTGCCCTCGGAGCCCTACGAGGTGTCTCTCGGCGAGGCGTCGGTCCGTCGGGAGGGGAGCGATATCTCGGTGTTCACGTGGGGCGCGATGACCCGCACGACGATAGAGGCCGCCGAGGACCTGGCGGGCGAGATCGACGTGGAAGTGGTCGACCTGCGCACGCTGTCGCCGCTCGACCGCGACGCCATCGTCGACTCCTTCGAGAAGACCGGCCGCGCGGCCGTGGTCCACGAGGCCCCGAAGACGGGCGGTCTCGGCGCTGAGATCGCGAGCATCATCCAGGAGGAGTCCCTGCTGTATCAGGAAGCGCCGGTCGAGCGCATCACGGGGTTCGACACCCCGTTCCCGCTGTACGCGCTCGAAGACTACTACCTGCCGGAGCCGGCGCGCATCAAGGACGGCATCCGCGACGCGGTCGAGTTCTAAGGAGGTCCGCGAAGGCTACTACATCATGGTACGCGAATTCAAGCTTCCCGACGTCGGCGAAGGCGTCAGCGAGGGTGAGATCGTCCGGTGGCTCGTCGAGGAGGGCGACCCCGTCTCCGAGGACCAGCCGGTCGCCGAGGTGGAGACCGACAAGGCGGTCGTGGAGGTGCCCTCGTCGGTCGACGGCACCGTCCACGAGATCCTCGCCGAGGAGGGCGAGATGGTCCCCGTCGGCGACGTGATCATCACGTTCGACGTCGCCGGAGCGGAGTCACCGGCGGCTCGTCGGACGGAGTCCGACGGCGTGGAGGGCGAACCGGTCGAAGACGAGACGGAGGCCGCCGGAGCGGCGGGCGGGACGGACGCCGCCGACGCCGGCGAGGCCGAAGCCGAACCCGCCGGGGACGAGGGCGCGGAGACGGCCGTCGACGCCGACGCGGAGGTGTCGACCGCCGAGGGCCGCGTGTTCGCCGCGCCGAGCGCCCGGCGACTCGCCCGCGAACTCGGCGTCGACATCGCCGCGGTCGACGGGAGCGGCCCGAGCGGGCGGGTCACGGAACACGACGTACGCGCCGCCGTCGAAGGCGGGGGCGTTGCCCGCCTCCCGGATCTCGATGCCGGCGATCTTGGCGGGGCCTTCCTGGGACGTCGTCGACACCGTCAGCGTGGACCCGCTGACTTCGACCTCGGTCGTGAACTGGACGGCCGTGTCGGGGCCGTGGTCGGCGTAGAGATCGAGCCCCTCCGCGACGGTTTCCCCGCCCACGGAGAGGTCGAACACGCGCTGGCCCTCGCTGGCCCACCAGACCTCCGCGAGGTGGACCGTCACGTCGTAGGTGCCGCTCGGAATGCTGAACTCGTAGGCGAGGTCGGTGCCGTGCTGCTCGGTCCAGTACAGCGAGTCGTAGGGCGTGTTCTCGATGTCGGGAGCGGTCCCGCGATCCTCCTCGACCGCCAGGGGGCGAACGTCGCTGAGCGCGCCCGGGAACTCCTCGGGGGTGGGGCTCGGGGTGACCGCGTCGGACCACCAGACCTCCTCGTCGGTCAGCTGCCGTCCTTGGTACAGCGTCTCGCCGTCTGGGCGACGTCGGCCGCGGGCTGGTACGCGAGGCCGTCGATCTCGACCACCTCGTCGGTGTGGGCGCCCCCACAGTCCATCCCGAAGGGAACCGAAAGCGGAAGGCTGACCGTGACCGACAGATCGGTCGACAGCTCTGCAGTCTCGCCCAGCGACGAGTAGCTGAGTTCGACGGTGAGCTGTTGTTCCCCCGCGGCGGACTCCGGAACCGACACCTCCCACTCGACGGACGCCGGGACGGCGGGATCGACGCTGTCGACGGACACAGTACCTGGATCGGACTCCCAGCCATCGGGGACCACGAGCGTGGCCTCCACGTCCTCGACCGGGGAGAGATAGGGGTTGTTGAGCACGGCGGTGATCGTGTTCGTCCCCACGGAGAGCTGGAGGGGTTGCTCGGCCTCGAAGGACAACAGGTTGCGGGGCGGGTCGAGGAACGGTTCGACGGTGAGCGTGCCCGAGGCGTCGTCCTCGGCCGTGGTGACCGTGAACTCGTACTCGCCGGGATCGAGGTCCTCCGTGTTGACCTCGAGCGGGACGCCCTCTATCTGCCCGGCGTCGAGTGACAGGTCGGTAGAGGCGAGAACGGTGCCGTCGGCGCTGAGTTCGACCGTCTCCTCCGCGCTCGCCGAGCCTCCGTTTTCGATAGTGGCCGTGATCTCGATCAAGTTCGGGCGACGCGCTGAAGTCTCGCTCGGGTCCACCGACCGAATCGTGAACGCCGGGGACTCCGTTGGCGTCGTATCGTCGCCGTTGCCGTTGCCGTTCCCGTTCCCGGACTCGGTGGTCGGGGTCGGGGTGTCGTCATCGCCGCCGAGACAGCCAGCCACCATGCCGGCGAGCCCGGCCGTACCGATACCTTTCAGGAACTGACGCCGATGACTGGTCGCTCTCCCGGACGAACCATCGTCGCCTCGATCATCAAAAGGCATTAACATCCGTTCGATCACACCGAACATATAGATTACGGTGGGCTTCCCACAGCGTGTCGCTTTCGGAGGGGACGGGATCGGAACCGTAGGAGTTCCCCGAGAGAGCCGGATCCCACGATGGGGACGTGTCACGGCGGCGGCCCGGGGGACCGCCTCGCGAGCCCGGACTCGAGGAGGAGGCGAACCATCACAATCCTTATTCGATACGGGACCCCAAGGAGAACCATGACTGCCCCCGAAGAGAAGGACGACCCGGAGTCGTCCCCGGGCGTCCGCCGTCGGCTTCTCGAGGGGATCGGGGCCGCGCTCGGGGCCGCGTCCGCGGGATGTCTGGACGGGACGCCGGACGCCGACACCCCGACCGACGGCGATCCCGGGAGGACACCCACCGACTCCGGGGCGGAGGCACCGTTTTTCGAGGTCTCCGACCTTTCGCCCGTGTCGCTGGCGGGCGAGCCGGGCGATCGATTCGCCGTCGAGGCGACGGTGACGAACACGGGCGAGAGCGCCGGGACCGGAGAGATTTCGCTCCGGATCGACGGCGAGACGCGAGAGAATCGAACCGTCGGACTCGATCCCGGCGGGAAGACCGGCGTCGCCTTCGAGGACGCCACGATCCCGGACCTGGATCCCGGCGCATACGCCTACGGCGTTTACTCCGGGGACGACCGCACCATCAGCACCCTGACCGTAGAGGGAGGGAGAGACGACACGGAGCAGGTTGCCTGGCACCGCGACCACGACTGGGAGACCGACGAGGCCGCCGCCACCAACTGGGACAACTACGAGATCACGGAACTGCTCTCCGTCGAGCATCTCATGGCCATCGACGTCGCCCCGGACGGCCGGGTGTTCTACGTCACCCGCGGAGCGCCGTTCGTCACCTACGGACACGGGACCATGGAGGTCGGATGGGTCGACCCCGACACCGGCGAGAGCGACGTGGTGCTCGAACGCCGGGTCCAGGTGGGATCGCTCTCCGAAGGCGAGGGGTCGGCCCGCGAACTGGGGGGCCAGGGCATCGCGCTCGACCCCGACTTCGCGGAGAACGGCCACGTCTACCTCTACTACACGCCCGCCGCCGACGAGCGCGAACCGATCGAGAACCCCTACGAGCAGTTCCACGCCGACGATATCGACGTCACCACCGGCTACATGGTCGTCTCGCGGTTCAAACTGTACGAGGGGCGCCTTCTCGAAGCCACGGAGCAGGAGCTCATCCGCATCATCGACCAGCACGACACCTGCTGTCACCGCGGCGGCAACCTCCAGTTCGGGCCCGAGGGGCACCTGTACGTCACCACCGGCGACAACAACGGTGGCCCGGGGAACGGCACCGACCCGAGCAAGACCCTCGGGCGTGACGACCGCTACGAGAGTTCCCCGACCCAGGACGCCTCCCGAACCTCCGGGAACACCGCTGATCTGCGGGGGAGCGTCCTCCGGATCACGCCCGAGCCCGACGGGTCGTACTCCATTCCCGAGGGCAACTTCAAGCAGTACTGGGAGGACGAAACCGGCGAGAGCTTCTCCAGCGAGGAGTTCCGCCCGGAGATCTACGCCATGGGCTTTCGCAACCCCTTCATCGTCTCCCTGGACGAGCACACGGGAACCCTGTTCGTCGGCGACTACGGGCCGGGGACCTCGTGGCACCCCGACATCGGCCCCGTCGGACTCGGCACCTGGCACGTGATCTGTGAACCCGTCTTCGCCGGGTGGCCCTTTTTCAAGGGGTACTACCCCTATCGCAAGTACGACTACCAGAACGACGAACTCGGACAGCCGTTCTGGCCGGACAATCCGCGCAACACCTCGCGCAACAACACCGGTCTCGAAAAACTCCCGCCGGTGACACCCGCGACCGTCTGGCAGGGCCAGGATTACGCCCAGTACGAGGCCAACCCCGAGGGGTACGTTGAGGGACCGGCATGGCTCGGCTCAGCGAACGCCGGGCCGGCCTACCGCTACTCGGAGGCCTACGGCGAGGGCGCCCTCGACCCCTACTTCGAGGGGAAACAGTTTCTCATGGCGTCGTGGGCGCCGGGGAAGGGGTGGATCGGCTACCTCACTTTCAACGAGGACGGCAGCATCGACATCGACGACTTCATGCCCGACCACCCCTGGCGGTTCCCGACTGAGATGAAGTTCGGCCCCGACGGCAGGCTGTTCGTGATGGACTACTCCCACGAGGGGCTGGGCGGGATCCACATGGTCGAGTACCTGGGATAGCGTCGCTGTTGCGGAGTAGTCAAAAAGGAAATCCCGGCGAGCCGTGCACGACCGAACGGGACGGACGTGAATCTAGTCTCGATCGCCCGTCAGTTACCCACTTCGATGTCGTCGAACCACATGTACATCGGGACGCCTGCGTCGCCCACGCCGTCGAACCCGCTCGGGAGGTTGTAGTTCACGATCTCGAGCTCCGTGACGCCGTTCCCGTGCGCGAGGCTGAGCGTCCCGGAGGCCTCGTTGGCCGACATCGTGTCGGTGATGGCGTAGTCGTAGGTGCCGGCGTCCCAGTCGAACGTCAGCTCCACCTCGATCCAGTTCTCGTACTGCGCCGAGTCCTCCTGGTCGCCGTCGTTGAACCCGCCGCCGTGGACCTCGGGGAGGTCCGAATCCTGGTCGCCGGGGTTGCCGTGGTCGGGGCCGTCCGAAAGCCGCCACTGGGGATTGTCCGTGGAGAAACTCACCTCGTAGTCGCCGTTGCTGTTCTTCATCCGCAGTCCGCCGCCGCTGCTGGCGCTCGTCTCTAGCCAGTAGAACCGCAGGGTTTCGATCTCGCCCTGTAGTTCCGAGGGGAGCGTGAGGCTCGCGACGTCGTTGGGCGGACCGTCGGCCCCGATACCTGCGGAGTACGTGCCGTCGTACGCCCACGCGTCCGTCTGCCCGAAGGCGTCGACTTCGGCCGTCCAGTCGCCCAGGCCGTCCTCGAAGTCGTACAGCGCGCTTCCCGTCGGACCGTCGTCGCCGCCGCCACCGCCGCCCGCCGAGGCGAGTTGGCCGATTTCATCGGTCGACAGCGCGCGGCCGTACAGCCGGACGTCGTCCATCTGGCCGTCGAGGTAATTGCTATCGAAGGTGGGCTGGCCCCCGATGACGTTCGTAGCACCTGATTCCACCGGTGCCGGTATGGTACTGCTGACCTCCTGGGTGCCGTCGACGTAGATGTGGTACTGCTCGTCCGCACTGGTGTCGGAGACGACGGCGATGTGGGTCCACTCGTCGGTCGCCGGCATCACACCCGAGTACACCGTGTTGACTGACCCGCCATCCCACGTACCGAAGTAGACCTCGCCGCTGTCGTTGTCGAGGGCGAGCCAGGTGTCGTTCTGTCCGCGCGGATGCCAGAGGAAGTACGCGTCGTCGTCCCCGGAGGGGACCGTGTCGGGGTTGACCCACAAGGACGTCGTCCAGTCGGCCGAGCCGTCGTAGGTGATGTCTAGGTTGGGGTAGGTGATGTAATCCCCGTCGCCGTCGAAGTCGAAGGCGCTGCCATCCGCGCCGTCCGCACCCGTGGTGACGTCGCCGTTGATCGTGCCGTCGTTTCCGTTCCCCGACGCGTCCGTCGGCGCGTCGCCATCGAAGGGATAGTGCGCGACCAAGCCCTCGCCGAGGGAGTCGCCATCACCATCTTCGGGTTCTTCGGGGTCCTCTTCGGGTTCTTCGGGGTCCTCTTCGGGTTCGTCACCGCCGCCCGCCGAGGCGAGTTGGCCGATTTCA
>PXSA01000030.1 GCA_003023565.1 Halobacteriales archaeon QS_9_68_17
ACCACCACGACACAGCCGGTCGTCAACGGCGAGGTCGAATCCCCACACAAGTGTGCGAACTGCGAGCGCCAAGGACCCTTCGAGCGGCGCGGCATATCAGAAGGTTCGTCGGGGCCTGGGTGCACCCCCCGGTTTCCCGTTCGCGCCGAGTGTGCCGAAGCCGTCACCGTTTAGCCGCCTTCGCCCCTGTCGCCGGCATGGACGTCGCGCTGGTCACCGTCGGTGACGAACTGCTCTCGGGGGACACGGAGAACACGAACGCCACCTGGCTGGCTCGGCAGTTGACCGAGCGCGGGGCGACGGTCACGCGCATGCTCACCATCCCGGACGACCGCGCGCTCATCGCCCGCTGGGTCCGCGAGTGGGCCGACGCGTTCGACGCTGTCATCGTCACCGGCGGCCTCGGGGACACCCCCGACGACGTGACGCTGGAGGCGGTCGCCGACGCGTTCGACCGCGAGATGGACGTACAGGAGGCCGTGCGCGAGCGCGTCGCCGAGAAGGCGCGTCGCTACCGCGAACGGAACCCCGAGCGCTACGAGCAACACGACTTCGACCTGGACTACGAGGAGACGGCCGCGCTGCCGGCCGACGCGCGCCCCCTCCAGACGGAGGCGAGTTTCAATCCCGGCTGCGTCGTCGAGAACGTCTACGTCTTCCCCGGGTTCCCCGAGGAGTTGCGCGTCATGTTCGACGCGGTGGCCGACGAGTTCGGCGGCGACGCCGTCTCCGCGTCGGTCGAGACGGCCACGCCCGAAGGCGCGCTCAGGGACGTCCTCGACGGCGTTCGCGGGCGCTTCGACGTCGCCATCGGGAGCTACCCCGCCCGCCGCGGGACGCCGGGCCGAGTGAAAGTGACCGGCACCGACCCCGAGGAGGTCGAACGCGCCATCGCGTGGGTCGACGAGCGCGTCGACGACCCCGAAAGGCAGTGAGAGTTCCTCGCTCGCTTCGCTCGTTGCGGGAACCCCTCCGGCAAAAAGACGGGACGGAACAGATCGGATTGGACCCGGACGGGAGACGTTTTCCGCGGTCCCCGCGGCCGGTGACAGCTTCAGCCGGGTTCTCACCGGCGCTTGCCCGCGCGGGCTTTCGTCGGGTTTCCACCGACGTTTGCGCGAGCGTTAGCCGGTCTCACCGGCGTGCCGTGCGCGGGCTTCAGTCGGGTTCTCACCGACGGTTGCCGTCGTCTTCCCGAAGTCCGCTTTCGCGTACTCCGGTACTTGGCCTTCTCCCTCGACCACCTAGGTGGTCGAGCACCGGACCGCTGCGGTCCTCCTTCGGGACCTGTGTCCTCGCGACCGTCTTACCGATCCTTCGGTTCTGGCCCCTACTCCGGTCCGTCTCGACCTGTAGGGTTGATCCGGGCCGGAGCGTCCGGTGTGTCCCCGACTGTTCCGTCGGGATCGTATGGTACGTGTTAACAGGTATTAATCGTTGTGGTTCCGGCAGTTCCTCCGGTTCGTCCCGTTGCCATCACCCGTTTCCGGGTCGGTGCCCGTGCCAACCGGCTCCCGATGGGGGCGAAGCCGGCAAAATACTGGTAAGTCGGTACGACCGACCGTATCAGTCGTCGGCAGGTTCGACGACGCCCTCGACGTTCTCGAACTCGAGGCCGCCGGAGACGTCCCGCTGGGGGTAAGGGATGTTGATCCCGGCCTCGTCGAAGCGGTTCTTGACCGTGGTGACGTATTCGCCGCGGATCTTCACGAAGTCGGCGCGGCTGGGGTTGCTGATCCAGACCCGCGACTGGAGGCCGACGTAGGAGTCGGCCAGTTCCGTCAGCCGGACCGAGGGCGCCGGGTCGTCGAGGATCCCGTCGTGGTTCTCGGCTTCCGCGATGATGATCTCGGTCGCCTCGTCGATGTCGTCCTCGTAGCCGATGCCGAAGACGAACTTCAGGCGGAGGGTATCCTTGGCGACGGGGTTCTTGATGACGCCGTCGGTCAACTGGGAGTTGGGGACCGTGAGCAGTTCGTTGTCGAAGGTCCGCACCCGCGAGACGCGCAGGCTGATGTCCTCGACGACGCCCGCGTGGTCGTCCCACTCGATCCAGTCGCCGATCCGAAACGGCTCGTCGGTGAAGATGAAAATGCCCGCGACGAAGTTCTTGATGACCTCCTGCATCGCGAAGCCGATGGCCAGCGTCGCCGCGGCGGCGACGGTCGCGATCGCAGTCAGGATGTTTCCGTACCCGGCGAACGCGAAGGCGATGCTGATCGCGGCGAACCCGACGATGATGCCCGTGATCTTCTGGAGCGGGTTGCGTGCGTGGGCGTCGAGGTTGCGCGCCTTGAGCACGCGGTTGACCAGCGGCACGACCGTCACGCGGCCGAGCAGGTAGACCGCGACGGCGACGACGAAAAACGTGATCGCCGAGCCGATGGCGTTGGCCAGTTGCGGCTCCAGCCCGAGCGTGTCGGCCAGCAGCTCCGCGATGGCGCCCGTCACCTCTGTCTGGAGGGCGATGCCGACCGGGCCGGTCATCGTTCGAACACCGCCGTGTGGCCCCGGGTCCGCACCAGGTCGGCGCCAGTGCGGTCTGCGAGTTCCTCGGCGAGTTCCTCGGTCGTCGTTCCGCCGCGGGCCGCCCGCAGGAACTTCGCCTTCACGAACTGGCTGTCGCCCAGCTGGTCGTCGAGTTCGTCGACCACCGGGTCGACGCCGTTCTTGCCCACCCGGACGGTCACGTCCAGGTCGTGGATCCGCTGTCGCCGCGTCCCGTCGTCCATATCTGCCTACGTTGTCGCCTGTCGGTTCAAAGTTGTGGGTGCCACCGGCCTGTCGACGGCGTTCGGGCGGGCCCGGCGCGTCGCTGTCCGGTCCGACCGGGGCGGTCACTCCTCGTAGGGGTACCGGGCCTGGTGACCGCAGTCGCAGGTGACGACGACGTGGCCGTCCTGGAGCCGCACGCGGGCGTTCCGGCCGGGCCGGAGGTAGGCGTCACACCGGTCACAGGTGAAGCGAACGAACGACCGCGGGAGTGCGAGCCGGTTGCGCTCGGCTATCCGCCGGGCGCGACGGACGTACCGGCGTGCGCGCTCCTCGCGGCCCGCGACCGCCGCGTCCCGTGCGAGTTCCCGCAACCGCTCGATGCGCTCGCGGGCGATCTCCTCGGTGCTCACCGTTCGTGCGTCGGCCCGACGCGCCCCTATACGTTGTGGTCCTCGGCGGTTTCGCCCGCGGCCGTCAGCCACAGGCCCGCGGTGTCGCTCCGAAATAGCAACGCATTAAGCCCTGTGCGTCCGACGTGGGTCCCATGGCCCTGCCCTCGGTGGCCGCGTTCACCGACACCTACCTGCCGACGGTCAACGGCGCCACCTACACGATCGACACCTGGCGCGACCAGTGGGTCGACCGCGGCGGGCGGATGCACGTCGTCTATCCGGATAGCGACCACGACCCGGCCCCCGACGAACATCCCGTCAGCAGCGTCCCCTTTCCCTTCTACGAGGGCTTTCGCGTCGGCCTGCCGGGGCTGCCCGACGCCGTCGCCGACACCGACCTGGTCCACGCGCATACCCCGTTCAGTCTCGGCCTCGCCGGGTTGCGCCTCGCGCGCAAACACGACCTCCCGGTCGTCGCCTCCTACCACACGCCCACCAGCGAGTACGCGGCCTATCTCGCGTTTACCGAGCGCATCGAGCGCGCCATCGAACGCAGCGCCGAGGGCTACGAGCGGCGCTTCCTCGACCGGGTCGACCTGGTGATCGCGCCGAGCGAGCGAACGGCCACTCACATCCGCGAGGCGGTCGAAACCGACACCCACGTCGTCGTCGTCCCCAACGGCGTCGACGTCGACTTCTTCCGGCCCGTCGACCCCACAGCGTTCCGCGAACGCCACGACCTCCCGGCCGGCCCGCTGGTCGGCTACACCGGTCGGCACGGCTACGAGAAAGCCCTCGACGACATCGTCGCGGCGGCCGAGGACCTGGACGTGACGCTCGTCTTCGGCGGGGACGGCCCCGCCCGCGAGGCCCTCGAAGCGCAGGCCCGGACCGCCGACGTCGACGCGCGCTTTCTGGGGTTCCTCGACCGGGCGGAACTCCCCGCATTCTACGCGGCGCTCGACGCCTTCGCCTTCCCGAGTCCCGTCGAGACGCAGGGAATCGTCGCCCTCGAGGCGAACGCCTGCGGGACGCCGGTCGCGGGCGTCGCCAGCGCCGCGCTGGCCGACACCATCGACCAGGCCGAGACCGGCTACAAGGCCCCGCCCGGCGACGTCGCGGCCTTCCGGGACGTGATAGCCCGCACGCTCGACGAGCGCGAGCGCCTCCGCGAGGAGTGTCTCGCCCGCCGCGAGGCGATGAGCGTCGCCCGCTCCGTCGACCGCCTCGCCGACGTCTACGACGACGTCCTCGGTGCCCGCGTCGGCGTGTAACGAAAACGTCTCTTCCACGGGTCGCGGGATCCGACACCTCGTCCGTGGCGCCCCTGACCCGCGATGGCGGTCGATGTTTCCTCCCGCCGTCAGAACTCGTCGAGGGACGTCTGCCCGCCGTTCGGGTCCTTCTCGGGGCCGGCGTCTTCCTCGGTCCGGTCGCCGCCGCGCTGTGAGAACGACCCACGGCGCCTGACACGCGGGTCCGAGAGCGCCTCGCGCGCCCGGTCGTCGAGGCGGGCGAACCGCTCGCGGGCCGCCGCCGCGCGGCGCTCGTAGTCGACGACCGGGTAGGGGTAGTCCTCGCCGACCCGGACGCCCGCCTCCGCCTGGACGGCCAGCGGTGCCTTCTCCGGGCGGGCCAGGTGTTCGTCCGGCAGCG
Organism: Halobacteriales archaeon QS_9_68_17; assembly: GCA_003023565.1. Lineage (GTDB taxonomy): Archaea > Halobacteriota > Halobacteria > Halobacteriales > Natronoarchaeaceae > Halostella. The sequence continues at coordinate 4,764 of PXSA01000030.1, forward strand.
GGGCGAGTTCCGGAACGTGTTCCCGGACGAACGCCCCGTCGGAATCGTGCTCGCGGGCCTGCTTGGCGGGGTCGTACACCCGGACCGGGTGCACGCCGGTGAGGTTGCACTGTGACTGCCACTGGGTGTAGTTTATCGCCGCGTCGGCGTCGACCAGGTGCCAGTACATGAAATCGGCCCCGCGGCGCCACCACTCACCGAGGACGTACACGAAAAACGTCGCGACGAGCGCCCGCATCCGGAAGTTGAGATAGCCCGTTTCTACCAGCGCGCGCATCGCCGCGTCGACCATCGGGAAGCCCGTCTCCCCCCGCTTCCAGGCCGCCACCAGGTCCGGGTCGTGGCTTTCCCGACCGAGGCCACGCATCACCGGGTTCACGGCGCGTTCGGTCCAGCCCGGCCAGTCGGCGAGTTTCTGCGTATAGTGGCGGTTCCAGTAGAGCCGCGACCGGAACATCGACGTGCCGCGACTCTCCGGCATCTCGCCGAGGCGCTGGTACACCTGGCGGGTCGAGAGCGCACCGAACGCGAGGTACGGCGAGAGCCGCGGGGACCGCTCGGCCGCCGCGGCCGGCGAGGAGACCACCGACGGGTAGTCCTGCACCCGTTCGAGAAACGCCGAGAGCCGCTCGTTGCCGGCGACCGTCCCGCCCCGTGGGACGCCTTCCTTGTCGGGGTCGACGCCGTGCTCCGATTCGACCGCTGCGACCGTCGTCGTCGACTCGACGCCGTTTGCCGGCAGGGCGTCCGGCCGCGGCGCGGGGTCGGCCTCGAAGTACGCCTCGCACTGCTCGTTCCAGGCGCGGTCATCGCCGGCCCACCCCGCGCGGGTGTCGACGGCGACCGTCCCGTCGGCGTGGCGGCGGCCGGGTCGTCTGATCCCGTCGTCCGCGAACGTCGTGACCGCCGCCCAGTCCCGGACCGTCTCGGCCACCCGTCGGCCGTACCGGGCCGTCGTCGTCCGGTTGCAGTATATCGCGTCGACGACTCCCTCGTCCAGCAGTCGCCGCAGTTCCGCCCGCGGGTCGCCCTGCCGATAGGCCAGTTCGGACCCCAGGTCGCGGTACTGCCCGTCAAGGTCCGACAGCGTCTCGTGGAGGAATCGCAGCCGCGCGTCACACGCCAGTCCCGACTCGCCGTAGTAGCGCGGGTCGAACACGAAGACCGGGTGGGGGTCGCCGTCGGCCGCCGCGGCGGCGAGCGCGCGGTTGTCGGCCGTCCGCAGGTCGTCCCGGTGCCACACGAGGATGTCCCGCGTCACGAGGACACTTCGTGTCGGTCCGACAAAGACCTCCCGGCAACCGGGGACGTCTCGCCTTCAGCGGTCCTCGGGGCGCGGCCGTCCGGGGAAGGCCCGCGGCCTCTGCGTGAAGGGGTCGGAGGTTGACTGGCGACACTAACAGTAGCGGGTGCACACGTCGAGCCAGGCGATGAACCCCTTCTCGGTACTGGCGGCGAACCGAGCCGCTCGTTGTCTGCGACTTGCTCCCCGATGCGCTTGCTTCGGCGGTGACTGTTTCCCGGTGATCGGCCGGGCGGTCCGGCGAAATACCGGTACACCGGTACGACCGACCGTATCAGTCGTCGTCGAGACCGGCGCGTTCGCGCTCGGCAGTGCGCTCGACGAACTCGTCGGGGAGGGCGTCGATCTCGCCGATCTGGACGCCCCAGAGGTTGGCGTAGAGCCCGTCGCGGTCGAGCAGTTCCTCGTGGCTGCCCTGCTCGACGATCCGGCCCTCGTCCATCACGAGGATCCGGTCGGCGTCCCGCACGGTCGAGAGGCGGTGGGCGATGGCGAAGGTGGTGCGCTCGGCGGTTAGCGCGTCGAGCGACCGCTGGATGAGCATCTCGGTCTCGTTGTCGACGTGTGAGGTCGCCTCGTCGAGGACGAGGATGTCGGGGTCCTCGAGGATAGCCCGGGCGATGGCGACGCGCTGGCGCTGGCCGCCCGAGAGCTTCACGCCGCGCTCACCGACCGTGGTGTGGATGCCCTCGGGCAGGTCGGCGACGAACTCCATGGCGTCGACCATCGACAGCGCCTCGACGACCTCCTCCTCGTCGGCCTCGAGCCCGTAGGCGACGTTCTCGGCGACGGTCCCGTGGAAGAGGTAGGGCTCCTGGCTGACGTAGCCGATGTGGTCGCGCAGGCTCGACAGCGAGACGTCCTCGACGTCGTGCCCGTCCAGCCTGATGGTGCCCTCCCGGGGTTCGTAGAGGCACAGGAGGAGTTTGAGAAGGGTCGTCTTGCCGGCGCCGGTGGGGCCGACGAGGCCGACGAAATCGCCCGCTTCGGCGGTGAAGGAGACGCTCCGGGTCGAGTCCTCGTCGGCGCCGAGATACCGGAAGGTGACGTCCTCGTACTCGACGCGGCCGGCGACGCCGCCGAGGTCGGCCCTGTCGTCGTCCCTGGCGACGCCGTGGTGGTCCATCAGGCCGACGATGCGCTCGGCGGCGGCGAAGGCGTACTGGTAGTTGTTGATGACGTTCCCGAACTGGCGCATCGGCCAGAGGTATCGCCGCGAGTACAGCAGGATGGCGGTGAGCGTCCCGAGGGTGAGCCCGCCCGAGAAGAAAAGCGGCGGGCCGAAGAGCAGCCAGTAGCCGCCGACCAGGAACGTCAGCACGTAGCCGAAACCGGTGATCACCCGCAGCGAGGGGAAGAACTTGATCCGCGTCGTGATGGCGTCCCAGTTTGCCTCGAGGTACTCCTCGGAGGCCTCCTCGACGCGGTCGCGCTCGAAGGACTCGCGGCCGTAGGTCTTCACCACTTCGATGCCGCCGATGTTGTTCTCGAGGCGGGAGTTGAGCCCGCCGACCGAGCCCCGGACGCGGCCGTACTTTGGACCGATCTTCCGGACGAACACGTAACTCGCGACCGCGAGCACGGGGATCGAGACCATCCCGACGATGGCCAGTTGCCAGTTGAGATAGAGGGTGAAGGCGGCGACGCCGACCACGAGGACGGAGATGCGGATGCCGGTGTTCAGGTCGTTCGTGAAGAAGCTCTCCAGCTGGTTGACGTCGTTGTTGAGGACGGACATGATCTCGCCGGTCTGTTTGTCGTCGAAGAAGCTCATGTCCTGGCGCTGGACGACGTCGTAGGTGTCGACCCGGACCGCGTGCTGGAGGTGCTGGGCGAAGCGGTTCCACGCCCGGGAGTTGACCCAGTTCAGCCCCGCGACCAGGGTGTACACCGCCGCGGTCAGGCCGACCGCGAAACCGAGGCGTCGCATGGGGACTAGTGTACTTTCACCGATAAGTGTTTTTGCTAATGATCTCGAAGAGAATCCGAGTACGGCGACGAGATCCGCCGCGATGCACCTCGTGAAAGGAGGTCCCGAAAACGGTGCATAACAAACCTATAGTACGGTGTCTCGGCGGATACGGGCACCAACGAAGTCCGCACAGTCATCCGCGTCCGGTCGGCCAGAACGAAAGTCACCGCGCTGTGTCTCGCAACCCTCCCGGATTCGGAGTCGTCAGGACAGGGATCGTGAGCGCGGTGCGGGAGGCGCAGGCGGCGTCGAGCGTCGCCGCGCTGGTACCGGGCGGCGGGAGCGTCGAGTACCCCCTCTTCCCGGATCGGACTCGCGTACCTCGGGACGGCGCTGCTGTATCCGGTGTGGCTCGAACGTCCCCGCGAGGGCGGCGTCAGGCGGTGGTCGGCGGCCGTTGCGGCGGGTCGACGAGCGGCGAACGCCGGCCTCCGCGCCCGGTCGAGCGGGCCGCTTAACCGGGTTCGCTCCCAACGGGCCCGCATGAACGTCGTCACGCTCCTCCCCTCCGCGACCGAGATAGCGTACGCGCTCGGGGTCGACCCCGTCGGCGTCTCCCACGAGTGCGACTACCCGCCGGAGGCCGCCGAGAAACCGGCGATGAACCGCTCGCGGGTCGACCCCGAGGCGAGCAGCGAGGCGATCAACGAGCAGGTCGTCGAAGCGGAGCGCGACCACGGCGGCGTCTACGAGATAGACGTCGCGGCCCTCGACGCCGCCGACCCCGACCTCGTCGTCACGCAGGGGATCTGCGACGTCTGCGCCGTCGACGAGGTGCTCGTGGAGCGCGCGGTCGACGAGATAGACGCCGACCCCGAGATCCTCACTAGCGACCCGCACGGTTTAGCCGACCTCTACGACGACGTCCGCCGGATCGGCGCGGCGACCGGTCGGGAGGACCGCGCCGCGGAACTCGTTGCGGACCTGCGGACACGCGTCCGCGCCATCGAGGAGCGCGCGAGCGAGGCCCAAGCGTCGCCGCGGGTCGCCGTCCTCGACTGGACCGACCCGGTGATGGTGGCGGGCCACTGGGTGCCGGAACTGGTCGAGATCGCCGGCGGGGAGTACGGCATGGCCGACCCCCGCGACCGGTCCCGCCCGCGCGAGTTCGCCGAGGTCCGCGAGTACGACCCCGAGGTGCTGGTGGCCGCCCCCTGCGGGTTCGGCCTCGACCGGACGACGGCGAACGCCGACGAACTCACCGAGAGGGTCGGGTGGGACGACCTGACGGCGGTCCGCAACGGTCGGGCCTACGCGATGGACGGCCACAACTACCTGAACCGGCCGGGGCCGCGACTGGTCGACTCGCTGGAGCACCTCGCAGGGCTGGTCCACCCGGACCTGTTCGACGCGCCGCCGGAGAGCGCCGCGACGGCGTTCCCTTCCGCGCCGGCGACCCGCCGATGACCGACGGCTCAGCGGGGTCCGGCGCGGCGACCGCCGACATCGTGTTCGCCGCCGACGCGTACGAACGGCTGCTCGGCCACGCCCGCGACGGCGCGCCAGCGGAGGTCTGCGGCGTGCTCGGCGGGACGACCGGCGAAGACGACGCCGGCGAGCGCCGCGTCGACGCCGCGCTCCCGGTCGAGAACGTCGCCGACCGACCGCGGACGCGGTACGAACTCGACCCCGCAGAGCAACTGGAGCGCATCGAGGCGATAGAGACCGAGGGCGGCGATGTGGTCGGCTTCTACCACTCGCACCCGACGGGGCCGGCGAACCCGTCCGCGACCGACAGCGCGCAGGCGACGTGGCCGGGCGCGTCGTTCGTCATCGTCGACCTGCGCGACGAGCGCGTCGGGGCGTGGCGGTGGACGGGCGAGACGTTCGCGGCCGAGACGGTGCGCGTGGCCCGCGACTGAGGCGTCGGGTACGCCGGTCGGGTCCGCCATCCGTTACGGGGCTGACGCTCGCACGACTCCGCATGACTCTCGCCCCGCTGCGGTTCGGTGCCGCGCTCACGACCCGCACGACAACGATCGGCGGGAGCGCGGCCGTCGTCGTCATCATCGCCCTCTCGGGGTTTTTTCCTCTATGGAGACCGCGACGTTCTCACTGGCGGACGACCGCGTCGAGGCGATGGTCTCCGAGGGGCTCCCCAACGCCGCGCTCGTACGGGACCTGAAGGCTGACCCCCACCGCCTGCTGGTGACGATCCTCGTCGGGAACAACGTGGTCAATATCGCGATGGCCTCCGTCCCGATGACTGTGCTCGCGCTCCATTCCCCCCTCGGCGGGGTCCGTGTCGATCTCCACGTTCGGGACCACCGCGCTCGTCCTGCCGTTCGGCGAGAGCGCGCCGAAGTCCTACGCGGTCGAGCATACCGAGTCGTGGGCGCGGCGGGTCGCCCGCTGAAGCTGTCAGAGTACCTGATGTATCCGCTGGTCGTCCGCTTCGATTCTCACCCGGATCGTCAACCGGGTGACCGGCTCCACGGCGGCGATCGAGACGCTCGACGAGCGGGTCGCGCGTTCGCGGCGACGTCAGCGTCCACGAACTCGACGAGCAACCGGCGCGTCGATCCCCGAGTGCGAGACCTTCGAGACGGTCGCGGGGTTCGTCCACGGCCGCCTCGGCCGCGAGTTCGAGGGCGATGCAGTCGAACACGACGGGGTCCGTACCGAGGTCGAGAAAACGGACGACGCGCGGACCGGGTGCCGCGCGTGACGACACCGGCGGGGCTGAGTCGCCGGACGCCGCCGATACGCCGACGGAGGACCCCACTGGAGCGGACGACGGGGAGGTCTGAGTCTCGCGGTCTACGTTCCGTAGCGTCAGTCGGAGGCGATAGAGCAGGTCTCCGCGTACTCCACGTCGCGGACGGACTCGATGGCTGGGTCGTCGCCGCAGACCGGGCAGTCGGGGTTCTTCCGCAGGGGCACCTCCTCGAAGGACATGTCCATCGCGTCGTACATCAGCACGCGGCCGTCGAGCGTCTCGCCTCTGCCGAGGACGAGCTTCACCAGTTCGGTGGCCTGGATACAGCCGACGGTGCCGGGGAGGACGCCGAGCACGCCCGTCGTCGCGCAGTCGGGGACGGTCCCCTCGGGCGGGGCCTCCGGGAACAGGCAGCGGTAGCAGGGCGAGTCGTCGTCGCCGGGGAACGTCGTCACCTGCCCCTCGAACCGGAAGATAGCGCCGTGCGAGAACGGGACGCCGGCGAGCGTACAGTAGTCGTTGACCAGATAGCGCGTCCGGAAGTTGTCGCTCGCGTCGACCACGTAGTCGTAGCCGTCGACGAGGTCCGCGACCGTGTCGGGCGTCACCCGCGCCTCGTGCGGGACGGCGTCGATGTCCGGGTTCAGTTGCTCGGCGTAGTCGACCGCGCTGTCGACCTTCGGTCGGCCGACGTCGGCGTCGCCGTGGATTATCTGGCGCTGGAGGTTGCTCCGCTCGACCACGTCGTCGTCGACGACGCCGAGGCGGCCGACGCCCGCCGCCGCGAGGTACTGGATGACGGGCGACCCGAGGCCGCCGGCTCCGACGACGAGGACGGCGGCGTCGAGGAGGCGCTGCTGCCCCTCCGGGCCGACCTCGTCCATGATGATGTGCCGGGAGTAGCGGTCGAGTTGGGTCCCGTCCAGATCGAGGTCGCTCATGCCCCGTGCTTGCGGCGGTACGGGCTTAAACCGTCCGCCGCCGGTCAGCGGTGCGGGCGGGGTCGGCGGGTCCGACGCCCCATCACGCCCGCGGAACTGCGAGAGCGACTGACCGACGGCGACGACGTGGACGTCGTCGACATCCGCCCCGCCGCGGCCTACGAGGCGGGGCACATCCCCGACGCGGAGAACGTCCCGTTCCCCGAGTTCACGTCGGCGGTCGAGGAGCGCGACTGGGGCAGCGATATCGTCGTTGCCTGCCCCGTCGGGCAGAGTTCGATACAGGCGGGACGCCTGCTCGAATCCCACGAGAACGTGGGGCCGGAGACGACGGTCGCGTCGCTCGACGGCGGCTACGAGGAATGGGACGGCGACCTGGAGGAGGCGTGAGCGAGTTCGAGAGCCTCGCCGACCCCCTGTCCTGTTCGGAGTGCGGCGAGCGGATAGATGCCGGCTACGTCCCCGCGGACGGCGAGGCGCTCCGGCGCGACGAGGCCGTCTGCGAGACCTGCGGCTGGGGAACGGTCGGCCATATGGGCTGTGCGCCGACGCTCACGGACTTCGACGACCCCGATGCGCTGGTCCGAGTCGAGGGCGGGCCGGGGGACTACGGCGTCGGCGACGTCAAGGAGTAAGCGGGCGCTGAAGCCGTTCACGCGTCGACCGGCAGTTCGGGCGTCGGTCGAACGCGTCGGTGTGGTCGATCGCTACCGTAGCTACCCGTCCCCCGCCTCCGGCGGTCGGCTGACGTGCACGAGTGGTAGCGGCTCCTCGGACATGCGCGTTCGTTTCGTCCAGCGAGTTGTACTGTCGTTCGTCCGCGCTCGGGTCCCCGTCCGTCGCCCGCCGGACGTGTCGATGAACCGTGAAACGGCAGGTGCTGTCACACCCTCACGATTTATGTAGTGGTGTGGCATACCGTACCACGTATGGCATCAGCACCCGACGACTCCGGCGACGACGTTTTCGACCAGTTCCTCTCGCAGCGCGGTCACGAGACGGAGCGAGCAGACTGGGAGACAACGCATAACAAGAAGCAGTGCCCGGAGTGCGGCGGGGTTCACGACACTTCGGCGGCGGAGTGTTCGGTCTGCGGTTGGGGTCCGCCCGAGTGACGCGGCGGTACTCGTCTCGGTCGTTCGCCGGTCGGTGACCGAGAGCCGTCCGACGCTTCGCCGTCCTTATTGGTATGTGTTAACACATATCGTGTTAGGAACGCCTATCAGCGATAAAATTATAACATATTATTTCTTCAGGTGTCCCTGGAGACACAAATGTCGGAGTGCCAGAACTGCGGGTCGTTCGTAACGGATGCATACGCACGAGTGTTCACACCGCGCGGCGTCGAGGACCCGCGCGTGTGTCCGGACTGCAAGGACAAGATCCGCGACGGGAGCGACGTCCGCAAGGCTCGCTCTCCGCGGAACAGCTGACCGGCGTCTTCCGGAAGCGTTCGGCCGACCGACAGCGTCGGATCGATCCCAGGAGGCTTATTATCGTCGGGGGCATGGAGTGTGACAATGAATCAGTCCGACACGGCCGTGACCCGGCTGTTCGGCGGTCCGGGGAGCGGGAAGACGACGGCCCTCCTCGACCGTGTCGAGGGTATCCTGGAGGACGAGGGCGTCGAGATGCGGGACGTGCTCGTCGTCTCTTACACGCGCGCCGCCGCCGCGGAGGTCCGCGAGCGTCTCGCGGAGCGCCTCGACGAGAACCCCCGCTCGCTGAAGGGGAACGTCTGCACGATGCACGCGAAGGCGTACGAACTGCTCGACCTCTCCCGTAGCGACGTGGTCGGCGAGAGCGCCAAAGAGGAGTTCTGCGAGGGGTACGGGATCGAGTTCGAGGACGAACACGGCGGTGCGGGCCGTCGCACCGCCCGGTCGACGACCATCGGCAACAAGATCATCGCGACGAGCCAGTGGCTCCAGCGGACGAACCGCGAGGTCGCCGACTGGTACGACGTGCCCTTCCAGTGGGACGACGAGACCGTCCGCCTGCCGCCGGAGATCGACGACCGGGCACAGGAGGGGAACAAGTACACGCCCACCTGGCCGAGCGACGACGACCGCATCGACGTCCCCGAGGCGATCCGCGGGTGGCGCAACTACAAGGGCGAGAACGACCTCGTCGGCTTCGCCGACATGCTGGAGCGCGTCCAGCAGCGCTCGCTCCAGCCGACCGTCGACTACCTGATCATCGACGAGTTCCAGGACATCACCAAGCTACAGTACGAGGTGTACGAGGAGTGGAAACCCCATCTGGAGAAGGTGCTCATCGCGGGCGACGACGACCAGGTCGTCTACGCGTGGCAGGGTGCCGACCCGCGACTGCTCCTGGAGGAGGGCGGCGAGGACGTCATCCTCGACACCTCCTACCGCCTCCCGTCGCGCATCCTCCACACGGTGCAACAGGAGATCGGTCACATCGACGAGCGTCAGGAGAAGAACCTCTCGCCCCGGACCGAGGGCGGCGTCGTCGAGGCCGTCGAGAGCCCGTCGATGCTGGACCTGGTGCGGGACGTCCGCCGGACCATCAACACGAACGACGGGTCGATCATGATCCTGTTCCGGGCGCGCTACCAGATGTTCCGGTTCATCGACGAGTTCATCTCCGAGGGCATCCCGTTCCAGTGTCTCACCGACCAGCGGATGTGGACCGACCGCCTCGACCAGTACGTCACCGCGGTCGAGCGTATCGACGAGGGGAAGGACGTGACGGGCCTGCAGGCGCGCCGCCTCGCCGACATGCTTCAGGACTCCGCGTTCGGCACCAACGACCGCGACGACCTGTTCGACTACATCGACGAGCGCGAGGAAGCGGCCGACACTGACGACCTCGCCGAGATCCGGATCGACGCCGACGAGGTCAACGACCGCGCCCCGTTCATGCCCGGTCCGGCCTCCGCCGCCGACATGGTGCGGAAGGTCACCAGCTTCCAGAAAAAGAGCATGCGGGCGTACTTCGCGTCGGACGAGTACGACGACATGGACCGCGACCGCTTCCGGGTCGGCACCATCCACAGCGCGAAGGGCCGCGAGGCCGACCACGTGTTCGTCGCGACCGACCTGACGGAGAAAGTCGTCGAGCAGATGGCCGCCACCGTCGAGGACCCGACGGACGTGCCCGGTTGCAAGGAGTTCACCAAGACGACCACGCCCGTGCCGACGCTGACCGACAACGAGCGCCGGGTCTTCTACGTCGGCATGAGCCGCGCTCGGGAACGGCTCGTCCTGCTGGAGAACCTCGTCGACGGCGCGCCGACCCTGCCCGTCGACGTGCTCCTCCACAACGAGCCGACCGAGACGGACATCGAGAAGCTCATCGACGAGGCGAAAGAGCCGCTCGAAGCCCAGTAACCCGGCATGGCGTCGCTCCCGACCGACGCGATCGACGCCGCCATCGCGGAGCGCGACGCCGCCGCCTTTCTCCACGCCGGCCGCACCGACCAGCCGACGCTGCGCTACTGCGCCGGTCCGCTTCCGGACGGCGAGGCGGCCGTCGTCTACGCCGACGGGCGCGCGACGCTCTGTGTCCCGCCGGAGCTGGCCGCGGCGACCGGCCCGAACGTCCGGTCGAGCGACGCCCCCGTCGGGAAGCAGGCCGTCGCCGTCCTCGACGAACTCGGCGTCGATGGGGCGGTGCTGACGCCCCGGAACGTCCCGCACGACGCCGCGCTGTACGCCGAGAACGCGGGCTACGACCTCGCGTCGACCGACGCGGTCGAGCGAGCGCGGGCGGGCAAGTCGGCCGGCGAGCGCGACCGGATCGCCGACGCCGGAGCGGCCGCGGTCGCCGGCATCGAGCGGGCGCGGGCGGCGTTGCGGGAGGCGAACGTCGCTGACGGAACGCTCTGCCGCGGGGGCGACCCCCTCTCCGTGCGCGCGCTCCGCGAGGCAGTCGACGCCGCGGTGTACGCGAGCGGGGCGACCCCGGCGAACGACACCCGAGTGACCGTCGGAGCGGGCGAACGGGCACCCGACGCGCCGATACCGGCCGCCGAGACGGTCGTCGTTCGCGTCGCGCCGCGGGAGCCCGGCGGCTACCGCGCCCCCCTCGCCCGGACGTTCGTCGTCGAGGGCGAGGGCGGGTGGGAGCGCCGCGCCCAACTCGCCGTCGAGCGCGCGATGGACTCCGCGCTCCGCGAACTCGAAGCGGGCGTGCCGGCGTCGACGATCCGCGAGGAGGTGATGATCGAGTGCGGCGCGTACGGCTTCGCCGACGACGCGCTCCCCGAGACGGCGGGCCACGGCGTCGGTCTCGCCGTCCGGGAACGGCCGGCCCTGCGCGACGACGACCCGCTGGCGGCCGGGACGGTGCTCGCGATAACTCCCTCGGTCGCGGAGCCGGACGGCGGCGAAGTGTCGGTGACTGACCTCGTCGCGGTCACGGAGGACGGATACGAGTCGCTCGGGTCGACCGAGCGCTCGCTGCGGCCGTGACGCGCCGCCGAACGCTTTTGTCCCCGGTCGCTCATCCAAGGACGAGGGCGACGCGCGGTTCGAGTTCGCGGAGCGCCGCCCGTCGTAGCGACGGCCGTCCTTCTTTGCGACCGCTACCGTAGTACGGCCATGTCCGACTACGACCTTTCGGACGCGGGGAGACGTGTCCGTCGGGAGACGGGAACGGTCGGTCCCGGCGGCCGCGCTACTCGCCGACCGGGTCCTCGTAGCCGCTTCGGACGACGTAGCGGATCCGGTTACCGTAGGTGCGGTCGGCGGGGTGGTCCGCGACCTGCTCGTACCGGACCGTTCCCTGCCCGTCGAGGACGTACGTCGCCGCGACGCCCGTGACGCCGTGGCTCGTCCCCTCGGTGCCGCTGTAGCGCCCGGCCACCTCCCCGTCGGGGTCGGCGAGCAGTTGGAGATCGAGGTCGAACCGGTCGCGCATCTCCCGCAGTTTCGGGACGGAGTCGGTCACGACGGGGAGGATATCCACGTCCTCGTCGAACCAGAGGTCGTAGGAGACCTCGCTGAACGTCCGTAGCTGTTCGGCGCAGAAACTGCACCAGTGCCCGCGGTTTATCAGGACGACGGTCGCGCCGTCGTCGAGCGTCTCCGAGAGCGTCACGGACTCGCCGGCGGTGCTGTCGAGGGTGCAGTGGGCGCGGCGTCGCCTTCGAGTGACATGGGCGCGCCAGGCCGAAGTCGCGGGAAAAGATTCGCGCAGCGGATCCAGTGTCGAGAACCCGGGGGGAACGGTCAGTTCTCCTCCTCGTCTTTCGTCACCGCTCCCGCGGCCTTCTCCGCCGCCTCGCCGGGCAGGTCGCCGGGCGTCGTCAGGTACTCCTCGGCGGCCACCATCAGAGCCGCGACGACGAGAAAGCCCGCGCCGACGAGCGTCCGCCCGGAGGCGAGGAAGTCGAAGCCGACGTACGCGACGGGGATAGCGAAGACGAGCGTCGCACCCAGTCGGATCGTGCCGATGATACCGCGACTCATTGCCGCGAGGTAGGCGGGCGGGGTAGAAAAGTCCGTCCGTCCGAGTCGGGAGGGTTTTGCCCCGTCGGCCCCGAGCGTCGGTATGTTCACCGGCATCGTCGAGGAGACGGGCGAGGTGCTCTCCGCGGCCGAGGAGGAGAGCGGTCTGCGCCTGCGCATCGCGAGCGGGTACGACGGACTGACCCGCGGCCAGAGCATCAGCGTCAGCGGGGCCTGCCTCACGGTCGAGGCGTTCGGGGACGGCGACGAGGGCCAGTGGTTCGAAGTGTTCCTCGCCGAGGAGACGCGGGCGAAGACGTATCTCGGGAGCGTCGGCGAGGGCGACCGGGTCAACCTCGAACGCGCGCTCCGGGCCGACGACCGCCTCGACGGCCACTTCGTGCAGGGCCACGTCGACGCGACCACCGAGGTCGTCGACGTTCGACAGGTCGGCGACGACTGGGAGTTCGAGTTCGCGCTCCCGGCGGACCACGCGCGCTACGTGGTCGACAAGGGCTCCGTCGCCCTGGACGGGATCAGCCTGACGGTCGCGGACCGCGGCGAGGAGACGTTCACCGTCGCCGTCATCCCGACGACGCACGACCTGACGACGCTCTCGGCGAAGGAACCGGGCGACCCCGTCCACGCCGAGGTGGACGTGATCGCGAAGTACGCCGAGCGGTTAGTCGACGGGTACTGAGCGCGGGCTGCGGGATCAGCATCTTTCGAGACGGAACCCCCGGCCCCAAGGAGCGAGGGCTTCCGATACGTCGGAAGCACGACGCGAGTAGGCCGGGGAGGAAGCTGACACGATGGGCAATAAACCGCAGGATTACTGCTGTCCGACTCTCCATCCGACGCACTTTTTACGGGGGCTGCCGTACACCAGTCTAGTGATACCGTCGCACACGTCGCCGGTATCACGGGCCGCAGTAGCCCGGCCCCCGAATGGTGGGGATGCCGACCTCGAAGGTCGTTCGGTACGGGCGAGGAACGACCTTCCTCCCCGGCGACAACTGACGGCGAGTCCCACACCAAAGCCATCGAAAGGCGAAGTCTTTCGAGGCCTCGATGGAACTCGTTCCATCGGTGGCCCCACCCTCCACGAGCGAACCCGTCAGGGTGAGCGAAGTAGGGTGGGGTCGGTTACCCCTCGAACTCGGTTCGCTCCGGCGTCGGCTGGTGGTCCCTGTTCGCGTTGACCGCCCGATACACCGATTTGTACCGGGATATCTTTCTGAGGAGATAGAGCCCGGCGAGACCGACGTACAGGATTATGTATCCGACGAACGCCGTGCCCTGTCCGAGCGCCGTCGCGTCGGCGACGACCGGCGGGACGATGCCGACGGTGACGTTGTATGTGGCGTGGACGAACGCCGCGACGAGGATGCCCTTGACGGCGATGGGGCCGGCGTTCTCGCGGTTGAACTTCGCCAGGCCGAGGTAGTAGCCGGCGATGCCGGAGTAGACGACGTGGCCCGGCCCCGCCAGCGCGCGGACGAAAGCGATGCTGAACACGCCGCCGTCCTCCATAAAGCGGGTGATGTACAGCGCGTTCTCGATGGTCGCGAAGCCCAGCCCGGCGACCGCGCCGTACACCGCGCCGTCGACGACGGAGTCGAAGCGGGGGCTTCGGTAGGCCCACAGCCGCACCGCGAGCATCTTGACTATCTCCTCTATCGGCCCGACGACGAGGTAGAAAAACAGGATCGACCCGACCCCGACCACGCCGAAGTCGATCGCCTGGAGGGCGCTCCCGAACTCGTTCAGGACGCCCGCGAACCCGGCGAAAAGCACCGCGAGGACGAACGTGGCGACGAGCAGGTCGAGCGGTTCGCCGCTCGTCACGTCGGCCCGCCGGATGTACAGCGCGAGCAGCAGGGCGGGAACCGTCGAGAGCAACACGAACGCGCCGACGAACGGGTCGAGAACGGCACCGAGGCTTCCGAGCGCGAACAGCGCGGCCAGAATGAGCACGCCCAGCAGGATGAGTACCCACCGGAGGATCGGCCTGATGCTCCCGTGGACCGCGACGGCGAGGCGGTCGACTGCCGAACGGGGCTCCCAGTCGCTGACGTCGTAGAGGTCTCGCGAGTCGCCTGCTGCGCGATCGACGGGGTCGCGCCCTGATGACATACGGGTTCGTACGCCATCCCCCGGGGTAACGTTTTGGCCGGCGAATAGTACGTCATTATATACCATAACGTGTTATAGGGTGGGGCTTATCAGGGTCGGTCCGTCAGTCCGGATACCAATGTACAGCAACAGTCGCGGTATCATGTACTCGTCCTCGCCCACAGCGGAGGAACCCACCGAGGAAGAGGCGTCGAACGCCGAGGAACCCGTAGAACCGGGCGTCGCAGAAACGACCGTCACCGAAGCCGACGCGAACTGGACGGGCGAACTCGCCGCGGACGACTGAGAGGAACCGCTGGCTCCGTTGAAATTCGCAGTAGCTGATAGGAACGGCGTGCCGAATACGGAGGTCCCATGCAGCATGGCGGGTGCCCCGCCGTCCCGCTGTCCGTCCCGGATCGCCATCGCCGCTTCCGCTCGCGAGTCCCGCGACCCCACGTTCTCACAGGAGCGGCAGATCCACGCGTCGCCCTCCGTGTGCATCCTCGAACCGCACTCGTCACGGAACCGCATACCAGTAGGGGTTCACAGCGGTCCCTGTGGGCTTCCGGTCCGTTCAAATCCCTGGCCCGCGAAGCGGGCGACATGCACTTCGACCAGCGCACGCAGGCGGCGCTCCGGGAGGTCGGCCTCGACGCCGACGACCTGCGGGCCGCCTCCGACGCCGTCGTCGAGGCCACCGAGGAGACCGCCGCGGACCTCGTCGACTTCTTCGAGGAGCGCGACGTCGTCTACTCCGACATGGACATGGCCCACTCGGCCAGTGACTACCCCGAGCACGCCGTCGACTATCTGGACCTGACGACCCACGCCGACGACATGCGTGGGTGGCTCCGCTTCGACACGTGGGGCGCGTACGTCGAGGACGGCCGCGTGCTGGACGACGACCTCGTCGAACTGTCGCTCGGCCCCACGATCCACGACCGGGTGCTGTTCGCCGACGCCCGCGAGCGGCTGGAATGACGAGCGTTCGCGTCCGCGGCATCTACACGACCGCGCTCACCGAGCGACTGCACGACGAGTTCGAGGTGGTGCAGGCGTCGCCGCCGATCCGGCGGCGGTTCGACGCGGCGTTCGACGCCGCGCCGGCCGACGTTCGCGTCGACACCACGGACGACCGGGAGGGCGTCGCCGTCTCGGGCGACCCCGACGGCGTCGAGCGCGTCGCCGCGGACCTCGCCGCGGTCGGGCGCGACGCGTTCGTCCGGGACGACGACGCGGCGCTCGGCGCGGTGTTCAACGGGCGCGTGACGGAGACGCTCGGCAGCGGCGCGGTCGTCGACCTGGACGGCGAGCGCGAGGGCTTTCTCCCCTTCCGCGCGGTCGACGGCTCCGTCGACGACGGCGACCGCCTCCGCGTGCAGGTGCGCGACCCGGCACCGCCGTGGAGCGACGACCGGCCGCAACTCGGCGGCGGGTTGACGGTGCCGGGCGGTCTCGTCGACCTCTCGCGGGCGCGGGACGGCGTCTCCGCCGACGCGCCCGGCGAGCGCGCGACCGAACTCGTCCGGTCGACGGAGATACTGCCGGCCGACGCGCCCGAGGGCTGGGGCGTCCGCTGGCAGCGGGCCGCGGTCGACGCCGAGATGAGCGCGCTCGGCGACGCGTTGGACGACGCGGCGGACCGCGCGACGGCGCTGGAGGACGACCTGCGCGACGCGCCGGAACCCGACGACGCGCTGACTCGCGTCACCGCGCCATATGCCACGACGTGGTGCTGGTTCGGCCGCGAGTGCCGGTTCGCGCTGGACGACGCCCGCCGCGCCGTCGAGACGACGATGCCCGGCCACCACCGCACGAAGGCCGGCCACCGGTCGGCCAGTTCCGCCGTCGACTTCGTGGAGGCCGTCGTCGAGGGTGGCGACCTGGACGACCGCGAGTTCCCCTTCGAGGCCGTCACGGAGCAGTACGGCCCGGTAGAGGGCGACGAGGTGGCGCTCGTCCACGGCAAGCCGGACGGCCGGTGCTACTCGCTCGGGACGGGCGACGTCACCGGCTACGACCCCGCGGGAACTATCACCGTTCGGCGCACGATGCGCGGCAGCGGCACCTACGACGCGCTCGGCACGGACCGAGAGCGCGGCGACGCCGCCGTCACCGAGCTGACCGAGGGCCGCTGGTGGTACCCCACCGTCTACCGCGGCGAGGACGGCGAGCGCAAGGGGACGTACGTCAACGTCTGCACCCCGGTAGAGATATTCCCCGATTCGGTCCGCTACGTCGATCTGCACGTCGACGTGGTCAAGCGGCCGGACGGGAGCGTCGAGCGCGTCGACGAAGACGAACTCGCGGCGGCCGTCGACGCCGGACACGTCTCCGCGGAACTGGCCGAGAAGGCGAGAAGCGTCGCGAAGGCCGTCGAGAGCGCGCTGTAGCGGACGGCGGCTACAGGTGGTCCTTCCCGGGGTTCGACGACCCCCAGTCGCCGCGGCCGCCCTCGGTGCGGTCGATGCCCATGATGCTCTCGGCCTGGTCGACGCCGAGGTTCTCGCCCCCCTCGGGGACGCGGACCGTGACCTCCTCTATCTCCGGCCACGTGAGCAGGTCCGCCTCGATGTTGCCGGCGGTGACCTCGCTCACGTCGCAGCCGGAACAGCCGCCCCCGAGTTCGACGACGACCTCGCCGTCTTTGGGGTCCGCCTTCCGCACCGAACTCGTGCCCCCGTGCATCCGGATGATCGGCATCTGCTTGACGAGCCACGTCTCGACGCGCTCGGCGAGCGGCTCCTCGGACTCGGGATCCTCGGGTGAACCGACGGTCATTGGTGAGGACTAAACGCTCCAGCTACGGAAGTGTTCGGGTTCGGCCGCGAGACCCGCGTTGTCGTTCGTCATCGTTCCCGAGCGTCTCCTACCGCCGTCCGCTACTGTTCGCTCGACGGGCCTCGCTACTGCTCGGTGTCGTTTCGCAGGTACCGGAGCGTGCCCAGACCGGCACCGGCGAGCGCCGCGCCGACGCCGAACCCCGGCATCTCGACGCCGCCGCTCCCGTCGTTGCCGTCCCCGTCGGAGTCGTCCCCTGCGGGCTGGGTGGCCTCGTCGCCCCCGCTCCCCCCGGACCCGTCGCTGCCACCCCAGTCGTCGGGGAAGGTGTAGAAGCCGGGCTTGAAGCCCTCGGCGCGGGGGTAGCTCGTCCCGACGAAGAACTCGCCGGCGACGCCGACCTGCGCCGTCCAGAAACTCGCGCTCTCGCGGTCCTCCCATGCGGCGAGTTCCTCGGGGTTCGCGGGGTCGCTCACGTCGTGCACCCGGACCCCGCCGTCGTACCACGACGTGTAGAGGACGTCGCCGGCCAGGTCGAAGTTGTGGGAGGTGGTCCACGTCCCGTCGCTGACGTTCGGGTTCTCGGCCTCGGGCGGGTCGATCCGGCCGACCTGCTCCGCCGCGGTCGGGTCCGAGATGTCCCAGACGTCGATCCCCCCGGGACCGCCCTCCACGTCGTAAGCGGAGAAGTTCCACGCCTCGACCCCGACGAACAGGGCGGACCCGTCCTCGGACGGCCGGACGTAGTGGGCGTTGCCCGGGGGCTGATACCCCTCCCCGTACACCTCGGTCTGACTCTCGAACTCGACGAGTTCGGCGGCGTCGCGGCCGCCGATGCGGGCGACGAACTCCGGCGAGGACGGGTCCGAAACGTCGAGGATCACCGTACCGGCGTCCCACTGCGCGAGGTACGCGCGGCCGTCCTGTACCCACACGTCGTGGTGGCTCCGGAGGAACCCGTTGACCTGTCCCCACTGCTCGTCGTGCTGCGGGAGCGACCAGCGGCCGAGCTCCTCCGGTTCGTCGCCGCTCACGTCGGCGACGACCAGCCTCTCCTCCTGGAAGTCGGTCCCGGTCAGGTAGAGGGTGTCGCCCTCCAGGAAGCAGTTGTGAACGCCGGTCTCCGTCTCGAAAAAGCCCCGCTGTTCGGGGGCGGCGGGGTCGCTCACGTCGTAGACCAGGACCCCGGACAGCTCCTCCGCGGCGGCCTCCGGCGTGACGGGATACGCCGGCCCCGCGACGGCGAGCGTGTCGCCGGAGACCTTCACGTCCTGGATGTTCGGGAGCGGCCCGTTCTCGCGGTCCGGGAGGAGTTCCCGGTTCTCGGAGAGCACTTGCGGGTCGTCGGGCGAGGACACGTCTACCGTGGCGAACCCGGTGTCCGCGGCGACGAACGCGGTCGATCCCTCGTCGTTCACGACCGTTTCCATCGCGTGTTCGATGTCGATGCTCGCGTAGGGCTGGAGGCTACCGGTGGCTGGACCGTTCAGGGCGGTCGCGGCGTCACCGACGGCCGACAGCGCGATAGCGCCGACGCCGGCACGCAGTACTTCCCTTCGACGCATGCCCGACGGGACGTACATTACCACAATAAGTCCACGGGGTTCGACACGGCAAAAATTCGCGGCGGTACCGCCGTCAGTCCCGTCGCAGGCGGCGCAGACCCAGACCGAGGCCCGCGAGCGCCGCGCCGACGCCGAAGCCGGGCATCTCGCCGCCGTCACTGCCGTCGCTCTCGGCGCTACCACTGTCGACTCCGCTCTCGTTTCCGTTCGTCGTCGCGACCGCGGTCGTGGTGTCGGTGGTCGTCGCAGTGGTCGTGCCGCCCGACGACTCGGTCAGCGACGGCCGGTCCGCCTGCTCGCCCGGTTCGTCGGGGAACGTGTACACGCCCGCCCGGTTCGTCTCGCGCAGGGACGGACCGAGGCTGCTGGCGACGAAGAAATCGTCGGCGACGCCGCGGCAGGCGGCCCAGAAACTCGTGTCTTCGGGCTCCATCCACCAGGCGAGTTCCTCGGGGTTCGCGGGGTCGCTTACGTCGTGCAGTTTCACGCCGGCGTTGTACCAGGAGGTGTAGAGGCGGTCGCCGGCGAAGTCGAAGTTGTGGGAGGTCGTCCACGTGTCGCCGCCGTAGGAGTTGGTCGCCGCCGGCTCCGGCTCGATAGTGGAGAGCCGTTCGGGCGAGGACGGGTCCGACAGGTCCCAGAGGTCGATGCCGCTGGGGCCGCCGGAGCCGCTGTCCCCGACGTCCCACGACTCCCCGCCGACGGCGACGACGCTTCCGTCCTCGGACGGCCGGACGTAGTGGGCGTTGCCCGGCGGTTCCATGCCGGCCGCCCGGGACGACGACCCGCGGAGGTCGTCGAGCGAGTAGTGACCGAAACGCGTGACGAACGCCGGTGACGCCGGGTCGCTCACGTCGAGTATCCACGTCCCGGCGTCCCAGTAGACGAGATACGCCCGGTCGTCCTGCACGTAGAGGTCGTGGAGCGTCCGCCGGCCGGGCGGTACGTCGCCCCACGCCTCGTCGCGCTCCACCGGCGACCAGCGCGCGACCTCTTTCCGGGCCTCGACGTCGACGACGACCATCGGGTTCCCCCGACCGTCGTTGGCCGTCAGATAGGCGTCGCCGTCGTGGAGAAAGCAGTTGTGGATAGCGAAGTCGGTCGCGTAGAACCCGTCGACCGCGGGGTCGCTCGGGTCGCTCACGTCGACCGCGAAGAAGCCGCTCGTCCCCCGTCCGGTGCCGTTCGCGGGACCGGCGACGATCAGCGTGTTGCCGTCCTGTTTCACGTCGTAGATCCGGCGGAGCGCGTCGGGTTCGCCCTCCGGGACGAGGCCGCGCTCGACCGCCATCGCCTCCGGAGAGGCGGGCGTCGAGAGGTCGACCGTCGCGTAGCCGTCGGTCAGCGCGACGTAGGCGGTCCGGCCGTCGTCGCCGACGACCAGTTCCTTCGCGCCCGAGAGCTCCACGGACCCGAGCGGTTCGTACCCGTCTTCCTGCGCCGTCGCTACGCCGCCGACGACCGGGAGAGCCAGCGCTGCGCCGCTCGCCTTGAGCACGTCTCTACGGAGGGCCGGGCTACGGGGGTCGTTCATGATTCTTTCGAATACCTTCTGGAAAATAAACCGTTTGGTCGACGGAGGTCGGGCGAGACCCCGGCGATACGTCCGGTACCGTCCGCCACTGCGGGTCGCGCTGGTCCGACCGCGGCCGATCACCGACGCATCCGGGTCCGGTCACCGGTGCCGGCGGTCAGCGCGCTCGCGACGGCCCCCCGAAGCACCACGTCGTCGCCCAGATTGGTCAACTGAACGTCGGGGACGTTGTTGAACACGGTGTCGTCGATGCGTTCGCGAACGGGGTCGAGGACGAGGTCCCGGTTGTTCAGCGCCACCGCGCCGCCGATGTAGATGACGAGCGGGGCGTAGGCCTGCACGAGGTTCGTGATACCGACCGTGTTCCAGTGGGCCACCTGGTCGATCACGTGGTCCGCGAACTCGTCCTCGCCGGCGTGTTCGAACACGTCGACGGCGGAGAACTCCGGGTCCTCGAAGTCGAGCGCGGTGTCGATGTCGCCGCCGTCCTCGTACAGCATCTCGGCGTACTCCGGGATGTTGTTGCCCGAGCAGTAGGCCTCCCAGTGGCCGTCGCGGCCGCACCCGCAGGTGCGCCGGCCCTGCGGGTCGACGACCATGTGGCCGACTTCGCCGGCGTTGCCGTCCCACCCGGAGAGGACGCTGCCGTCGACCGCGACGCCGGCACCGATGCCGCTGGAGATGGTGACGTACGCCATGTCGTCCGGGTTGCGGTCGCTGTGGAACCGCTCGCCGATGACGCCCGCGATGGTGTCGTTGTGGAGGTACACCTCGTCGCTGTCGACGAGGTTTCCCACCGGCCCCGTCAGCGGGATGCGCTCGACGCTGTCCGGGAGGTTCGCCGGCCCGTCGATCGCGCCCCCGGCGAGGTCGAGAGGACCGATCGAGCCGATGCCCGCCGCGCGGATGCTCGTGGGATCGACGTCGGCCGCCGCGCAGGCCTCCCGCAGCGACCCGAGGACGGCCTCCGTGACCGCGATCCCCGTCGGCCCGCGCGGCGTGTTCTGTCGGTGCGTTCCGAGGATCGTTCCCTCGTCGTCGGCGACGGCCGCTCGGATGTTCGTCGCGCCCAGGTCGACGCCCGCGTAGTTGCCCATTCTGGTGAAGGAACGAACGCGACCGCACTTAACTGCACAGATCCATTCGCGGGCGAATCACGTCCGCTTTCCGTCGACCGAAAACCGGGTGCCGTCGCCGCCGCCGCGGTCGAGCGGGAGCCGCGCCGCGAGCCAGTGAACGATCCCGTCCTGACTCCGGGACTAGACCCGGACGGTACCCCGGGCCTTCGAACTCGCGGACCGACCCCTCGCCCCGGCCGAACACCCGACGACTAACTGTCCCGGCGTGGTAGTATCCGGCTATGGGAGACAATGTTCCCGACTCCGACGACGTCAGCGAGGCGGAAGCGGAAGCGCTCCACAAGGTCGAACTCGCGCTGGAGTGGCTCCGCCGGGCGCACGGCACGTTCGTGGAGTTACACCACTCGACGGGCCACGCGCTCGACCACCTGGCCGACGCGGAGTCGGCGCTGCGAGAGCAGGGGTACGAGGAGTTCGCCGACGAGATCCGCGATGACCATCTCCCCCGCGGCGTGCTCGATGACCGCTGGACGTACGACCTGCTGGAGGAGTACGAAGAGGACTTCCTCTCGCCGTACGAGGAGTTCGAGGACGAGGTCCGCGACGAGATATCCGACGGCGTCCGCCACGTCAAGGAGCGTCGACAGGAATCCGAGTGGAAAGAGCGCGCCGAGCGCTAGTCCTCGTCGCGGACGAAGGTGACCGGACACGGCGAGGAGAGCATCACTTCCTGCGCGACGCTGCCGAAGACGGCTTTCCCGGTGGGCGAGCGGCGGCGACCGCCGACGACGACGCGGTCGGCGTTCACGTCCTTCGCGAGGTTCACGATCGTCTCGCCGTGCTCGCCGACGGCACCGCGCGTCTCGTACTCGACGGCCGCGCCGTCCAGCAGTTTCCCGATCTCGCGGATCGTCGCGTGACGGTTCGTGACCTCGTCGACCGACACCTCGCTCCTCGTCCGGTCGAAGTCCAACCGGTCGAGGACCGTGTCGTACTCGTCCCCGGTGAACACGTGCGCGAGAACCACCTTCGCGCCGGACGGGCCGGCAACGTCGATGACCGCGTTCGCGAGGCGTTCCGCTCTGTTCTCGTCTTTCGCTCCGACCGCGAGGAGCATCGTCTCGATGGCCATATCCTTCGGTACTCAACCCCTCGACAAAAACGTACTGCCGGTTCACCCGGATCGGGACCGATCCGCGACGTACGCCTCCGACGTCAGTAACGTCGCCGCGACTTCCGACGCGAGGCGACCACGTCCGGTGTGCGCTCGGTGGCCGCCTGCAGTGCGCGCCCGGCGGCCGCGGATCGCCGACACCTTTGGCCGAAGCGCCCGTAGGGCCGGTATGATCGACCCCGACCTCTCGGACCGCGTCGTCCTCGTGACCGGCAGCGCGAAAGGCGTCGGCAGGGAACTGCTCTACGCCGCCGCCGAGCGAGGCGCGAGCGTCGCCGTCCACTACCGCACGAGCGAAGAAGCCGCCGAGGACGCCGCCGCGACCGCACGGGACCGCGGCGCGTCGGCGGCCGCGACCGTGCAGGGAGACGTGACCGATCCCGACGGCGTCGACCGGATCTTCGAGCGGGTCGAGTCGGCCCTCGGGACGGTCGACGTCCTCGTCAACAACGTCGGCGCGTTCGCGCCCGTCCACTGGGAGGAGATGGACTTCGAGACGTGGAACACCGTGCTGGAGACGAACCTCAACGGGACCTACCTCTGCTCGAAGCGCGCGCTCTCCGGGATGCGCGATCAGGGGTGGGGTCGCATCGTCAACGTCGGCTACGCCAGCAGCGAGAAGGGCCTCGTCTCCCCGACGAACGCTCCGTACTTCATCGCCAAGGCGGGCGTGCTGATGTTCACGCGGATGCTCGCCGGCGACACGCAGGACGACGGGATCACCGTCAACGCCGTCTCGCCGTACGTCGTCGAGAACTCCGACGAGTTCCCCGACGACCTCCCACGCGACCGCCCCGCCGGCTTCGAGGACATCGCGCAGGCCGTCCTCTTCTTCCTCGACGAGGACAGCGGCTACGTCAGCGGCGAGAACGTGGAGGTCGACGGCGGGTGGCTGCCGGAGACGGTGTAGGCCCGACGCGCGCTCGGTCCGAGGGAAGCGAACGCACGGCGGCGAAGCCGCCGTTTCCCCGCGAGCGCCGACGGGCACTCGCGGTGTTTTTGGCCGAGCGTTTCGCTCCGAGTGGTCGCCGAAGGCGTCCCGCGGAGGAAAACGGTCGCTCAGTTGCCCTGAATCGCGTCGATGACCATCGCGGCGGCGACGACGGGTTCTTTCGGGACCGTGCTGGCGTCGTCGATGGTGACCTCGTAGCGGTCGCGCAGGGAGAACTGCCCGGAGACCTTACCGACGTGCTTGCCGTCGAGGTCGGTGATCTCGTACTTGTGGGGGATCCACCCGCCGAACGGCACGTAGTGGCGGGTAGTCGTTATCCAGGATGACCAGGTCCTCGCCGGTTCGGGCGTCGGAGAGGACGTAGTTACCCGCGACGTCGACGATGCCGCCGGCTTTCACGGTGAAGGCCTCGTCGCCGTCCGCGTCCGTAAAGGGGAACTCCTCTTTCATCTTCAGCATCTTCTGTTTCCCCTTGAGGACGGTGTTGCCCGCCGCGTCGAGCGCCCTATACTTGTTCCGGACCAGCGACTGCTCGACGACGTACCTGTCGTCGGAGAGGTCGACGCCGGAGATATCGTAACTGCGATCGTCGCTCATGGGGTATCCCTCAGGCCGTCTTCTGATGAAACTTCCTATGTTGTGTCGTCTCCGGACGCCTGATAAATGCCGCGGGCAGGGGCGAACCGACAGGGTTTCACGCTCCCCGTCCCTGAACGCGCATAGATGAGTAAGGATTACATCGAGGTACGAGGGGCCGAGGAGAACAACCTCAAAGACCTCGACATCGAGATCCCCCGCGAGACGTTCAACGTCGTCACCGGCCTGTCCGGATCGGGGAAGTCCTCCCTGGCGTTCGAGACCGTGTACGCCGAGGGACAGCGCCGCTACATCGAGTCGCTGTCCGCCTACGCCCGGAACTTCCTCGGGCAGATGGACAAGCCGCAGGTGGAGACGGTGGAGGGGCTCTCCCCCGCCATCTCCATCGACCAGAAAAACGCCGCGAACAACCCCCGGTCGACCGTCGGGACGGTCACCGAACTCCACGACTACCTCCGCCTGCTGTACGCCCGCGTCGGCACGCCACACTGCCCCGAGTGCGGCCGCGAGGTCGGCGAGCAGAGCGCCCAGCAGATGGTGACTCGCCTGCTCGAACTCCCGGAGGGGACGCGGGCGAAACTCGCCGCGCCGGTCGTCCGCGACCAGAAGGGCGCGTTCGAGGACACGTTCGACGAGCTAGTCAGCGAGGGGTACAGCCGCGTCGAGGTCGACGGCGAGTCCTACGACCTGACGATGGACCGACCCGACCTGGACGAGAACTACGACCACACCGTCGACGTCGTCGTCGACCGCGTGACGGTCTCGCCCGAAGCGCGCTCGCGCATCGCCGACAGCGTCGAGACCGCGCTGGCGGAGGCCGACGGCCTCCTGAAGGTCGTCCTGCCCGACCCGCCCGAGGACGTCGAACTCGGCGGGACGAAGGCCCGGTCGACGGGCGACCTGGGAGACGGTGACCCCGTGGCCGGACCCGAGAGCGACGACCGCCTCGACGTCGAGTTCTCCGAGGACCTGGCCTGCACCCACTGCGGGATCGACCTCCCCGAGATCGAGACGCGCTCGTTCTCGTTCAACAGTCCGCACGGGGCCTGTCCCGAGTGCGAGGGGATCGGCGAGACGAAGGAGGTCTCCGAGGACCTCGTGGTGCAGGACACCTCCAAACCGCTGAAGGACGTGTTCGAGGCCTGGAGCTACAACCGCTCGTACTACCGCACGCGGATCGACGCCGTCGCGGAGCACTTCGGCGTCAGCGTGACCACGCCGTTCGAGGACCTCGACGAGGACGTCCGGCAGGCGTTCCTCTACGGCACCGGCGACGAGGTGCTGTTCGAGCGCCAGACGAGCAACGGCACGCGGCGAAAGACCAAGCGCTTCGAGGGCGTCATCCCGAACCTCGAACGCCGCCACGTCGAGACGGACAGCGACAGCACGCGGGACCACATCGAGGACTACATGACCGCTACCGAGTGCCCGGCCTGTGAGGGCACCCGCCTCAAGCCCGCATCCCGGGCCGTCCTCGTCGAGGGGTCCTCGATCACCGAGGTCAACCGCATGAGCATCGGCGACGCCCTCGAACGTTTCGAGGGGATGGAGGAGGGCCTCTCCGACCGCGACCGCACGATCGCCGAGGAGATCCTGAAGGAGATCCGCGCCCGCCTCGGCTTCATGACCGAGGTCGGCCTGGAGTACCTGACGCTGGACCGCGAGGCCGCCACGCTGTCCGGCGGCGAGAGCCACCAGCGCGACAACGACCGCCTGCTGAACACCTTGGAGGAACTGCGCGACCTCGGCAACACCCTGCTCGTCGTCGAGCACGACGAGGAGACGATGCGCCGCGCGGACAACGTCGTCGACATGGGTCCCGGCCCCGGTAAGCGCGGCGGCGAGGTCGTCGCGCAGGGCACCACCGACGAGATCATGGCGTGCGATGACTCCGTCACCGCCGACTACCTCGCCGGGCGCGAGCAGATCCCCGTCCCCGCGACGCGGCGCGAACCGGACGGCACGCTCACCGTCCGCGGCGCGCGCCAGCACAACCTGCGCGACCTCGATGTCGACATCCCGGTAGGCTGTTTCACCGCCATCACCGGCGTCTCCGGGTCGGGCAAGTCGACGCTGATGCACGGGATCCTCTACAAGGGCCTCGCCCGCGAGATGAACGACAACACCAGCGTCGACCCCGGCGACTACGACGACATCGAGGGGATCGACAAGGTAGAGACCGTCCGGCTCATCGACCAGAGCCCCATCGGCCGCACGCCGCGGTCGAACCCGGCGACGTACACCGACGTCTTCGACTACATCCGCGAACTGTTCGCCGAGACGAAACTCGCCAAACAGCGCGGCTACGAGAAGGGCCGCTTCTCGTTCAACGTGAAGGGCGGCCGCTGCGAGGAGTGCGGCGGGCAGGGGACCGTCAAGATCGAGATGAACTTCCTCTCGGACGTGTACGTCCCCTGCGAGGAGTGCGACGGCGCGCGCTACAACGACGAGACGCTGGACGTGACGTACAAGGGCAAGACCATCGCCGACGTGCTGCAGATGAGCGTCGAGGAGGCGTACGACTTCTTCGAGGCCGACACCCGCCTCTCGCGGCGGCTCCAGCTGCTGAAGGACGTGGGACTGGACTACATGACGCTCGGCCAGCCCTCGACCACGCTGTCGGGCGGCGAGGCCCAGCGCATCAAACTCGCCGAGGAGCTCGGCAAGAAACAGACCGGCGACACGCTGTACCTGCTGGACGAGCCGACCACCGGCCTGCACTCCGCGGACGAGCGAAAGCTCATCGAGGTGCTCCAGCGCCTCGTCGACAACGGCAACACCGTCGTCGTCGTCGAGCACGAACTCGACCTCGTGAAGAACGCGGACAACATCGTCGACCTCGGCCCCGAGGGCGGCGAGAACGGCGGCGACGTCGTCGCCACCGGCACCCCGGAGGAGGTCGCCCGGCACGACGACTCCCACACCGGGCGCTACCTCCGCGACCTGTTGCCCGACGTGGACCTCGACGGGCCGCGCGGGGAGCGGAAACAGCCCGTCAAAGCGACGAGCGACGACTGACCGACCGCTTTCCCGACGGTTTTCTCACCGTATCGGTGTTCAGGATAGACCTTTCCCCGAGACGCCCGTAGTCACGCCCATGACGACTGCCTACGCGGCGATGCGCGACGCGCTCGCGGTCGCCGAGCGCGAGGGCGCGGAGTGGACCCACAACCATCGCCTCGACGGCCGCGACCTGGAGTGTGTCGCGGCCTCGCCCGAGGCCCCCGAACGAGCGTTCGTCGGGACGTTCGAGGCCGGCCTCCACCGGACGACTGACGGCGGCCGGACGTTCGAGCGGGTCGGCGAGGCGACCGTCGAACAGGACGCCGTGCTGTCCGCCGCGGTGTCGCCGCACGACGCCGACGTGGTGTACGCCGGCACGGAGCCGTCGCGGCTGTACCGGTCGACGGACGGCGGCGACACGTGGGCGAGGGTGGGCGGCCTGACCGACCTCCCGTCGGCCGACGAGTGGTCGTTCCCGCCGCGGCCGGACACCCACCACGTCCGGTGGGTCGAACCGGACCCGCACGACCCCGACCGACTGTACGTCGGTATCGAGGCGGGCGCGCTCCTCCTGACCGAGGACGGCGGCGAGACGTGGCGCGAGCGCCCGCCGGGGTCGCGCCGCGACAACCACACGCTGACCACCCACCCCGACGCGCCGGGTCGCGCGTGGAGCGCTGCGGGCGACGGCTACGCCGAGACGCGCGACGGCGGCGAGTCGTGGGTGCATCCCGAGTCCGGACTCGACCACCGGTACTGCTGGAGCCTCGCGGTCGACCCCGCGGACCCGGACACCGTACTCGTGTCCGCCGCGAGCGGGGCCTACTCGGCGCACACCGCCTCCCGCGCCGAGTCGCACCTCTACCGCAAGCGCGGCGACGGCGACTGGTTCCGGCTGACGAACTCCCCCGCCGGTGAGGGCGTGGTCCGCGCGGTGCTGGCGGCCGGCGACGAGGCCGGCGAGTGCTACGCGGCGACGAACGAGGGCCTCTACCGCACCGCGGACGCCGGCGACCACTGGGAGCGCGTGCCGGTGCCGTGGGAACGGTTCGCGGAACACACGTGCCGGGGGCTGGCGGTGGTGTAGGGCGGTCGGTGAGGAACGGAGAACGGTCGCAAACGAGCGATCACCCGCCGAGGTAGAGCCGCGACACCTCGGGGTTGTCGAGGAGCCGGTCGGCCCGGTCCTCGAAGCGGACGGTCCCCTGGTCCAGCACGACGCCGCGGTCGGAGATCGAGAGCCCCTCGCGGGCGTTCTGCTCGACCATCAGGATCGACGTGCCGAGGTCGTTGACCGTCTGCACGTCGTCGAACACGTCGTCGACGATGCTCGGCGCGAGGCCGGCGCTCGGCTCGTCGATAAGCAGGAGCTCGGGCTCCATCACCAGCGCGCGGGCGAGCGCCAGCACCTGCCGCTGGCCGCCCGAGAGCTGGTTCGCCGTCGCCCCCCGCTTCTCGTCGAGCAGGGGGAACCGCTCGTACAGCTCCGTGATGGTCTCGTCCAGTCCCTCTTTCCGGGCGACGCCGCCCATCCGGAGGTTCTCGTTGACCGACAGCGAGCCGAACACGTTGTCGATCTGCGGGACGTACCCGACGCCCTTCCGGACGAGGTCGGCCGGGTCCTCGCCGCCGATCTCCCCGCCGGCGAAGCGGACCGACCCCGACCACGGCTCCAGCAGGCCGAACACCGTCTTGAGGACGGTCGACTTGCCGGCCCCGTTCGGGCCGATGAGACAGACGATCTCGCCGTCCGCGACGTGCATCGTCAGGTCGTCGAGGACCTGCACGTCGCCGTAGCCGCTGTCGACGCCCTCGATCGAGAGGACGGCGTCGCCGCGGGCGCGCTGAGACGTGTCGGGGGGGCTCATTCCGCACCCCCGAGGTAGGCGTCGATCACGCGCTGGTCGTTCCGCACGGTCTCGGGGTCGGCCTCCATGAGGACGCGCCCCTGGTCCAGCACGATGATCGGGTCGGCCAGCTCCATGATGAAGCCCATGTCGTGTTCGATGATGAGGAAGGTGAGGTCGCGTTCCTCGTTGAGTTCCCGGATGAACCCGGCGAGGTTCTTCGCGAGCGTCGGGTTGACGCCGGCGACCGGTTCGTCGAGCAACAGCACGTCCGGCTCGGAGAGGATGGCGCGAGCCATCTCGATGAGCTTCAACTGGCCGCCCGACACCTCGGTCGCCATCTCTGTGGCGAGGTGGTCGATCTCGAACAGCTCCAGCAGCTCCTCCGCGCGTTCGAGGTTGCGCCGCTCCTCCTCCGCGACCGAGGACGGCGAGAGCCACAGCGGCAGGACCGACTCGCCGGTCTGGTGCTGCGGGCCGACCATCATCGCCTCGCGGACGGTCATGCCCTCCAGCTTGCGCGGCGTCTGGAACGTCCGGACGAGGCCCTCCCGGGCGATCTCGTGCGGCTCCTTCCCGGTCACCTCCGTCCCGTTGACGGTGACTGACCCCTCGTCGGCCTCGTAGAACCCCGAGATGAGGTTGAACAGCGTCGACTTGCCGGCCCCGTTCGGGCCGATCATCCCGGTGATCGTGGCGCGCTCGACCTGCAGCGAGGCGTCGTCGGTGGCGACGAGCCCGCCGAAGGACTTCTTCAGTCCCGACACTTCGAGAACGGGATCGTCCTTGTCGAGGTCCGCGCCGTCGATCTGCATCTCCAGCCGTTCACTCATCCGGACCACCTCCCTTCTCGTCGGCGACGCCGCCGGCGACCAGCTCGTGCTGCGGCGGCAGGAGGCCCTCCTCGCGGTACCGGATGACGAGGATGATCAGCAGGCCGACGAACAGCAGGCGCAGCGGCGCGACGTCCACCCCCGCGGGGATCACCGCGGTGTTGAGGAACCGGGTCCCTTCGAGGATGGCGACGACGGTCAGGCCGCCGATCATGGCACCGCGGTTGCTCCCGGTGCCGCCGAGGATAACGGCGATCCAGACGTAGAACGTCTGGATCGGTTCGAGGTCGTCGGGACCGAGATAGAGGTTCAGGTGGACGTAAAAGACGCCGGCGGCCGCCATGATGACGCTCCCGAGCACGAACGCCTGCATCTTGAACGCGTAGGTGTCCTTGCCGAGCGCCTCCGCGAGGTCCTCGTCCGCGCGGATCGTCCGCAGGACCCGCCCCCACGGCGACTGGTGGACGCGCCGGAGGAACAGGTAGACGACGACGATGAGCCCGAGGACGACGTAGAAGTTCCGGATGACCGAGTCGAACGGCAGGCCCTCGAACAGCCGGGGGATGCCGCTGACGCCCGCGCTCCCGTTCGTCCACTGCTCCTCGTTGAGGATAAGCAGTCGGACGACCTCCGCCAGACCGAGCGTGGCGATGGCGAGGTAGTCCTCGCGGAGCCGTAGCGTCGGGATACCGATCAGCACCGCGACGAGTGCGCTGACGACGACCGCCGCCACCAGCCCGAAGACGGGGTGGAGTTCGAGGCCGAGCGGCGAGTTGCTGGCCGTCACGAGCGCCGCGCAGTACGCCCCGATGCCCCAGAACGCGGCCACGCTGAAGTTGATGAGGCCGGCGTAGCCCCACTGGACGTTCAGCCCCATCGTCAGCAGGACGTACATGCCGGCCAGCGACAGCAGGAAGAAGAGGTATCGCGGCTGGATCACGCCGGCGAGCATACTGACGAACAGCAGGCCGAAGAAGACGGCCAGCCCGATCAGGACGTTGCGCTCGGTGCTGTTGAGCGCTCCGACCACCGGCAGGGTCGCGGCGGCGCTCACGCCGCTTCACCTCCCATGATGCCGCTGGGGCGGACGAGCAGGATGATCACCATCAGGATGAAGGCGACGGCCGAGTCGTACTCCACGCCGACCAGCGGGATCACGGGGGTCAGTTCGTGGGTCATGCCGATGACGAAGCCGCCGAGCATCGCGCCGTACACCGACCCGATGCCGCCGAGGATCACCGCGGCGAACACGACGAGCAGGATGTCGAAGCCCATCCGCGGGCGAACGATCGTGTCCAGCCCGAGGAAGACGCCGCCGGCCGCGGCGAGCGCGCCGCCGATGATCCACATGGCGACGACGACGTTCTCCGTCCGGATGCCGCTGACCTTCGCCAGTGACGGGTTGTCGGAGGTCGCCCGCATCTTCCGCCCGAGCGTCGTGTACTGGAGTAACAGGTGCAGCGCGACGACCAGCACGAACGTCAGGGTCACGATCACGAGGCTGCGAGACGTCATGCCGATGCCGAGCGTCTCCCGGAAGAAGTCGATCGGTCCGCCGCGGCCTATGTCGTAGGACCGTCGCCCCGCCCCGAACTGCAACTGGACGAGGGCGCGGTACGACAGCGCCACGCCGATGCTCGTGATGAGCAGTTCGATGGAGCCGGCGTCCATCGGTCGGTAGACGATCCGCTCGGTGAGGACGGCGACGACCGCGCCGACGGCCATCCCGGCGAGCAGCGCCAGGTAGAACGACACGGGGAGCCCGAACACCGACACGTCGGCACCCGGGAACGCGCCCTCGAAGTACCGGCCGCCGACGAGCGCGCCGAACGCGCCCACGGTCATCAGGTCGCCGTGTGCGAAGTTCGCGAAGTCCGCGATGCTGTAGACCAGCGACAGCCCGATCGCGCCCAGGACGATGATGCAACTGAACACCATCCCGTTCGCCAGAAACTGCGGAAGCGAGGACATCTTACGCCTCCAGAGTCCGGTCCATCCTGATCAGCTCGTGACGTAGTCGCCGTACTCGTACTCGTGGTCCTCGACGGAGTAGATCTGGTAGAACCCCGGCGGGTCGCCGTTTTCGTCCAAGTCGACCGGACCGCTGACGCCCTCGTAGTTCACGTCGGACGCGTCCCCATCCTGCAGGAGCTCTTTCGCCTCCTCGAAGGAGTAGACCGCCTCGCCGTCGGGGCGAGTGACGTCGCGGACGACGGAGTCGATGGCGGAGCCCGAGACCTCGTCCGCCGCCTCGACGGCGATCGCGGCGGCGGTGACGGCGTCGTAGGCGTAGGCCGCCCACACGGTCGGCGTCTGGCCGAACTCGGACTCGAAGTCCTCGATGAACTGCTGGTAGCTCTCCTGGTCTTGCGGCGCGCTCTCGGTGATGCCCTTGAGCGACTCCTGGCTCCCCTCCTCGGTGTCCTTCAGGATCTCCTCGGCGACGGTGCTCTCCGCGCCGTAGTACTCGACCGCCTCGTCGTAGCCCTGGTCGTAGGCCTCGTTGACCATGACGGTGAACTCGTCGGCGTAGGTGAGGAACAGCCACGCGGAGGCGTCGGTGTCGGCCATCTCGGTCAGCTGACCACGGTAGGACGACTGGCCCTGGTCGTGGGGGCTGTTGTACGCGACCTCGCCGTCGAACTCCTCCTCGAAGACCTCCGCGAGGGGCGCGCCGTAGTCGTTGTTGATGTAGGTTACCGCCACGGTGTCGTGACCGTCCTCGCTGATCACGTCGGCGAGCGCCGCCGCCTTCTCCGCGCCGCTGGGGCTCATTCGGAGCAGTTCCGGGTACTCCGACAGCTCGGAACTCGTGCTGTTCTGACTGATCTGGACCGTGTC
>PXSA01000031.1 GCA_003023565.1 Halobacteriales archaeon QS_9_68_17
CGCGGCAACATCCGCATCATCGCCGCCACCAACCGCTTCGACATGCTCGACCGCGCGATCCTCCGCCCCGGCCGCTTCGACCGCCTCATCGAGGTGCCCAAGCCCGACCACGAGGGCCGGGAGATAATCTTCCGGATCCACACCCGCGACATGAACACCGCCGACGAGGTCGACTTCGAGGCGCTCGCCGCCATGGCCGAAGACGCCAGCGGCGCGGACGTCAAGGCTATCTGCACGGAGGCCGGGATGTTCGCCATCCGCGACGACCGGACCGAGATCCGCCAGTCCGACTTCGAGGAGGCTTACGACAAGATCCAGTCCGAGACCGAGGAAGAGACGGTCTCGAAGACCTTCGCGTAACGCCCTCCCCTTTTCTCCGAGTTCGCTCGCTTTCACGGTGCGACGTTTCGCGCCGGTCCGCGCTCGACATCCGGCAACAGCCTCCTCCTGGCAAAGCCTTATAATTTAGTAAATCTCATATGTACTATATGACACTATCCGAGATCATCAGCGGGACCGGTACCGACGACAAGGTCCTGCGGATCTGCAACTTCACGGGGGAGCGGTCGGACCTGGACGCGATGCGCGAGTACTTCTCGTCGCAGGAAGTGGCCCTGGCGATCGACCGGACCGAGAGCGGTCGACCGCGCGACGTCGTCGTTCTCGAGTCCGGTGGCCTGTTCCTCGCCGCCGACTCGCTGGGGGCGCTACAGCGCTACGTCGAGGGGTGGCGGGAGGGCGAGACGCCGGACGTTTGGACGGCCCCGCCGTCGGTGGTCGACGCGATGACCGAGACGCGGTTCACGTCCTACGACAAACGGCGGATGATCCACGCCTCGCGCATCGTGGAGTTCCGCGGGTGGAACGCCGGCGAGGGCGAACTCCACGCCGGCTTCCAGGACCTCTCGAAGATCGACTTCCAGAAGAACGTTTACCGGAACTTGGACCGGAAGGGTCTCGACGTTCACGTCTACGGCGAGGGCGACCCCGAGAGCATCGGGAGGGCGAAAGAGATGGGCCTGCGCGTCCACGAGAGCGACGAGGAAGAGGTTCTTCGCCACTGGTGGGTGGCGTACGACGGCGACGGCGACGACGGTGACAAGAGCGTCCTGCTGGCGCAAGAGCGCGGGCCGAACGAGTTCTACGGCTTCTGGGCGGACGACCCGTCGGTCGTCGACGATACGATCGAACGGCTCCGGACGCTTCAGTCGCCGGCCACCACGGCCTGAGCGGAGAGCGCGGTCACGCCCGTCCTCGCGGGGACCGACGCCGGTTACCCGAGGACGGTAAACAGCAGGTAGGGTAGTCCGAACAGGAGCGCCGTCATCGCCACGAGGATGATCCCGTAGCCGACGCCGGTACCGACCGCGGTGCGCCACGCCGGATGGTCGAACTCGTCGGGTGCGTCTACCATGCGACGACCGACGGACCGCCGCGATATAAATCCCACCGGGCACCGAGGACCGCGAACGTACGAACGATGGTTCGCCCCGCCCGGGCGACTCCGGACTGCTTTTGTTCGCTGGCCGGCTACACCGCCGCAATGACGAAGATCGTCGTGATCGACAACCACGGGCAGTTCACGCATCTGGAACAGCGCGCGCTCCGCGACATGGGAGTCGACACCGACCTCGTCGAGAACGACGCGCCCCCGGAAGAGATAGACGCCGACGGCATCGTCCTCTCGGGCGGCCCCGACATGGACGACATCGGCCGGTGCGGCGAGTATCTGGAGATGGACGTCCCCGTGCTCGGCATCTGTCTCGGCATGCAGGTCATGGCGGCGGAACTGGACGGGAGCGTCGGCGGCGGCGAGTACGGCGGCTACGCCGACGTCACGGTCGACGTCCTGCGGGAAGACGATCCGCTCACCGGATCGCTGGCACCCGAGACGCGCGTTTGGGCGAGCCACGCCGACGAGGTGAAGGAGCTCCCGGACGGGTTCGAACTCACCGGCGAGAGCGACGTCTGCGACGTCGAGGCGATGAGCGACACCGACCGCGACCTCTACGGCGTCCAGTGGCACCCCGAGGTCGCTCACACCGCGGAGGGCGAGGAACTGTTCGAGAACTTCCGACGGATCTGCGAAGCGTAGGCGGCGAAGCGTAGCTTTACTTTCCCTGCGGATCTCTGCCTCATTGATGACCGCGACGCAGGGCGATCTGGCGAGCCTCTCCCGGTATATCTTTCGTGCGCCCCGCTGGCACACGAGCGTGACGTTCGCGCTCGTCGTCGCCGCAGTCGCCGGTATCGGCGTCTTCGATACGCGGTATCTGCTGGAGGACGTCTGGCAGGGGGTCTTCTTCGTCGGCGTCCCGACGGTCGTAGCGAGCATCCTGACCAGCGGCGTCGACGGCTACTTCGGCGGGCAGTTGACGCCCAACCGGTCGTCGCTGCTGGCGCTCGTCTGCGAGGTGTTCGTCGTCGCGGTGCTGGTCGGGGCCGGTGTCATCGCCGCCCTCACGGCGTTCGGCCAGAACTTCGTGTTCGACGCCTTCCTCGCCTCGCTCGCCGCCATCTTCGCCTTTCGACTGCTCGTGATAATGGCCGTGTCGCGCCACTCCGTACTGGTCGCGGCGGTCCCGGCCGGCGTCCAGACCGCCGCCGCGGCCGTCCTGCTGTTCGTTTACAGCGGTACGATGCGCTACTTCGCCGTCGACCGTCCCCTCGTCGACGCCTTCCTCTCGCGACAGGAGGAAGCGCCCGCCGCGCTGAACGTCGTCGTCCCCGGGGACTTCCTCGTGCTGATAGCCGTCTGTCTGGTGTACGGAGCGGCCACGTACGCCTTCGTCCGGGTCATCGACCGCCCGTGGCAGCGCAGTCTCGGCGTGAGCGTGCTCGACTTCCTCGGCGGGTTTATCGGCCACATCGCCGAAGGCACCCGAGAACTGGAGGACTTCTTCGAGGAGATCGGCGAGGAAGCCGTCGTCCCCGTGACGGTCTGTTCGGTCCGCCGCCCCGGTGGCGGGGAGAAGGCGCGGTTCGTCCTGCCGATGGTCCACCCCGGACCGATGGGTGAGATCGGTGGCGGCAACCTGCCCGTCCGCGTCGCCCGGGAGGCCGACGGTCTCGCGTTCCCGCCGCACGCCACCGCCGGCCACGACTTCAACCTCGTCACCGAGCGCGAGGTCGACGCGGTCCTCGACGCCGCCGACCGCGCGATGGACGCGGTCGAGTACGAGGACCGGGCCACCGGGAGCGTCCGCGTGGACGAGGGCGACGCCTCCCTGCTCGCGCAGGCGGTCGGCGACGACCTCCTCTCGGTCGTCACCTACTCGCCGTCGTTCGCCGACGACGTCTCCTACGCGGTCGGCCTCGCGGCCGCCGCCGAGGCCCGGTCCGGCGGGTTCGAGGACGTCCTGCTCGCCGACGCACACAACTGCAACGACGGCCTGCAGGGCGAGGACCTGGGCCACGTCACCCCGGGCGGCGAGCGCGCCTTCGACACGCAGGAAGCGGCCGCCCGCGCCGGCGACCTGCTCGGCGACGCCGACCGCTACCCCCTCCGCGTCGGCGTGGCCTGGGACCCGACGGAGTGGGAGCCAACAGACGGCATCGGGCCGCTCGGCATCCGCGTCGCGGTTTTCGAGGTCGCGGACCAGCGGACGGCGTACGTCCTGATCGACGGCAACAACATGGAACCGGGCCTCCGCGAGCGGCTGGTCGCCGGCGTCGAGGGCGTCGACCGCATCGAGGTGATGACGACCGACACCCACGTGGTC
This sequence comes from Halobacteriales archaeon QS_9_68_17, assembly GCA_003023565.1. Lineage (GTDB taxonomy): Archaea > Halobacteriota > Halobacteria > Halobacteriales > Natronoarchaeaceae > Halostella. The sequence continues at coordinate 3,723 of PXSA01000031.1, forward strand.
AATCAGGTCGAGGCGACGAATCAGGTCGGCGAGGCCGTCGCCGAGGGGAAACTGCTCGACCTGGTCGACGACCTCGTCGACGAGGCCGTCGCCGACCTCGAACCGGTCGAGGCCGGACTGGCGAGCGAGCGCGCCGCCGTCACCGTCTTCGGCAACGACCGCACGGAGACGCTCGCGAGCACCGCCAACGCGATGGTGTCGATGGGCGGTGGCCTCGCGGCGGCGACGACGCTCGTGGCGATGAGCGTCAGCGTGCTGATCTTCCTGTTCGCCTGACGCGGCCTCCTCCTCGTCGGGGCGATCGCCCCGGTTACGGGCCTCTCCTTGAAGAAGCGCGTTCGGGAGATGGGCCCGTCCTGTTCGGCCGCGGAACCGCCGCAGTCGCCGCTATCGGTCCGGGATTCCGAACGAAAACGCCCCGTCAGGACTCGTCGAAGAGGTCGTCGACCGCGGCGCGTGCAGCCAGCGCGGCGTCGTCGGCGACGCGGTCCTCGTCGGCGGACCCGTCGGGGGCGTGGACGTACACGTCGACTTCGAGGACCGCGTCCTCGAACGTCACCGTCACGTCGAGATCGTCGACAGTCGACTTGTCGAATCGGGAGAAGACGACGTTCTCGGCCACTTCGGCGGCGGCCTGTACGACCTCGTCGTCGGTCGGCATCTACGCGCCGCCGGCACCGCCCGGGCCGCCGGGGCCGCCCATCGGGCCGCCGCCGCCCGCGCCGCCGAGCATCTGCTGCAGTTCCTGCTGGAGTTCCTCGAACTGGCTCTGGACGCGCTCCTCCTGCTTCTCGAGCGTCTCGACGCGGATCTCGAGGCTGTCTGCCTTCTCCTCGAGGTCGTCCTGGGCCGCGTCGTACTCCGTGGCGACGAGCAGCTCGCCGACCTCCCGGTACATCTGAGTGGACTCGTCGATGTCGTCGAGTTCGTCGAGCGCGTTCCGGGCCTCGGTCAGCTGCGTCTCGGCCTCGTTCTTCTGGACGGCCACCTGCTGTGCCGTCTCCTGTAGGTCCTGAAGCTCCTCGAGTTTCTCCTGTGCTTCCGGCGGCAGATTACCCTGCATACGCGGTAGGTCGTTCCCCGCATTGAAAAACCCCCGCTTTGTCGTCTTCGCGGGCGGCGGTCGGGGTCCGGTCGTCTACCGCGGTGTCGTTACTGTTAAGTCGATTTTATGTTATTATAAAACGAGTTATTACAGGGGATAGGACCTCAGGGGACCCCGACCCGTTCGCCGACGACCGGACGACCGACCGCCCGTCGCGGTCCCGTTCGACGACGTCTTCGAACTACTGTCGTACCGCCGGCGGCTCGCGCTGTATCACCTCGTCGACGCCGAGAACCCCGTGGATCTCGACGAACTCGCCTCGCAGGCCGTGGACCGGGAGACCGGAACGCTCACCCCGCCGCGCGACCACGAGCGGACGGTGTCGACGGCGCTCCACCGCCGACATCTCCCGCGGCCGGCGGAAGCGGGCGTCATTACCTACGACGCCGACGACATCTACTACCGGTCGTCGCCGCGGTTGGAGTCGCACCTCGCGGACGAACGGAACACTGATCTACCCTGAATCGGTCGCCCGCCCCGCGCATCCCGCCGTTCGCTCGGCGACGTCGACCAGCGAGAGCCACGTGTTCAGCCCCGCTCGGAGCGCGACCAGGTCCGCGGCCCCGACGGTGACGGTCACCGTCTCACCGTCCCGCGCGACCGTCGCTGTCGACCGGTCGCCCCGTATCTCGCCCATCTCCTGCCGGACGCTACGCCCCACGATACGGGCGCGATCGGAGTCGGAGTAGGAGAAAGCGAGCGTCGTCTCGTGGACGAACGTCGGCACGTTACCTGACGTCGACTTCCTTGACGTCCCGACTCCGCTCTTTCAGCAGCACGCGATGTCCGCAGTACGGACATCGGACCCCGCCGTACTCGTCGAGTTCGACGTCGCGTTTACAGCGGGAACACTTGTAGCTCATTCGTCGTCCTCGGCGAGCGCGGCGCGAATGGATCGCGTCACGGTCCGGCCGCCGGGGGTCCGGGGACGGAAGGTGCCGCCGGCGAACTTGTAGCCGCACTTGCCGCACTGCCAGATACCCGTCCCCTGCCGGTCGACGGCGTTAGAGCCGCAGTCCGGGCAGGTGTGGTCGTCGTTCGTGTCCGACTCGATCTCGGCGACGCGGCGTCGGGCGACGCGACCGTAACGCGCTCCGAATCGGCCGGCGCTGCCGGTGCGTCGTTTTCCTTCTTCGGCCATAGTGACGGTACGTAGCCCGAGCGCGCGGATAAACCCTACGAGTTCCCCTCGACCGGAAGCGTCAGGATCTCGTGGGCGATGAGACAGAGCGCCGCCGGAAAGCCCGCGACCCACAGCGGTAGCTCCGCGACCGATCCCCCCATCCCCGTCGCGGCGGTTGCCGTTCTCGCGGCCGCCTCCAGCAGTACGCCGCTGAACGCGACGACCGGAATGACGGCGAGGACGGCGTCGTAGCGGGTGACCATCGTCTAATTAGATGTAATTACGATCATCGGAAAATGCGTTGGGGTTCCTGGCGTATCCCCGACACGTTCGCCGCGGGGACGTGTCCCGGCCAGGCTACTGTAGGTCCTCGTCGCCGAGGGCGTCGTTGAGGTCCGCCCGGACGCGCTCGCCGGTGTCGCGGTCCCGCGCCGTCGTCACGACGCGGTTCTCCTGCACGCTCGACCCGTCTCTGATCAGCAGCCGGACGTTCCCGTTCGTGTCCGCGCGCGTCGCCTTCGCCCGGACGCCCTTCTGCGAGCCCTTCCCCCCGGCGTCGATGGGGCCGGGAACGATCTTCTTGACGTGCGGGTGACCGGCCACCGTCTGGACCGCGCGCCGCCCGTCACGGCCGCCGATGAGCGTCGAGTGGGTGCCACCGATCTTCTCGCGCGGCGGTTCGTCGACCACCTCCAGCGCGGTCTCGCCGCGCCGGTCCAGAACGGCCTCCACGGGCTCGCCCTCCTCCACGCGGTAGAACTCGTGGTGGAGCTGTTCGCGCGTCGCCCGCAGCACCTCGCGGTCGCCGGCGGCGAACACCTCCTCCGGGCGCTTGCGCCGCACCTCGTCGGCGATCCGCCCGGCGAAGTTCCGGAGTTCGACGACGCCCGTCTCCTCGCCGTCCTCGGGATTCGTCGTGATGGTCGTCGCCGCGACGACGCGCTCCCCGTCGAGTATCGTCGCCGTCGCGCGGTCGCGGTCGATGTCGAGGACGACCGCGTCGGCGTTCGCCGACCGACAGACCAGGCAGTAGTCGCCCGGTCGCTCCAGCGGGGACGCGCACTGCCCACACTCCATGTTCGGCGGCTAACCGCCGACCGAATAAAACGACCGCGCTTCTCGGACGACCGGACGTGACTGTTGCAGATGTCACGCGGGGACCTCCCCGCGAAACACCTCGACGACGCACGCCCGACAGTATCACGCGCCAACGTCGCTCCCGCAGTTGCGACAGTAGCGGTCGTCACCCGAGAGCGCGCTTGCACTCGGTGCAGGCGAGCGTCCCGTCCGCGTTCCTCGGGAGGTCCTCGCCGCAGTGCCGACAGTACTCGGCGGTCCGCTCGCCGCAGGCGGGACACGGTCGCCTCTCCTCCCACAGCACTCGTCGCTCGGCGTCGTCGAAGTACTTGTACGCCGCGTACGCGGCGTTTGTCACGCCGAACGACCACCACGTGGTCAGCACAGCGATGAAGACGTGATCGAGGAGGTCGCCGAAGTCGCGCCTGACGAGGACGACCCGCTCCGGCGACTCCTCCTCTATCTCCCACCCCGCCCGGAGCGCCTCGTTTGTCTCGCGGCGGAACCGTTCGCCTCGCATACTAGACCTTCGACACGAACAGGTGAATGGTTCGAGTTGATTCGACAGCCGTCTGGTTTTCGCGAGAAGACTGAACGGAACCGGTACACATACAAAATCACGGTAGACACACCTAAACCGTGATAGATAACCTGGAGTCCGAACTCTCTGACGCCGTTCAATGGTACTGGGAAACTCGGTCCGGCCAAGGCGCGGAGCAACGAGAATCAGCGGACAGTGCGCGCGGTCGCCGCGCAGAAGTGCTCGGTGGCACTCAAATGGACGGGTTCGCCGGTCTCATCGAAGACATCCTCGTCGGAGCCGGTATCCCGCGGGATTCAGTGAAACACGATTACTACGCAACGTTACCCGGGTACTTCCGGCACGAAAAGGAGTGGGACACGGCCGTCGTACACGATGGCGAACTTCTCGCAGTCGTCGAATACAAAAGCCAGGCCAGTAGCTTCGGGAACAATTTGAACAACCGTGCGGAGGAAGCGATCGGTAACAACACGGACCTTCTACAGGCGTACGAGGACGGCGTGTTCGCTCCGAGCCCGCAGCCGTTTATCGGATATCTGATGCTCATGGCTGATAACGAAAAGTCCCGGACCGTCCCGCGAGTCCGCGAACCGAACTTCCAAGTTGACGACGAGTTTAGAGACGCCACGTACGTCGATAGGATGGAGCTCCTGTGCCTGCGGATGGTCCGACAGCGCCTCGTGAACGGGTCCGCATTCGTTCTAAGCGATGAGGAACGAGGGATGGACGGAGAGTGCTGGGAACCGAACGAGGAACTCCAGTTCAACCGGTTCGCCAGATCTCTCGCGTCGTACGTCGAAGGCCATGTCGGTATTTAGGGATGAGCGAGAGACGTTACCCAGTTTAAAGTAGTATGGAGAGCTAATCCGCGACAGTGAATGAAGGGACACGTCCCCACGCCGGATGAGTTAGCCGAGCAAATCGTGCGGCGATCGTTTCGAGACGAGCCTCCCACCAGTGCCGACAGAGTACTGTATCCGGGAGCCGGGACGGGGCCGTTCGCGGCCGCGGTCGAGCGCGTGTGCGACGCTGAAGAATGGGAGTTACCGGACGGTCTCGGCATCGAGACCAATCCGGAGTACCTCACAGAGGCACGAGACCGCGGGTTGACGCACGTAAAATTCGAGGCAAGCGACTTCTTGGCGGAGGAGATGCTAAACGTCGAGCGATTCGAGTACGTCATTGGCAATCCGCCGTACGTCCCCATCGAAGGACTGAGTGAAGCAGAGAGGCAACGGTACAAGGCCGCGTTCGATACTGCTATCGGCCGATTCGACCTGTACCTCCTGTTTTTCGAGCGGTCGCTTGAGTTGCTCGCTGAGGACGGTCGCTTGTCGTTCGTGACTCCGGAGAAGTTCGAGTACGTGGACACTGCAGCCCCGTTGCGCCGTCTTCTGACGAGTGATGGAATCCACATCGAGGAGATCGATCATATAGATGAAGACGCGTTTACAGGCCTCGTGACGTTCCCTTGCATCACGACGGCCCGACGGACGAGTGAGGATACGGACCGTCGCGAAACGACTGTAAAGCTTCGAGACGGTTCGACGCACACGACTACGCTTCCGGGCGGTGACAGTTGGGCATCGAGCATCAGGAACGCCGACCTCGAGGGCATGGAAACGGGGGTGACGCTCGGGGACGTGACCGATCGGATCAGTCCGGGAATGGCGTCGGGTGCGGACAGCGTATTCGTGATGGATCGAGACGACGTTCCAGCGGGTTTGGACTCGAAGTGGCTCCGCCCGACGGTGTCCGGGAAACAGTTGCGTGATTTCGACAGCCCGTATACTGACACGGTGTTCGTCTGCCCGTACCGCGACGACGGGACGCTTCCCTCGGAAGACGAACTCGGTACGTTCGGCGAATGGTCCGAACAGCACCGCGAACGGCTCGAGGACCGGTCGTGCGTGGAGAAAGGTAATAAGGCGTGGTACGCGTGGCACGAGACCCCGCCGATGCAGGACCTCCTACAGCCGAAGATCGTATTTAAGGACATAGCGAAGGAGCCGCGGTTCTGGCCCGAAGAACGCGGTGATGTCGTTCCGAAGCACTCGGTGTATTATCTCGTCCCGCAAGACGACGTTCCGTTCGACGAACTGCTCGGATACCTGAACTCGCCGGAGGCAAGGATGTGGATGGAAGCGCACTGCCAGAGAGCACATAACGGGTTCTACCGCCTGCAGTCACGCGTGTTGGAGGATCTGCCAGTGCCGAAGGAATGGGCGGAAACGTTTCAAGCGACGTTGTGATCGTGGAGCCCAGTCCGAGCGGAGCAAGTACCAAGGCATCAACACGGGTCCAGCCCACGAGAGGGTATCGCATACGAACTCGCCCGTGAACCACCAACTGATACTGTCGGCTGTAACTTCGTGATGATAATCGGGTCCCGGAACTCCGACCTTCTCCAAGCGATTACGGCCGACAGCATGAGTTATAGTAGCGCTTGCAAGTCATCACACACTCGATCGCACGCCGACGTGCGATCGGACGTGTAAACAGTTGAAACGCTACTATAGTGCCGAGTGAGTATCCAAGCCTCGCGCCGTAGCGGTTGCCATCACCCCAGATCTAGCGGGTCGCCTTTCAGGAACTCCCGCAGGACGACCGTCGCGTACGACCCCTTGGGCAGGGTGAAGGAGAACGAGAGCGGGTCGCGCGTCACGTCCAAGTCCGTGTGGACGAGGACCGGGCGACGGTCGCCGGTCGACCCGAACTCGCCCGGGAGGTCGAAGTCCCCGGGCGCGAGGTCCATCTCGTCTAACACCTCGCGCTCTATCTCGCCGGGCTCGCCCTCGGCCAGTTCCGTCTCGGTGCCGACCAGCGGCGCGGTGACGAACGCTCGCTCGCGCTCGCAGTGGCGCGCGACGGTGTCGACGCGGTCCTCGGTGACGCGCTGGACCCGGTCGGTGTCCGGCAGGGCCAGCCCCTCGGGGGCGTCGGTGTCCGCGAAGCAGGCCACATCGCCCTCCACGGGGCGGTCGAAGGGGAGTCCCCGCTCTAAGCGCTCGCTCAGGACCCGGTTGAACGCGTACGACTGCGCGGCGTGGACGAACAGGCGCTGGAGGTTGGAGGGGAGCGTCTCCAGCGCGGCGCGGAAGTCTCCAGGGACTTCGCCGCCGCTCTCGACCAGTTCGTGGAGCATCGAGCGCTCGTAGCCGAGGCGGTGCGGGAAGCGGTCCAGCGCGGCCTGCCAGTCGCGCTCCTCCTCGACGAAGCGGCGGGCCTCGTGGGTCCTTTCGGGTTCGCTCTCGCGGGGGTTGCCGAGGTACGCCATCACCGCCTCCGCCCACTCCTCGCGGACGACGCGGAGGCCGACCTCGTGGGTGACGGGGCGCTTGCTCCCGAAGCGCTGCTGGCCGAAGAAGTCGGGCACGGCGACCGACCCGCCGCCGAACTCGCGGAGGTCGTCCGCGATGGCGTCGGCGTTTTCGGGCGCGACGGGGTCGGCGACCCTGATCTCGAAGGCGTTGCCCGCGAGGTCGCCGAACAGGATCGACCGACCCGCGCGGCCGACGACCGCTATCTCGGCGTCGCGGACCTCGGGCAGGTCGCCGGGGTCGACGTCCTTGACGCTGAACAGCTGCGTCGTGACGGCGTACTTGTCCTTCGTTCCGGCCCAGGAGACGCGCTCGCGGCTGATCCCCAGCGCGTCCGAGAGGCGCTTGGCGAAGTCGTTCGTGTCCCACCCCGACAGCGTCACGCGGAGGACGAGGTGTTCGTACGTGTCGGGGTCGGCGTCGACCGGTTCGAGGTCGAACCGTTCGAGTTCGCGTACGCGGAAGTCGGCGTCCTCGTCGCGGAGGCGGCCCCCGGTGCCGTCGGCGTCGCTGACGTAGTACTCCATCCCGACGGCTCGTTCGAGGTCGTGCGCGGAGCGCATCAGCGGTCCCCTCCCGTCGACTGAACGGCGGCGGTCGCGGTCACACGTGACACTGGCGGGGCAGGGCATAAGACACGTGCGGTCGGCGGCGAGAGCTATTCGGAGGAAGCGAGCGCGCGGACGGCGACGTTTCCGGTGGCCGTGACGGTGACCCGGCAGCCGTTCGACTCGAACGCGAACTCGCCGTCGCGTCGGGCCGCGGACGGGGTGTTCGCGAACAGCGCTTCGAGCGCGTCCGGGTCGACGGCGTCGTGGAGGGGGTCGATCTCCAGCGGATCGGCGTCGAGTTCCTCGGCGATCGCCGCGACGACGGCCTCGGTGACGCTCTCGCTGGACAGCTGGGTCGTTTCGGTCCGCTGTTTCGTACTCATACTACATTGTAGTGGCGGGACGGGGATAGGGGTTCTATCTTATGGTCTAGCCCCCGCCGCGCGCGACGGCTATACATATTGGGGCCGCCCGGCGGGATCGAGTCGGAGACGATCGCCTGATGGCGACAGTTCGGCCGTTTCGACCGCCGGGGCGGCGGGTTAGAACAGCGAGAGGTCGCCGGTCACCCTATCGACGATAGCTTCGTCACCGGGACCGACTGCGAGCGCGGTGACCGTGCCGGGGTCGAGTTGCGTGTGTCCGGCGTCGCGGACGACCGCGTGGGGAAGCCCCTCTCGCTCGGCGACGTCGGCGAGCTCGAACAGCTGCGACTCGCCGCTGGCCTTCAGGACGACCTTCTTTTGCCCGCCGCCCTTCCACTCCTTGCGGGTCCGGCTGTCGGCGTCCTCGTAGGCCGACAGCGACGCGTGCGCGACCTGCGCGGCGAGTTTGCCCTGTCCCATGCCGATGTCCGTCCGGGCGACGATGGCCTGCTTCACGGCCGGGACGTGGTCGGGAACGCCTTTAGCCCTGACTATACTCGCGAGAAGCGGACCGCTGGCGGGCGGCCGCGAGTTCCTCGTCGCCGTCACCGGTCGGCCGATTCGGCCGCCGGGAGGGTGAACGAGAACGTCGTCCCCGCTCTCGGGTCGGAGTCGACCTAGATGTCGCCGCCGTGGCGCTCGACGACCCGCTCGCACAGCGCCGGTCGATCCCGGTCCCCTCGTGTTGCTCGCGGCTGTGGAGGCGCTGGAACACCTCGGGACCGCGCGGCCGATGGCCTCGGCGTCGTCGACCAGCGCGTCCCAGCGGCTCCCGTGACTGCCGCTTTTCGCGTCGCAGTCGGGCGGTGACGTGCGAATCGGCTCATCGGGGTCGTCCGACACGCCGGGGTCGTCCCCGCTGTCGCCGTCCGTTCCGCCGCCGGGCGGTCCGAGCAGTCGGTTCAGCGGACTCATTCGCGGCACTCCGGGCCGATAGAGGTGAACCTTCCGCGCCCGCGTGGGTCGGGGCGGGTCAGTCGTCCCCTTCGCCGCCACCGCCCTCGCCGCCTTCGCCTCCCGCTCCGCTGCCTTCATCACCCTCTCCACCGCCGCCACCGCCCTCGCCGCCTTCACCGCCGCCCCCGTTTTCTCCCTCCTCGCCCGGTCCGCCGCAACCGGCGAGCGCGATCCCGACCACCGATCCTGCCCACGCGACGAAGCGCCGCCGCTGTGTGGTTCCGGCCTGGTCGGCCTACCGCGACGGCGCTTGAAAACGGCCGGATCGCTCGGGGAACCGGTGATCGACGGCGGGCCGGTCAGTCGTCGACGAACTCCGACCCGCCCTCGTCGGCCGGCGTCGTCCGTCCCGCGGCCGACCCCTCGGGTCCGCCCTCGCCCTCGGTCCACCCGTCCCGGTGGAACCACAGGACGGCGATGAGGAACGACCCGAACGCGCCGACGGAGAACGCCCACCGGATGCCCTCGACGCCCCAGTCCAGCGCGGCGACCGTGACGCCGAGGTCCGGCACCGTGACGCTCCACGCGAACGCGAAGACGACGGCGAACGGCACCCGCAGCACCCACCGCGAGAGCAGCGACAGCACCATCGCCACCGTCGTCCGTCCCGCGCCGCGGAACGCGCCCCGAATCACCATCACGCCGCCGAAGAAGGCCCAGAACGGCGCGATAACGCGGAGGAAAACGATCCCCTCCGCGGCGACGGCGGGGTCGTCGATGAACACCCGCATCGCGACGGCGGGGACGGCGACGACCAGTGCGGCCGCCGCGAAGAGCGACCCCATCGTCGCGACCGTCGGACGTAGGTGACGCGGGCCGCGCGGGCGGCGCGGAGGGAAAACGGCGGCCGCTCAGTCGTGGCGGAACGCTCGGTTCCCGGTGAACACCATCGCGATGTCGTGTTCGTCGCAGGCCGCGATGACGTCGTCGTCGTTGACCGACCCGCCGGGCTGGATCACGGCCTCGATGCCGGCCTCGGCGGCGGCCTCGATGCCGTCGGGGAACGGGAAGAACGCGTCGGAGGCCATGACCGCGCCCTCGGCGGACTTGCCCTCGGCGTCGCTCTCGGCTTTCGTTTTCGCTATCTCGACGGCGTCGACCCGAGAGACCTGTCCGGCACCGACGCCGACCGTCTCCGTGCCCGTCGCGAACAGGATGGCGTTGGATCTGACGTGCTTGGTCGTCCGCCACGCGAACAGCATCGATTCGACCTGCTCGTCGGTTGGTTCGCGCTCGGTGACGACGTCGAGGTCGTCGGCGGTCGGGGCCTGCCGGTCGCGCTCCTGGACGAGGCGGCCGCCGGCGAGTCGCTTCTCGGTGTACTGTTCGGCGGCGGTGTCGAGCGCGGACCGGTCGGCCTCGCTCGTCCGACCGTCCCCGGGTCCCACGTCCAGCACGCGCAGGTCGTCCTTCTCGAACAGCTCGTCCAGCGCGTCGTCGGTGTAGCCCGGCGCGACGACCACCTCCTTGAACGAGTCCGTTATCTCGGCGGCGGTCTCGGCGTCGCACTCGCGGTTCAGTGCGACGATGCCGCCGAAGGCGCTCTTGGCGTCGGTCGACAGCGCGTCGCGGTAGGCGTCGGCGAGCGCGTCGGCGACCGCGGCCCCGGCGGGGTTGGTGTGCTTGATGACCGCGGCGGCGGGGTCGCCGTACTCCTTGACGAGGGTGAGCGCGGCGTCGGCGTCGTTGTAGTTGTTGTACGACAGCGCCTTCGCGCCCTCGTTCAACTGGTCGGCGTCGAGGACCGACGCCTCCTCGGTAGAGTAGTCGGCGTAGGCGGCCGCGTCCTGATGCGGGTTCTCGCCGTACCGGAGGTCGGCGACGCGGTCGCCGCTCGCGAGGAAGCGCGGCGGCAGTTGCTCGTCCGCGTCCCGCCGAGTCTTCGAGGCAGGACTCGCGGAGCCGTGCTCCGCGGCGTTCTCGGGCGCGCGGACGGCGTTCTCGTCGCGGTCGACCTCGGCCCGCCCCTCGGCGAACCACTTCACCGCGCGGGGGTACGCCGTGAACTCGCCCTCGTAGAGGACGCGGTCCGCGAGGTCCTCCTCGTCGTCGCCGTCGTAAACCGGGACCGGCTCCTGCGTGACGACGGGACCGGCGTCGACGTCCGCCTCGACGACCGCCCCGTCCTCGTCGGTGGCGTCCGTGACGACGTGGACGGTACAGCCGGTCACGTCCACGCCCGCGTCGAGCGCGTCGCCCCAGGCGTCCGTGCCGGGGAAGGAGGGGAGCAGCGAGGGGTGGACGTTGAGCGTCGTCGGTGCCTCGTCGAGGAACTCGTCGGAGAGGATTCGCATGTAGCCGTCGAGACAGACGAGGTCGAACTCGTGGTCCGCGAGGGCGTCCAGGACGCGGCGCTCGTGGGCGCGGCGGTCCTCGCCGTCGTCGCGCTCGACGGTCTCGGTCGGGACGCCGCGCTTCTCGGCCGTCTCCAGAACGGGCGCGTCGGCGTCGTTGGTCAGGACGACGGCGAGTGCAGCGCCGCCCGGGGCCTTGTCGGCGATATGCATCAGGTTGCGGCCGCGGTTGCTGGCGAGTCCGGCGATTCGCATGGTTCGACTCGGACGCGCGGACGGCAAAGTAGTTGCGGTCCGGAGCGGTAGGTTATACACGAACATGGGTGGCGATGGAGCTATTCTCGATCAAATAACTGAATCTGTACACGTTCGTGCTACTTCGGTTTCCGACACGCTTTTGATTCGGGGCGCGGCACGGACGAGTGTAAGCTACCCATGACTGAAGTCATGGGCTTTCCCCTGCGATGGGGTTTCGGCCCACACTCCACGACCGTCACGGGCGGGCTGCACGCACAGCGTTCGGCCCGAGGAGACTGTTCTGTGTCCTCGGGCGTACTCCCGCCGGGCTGTATCCAGCGAGGCGTTGGCGTATGGAAGCGCACGTTCGCCACCGCACGATGCCATGGTGACCGGCTGGCTCACACCACTTTAATTCAGTGTGACCCCCCCTCGCGTCACCGCCACGTAGTGTGGCGAGAGCGGCGCGGCGTCATCCGGTCCACTGTTCGGGGCCGGCCTACGGCGGCCCCTGCACCGGCTCCGGTTTGGCTCCGATGCAGTACCATGACACACGGACGCAAGCACAGTAAGCGCACCGACTCGAAACCGCCAGCGGGCCAGAGCGCGGTGGCCCGTAGCGCATCCGACGCGCTTCCTCCCACCCGTAAACGGGTGGGTTTCCGCGCTACTCAACTATGACCGAATCCCTGCACGCCGTATCACCGCTCGACGGCCGGTACGCGTCCCGGACAGCGCCGCTGGCCCCGTACCGCCGCTGGAACTCGACACGGGGGAGCGCCAGACGCTCCGCGCGCTGTACAAGGACTTCGCGGAGGAGGACGCGCGCCTGATCAAACAACTGGAGACGGAGGGGCACGGCGAGTTCGAGGCGACCAACCACGACGTGAAAGCCGTCGAGTACTACGTTCGCCACCACCTGCCCGAGGAGATGGACCCCGTCTCGTCGTGGATCCACTTCGGGCTCACCAGCGAGGACGTGAACAACCTCGCGCACCGCCTGCTGGTCGGCCCCGCCGTCGAGGAGGTGCTGCTGCCGGAGATACGGGATGTCCGCGACGCCCTGAGCGAGACGGCGCGGGAGCACCGCGACCTCCCAATGCTCGCCCGCACGCACGGTCAGCCCGCGACGCCGACGACGTTCGGCAAGGAGATGGCCGTCTACGCCGCGCGCCTCGGCCGCGCGACGGGCCGGATCCGCCGCGCGCTCGACGGCATCTCGGGCAAGTTCGGGGGCGCGAGCGGCACGTTCGCGGCCCACGTCGCCGCCTTCCCCGGCGTCGACTGGCAGGTGTTCGCCGAGGAGTTCGTCACGGGGCTGGGCATGGAGTACGAGCCGCTGACGACGCAGGTCAACCCCTGTGACGACCTCGCGGAACTGTTCGACTCCCTCCGGGCCGTCAACAGCGTCCTGCTCGACTTCGACCTCGACGTCTGGCTCTACGTCAGCGACCGCTACCTCGGGCAGGAGGCGACGGCGGGCGAGACGGGGTCCTCGACGATGCCGCACAAGGTCAACCCCATCGACTTCGAGAACAGCGAGGGAAACCTCTCGAAGGCCAACAGCGACCTCACCTTCCTCGCCGACTACGTCACCACGTCCCGCCTCCAGCGCGACCTCTCGGACTCGACGGTGAAGCGTAACGTCGGGGCCGCGCTCGCGCACTGCCTGATCGGCTACACGAAGGCGGGCGACGGTCTGGAGAAGGTCGTCCCGAACGAACAGGTGCTGCGCGACGACCTGCACGCGACCCCCGAGGTGATCGGCGAGGCCGTCCAGACTATCCTCCGGCGCGAGGGCCACGAGGACGCCTACGAGCGCGTCAAGGAGCTCACCCGCGGGCGCTCCGTCACCATCGAGGACTTCCGCGCACTGTTCGACGACCTCGACGTCGACGACGAGACCCGCGCCGAACTGCGCTCGCTGTCGCCGGAGACCTACACCGGCGTCGCGAACGAACTGGTCGACGGCGCGGAGTAGGCTACTCCACGCCTCTCCTGCAGAACCACTCCCGGCCCGCGAGCACCGGCGCGGCGGTCCCCGCGAGCAGTACCGCCGACCGTCGGGAAGGTCGCTCAGCCGAACAGCTCGTCGAGCGTCGTTTCGACCGCCTCGGCGGCCCGGCGCACCTCGTCGACGCGGACGTACTCCCGGTCCGAGTGAGCGACGGCCCCCGACTCGTCGGCGAGGTCGCCGGGGCCGAACACGACCGTGGGCGCGTCCGCGGCGAAGTACGACGCCTCGGTCGCGGCGGTGAACGGCCGCACGTCGCCGCCGGCCGCCTCGCGAAGCGTCGTCACCAGCGGGTCGTCCGCCGGCGTCGAGAACGCTTCGAGGAAGGGGCTCTCGCGGTCGGTCAGGTCGAACGAGACGCCGACCTCGTCGGGCACGTGCTCGCGGAGGTGGGCCTCCAGCGACGAGCGGAAACCCTCGCTCGTCTCCGGCGGGACGCTCCGGCGGTCGACGACCAGTTCACAGCGCGCGGGGATCTGGTTGGTCGCGCTCCCGCCGGACACCGTGGTCGGCGTGAGCGTCGCCGCGCCCAGCGACCCGTGGACCGGCGGTGTGTCGTCACGGCCGTCGAAGGAGTCGAGCGCCCGGAACACCCGCTCCAGCGTCCGCACCGCGTTCGTCCCCGCCTCGGGTTCGGCGGCGTGGGCGTTCTCGCCGGCGAGCGTGACCGTCCCCTGAAAGCGCCCCGTCGCGGCGTTGCAGACGTCCAGTCCGGTCGGTTCGCCGACGACGCACCAGTCGGGATCGAGGTCGCCGATGTCGAGCGCGGCGGCACCCGTCGACAGCGTCTCCTCGTCCGGCGAGACGGCGAGCGTGAGGCGACCGCCACCGTCCGGCAGGGCAGCGCCGAGGAAGCCGGCGACCAGCGCGGCGAGCGGCCCCTTCGCGTCGCAGGAACCGCGGCCGCGGATCACGTCGCCGTCGTCCCGCGGCGTCTCGCCGGTCGGCTCCCCGGCGACGCTCGCCGTCCCTCGCTCGTACGGCACGTGCGGCGGCACCGTGTCGACGTGCGTGTTCAGGACGACGTGCGGGTCGCCGGTCCCCCGCGTTGCGAGCGTGTTGCCCGCCGCGTCGACGGTCGCCTCGACGCCGTGGGCCGCCAGCGTCTCGACGAGGAAGTCGCGCATCTCGCTCACGTCCTCGGTGGAGTCGATGGGGACCGCGTCCGCCAGAAAGCCGACCGGGTCGAAGCTCATGGCTGGGGCGCGGCGGGGAGTTCGCCCGCGAACTCGCGCTCGACCGGGCCGCGCAGTATCGTCGGCCCCTCTCTCGGGACCCGCACGGAGAGGTCGCCGCCGGGCGGCGAGACGGCCACCGTCTCGGCGTCCGTGCGGCCGACCCGTCGCGCGGCCACCGCGACGGCGACCGCGCCCGTGCCGCAGGCGTCCGTCTCGCCCTCGACCCCGCGCTCGAAGGTGCGCTGGTCGAAGCCGTCGCCGTCCTCGCTCTCGGCCGCGACGTCGACGTTCGCCCCCTCCGGGAAGGCGTCGGCGTGGCGGACCGGCGCGGCGAGCGCGTCGAGGGTCACCTCGTCCACCTCCTCGACGAACGCGACCGCGTGGGGAACGCCGGTCGTCAGCGCCGTCACCTCGACGCCCTCGACGGTCTCCTCGACCAGCGGTTCGTCGCCGGAAAGCGGGACGTCCTCGGGGTCGAACGAGGGCAGGCCCATCTCGACGGCCACCTCGTCGCCGCGCAGTTCGGCCCGCCGGGTGCCCGCGGGCGTGTGGATGGCCACCTCGTCGGCGTCCGTGCGGTCGCCGACCCACCGCGCGACACAGCGCGCGCCGTTGCCACACATCGCCGCGGTGCCGCCGTCCGGCTGATAGAGCCGCATCTCCACTTCCGGCGGGACCGGCGCGTCGTCGAGGTCGAGGACGAGGACGCCGTCCGCGCCGGTGGTTCGGTCGGGGTCGTCCGCGCCCACGCCGGTCTCCCGGTCGCAGTGAGCGCGCGCGAACGCCGCCCAGTCGGGGACGTCCGCGTCCGCGTCGACGACCACGAAGTCGTTGCCGGTGCCGTGGTACTTCTCGTAGCGGATCATGGTTCCTCCAGTCTCGTCAGGTCGGCGAGCGTCTCCCGCCGGCGCGCGAGGGACGCCTCCCCGCCAGCCAGCGTCACCGTCGCGGGCCGCGGGCGGGAGTTGTACCGGCTCGCCATCTCGTAGCCGTACGCACCGGCGTTGCCGACGGCGAGCGTGTCGCCGCGCTCGGCCGCCGGCAGGTCGCGGTCGGTGCAGAACACGTCCGCGCTCTCGCAGATGGGGCCGGTCACCGTCTGGGCGACCGTCTCGCGGTCGGCCGCGTCCGGCACGAGGTTCCGCAAGTGGTGGTAGGCGTCGTACATCGCCGGACGGAGCAGGGCCGTCATCCCCGCGTCGACGCCGACGACGGTCGTCTCCGCCGTCTCCTTCACCGTGTTCACGTCGGTTAGCAGGACGCCCGCGTCGGCGACGAGGTAGCGCCCGGGTTCGATCGCCAGTTCGGCGTCGACCTCGCCGAGCGCCTCCCGGGTCGCGTCGGCGACGGCGTCGAGGTCCAGCGGCTCCTCGTCCGGGCGGTACGGCACGCCGAACCCGCCGCCGACGTCAACGAACTCCAGGCCGACGGGGGCGTCCCGCGCGAGGTCGCCCATCCGCGCGACGAGGTCGCGGTGGTTCGAGAGGTCCTCGCCCGAGATGCCGCTGCCGGCGTGGGCGTGGATCCCGACCGCGTCGAACCCGCGGCCCGCGGCGTCGGCGAGCAGGTCGGTCGCGCGGTCGTACGGCACGCCGAACTTCGCGTCCGCGCCGGTGCGGACCTTCTCGTGGTGGCCCGCGCCGACGCCGGGGTTGACACGCAGGCAGAGGCGGCCGTCGTAGCCGCGCTCGGCCAGGCGGTCGAGGGTGTCCGCCGCCCCGACGGTTATCGTCAGGGCGGGGAACTGGTTCCGCAGTTCGACGGCGGTGTCGAGGTCGGCGTCCGGCGGGTTGACGGCAGTGTACTGGACGCGAGCGCCGGGGTCGTCGACCACACCCACGAGCGCGTCGAGCGCGCGGGCCGTCTCGCCGGCCGAGGCGCACTCGACCCCCGCGCCCTCCTCGGCGAGCGCCGCCATCGCGCGGCCGAGCGTGTTCGCCTTCGCGGCGTAGCGCACGTCCGCGTCGGGGAAGGCGGCGTCGAGGCGGCGGTAGTTCTCACGGACGCGGTCGAGGTCGAGGACGTACAGCGGGCTTCCGCGGGCCGCGCGGAGCGCGCGGAGGCGCTCGGCGTCCCAATCGTCCAGCCGTCGCACCGCCGGGTTCGCCGAACTCATTCGCGCAGGGTGTCCTCCTTCGCCGCCGCTTCGAGCGTCTCCTGCTCGATGCTCGTCGCGACGACCGCCGGCTTGTACGCGCCGCCGTCGAACAGGTCGTGCTCGCCGACGGACGACTCGACGAACCGCGTGAACGCGCGACGCTTCGGCGGCAGTTCGCCGTAGATCACCTCCTCCTCGACGAGGTCGTAGACGGGGATTCGCGGCGTCAGCAGCGTGTTCTCCCCGACGACCGACCCCTCGCCGACGACGAAGCCGCTGGTGACGCGACAGCCCGCGCCGAGCGAGACGTCGTCCTCGACGATCACCGGCGCGTCCTCGACCGGTTCGAGCACGCCGCCGATCAGCGTGTTCGCGCCGAGCTTGACGTTCTCGCCGACCTGGGCGCAGGAGCCGACGGTGTCGGCCGAGTCGACGAGCGTGCCGTCGCCGACGGACGCGCCGACGTTGACGAAGCTCGGACTCATCACGATGCAGTCCTCGCCGAGGTACGCGCCCCGCCGGATCGTCGTGCCGTCCGGCGTGTTGCGCGTGCCGCGCTCGCCGAGGTCGGCGGTGTCGCGCAGGGGCACCACGTCGTGATACCGAACGCCGCCGTACTCTCGGGCCTCGGTCTCGCGGAGGCCGAAGTTGAGGAGGATCCCCTCTTTCACCCACTCGTTTGCCTCCCACTCGCCGTTCTCGGACGTCGTCCGAGAGCCCGTCGAACTCCGCTCGGCGCTGCCCGACTTCTCGGCGGCGCGCACCTCGCCCGCCTCCAGGGCGTCCAGGAACGCTTCGAGCGTGTCGGCGGCGTCCGCGCCGGCGCTCTCCGCGTCCATCTCGTCGTCCTGATAGCGCTGCCACAGGTCCTCTATCTCCGACCGAAGCGTCGCCTGACTCATGCTGGCTCCTCCAGTACGTCACCGAAGTCGTACCACCCTGATTCCCGTTGCGCTATCCAGACGGCGGCGTCGACCGCGCCCGCCGCGAACACGCCGCGGCTCTCGGCGCGGTGGGTGAGCCGCACCTCCTCGTGGTTGCCGGCGACGATGACCTCGTGTTCGCCGGTCACGTCGCCGGCCCGGACCGCGTGGACGCCGATATCGCCCGCCTCGCGCGGGGCCTCGCCCTCGCGGCCGTGGACGCGGCGGTCCTCGTCCTCGCCGATGCCGTCTCGCGGCTCCGCCGCTCGGTCGTCCGGGGCAGCGGCCTCGCTGCGAGCGTCCTCGACCGCCCGCAGGATCGACTTCGCGGTGCCGCTTGGCGCGTCGCGCTTCGCGTCGTGGTGGGTCTCGATGAGTTCCACGTCGTAGCCGGGCAGGTTCGCGACGGCGTCGCCGACCACGTCGAGCAGGGCCTGCACGCCACGGGCGAAGTTCGCCGCCTTCAGGACCGGGACCGCCTCGCTCGCCGCTCGCAGGGCGTCTATCCGGTCGTCGGAGAACCCCGTCGTACCGACGACGGCCGGGACGCCGGCGTCGGCGGCGGCCTCGACGTACTCGACGCTGGACTCGGGGCCGGTGAAGTCGACGACCGCGTTCGGTTCGCGCTCGGCGACCAGCGCCGCGAAGTCGGCCGCGTCCTCCACCGCGATGCCGTCGACCTCGTCTCCGTCGGGGTCGCGGTTGACTGCAAGCACGACCTCGGCGTCCTCGCGGCCGCTCGTCTCCGCGATCAGTTCGCGGCCCATCCGCCCGGTCGCGCCGGTGATAGCCAGCCGTACGCTCATCGCTCGACCTCCGCGTACTCGTCTTCGAGGTCCTCGGTGTCGAGGGCGTCGAGCACGTCCTGCACGTAGTCGCGGTGTTCCTCGGAGAGACGGGTGAGCGGCGAGCGCAGTCGGGCGGGGCCGTCCCCGCGGATCCGCATGGCCTCCTTCACCGGAACGGGGTTGGTCTCGACGAACAGCGCGCGGAACAGGTCGCCGAGTTCGTGGTGGATCCGCCGTGCGCGCTCGTCGTCGCCGGACAGCGCCGCGCCGACCATCGCGCAGATGCGCTCGGGTTCGACGTTGGCGGCGACGCTGATGGTGCCGCGGCCCCCAACCGATATCGTGGGCAGGGTGAGCGCGTCGTCGCCCGAGAGGACGGCGAACCGCTCGTCGCGCGTGCGCTCGACGATCTCGGTGATCTGGCCGAGGTCGCCGCTCGCGGCCTTGTATCCGGTGACGTTCTCGTGGCTCGCCAGTTCGACGGCGGTGTCGGGGTCGATGTTCCGCCCCGTCCGGGACGGGACGTTGTAGACGATCTGCGGCAGGTCGACCGCGTCCGCGATGGTCCGGTAGTGCTCGACCAGCCCGCGCTGTTCGGGCTTGTTGTAGTACGGCGAGATGAGGAGGAGCGCGTCCGCGCCGGCGTCGGCCGCGCGCTCGGAGAGCTCCAGCGCCTCGCGTGTGTTGTTGCTCCCGGTGCCGGCGACGACGGGGACGTCGTCGACGGCGTCTATCACCGCCTCGACGACCTCGACGTGCTCGTCGTGGGTGAGCGTCGCGGACTCGCCGGTCGAGCCGACGGGGACGAGCCCGTCGACCCCGGCGCTCTCCAGGCGCTGGGCGTCGTCGCGTAGCTGTTCGGAGTCGATGCGCTCGTCGGCGTCGAACGGCGTGACCATCGCCGGGTAGACGCCGCTGAAATCGATGTCTCGTGTCATTGGTGTCTGATCGGCTGGTGTCGGGTCGGTCGTCGTCGTCTATCGGCTCGGTGCCCGCGCCGCGCCCGCGACGAGGACGCCACCCTCGCCGCGAGCGCTCCTTACGGGCGTTTTTTGAGAAAGGCGGTAGCGCCGCTCCGCGGCCGGCGACGGACGCCACGCGGACGAGCGGCGGTCGGCATCACCGGGATATGCGTAACGCGGCGACTTAGCAGTTGTGCCGGGCGCGAAACCTGCCTCCTGTGACGAGCGAGCGGTGACCGCCCGCGACGCGGCCGGCGGGCGTGTCGCGGTCGGGGCGTCGTCGGACGCTACCGTTCGCCGTGATCGACAAGACATTTATATACGCGACGCGGACAGTACCACGTATGAGACACGTAGGCCTCAAACTCCGGATGGCGTTCGTCGGCACCATCCTCTTCGCGTTCTACGCGCTCGGCGCGGGGTTCGCCCTGCGCCTGTTCGGCACGAGCGCGTGGCCGCTGGTGCTCGCCGGGACCGTCCTCTTCGCCGGCTTCCAGTACAAGTTCGGCAAGTGGGTGTCGCTTCGGAGCGTCGGGGCGACGGAGATGGACGAACAGCAGTTCCAGGAAGTCCACTGGATGGTGGAGGACCTCTGTAAGGAGATGGACCTGGAGAAGCCGAAGCTGATGGTCGCGGACATGGGCGTCCCCAACGCCTTCGCGACCGGTCGCCGCGGCGCGAGCGTCGTGGTCGTCTCGCGGGAACTCATCCGCCTCCTCGACCGCGACGAACTGGAGGGCGTCATCGCGCACGAACTCGCGCACATCGACAACCGCGACGTGATCACGATGGTGCTCGGCCAGTCCATCGCCTCCATCCTCGGCATCGCCGTCCAGTGGGCGGTTATACTATCGGGCGACAACGACATCGCCGACTTCGTACTCGGGTACGTCGCCGGCATCCTCACCCAGATGTTCGTGATGCTGTTCGTGATGGCCATCTCGCGGTACCGCGAGTACGTCGCCGACAGCGACGCCGCGCAGTACGTCGGCTCCGGCGACCCGCTCGCCCGCGCGCTGGAGAAGATCCAGCGCGGGGCCGAGGGCCGCGAGAGCCGCGTCAGCGACGAGGTGAGCGCGCTGTGTATCTTCGACAGCGAGGGCGGCCTGATGAAGAAGGTCCTCGCCACGCACCCGCCGGTCGAGAAGCGCATCGAGAAGCTCCGCAGTTACTGAGCCCTTTTCCGCTTTTCACGAACTGTCCGGGCGTCCACACGCCGCGAGACGCGCGATCGGTCCCCTGTCGAAGCCGTTTTGCCGGGGGGCTACTTCTGTCGAAGCATGGTCGATATACACGCGGGCCAGCGCGTGGCGATGCTCGCCGACGCGCAGAACCTCTATCACACGGCACAGAGCATCTACAGCAGAAACATCGACTACTCCTCGCTGATGAGGAAGGGGGTACAGGACCGCGAACTCGTCCGCGCCATCGCGTACGTCATCCGCGCGGATTCGCCCGAGGAGGAGAGCTTCTTCGACGCGCTCACCGACATCGGCTACGAGACGAAGATAAAGGACATCAAGACGTTCAAGGACGGCTCCAAGAAGGCGGACTGGGACGTGGGGATGTGTCTGGACGCGGTGACGCTGACGAACCACGTCGACACTATCGTCCTCTGTACGGGCGACGGCGACTTCTCGCGGCTCTGCTCGCATCTGCGTCACGAGGGCGTCCGCGTCGAGGCGATGGGGTTCCAGGAGTCGACGTCCGAAGAACTGGTCGAGGCGGTCGACGCGTTCATCGACCTGAGCGAACGCCCCGACACCTTCCTGCTGTAAGCGGGTCGGAGAGTCAGACCGGGCGACCGTCGCC
The DNA here is from genome assembly GCA_003023565.1 of Halobacteriales archaeon QS_9_68_17. Lineage (GTDB taxonomy): Archaea > Halobacteriota > Halobacteria > Halobacteriales > Natronoarchaeaceae > Halostella. The sequence continues at coordinate 25,128 of PXSA01000031.1, forward strand.
GCCCGACGTACCGATGAGCAGCGAACCGGCGGCCATGCCGAGCGAGGCGAGTGCGGCGGGGATGAGCAGCGACTGTTCCCGCATGATCCCGGTTGCGATGAGGATGACGCTGCTCACCGCGAGCAGCACGACCCCGAGCGCGACTTTCTTCGTATCCATAGTGTGCATATATCTGACCTGTACGCTTATATTTTTCTTTCCGATCGCCGTACGGCTCCGTGTTGTCTGTTATCATTGTTCGCGACAGATCTGAGCGTTCGCCCGAACCCGTTCGGATCGCTCCGGGGGAGTCACCGGTCGGGGCGGTTCCTCGGACGGCCGCCAAGGATCCCGCCTCCGTCGCCGTCGTGTCGAAGGGCTTTCGAACGTCGGCGACGAAACCGGCGGCGATGACCGACGACGAACGCGGTCTGGCGCGCCTGCGCACCGTCGCCGACTACCAGTTCGGGAGCGGCGCGGGCGCGGCGCTGTTCCCGCCCGACGAACCCCTCGAGGTCAGGCGTACAAGCAGCGGTCGCCCTCAGCAGGTGCTCGCCGAGGACGGCCGCCTCGTCTCGCACGGGATCGACGGCCGGTTCACGCTCGCTCTCGCCGGCGGCCGTCGCATCGCCGCGGGACTGCCGGCCCCCGCTGCTCGCGTCGTCGTCGGCGACGAGAGCGAACCGTTCGTCCGCGAGGGCCGCAACGCGTTCGCCAAGTTCGTCGACGAAGTAGACCCCGGCGTGCGTCCCGACGACGAGGTGCTGGTCGTCCACGAGTCGGGCGAACTGCTCGGGGTCGGCCGCGCCGAACTCTCCGCCGACGCGATGCTCGACTTCGGATCGGGAATGGCCGTGAAGGTCCGCGAGGGCGCGGGCGAATGACCTTCGTCAGTCTTTTCTCACAGTAACGCCACCTCCCGGGTATGTTCGGAGGAGGCGGCGGAGGGATGAACCCTCGTAAGATGAAGCAGATGATGGAACAGATGGGCATCGACTTCGACGAACTCGACGCCCAGGAAGTGATCATCCGGACCTCGGACGAGGACCTCGTGTTCACCGACGCCGACGTGACGCGGATGGACGCACAGGGTCAGCAGACGTATCAGGTCGTCGGCGAACCCGAGTCCCGCGAGGCCGGAGCGGCCGGCGGCGCGGCCGACGCCGCGGACGCTGACACCGACGACGAGGACGCCGGCGGGGCCGGGATCCCCGACGACGACGTCGAACTCGTCGCGATGCGCGCCGACGTGCCGGAGGACGACGCCCGCGAGGCCTTAGAGGAGACCGACGGCGACCTCGCCGCGGCCGTCGACAGCTTAGAGTGACGGTCGTTCTGGTCCACGGGGACCGCGAGTATCTCCGGGACCCCGGCGAGGAACTGCAGACCGACCTCGGCGTCCTCGACGTGCCCGAGGACGTCGACCCCGGCGACACGCTCGAAACCCATCTCGGCGAGGAGTTCGTCGTCCGCCGACTGCGCGGCCCGGACCTTTTTCACCACCTCGAACGGACGGGCGCGCCGATGGTCCCGCGCGACGTGGGCCGGATCCTCGGCGGGGTCGGCGTCGAGACGAACGACCGCGTGCTCGACGCCGGTACCGGAACCGGCGTGCTCGCCGCGTACATGGGCCGCATCGGCGCGGACGTGCTCACCTTCGAGCGCGACCCCGAGTTCGCGGCGGTCGCCCGCGACAACATGGCGACGGCGAACGTCGCCGACGCCGTCGAGGTGCGCGCTGGCGACGTGACCGACCACGTCGAGGACCTCGGCGAGTTCGACGTGGTCACTCTCGACACCGAGGACGCGCCCGCAGTGGTCGAGCGCGCCCCCGACCTGCTCGCCCGCGGCGGCTACGTCGCCGTGTACTCGCCGTTCGTCGAGGACACGCGGGAGGTCGCGCGGACCGCACGCGAGGTCGGTCTCGCGAACGTCCGCACGCTGGAGACCATCGAGCGCGAGATGGATTTCGACGACCGCGGGTCGCGCCCCGCCACCGCGGGCGTCGGCCACACCGGCTACCTCACCGTCGCCCGGCGGGAGTGAGGTCGTCGAGCAGGGTCGACGGGTAGAGCACGTCGCCGCCCGCCTCGAACGCGGCCGGGTCCTTCCAGACCGCTTCGAACGTCTCGTCCAGTTCCGGCTCTTCCGCCTCGAAGCGGTCGCGTTCGTACGGCCAGTCCTCGACGATGTCGCCCTCGTAGAGCCGCCAGATCTCGTGGCTCTCCTCCCCGTCGAACGTGAACACCCGCTCGTACGTGTCGACGCGCTCGACGTCGACGAGTTCGACGCCCAGCTCCTCGCGGAACTCGCGGACTACCGCCTCCTCGCTGTGTTCGCCGAACTCGATACCGCCGCCGATCGGCCGGTAGAAGGTGTACTCCCGCGCCGGGTCGTAATGCTCCCCGAGGAGCAGTTCCTCGCCCCTGCGGACGACCGCGAGCGCCACCGGCCGCACGTCTCTCCAGGTCATGGACTGCCCGAGTAGTTGCAACAGGGACAAATAGCTGTTCATTTCGGCGCGGGAGAGCAGAAACGATCGCCCCCGGACCGGGACGCGGAGTACGCACTTGACGAGGGACCTCGCGCTCCACCGGTCCGACCGCGCTCAGTCGGCCCCCGGCATAGACGGCGAGAGGTGACGGCACAGCCGCAGGAACGGTTTCGCGAGGAAGAGACACGTCAGCAGCAAGGCGACGGGGCTGAGTACGCCCGGCAGCCCGGCTCGCACCAGTCCGACCGTGACCGCGACGGCGACGAACGCGTAGCCGAACACGGCGAGCAGGAGCCGGAAGAACCCGTGGGACGGCTGGTGGTGAAACCGCATGACCGCAACGTATCGGTGGACTCTAATAATCCTTTTGCCGTCGAAATCATCCCGCGCGCGGCCCGAATCACTGTCACCGGTTCGCGAGGTCGGAGCGTACGGGGTTCGCCCGCGACCTCGACCCGGAGACGTACTCGTCGCTCCACTAACCTGACCCACGGCAAGCGGGTGACATCCTCCCCGGCCTAAAGGGCGGGGCTTCCCGAACTGCACAAGCGGCGGTTCCCGTCGATTCGGAAGGTTGGGAATCTACGGTTTGCGACCGACGGCGCTGGCTCTGCCACGAAGCCGTTACTCGTACCCCGCGAGGGGCTTCGAGTTAGCTTGTTTTGTGTCGGTCG
>PXSA01000032.1:0-64373 GCA_003023565.1 Halobacteriales archaeon QS_9_68_17
GGATCGGCCACACCCTGGAGTATCAGGCCGAAAACCGGCTCATCCGGCCGCGTGCACGGTACACCGGCGAGAAACAGCGCACGTTCGTCCCGACCGACGAGCGGTAGCTGTCGGTCGTCGCCTTCACAACGACTTCAACGGCGACCGTGCGCCGTTTCGTCTACGGCATATCGTTTGACCATGTGCCGGGCACTCGTGGTCGTTCTGGACACACATTCGGCTCAGGGGCGGTTCGGCGTCACCGAACCCGTCGAGTGGCCGGGGACGGGTTCGTTCGCCGAGTGGGTGAACCACTACTCGCGATGAACGACGTGTGCGTCACGCAGGGCTGACAGGCGGCTCGTCGCTCCGAACACGGGCGGGTGAGCCGCGCTCCCGCCGAGTTCCGCCCGCGTAGTCGGTCAGGTCACGAGTGGGCTGGCCGCGGGTTCGTATATAAACCCTCGGCGCAGTCTACAGGTCGTGTCCGGATGCGCGTGCCGTCGCCGTTCGAAACCCGTGGTGGGCTGGACTGAACGGGACTGTTGTCGGCGTCGTCGCCGCGAGCGGCGGTCGAGTGACCGGAGCTTTCGATACTGTGTTACCCCCATCCCGGGGTCACTCTTCGCTGAACACTACCGTGCGCTCAGACCCAGCCCTCTTGCAGGAGGAGTTCGCCGTTCAGCACGGACGCGCCGGCCGCGCCGCGGATGGTGTTGTGCGCGAGGCAGTCGTACTGGAGGCCGTCAGTCGTCTCCTGGACGGGGCCGACCGCGATGCCCTGCCCGCCGTCGATGTTGCGGTCGAGGCGGGGCTGGGGGCGGTTCGGGTCCTCGAACACGCGGATGAGCCGTTCGGGCGATGAGTGCAGGTCGAGACCGGGGGTCTCGCGGAGCGCGTCCTCGGCCTCGTTGGCCGCGACCGACTCCTCGGTCTCCGTCCAGACGTTCTCGAGGTGGCCGTCGAGCGTCGGGACGCGGTTACACGAGGCGGCGACGTCCATGCCGTGCCACTCGACCTCCGCCCCGTCGAACTCGCCGAGCAGCTTGCGGGACTCGGTCTCCAGCTTCTCCTCCTCGCCGCCGATGTGCGGGAGGACGTTGTCGATGATCTCCGTCGAGGTGACGCCGGAGTAACCCGCGCCGGAAACGGCCTGGAGGGTCGAGACGGTGACTTTCTCCAGCCCGAACCGGTCGAGCGCGGCGAGCGTCGGCACCATCGTGATCGTCGAGCAGTTCGGGTTCTTGACGAGCGCGCCGTCCCAGCCGCGCTCGTCGCGCTGGACCTCGATGAGGTCGAGGTGGCCGTGGTTGACCTCGGGGATGACGAGCGGTACGTCGTCGGCCAGTCGGGCGTTCGAGGAGTTCGACGAGACGACGTGGCCCGCCTCGGCGAACGCGGGTTCGACCCGTTCGCCGACGTTGGAGGGGAGAGAGGAAAAGAGGAGGTCGACGTCGTCCGGCACCGACTCGGGGTCGGTCGCGCCGACGGTGACGTCGGCCACGTCTCCGGGGATGGGGCTGTCGACGCGCCACTCGGCCGCGTCGCGGTACGTTCGCCCCGCGGAGCTCTCGCTCGCGGTGAGTGCCGCGATCTCGAAGTCGGGGTGCGGTTCGAGGAGTTGAATGAGACGCTGACCGACCGCACCGGTCGCGCCCAGAACGCCTACGCGTACAGACATTGCCGTACCTACGGCATCGGCGACGCAAAACCATTGGGGTACGGCCACCTTTTGCTAGCGATCCCGTGCCGAACGATCGTCGGTGGCTGCCCACGACCCCGGTGCGGCAGTCGGCTTCGCCGGCGCGGGGAGGGTGCACGCCCGTGGAGTGCCGAGCGCCGCGGCTGGTCAGCGCTGCGTTCGCGGAGAACGAGCGACCTTACGCTTCGACCGTGCCGCTTTCCTTCCGCGTGACCCAGCCGGCGATGCGGTTGCGAACGCCCTTGGCCTCGATGTTCGTGAGCTCCTGTACGCTCTCTTTGTTCTGCTCGAAGTCGTCGTTGAACGCGTCCGGGTACCGCTCCAGGAGGATGTTCCCGGTCTTCTTGACGTAGTCGGGTTTGATCGGCATGCCCGACTCTTACCCGGACTGGCCCTAAAATGATTCGTTCTGCGGTCTCCACTCGGACAGTTCCGTCACGCGCCGGATGGCGGCGCGCTCGCGCTCGCCGCCGCAGGTCTCGACGACAGACTCGAAGTACGCAAGGCGGTCGCGCAGGTCGTCGTCGTCGTAGGCGTCGACGCCGAGGCGGGAGGCGGCGACGGTCGCCTCGACGACGGCGTAGTAGCCGCGGTTGGTCGTCGGCACGGTTCGGCGCTCGACCGCCGACTCGACCGGTCGGAGCGCCCACTCCTCCCAGCGCGTGTCGCCGCCCTCGCCGGCGTCGACTCGCCCCGCGTCGACCTCGGCCCACGCGTCCGCGGCGTCGACGACCGGCCCGTCGGCCTCGCGGACCGAGAGCGCCGCCTCGGCGAACAGGAGCGGGTCGCGCGCGAACTGGACGTAGCCGCCGCCCCGGCGCTCGAAGTTCCGGCGCGTCCGGGTGTTCCCCCACGTCGTCGCGGTGACGGGATCGCCGGCGTGCAGGCCGAGCGGGGCGATGTTCCAGCGGTCGTTCGGGCCGAGCGTGGCGACGAGCGACTCCGTCACCCCCCGCAGGTCGACGGGCCAGTCGCCGTCGCCGGTCATACCTCGACCCCGTCGCGTTCGAGCGCGACGAAGAGACCGGCCGCGACGACGTCCGCAGTGGTCCCGGGGTTGACGCCGGACTCGACCAGCGACTTCGCGAACGCGTCGACGAGCCGGGGTCCGTCCTCCCGCGCCTCCTGCGCGCGGACCATGACGCTCCGGGCCGCCTCCGGGCCGTGTTGCTTGGCGACGAACGTGTCCGGTCGGCGCGAGAGCAGCCAGAGGAACGTCTCGGCGGCGCGGCCCGGAACCGGTCCCTCGCCGTCCGCGATGCGGTCGGCCGCGCGGAACGTCCGGCCGAAGCCGTCGACCCACTCGCGCGCGACGCCGTCGCGGTCGGCGCTCTCCGCCATCACCTCGTACAGCGTCAGGCCGCGGTCGCGCACCTCGGGAACGGCGTCGCTCCCGCGGCGGACGTCCAGCGCGTCCGCGTCCTCGGGCAGGTCGCCGGCGAACACGTCGACGTGGTCGAAGGCGCGGTAGAAGCCCGCCGCGTCCTCGACGGTCGCGTCCTCGACGACGGCGGCGACGCCGTCGGGCGAGAGGTCGCGGTCGACCGCCGCGCGGACGAGCGGCGTCAGGAGCAGCAGCGCCCCGAACTGCGTGTTGCCGCCGCGCTGCCGGCTCATCCCTTCGACCGCTCGCTCGAACGCCTCGCCGAGGGGCGCGCCGTCGGCCGCGGCGTCGAGGCCGTCGCGGGCACCGACCGCGCCCGCGAGGAAGTGTTCGAACCGGAGGTCGGCGTACTCGCGCTCGCGGTCCACGTTGCCCGGCTTCGGGGTGCCCGCTACTTCGAGCAGAAGGGCGAGTTCGGCGTTCTGCGCCGGCGTTCTCATGGCCGTGGGTTTTCTCCCGCGGCTACTTATGAGTAGGCGTCCGGCGCGAGCAGGTCGTCGGCGGCCGAGCGAACGCGCGACAGCACCGCCGGGTCGTCGCTCGGCCGGCCGACGCTCACCGCGTCCGCGCCGTACTCGACGTACTCCGCGACCGTCTCGCGGTCGCGCACGCCGTTGTTGGCGACCACGAACGCGTCCGTCGCGTCGACCACGTCCGCGACGACGCGCTCGGAGTCCATCGCGTCGACGTGGACCGCGTCCGCGCCGGCCTCGCCGAGCAGTCTGGCGGTCTCGGGCAGGTCGACGCCCTCGACCTCGGTGCGGACCTTCGCGCTCACCGTCGCGCCGGTCTCGGCCGCCGCGCGGACGTACTCGCGGAGTCGGTCCGCGTCGCGCAGGAGCGTCTGGCCGCAACCGGCTGCGCAGAGTTCGGCCTGCCGGCAGTGGGCGTTGACTTCGATGACGGCGTCGTGGGACGCACAGATCGCGGCCGCCTCGCGGACCGGTTCGACCGTCGCGCTTCGGACGTTAAAGCCCGCCAGAACCGGCGCGTCGTCGAGGGCCGTCAGTTGCTCGTCGATGAACTCGTGCGGGTCCGGGGGCAGGAACTCGTTGCGGTCGCGCTCCGCGACCGTCTCGCGGGCGGCCGCGCGGGCCCGCTCGTCCAGCGCGATGCCGCCGAGAAACGCCGCGCCCGCGAACTCCCCGCCCGCGCGCGCCCACTCGGCATCGGCCTCGCCGCTGAGGCTCGCTAGGGCGACCGGCGGGGAGAACACTACTCCACCTCCGCGGCCTTGGCCTCCTCCAGGGCCTTCGCGGTCGCTTTCGCCACGCGGGCGGCGTCCTTGCGGCCGTTTATCTCGGTGTCCGTGCGGACGACCGGGCGGTCGAACGCCGTCCCGTCTGCCTCGTCGAGGACGAACGCGTCCGCGAAGGGGTACGCCGTCGTCAGCCCGGCGGTCGACGGCTCGCCGCCGACGGCCTCCATGAGGTCCCCGGCCGGCCCGGAGAACACCTCGTCCTCGACGAACGGCGAGACGGCGACGACGGTCGTCTCCTGTAGCTTCCCCCCGATGCCATCGATCGAGAGCATCGGCCCGATGCTCGTCACCGGGTTCGACGGACCGATCACCACGTCGTCCTCCAGCGCGTCGAGGACGCCCGGCGCGGGGTCTGCCGCGGACGCGCCGCGGAACTCCACCTGTTCGACCTCGGGTTCGCCGCTGCGGGCCACCCAGAACTCCTGGAAGTGTAGCTTCCCGTCGTGCGTGTGGATCAGGCTCGCGACCGGGTCGTCGCTCATCGGCAGCAGGTCGACGGAGAGGTCGAACCCGTCGGCGAACGTCTCGGTCACCTCCGAGAGCGTTCGTCCCTGATCGAGCAGGCTGGTTCGCGTGATGTGGACCGCGCGGTCGCGGTCGCCGATGGTCATGAACTCCGCGACGCCGGAGAACCTGCGCCACGCGGCGAGGTCCCGGCTCTCCGTCTGGCGGTCGTCGGGGAGGTACTGCGGCCCCGTTTCGAGACCCATCGCGCCGGCGATGTCGCCGAGCGCGCTGTGGGTCCGCTCGGTGTCGCCGCCGATGCCCCACCACGTGTCCCGGTCCAGTATCCCCGCTCCCTGAAAGAGGAGCGTGTCCAGGTCCGGACAGACCATCAGGCCGCCGAGTTCGACGTCGTCGCCCGTGTTCGCGACCACGGTCGTGTCCTCCGGCGAGAACGCGGCGGCGGCACCGTCCAATAGCTTGGGCGTGCCGGTGCCGCCCGAGAGAAACGTCACCATACATCCCCGTATTTCACCCAGATGCCATATCGCTTCCGGCTAGCGCGGCGTCACCGGTCGTCCACCCAGTCGGCGAAGCTCCCCTGGATAAGCGTGTCGCGCTGGCGGTCGACGTACTCCCGTTGCATCCCGTGGACCGCCTCCTCGAACGTCGACCCGTTGTAGAGGCGCTCGCGGACCTGCCGGTGCTTCCAGTCCGCCGGCGTCAGCCGGTGGCGGGCGCGCTGGCGGAGCGGCCAGAGGTACTTCGCCGCCTCCTCGTCGCTGAGGCCGCGGGCCTGCAGGCCCGCCTCGGCGTGGTCGAAGAGGTCGGCGTAGAGGGCATCGTACTCGGTCGTCGGTTCGCCGTCGTTGGTGACCCATCGGAGGTCGGCGTCGAGGGCGTCCCGCATCGCGGCGTAGAAGTTGTCCCGCGCCACGTCCCAGTCCATGTCGGAGACCGGGTGTTCCAGCCGCGGCAGGCTCTCCATCAGGCCCGCGAAGGTGGCGAGCGCCGCGACGGAGTCCCGGACGGTCGGCTGGGCCGGGACCGGACGGAACTCGATGCGCGCGTTGGCCGACGACCGGTGGGGGCCGCCGAAGACGGGGCGGACCCATCGCCAGAACGTCCCGTGTTTCAGCCGGAAGTGCGCGAACTTGTCGTCGAAGCGGTCGCCCTTCTCGACGGGTATCGGGACGAACGTCTCGTCCCCGGCGATGCGCGTGACGGCCTCCTCGACGGTCGAGACGTCGCGGGGGAACCGTACCTTTCCCGCCGTGTCGTGTTCGGCGTTCAGCACCGTCTCGAACACGCTGATCCGGTGTTCCATCCACGCGTCCGAGAGGATCGCCTCGGGGTCCGCGTCCTCGTCGTAGAGGTCCGGCGGGAAGAAGGGGGAGTTGACACAGAGCGCGAGGATAGGGCCGGCGACCCGGAGCGCGTAGCGGAAGTACTCGGGGAGGTCGACGGCCTGCGGGACCTGATAGTGAGGCTGGATAGAGGTGATGAGGCTCTCCGGCATCACCGTGTCGGCGTCCAGCGTGACGTGCGGGGCGTCGAGGCGCATCCCGGCGACGTCCGCTCGGTCGGTGTTCGCCATCGCGTGGTACCGGGTGGAGTCGCTCATGTTCGAGGCGACCCGGACCCCGCGGTCATCGACGCTGTCGGTGAGGTACGACCGCGCCGTCTCACCCGCCGGCGGGATGGTCCACATCCCGTCGCTGACGAGTCGCATCCCCTCCGTGCCGGCGGTCTCCAGCGCGGTCGACAGGCGCGCTTTCACTTCCGACTCCTGCGCGGCGATGCCGTGGGAGTTCATCGGTTGGGGGCCGACGGTCATCTCCGCGTTGTGCAGGCCGAGTTCCTTCTCGAAGCCAATGAGTTCGAGCAGCCGTCGGGGCACCCGCATCAGCGCGCACGTGTCGCCCGTATCCTGCTCGGAACGGGTCCGTCGGGACTCCGGACGCGGGTCCGCGACGGCGTAGAACTCGTACTCCAACCCGAGGATCGCCTGCGGGTTGTCGAACGTCCCGTCGCGGATCTCCTCGACGATGACGTCGACCTCCTCGTCGACCCGCTGTTGAAACCGCTCGGCGTCGGTCTCCAGCACGTCGTCGACCGCTCCGGCGAGGTCCCCTGTCATTACCGACCTCTGTGCCCGCGACGCTCTTGAAACCCGCGGCTGTGGCAGTTTCACGGTGTTTACACGTCTCCAGCGGTCCGCTTTGCGTCTGTCGGGAGCGACAGCCTGTGGGACAGCGTGCGCCCGACGACCCGCCGACAATGATAAAGTTCACCTGCACGCTTCGACTACGACGACGTGATGGAGTTCGACGAGTTCGCCGAGCGCGCCGGCGAGATCGAGGCCGAGACGGCGGATCTGGTGGTCGTCGACCTGGTGACCGGCCTGCTGTCGGCGGCGAGCGACGACCTGCCGACCGTCGTCCGGTTCGTCCAGGGGCGGGTCTTCCCCGCGTGGGAGTCGACGACGCTGGACATCGGTCCGAACTACTGCTACGAGGCGATCGCCCGCGCCGCCGGGCCGAACGTCTCCGCGGACGACGTCGAGGAGCGCCTGGCCGACCGCGGCGAGATCGGCGACGTGGCGGCCAGCTACGACTTCGGCGGCCAGCGGGGCCTCGGCGCGTTCGCCGGCGGCGAGCGGTCGGGTCTCACCGTCGGCGAGGTGGCGGACGAACTGGGAACGCTGGCGACGGCCGAGGGGGCGGGCAGTCAGGACGCGAAGATCGACCGCCTGTTCGGCCTGTTCAACCGCTGCGACCCCGAGGAAGCGCGGTACGTCGCGCGTATCGTCCTCTCCGAGATGCGCATCGGCGTCGGCGAGGGCACCGTCAGAGACGCTATCGCGGGGGCGTTCGACGTCCCGGTCGGGTCCGTCGAACGCGCCTTGCAGGTGTCGAACGACTACGGCCGCGTCGCGGTCGTCGCCCGCGACGAGGGCGAGGCCGGCCTCGACGCGATGCGACTCGAGATCGGCCGCCCCGTACAGTCGATGCTCGCCCAGGCGGGCACGGTCGCCGGCGCGCTGGAGGACTGGGCGGAGGCCGCCGTAGAGTGGAAATTCGACGGGGCTAGAGTACAGCTCCACCACGACCCCGACGGCGGGACGAGCGTCTTCTCCCGCAACATGGAGGACGTGACCGACGCGCTTCCGGAGGTCGTCGAGTTCGCCGACGAGCGCGTCGACGAACCGGTCATCCTCGACGGCGAAGTCGTCGGCGTCGACGACGACGGCGACCCGCTCCCGTTTCAGGAGGTCCTGCGGCGCTTCCGGCGCAAGCACGACGTGGCCGCCACACGCGAGGACGTCGCGGTGCGTCCGGTCTTCTTCGACTGTCTGCACCGCGACGGCGACGACCTGCTCGACGCCGCGCTGACGGAGCGCCACGACTCCCTGACGGAAGTCCTCGATGACGGCGAGGGGCTCTCGGAGCTCTGGGTCACCGACGACCCCGACGGGATCGCCGGCGTCGAGGCGGACTCGCTGGAGTCCGGCCACGAGGGGATCATGCTGAAGAACCCCGACTCGACGTACTCGCCGGGCCGTCGCGGGAAGAACTGGCGCAAGCGCAAGCCCGACGTGGAGACGCTCGATTTGGTCGTCACCGGCGCGGAGTGGGGCGAGGGCCGCCGCGCGAGCCTCCTCGGTACCTTCCTGCTCTCCGCGCGGACCGAAGGGGCGTCCGAACGGGGTTCGGACGCTCGTGAGAGTTCGCCTCACGCCGGCTACGAGACGCTCGGCAAGGTCGCGACGGGCATCACCGACGAGGAACTCGAGGAGTTGACCGACCTGCTCGAACCGCACGTTCTGTCCGAGGACGGGCAGGACGTTGACGTCGCGCCGGCGGTCGTCTTCGAGGTGGGCTACGAGGAGATACAGGAGTCGCCGACCTACTCGTCGGGCTACGCGCTCCGGTTCCCGCGCTTTCTCGCGGTCCGCGACGACGTGGAGCCGGCCGACGCGGACTCGCTGGAGCGCGTGGAGCGACTGGCCGACCGGCAGTAGCGACGGCCCCGAACCCTTTCCCCCCGAGCGACCCCTATGGTCGACCGACCCAGGCTATACGACGGCGAGGCCGAGGGGTGGCAGCGGGGACTGTACGGCGACGTGAAGGCGACGTTCCGCGCGCCGGTCATCCACTGGGTGTTCCGGACCGCGGTGGCGAACGTGCCCGATTTCACGCGCTACGCGTGGGGGCAGGTGAAACCGATGTTCCAGACCCGGGCGTTCGCCGAGTTCGCGGGAGGGTACCGCGACGCCGTTCTCGATCCGCTGGAAGCCGCCGGCGGTCTGCCGTCGTACCGCCGCGTCGACGTGGACGTGCCGCCGGCCGAGTCCCGGGAACTGCGCGGGCAACTGGCGACGTTCGACGCCGTCGCGCCGCGGCTCGCGGTGCTGTTCGAACTGCTTGATCGCGGGCTGTACGGCGACCTCTCGCCCGACTCGTCGCCCGACGAGGCCGCGGCCGCGCCGTTCCCGCCCCGCGTCGACCGCGACCGCGGGCGGTCGCCGACGATGGTCGACCCCGGCGGCGCTCCGAAGGGGGCCGAAGACGCCGCGTCGGGCCTCCGGTCGTTCCACGGCCTCGACGACTTCCCGAGCGTCTACCGCTGTCTCGCGCAGTGGCCCTCGTACTTCGACCGGGCGTGGGCCGACCTCGAACCGGCGCTGGCCGACGTTCGTTCGCGGACGGCCGGACGCGCGCGGGCGAGCGACCGCCGACTTCGTCGACGGGGTCGCTTGCCGGCCGCGGATCGCGTCCGACGACCTGCGCGGGGCGGGAACCCCGGAGGACGGCGTCGAGGACTGCCCGGAACCGTTCCGGCCGTTCGCGAACGGCCCCGTCGAAACGTCCTGCCGGCGATCCATGCGTTCGCGGCGACCGTCGGGGTCGTCGGCCGTCGCGGGTCGTTCCGACGGCTCCCGATCCGGGCCGTTATGACGCGCTCGCCCCACGGTCCGGGTATGACGGTTTCCTACGGCGACCTGACGGTAGACTGGCTCGGCTACGCGACAGCGCGGATCGAGGCCGCCGACGGAACGGTGGTCTACGTCGACCCCGGTCGTTACGGCGTGCTCACCGGGGACTGGGAGCCCTCGTCCCCCGGGGCCGGTCACCCGGAACCGCGGGACTACGCGCCCGGGGACGCCGACCTCGTCTGCGTCACCCACGACCACCACTACGACTCGGACGGCATCGAGCGCGTGGCCGACGGGGAGACGACCCTCGCCGTCTACGAGGCGGTGTATCCGCCGGGGATCGACCGCGATGTCGCTCCCCTCGACGACCTGCCGGGCGACGCGGTCCGGGTCGGCGAGCACGACGACGAACTGTTCGTCGACGTGGTCGTGCGAACGGTTCCCGCGTACAACGACCCGGACGGGCCGCACACCCGGGCGGACAGCGAACCGTACCACCCCGAGGGGTTCGGCGTCGGCTTCCACCTCACACTCGGTGGGACGAGCGTCTTCTGGCCGGGCGACAGCGACGCGCTCCCGGGGCACGAAGAACTCGACGTGGACGTCTTCCTCCCGCCTATCGGCGGCAGCTTCACCATGGACCGCCACGGGACGGCCGACCTCGCCGCGGCGCTCGACCCGGACCTCGTCGTGCCGATCCACTACAACACGTTCGAGGCGCTGGAGGCGGACTCGCGGGCGTTCGCCGCCGACGTCGCGGGCCGGGGCGTTCCGGTCGCGCTGGACGAGAACGGCGGTCGACGATAGTTTCAACCTTCCGTCGGAACAACTAAGCCGGGGACGGACGTTTCTCGAAGCATGCGAGAGGGCGGTGACGAACAGGCCGGCACGGACCGGGCCGGACCGAACGAGGCGTACTGCACCAGTTGCGGTGCAGTCGTGAACGCGAAGGCCGTCATTTGTCCCGAGTGCGGCGTCGAACGGGGCGTTGCGTCGGGGAGCGACGGCGACTCCGAACTCCAGCAGCGCCTCGTGGCCGAGCAATTACGGGGGTGGGAGGTGCAGGACCGGTACCGCGACAGCGTCGTGCTGGTCAAGCGGTCGGCCGGTAGCGCGGGGACCCACGCGTTGCTGTTTTTCCTCACTATCTGGTGGACCGGCGGCCTCGGTAACGCCGCTTACGCGGCCTACAACTACTTCGTCGACGTCGACCGAAAGGTGCTCCGGCGCGACACCGAGAGGTCGAGCGACCTCTCCGCCGCCGACGAGATACACTGTCGGTCCTGCGGCGAGGAGATAAACGCCGAAGCCGACATCTGCCCGCACTGCGGCGTGCGGACCGTCACGGCGGGCGAGGACGGTCGTAACCGCACCGAGGAAACCCTCTCCGCCAGCGACGTTCGGGGGTCGACCGGTACGGACACCGCCTCCTGGATCGTGGGCGTGTTGCTTTCGGTCGCCGGGTTCGCCGCAGTGACCGGCGGAGGCGCGGCCTCCGTTCTCACCGGCGTCCTCATGCTGGCGCTCGGCCTCTATCTCGTCCCGCCGATCCGCGAGCGAGTTCGGAGCGACTACCCCGTCACCGCGTTCGGCCGCCACCAGCGCGTCGAGGAGACGGTCCTCCGCGGCGGCGAGAAGCCGTGTTCGGTCTGTTTCGACCCGGTCGAGGAAGGCGTCGAGCGCGAGTTCCACGACGAGTTCGTCCTCTTCGGCGTCCCGGTGTACACCTACGAGAGCGGCACCAACGAGTACTGCCGCGACTGCGCCAGCGGCCGGGCACACGGAGGAGACGCCGTCAGGGACCTCTCGGACGCGACGACCGCGCGCGACGGTGACCGCGACCGCGCGGTCGATTTCGAGACCGAGTGACGGATCGATATTTTCACTCGACTGTTTCTAACATAAACTAGTACCTTGTATTTTCTCGTGGTACGATGTACCACAGGGGAGTTCAGCCTCGTAGACCATCTACGGGGCATCGTCGGGGGCGGCGTTCGGATAGTACTCGTGTACGGCGAACGGGAGTACGAAGACACTTTCCTTCGGGACGGTATCGGTGAGGTACATGGAGGCGGATCTCGAAGGATCACGGCGCGAGATCATCGTCTTCGGCCTCGGAAAGGACCGGGCCGGCGATATCATTCACGTCGGCGAACTTCGACACGTGATCTACGACACCGAGGACGCGCTGTCGGTCCAGCTATTACTCGGCAAACACGGGGGGTGTTCGTCAGCGTCGACGACGAACGCGAGGCCGAACTCTTCGACGTGGTCGAAGCGACGCGGGCGTGGATCGACGAGCAGTGAGATGCCGTTCCCGGCGCTCAGCCGCCCCCGCCGTCCGTTCGCCCCGCTCGAACCCACCGATACCCGTACCCGTCGAGGTCGAACCCGTATCGGCCGTCGTCCCGTCGCCGCCCGCCCTCGCCGAGGAGCGTCCGCACGGGTCCGTCGCCGGCGGCGGGTCGAGCGCGACCGACGCCGGTTCGTCCGCCAGGTCGTGTACCGTGGCGGCGGTGTCGCCGCCGTCGTAGCGGTGCGCGAAGACGTTGGCGGCGTCGAGTCGGCCGCCTACACCGTCGCGTTCTCGTCCCGGGGAGATGCGTGTTCCGCCACGAACGGTAGTCCACGTCGACGGTAAAAACGGTTCGCCGTCGCGGCGCGCCGCCGGAAGACTCCGGAAGGTACGTCTCCGTCACGAAGTCCAGCCCTCTCGACGCGAGGGCCTGCTGTTCCGCCTTCTTCCCGATGTCTAGCTGGAGTTCGATCTGCTCCTCCCAGTAGTCGGTCTGAAAGCGGGGGTCGTCGAGTTCGCTCTCCAGGGCGTTGATGTCGGAGTCGGCGAGCGGGTCCGTCGGCAGGTCGTACTCCACGATGTCCCCCGGCTGGATGCCGATGAACCGCGCTTCGGGCGTCGCGAGGTACTCCGAGAGGTGCGCGGACTTGATGGAGCCGTACGCGACGGAGCCGTAGATCCGGTACGACCACGGGTCGCCGTCGGTAAACACGGTGACCGGCAGGTCGAGTCCGTCGTGCAGGCGCTTGGTGATGCGGCGGGTCGCCCGCGCCGGCTGGCCCTTGAGGTGGACGACGATGACGTTGTACTCCTCGTCGAAGCCGTTCTCCACGAGGCGGTCGCGCATGCCACCGGTCTCGACGCAAAGAACGAAGTCGGCGTCGTTCTCGAGGAACTCGATAGTGTCGGGGTTGTTCGGGATCTGGTAGCCGCCCTCGCCGACGTCTTTCTGGCAGTGGATCTCGCGCTCTCCCCGGCGGGTCTGCTCGCGGAGCTTCAGCGGTCCCATGATCGTCGCGCCGGACTCCTCGGGCCGCATGTGGAAGTCCTCGCGCGTGACGCCGCTGACGATCTCGAGGTCCTCGACGAGCTGGTTCGACTCGTCCTGGTTGTTGAACTGCGCCTCCTCGGCGTTCCAGGACTCCGAGAGGTAGTAGAGCTCACGCAGGGTGGACGAGCGGTCCTCCTCTAGCTGTTCGGCGAGGAAGTCGATAGCGTAAATGGCCTTCAGCAGCTTGCGCGCCCCGCGGACGCTGTTCGCCGACCGGGTGCTCTGCCGGTCGCCGTACACCCACACGTCCTCGTCCTCGTCGTACTCGATGTTGCTCTTCGTCCGGGTGGGCAGCGTCATTTTCGGGACGTCGCCCTCCTCGAACTGGTCGTAAAACTCCGCCGCGAGTTCGATGAGTTCCTCGCGAGCGTCCGCGTTCGTGTCAGTTCTCATTGATGATAGTCAGTTTCTCCGTCTCCACCCCGTCCACGTCGAGGTCGAACGATGCGTCGTCGGCCGTCTGGTAGGCCAGCGTCTCCTCGTCCCCGCTGGCGACGTCGACGGACCACTTGACGAACCACTCGTCGTCCATCTCGACGACGGTAGCGTCGTCGGGCAGGTCCCGCGGTTCGGCGGTGACGATGTCGGTCAGCTCCAGCGACTCGTTCGCGTTCGAGTGGTTCTCGACCGTGACGGCGACTTTCCGTCCGTCGCCGTTCGCCTTCACGTCGCGGCCGACCCGGACGTTGTTCATGATCCGGGCCATCGCGTCGCTGATGTCGGGTTCCTCGTTGTCGGTCACCGACGCCACCTTCTCCGCCATCTCCGGCAGGATGGTCGCCAGCACGTCCTGTTTCTGCCGGCGCTTCTCCATCGAGCGGCGCTTCTTCAGGTAGCTCTTCAGGTCGCGGGCCGCCTCCCGGATGGCGAGTTCGATCTCGTCCTCTATCTCGGGGATGTTGGCGATGGCGTCTTTCGACTCGCTGGTGAAAGGGACGTTCGTCGAGGCCACGTGGACCATGACGACGACCGGGCCGTTCGGGATGCCGCTCCCGCCGGGCTGGTCGAGGTTGTAGTTCCGCCAGCCGATCTGCTTGACCACGTCGGTCGTCGCGCACGCGCCGCGCTGGTAGACCAGCGGGACGCGGTTCGCGAACCGCATCACCTGCGCCGTCCCGTCGTCGGGGAGCTCGCCGCCGTAGGCGATGCCGGCCTCGACGATGAACGGGTCGCCGCCGGTGACCTCCGCGTCGCGAGTCGCCGCGGCGTAGAAGTCCGCGTCGAACTCCTTTGTCAGGCCCGCCTCGACGAGTTCGTCGGTGATGGGCGCGAGGCAGTTCGTCGGCGGGGCCATGATGTCGGTCGAGCGCATCGCTTCGAGCAGTTCGCTCGTCGCGTCGCGGTCGTCCGCGAGTTCGCTGACCTTCGGAACCTCGTCCGGGACGGTCGTCATCGCGGACCAGATCGCTTCGACGACGTTCTCGCGGGCCGTCTCACCGATGCTCACGTCCTCGCGCTCGGCGGTGCGGTCGGCCGCCCAGGCGACGTACTCGGCGAGTTCGTCGCGAGTGAGGCGGTCGCGGTCGTCCTCGTCGTTGCGGAAGCGATTGGCGATCCGCGAGGCGAGCGCCTCGACCGTCGCGTCGTCTTTCCGCCTGCTCGTCGCCTCGTTGACGAGGCCGTAGAGGTCGGCGGCGCGCCGCCCCTCGGGCACTTCGTCGTCCTCGTCGACGCCGAGGATCGCCGTCCACGACGCCTCGACGGCGTTTTTCTGTACCGTCGCGCCGAACGTCGCGGCGAAGCCGTCGCCGACCTGTTCGGCCGCCTCGGCCACGGCGTCCCGAAGCTGGTGATGGGCGACTCGGTCGTGGCTCGCGACGCGTTCGGTGACGGCAGCGCCGAAGGCGTCGGTCGCGCCAGCGCCCTTGTTCGCCGTGGCGTCGGCCACGGCGGCGGCGATGTCGGCGTTCTCGTGGTCCCGGGGCGGCTCCCACGTCATCTCACGGCCGAAGTGCCGGTCGCGGAAGTCCTCGATGACGCTGTCGGCGGTTTTCGAGCCGACGCGGGTGAACTCCTCCTGAAGGAACCCCGAGACGGAGTGGGAGTTCGTCGCCGCCAGCATCTTCAGGACGGTCCCGAGTTCGACGCCGTGGGGGTGCGGGCGGATCTCCTCCGTCTCGTCCGGTAGCTGGTCGGTCGCGCGCTCGAACTTGAACTGCTCCTGCGGTTCGCGGAGTTCGAGACGCGCGTGCGGGTTGACGACCGCCGTGTGCTTGATGTAGTCGTGAAGCTGCTGGCGGGCGCGCATGTTCGCCTCCATCTCCATCTCGATGCGCGTCCCGTGCGGGCGGTCCCACGAGGTGGTCTCCTCGACGGCGATCTCCGGTTCGTTCTCGTCCGTGTCGATGATCAGTTCGAAGTACTCTGCCTCGCTTGCCCCCTGGGTTCGACTCGTGATCTTCGCCGGTTTCCCGCTGGTTAGCTGGGAGTAGAGAACGGCGGCGGAGATACCGATACCTTGCTGACCCCGACTCTGCTCTCGGGCATGAAAGCGGGAGCCGTACAGCAGTTTCCCGAACACTTTGGGCAACTGCTCTTTGGTGATCCCCGGCCCGTTGTCCTCGACGGTCAGCCTGTAGTAGTCGCCGACCTCCTCTATCTCGACGTAGATATCGGGCAATACGCCCGCCTCCTCGGCCGCGTCCAGCGCGTTGTCGACCGCCTCCTTGACTGCGGTTACCAACCCTCGGGCTCCGCTGTCGAACCCGAGCATGTGCTTGTTCTTCTCGAAGAACTCGGCGATGGAGATCTGGCGCTGGCTCTCCGCCAGCTCCTCCGCGATCTCCGAGTCCTCGCCAAGCGTCGACTGGAACGAGGTCATCGTGTACCCCAATTACTCGTGGGGAGTTTAAAACCTGTATGCTACCGTGGTGAAAGTAGAGCGGGGTCGCCGTCGTCTCGCGTTCCGCGGCGTGACGTTCGGGACGTCTCGCCCGCGAGAACGTACTCCGCGGCCGCCACGAGCGGGAGCCGACACCGGCGCTCGTACCGAACGCGATACACGTCGCGCCCGACCTCCGGGATACGGCCGCGCTCCGTGAGGTACGTGATCTGTCACGAACTCGCGCACGCGCGAGCGCGTGCGTGACTTTTATTACTCCCGCAGGCTTAACCGGAAACAGGTTTTATGAGCGAAGAGACAGAGTACGGTGCCGGCCAGATTCAGGTACTGGAAGGCCTGCAAGCCGTACAGAAACGTCCCGCGATGTACATCGGTTCTACGGACTCGCGAGGGTTACATCATCTCGTTTACGAGGTCGTCGACAACTCGATCGACGAGGCCCTCGCCGGCCACTGCGACGAGATCACCGTCACGATCCACGACGACGACTCGGTCAGCATCCACGACGACGGCCGCGGCATCCCCGTCGACACTCACGAGGAACACGACAAGCCCGCCCTCGAAGTCATCATGACCGTCCTCCACGCCGGCGGGAAGTTCGACAACAAGTCCTATCAGGTCTCCGGTGGCCTCCACGGCGTCGGCGTCAGCGTGGTCAACGCGCTGTCGAAGTGGTTAGAGGTCGAGGTCAAACGCGACGGCGCGGTCTGGAAGCAGCGCTACGACCACGGCGAACCCGAGCACGGGATCGAACGGGCTCGCGACATGGACCCCGACGAGGACACCGGCACCACCATCCGCTTCTGGCCGGACGACGACATCTTCGAGCACAGGGATTTCACCTACTCGACGCTCGAGAGCCGCCTCCGCGAACTCGCCTTTCTCAACTCGGGCGTGGCGATCACCCTCCGCGACGACCGCGACGACACCGCCGAGACGTTCCGGTACGAAGGCGGCATCCGCGAGTTCGTCGAGTACCTGAACGAGACCCGCTCGCCCCTCCACGAGGACGTCATCTACTTCGAGGACGAGGAGCACGCGGAGCAGGGCTCCACGGAAGGCGCGAGCGGCGACGAGCCGCGAGCGGGCATCCGGGTCCAGGTGGCGATGCAGGCCACCGACGAACTGCAGGGCTCGCTCCACGCCTTCGCGAACAACATCAACACGCGCGAGGGCGGCACCCACCTCACCGGGTTCAAGACGGCGCTGACCCGCATCGTCAACGACTACGCCGGCGACAACGGCCTGCTCGGCGACCTGGACGAGAACCTCAAGGGCGAGGACATCCGCGAGGGGCTGACGGCGGTCATCTCCGTCAAACACCCCGACCCACAGTTCGAGGGCCAGACGAAGACGAAACTCGGCAACAGCGAGGTCCGCGGTATCGTGGAAGGCACCATCCACTCCGGGCTGGGAACGTTCTTCGAGGAGAACCCGGACACCGCCGAGGCGATCGTCTCGAAGGCCGTCGAGGCGGCGAAGGCGCGCAAGGCCGCGAAGAAGGCCGAGGAGCTCACCCGCCGGAAGAGCGCCCTCGAATCGACCGCGCTGCCCGGCAAGCTCGCCGACTGCCAGACGAAGGAGCCGAGCGACTCCGAACTGTTCATCGTGGAGGGCGACAGCGCCGGCGGGAGCGCCAAGCAGGGCCGGAACCCGGACGTTCAGGCGATCCTCCCGCTCGGCGGGAAGATCCTCAACGTCGAGAAACACCGCCTCGACCGGATCTTAGAGAACGACGAGATCCGGAACATGATCACCGCCATCGGCACGGGGATCGGGGACGAGTTCGACATCGAGGACGCCCGCTACCAGAAGGTCATCATGATGACGGACGCGGACGTCGACGGGGCACACATCCGGACGCTCCTGCTGACGCTTTTGTACCGTCACATGAAGCCCCTGCTGGAGGCCGGCTACGTCTACGCCGCTCAGCCCCCGCTGTACCGCGTCCGGTACCGCGGGAACACGTACGACGCGATGACCGAGACCGAGCGCGACCGGATCGTCGAGGAAAAGTGCAGCGGCAACCCGACGCAGGTCCAGCGGTTCAAGGGCCTCGGCGAGATGAACCCCGATCAGCTCTGGGAGACGACAATGAACCCCGAGAACCGCGTTCTGAAGCAGATAACTATCGAGGACGCGGCCGCCGCGGACAAGATGTTCTCCGTGCTGATGGGCGACGCCGTCGAGCCGCGAAAGCAGTTCATCAAGGAGCACTCCCCCGAGGCCGAATGGGTAGACATCTGACATGAGTTCGGAAGTACCAGACCCGTCGGACGTGGACACGGACGCCGCGCGCGTCGACCGCGTCCGCATCGAGGACGAGATGGAGCAGAGCTACATCGACTACGCGATGAGCGTCATCGCCGGCCGCGCCCTCCCGGACGTCCGGGACGGCCTCAAGCCGGTCCACCGCCGCATCCTCTACGCGATGCACGAGATGGGCGTTACGAGCGGGTCCGGCCACCGCAAGTCCTCGTCCGTTGTGGGCGAGACGATGGGTGATTACCACCCCCACGGCGACAGCGCGATCTACGACACCCTGGTCCGGATGGCCCAGGACTTCTCGATGCGATACCCCCTGGTCGACGGGCAGGGCAACTTCGGGTCGATGGACGGCGATCCCGCGGCCGCCATGCGGTACACGGAGGCCCGGATGAGCCCCATCTCGGAGGAACTGCTCGCGGACATCGAGAAAGACACCGTCGAGTTCAGGTCCAACTACGACGACCGCCTCACGGAGCCCGAGGTACTGCCCTCGGCGTTCCCGAACCTGCTGGTCAACGGCTCTTCGGGCATCGCCGTCGGGATGTCGACGAACATCCCGCCGCACAACCTCGGCGAGGTGATCGACGCGACGATCCACCTCATCGACGACCCCGACTGCGACGTCGACGACCTGATGGAGCACGTCAAGGGTCCGGACTTCCCGACCGGCGCGAACATCGTCGGCCGCGACGCGGTCTACTCCGCGTACTCGACCGGCCGCGGCCGGGTCCGCGTCCGCGCCGAGTTCGCGGTCGAGGAGGACGAGCGCATCGTCATCACGGAGGTCCCGTTCCAGGCGAACAAGGCGCGGATGGTCGAGCGCATCGCCGAGGACGTCAACGAGGGGAAGGTCGAGGGCGTCCGCGACCTGCGCGACGAGTCCGACCGTAACGGCGTCCGCGTCGTCATCGAGCTCAAGCGCGGCGCGAACGCCGAGGTCGTGAAGAACCAGCTGCTGGAACACCACCTCGAAACCACCTTCGGTGTGATCAACCTCGCGCTGGTCGACGGCCAGCCCCGGGTGCTCACGCTGAAAGAGACCCTGGCGGAGTACGTCGCCCACCGGAGAGCGGTCGTCCGCCGGCGCAGCCAGTACGACCTCGACGAGGCCGAGGACCGGGCGCACATCCTGGAGGGCCGCCTGACGGCGCTGGAAAACGTCGACGACGTGGTCGACCTGATCCGGAACGCGGAGGACCGCGACGCCGCGAAGGAGGCGCTCATCGAGGCGTACGACTTCTCACAGGACCAGGCCGACCACATCGTCCGGATGCAACTCGGCAGCCTCACCTCGATGGAGTCCGCCGAGATCGAAGAGGAGTACGAGCAGGTGCAGGCCCGCATCGAGCGCCTCGAGACCATCCTCGGCGACGAGGACGAACTCCTCGCCGTGATCAAAGGGGAGCTCCGCGAGATCAAAGACGAGTACGCCGACGAGCGCGAGACCAGCATCGTCGAGGACGAGGGCACCGTCACCCACGAGGACCTCATCCCCGAGGAGGACGTGGTCGTCGTCGTCACCGAGGACGACTACGTCAAGCGGATGCCGGTCGACCGCTTCGACCCGCAGAACCGCGGCGGGAAAGGGATCATCGGCGTCGACGTGAAGGAGGGCGACCGCGTCTCGAAGGTGTTCCGCGCGAACACCCACGACTACCTGCTCTGCTTCACGAACCAGGGGCAGGTCTACCGCCTGAAGGCCTACGAGATCCCCGAGATGAGCCGGACCGCGCGCGGCAAGTCGGCGATCAACCTCATCGACCTCGACGACGGCGAGGAGATCACCGCCGTCGTCGCTACCGACGAGTTCGAGCCCGACGAGTGCGTCACGACCGTCACCCGCGACGGCTACATCAAGCGCACCGCCGCCGCCGAGTTCGAGAACATCCTCTCGACCGGCATCATCGCCGCCGACCTGACGGACGGCGACGAACTGGTCGACGTCGCCGTCACGGACGGTAGCGAGGCACTGGTCGTCGCCACGCGCGACGGCATGACGATCCGGTTCGACGAGTCGGAGGTCCGCGAGATGGGTCGTAACGCTCGCGGCGTGGGTGCAATCAAACTGGAGGGCGACGACGCGGTGGCCGGCCTCGTCGCGACCGACGAGGGCGACGAGCGCTCCCTACTGACCGTCACCGAGAACGGCTACGGCAAGCGCACGCCGCTCTCGGAGTACCGCACCCAGTCCCGCTACGGGAAGGGCCTGATCGACATCAAGACGGGCGAGCGCAACGGCCGGGTCGTCTCGGCCAAGTCCGTCGGCGAGCGCGACGACCTCGTCGCCATGAGCGACCGGGGCCAGATCATGCGCACCCGCGCGAACGACGTCTCCACCGTCGGACGGAACACGATGGGCGTCACCCTGATGGACGTTGAGGACGGCGACACGGTCGCCAGCGTCGACGTGGTACCGGACGTCGGCGACGAGTAGGACCGAAACCGCTCTCTTCGTCTCGCTCCGCGACAGGCGGGCTTCGTCCCCGCACGCCGTAAACCGGATATGCTCGTTCTCGGCGACTCGCACGCGTCCGACCCGGACAAGCGCGACGCTCTCCTCGCCGCCTACGAGGCCGCCGACGCGGACGTGGCGCTCCACGTCGGCGATCTGGAGCACTACGACCCGCCGGTCACGACCTACTTCATCGCCGGCAACAACGAGGACTTCGACGTGATCGGGTCGATGCGGGAGAACGCGACGCTCGGGGAGCGAAACGCCCGCCTGCTCGCGAGCACCACGGCGGACGTGCAGGGGGTCCGCGTCGCCGGTCTCTCCGGAAACTACTCCCCGACCCGGTACGGGAAGTCCCGCGACGAACTCTCCGGCGACCGGCGTCGGCACTTCACGCGGGAGGACGTGCGGGCAGCGACGGAACTCGACGGCGTCGACGTGTTCCTCACGCACGAGTCGCCACAGGGGTTTCTGGGTCGGGGGAGCGCCCGCGTCGACGACATCCTACGGGCGCTCCGGCCCGATCTGTCCGGTCGGTCACCATCACCGCCACGCGAAGGGACGGTTCGAGGAGACGCGCCTCGTCGGCTTGGAGCCGGTCTGGGAGAGCTACTACCGGCTCGACCCGGAGACGCTCGAACTGGAGCGCTACGACGCGCTCAGATGATCCGCTCGCCGAACGCGCTGGCGGTGAGTTCGACCGCCAACTGCGCCGTCTCGTTGTGCTCGTCGAGGATGGGGTTGACCTCGACCAGTTCCATCGACCGCAACGCGTCGTTGCGCTCGTCGCGCTCGGCGACTTTCTCCATCGCGGAGTGGGCCTCACGGTAGCTGACGCCGCCCCGAACGGGCGTTCCGACGCCCGGCGCTTCCTTGGGGTCGAGCCAGTCGAGGTCGAGGCTGACGTGGATCCCGTCGGTGCCGTCGGTCGCAACGTCGAGGGCGTCTTCAACCACGTCGGTGACGCCGCGCTCGTCCACGTCGGACATGGTGAACGCGGTGACGTCGCTCTCGCGGATCGTCTCGCTCTCCGCGTCGTCCATGCTGCGGAGACCGACGATGGCGACGTTCTCCTCGGCGAGGCCGGGCGCGCGAGCCCAGTCCGCCGCCCCGAGTTCGCCGCGGCCGAGCGCGGCGGCGAGCGGCATCCCGTGGACGTTCCCGCTCTGGGAGGTAGCGGGCGTGTTGAAGTCGCCGTGGGCGTCGAACCAGATCACGCCGATCGACGCGTCGCGGGCCGCGCCGCCGATGGTCCCCATGGCGATGGAGTGGTCGCCGCCGAGGGCGAGGGGCGTGTGGCCGTCGCCGATAGCGTCCGCCGTAGCGTCGGCGAGGCGGGCACAGACCTCCTCGATCTCGCTGACGTACTTCGCGTCCCCGGTGTCGGGTTCGACGCGGTCGGGGTCGCGCTCCTCCGCCCGCGGCGCGGGGAGGTCGCCCGCGTCGATCGCGTCCGCGCCCGCGCGCTCGATCGCCTCGGCGAGACCTGCATACCGAATAGCCGACGGACCCATGTCCACGCCCCGCCGGTTCGCACCGTAGTCGGCGGGAACCCCCATCACTCTGACAGTGTCGTTCATGGAGCGTTCTCGCCTCCCGGGGCGATTAAAACCCGCGATGTTTGTGGGAACTGCCGACGCGAACGGCGGGACTCAGCGGTACGGTTCGCAGACCTGCCGGACGCCGTCCTCGAAGTCCACCTCCGGCTCCCACCCGGTCGCCTCCCGGAGTTTCGAAGCGTCGGCACGCTGCTGGTAGTTGTAGTTCTTCAGCGGCACCGGTTCGTAATCGGGGTCGATGTCGGTGCCGATGGCCTCGTCGATCAGGTCGACGACCTCGTTGAACGAGTAGTTCTCCTCGGTGCCGACGTTGTAGACGCCGTCGAGGCGCTCCTCCGCGATGCGGACCAACGCGCGAACCACGTCGCTGACGTGGACGAAGTCGCGGGTCTGGCTCCCGTCGCCCCACAGCACCGGCGTGTCGCCGTCCGCGACCCGGGCGGCGAACTGAGAGACGGTGTTCGCGAACTCGCCCTTGTGCTTTTCCGCGCCGGCGTACCCCTGATAGACGGAGAAAAAGCGCGTCCCTGCGACCGAGACGTCGTCGTAGAAGTCGTTGTAGTACTCGGCGTACCGCTCGCGGGAGAGCATCGACGCCTCGTAGCCCGTGTCGGCAGCGACGGCCTCGTCCTCGCTGGAGGGGAGGTCGTCGTCGTAGATCGAGGAGGTGGAGGCGTAGACGAACGCGTCGCAGCCGTCGGCGTAGGCCTGCTCGACGACGTTCACGAACCCCTCGACGTTGACGCGCGCGCCCCGCCGCGGTTCGTCTTCGAGCATCGCCCGCGAGGAGAGCGCGGCGAGGTGGAAGACGGCGTCGACGTCGGTCGGCAGGTCGTCGTCCAGTACGCTCGCGTCGCGGAACTCCACGCCGTCTTTCAGGTTCTCGGGCGTGCCGAGATAGAGGTCGTCGACGACGACCACGTCGTTGGCCTCGACGAGGGAGTTCGCGAGGTTCGACCCGATGAACCCAGCGCCGCCGGTGACGAGTACGCGCTTGCCGTGCATACGTCCGAACGCGTCGACCACCCGCAAAGGCGTATCGCTTCGTTCCGGTCGCGGGTTCTCGACCGAACGGGTCTCGGAAGGTTAGAGGGCTTATCACGAAGGTTGTACCTGCATAGTTGTACGGAATAGCCGGTCCTACCGCGGGATTTAAGAATATCTATTACGAAGGATTCCCCATGTCATCGATCGAACTCACCCCCAGTCAGAAGACTATCCTCAATGCCCTGATAAACCTCCACCGGGAGACGGAGGACGCGGTAAAAGGCGAGGACATCGCGGAGGAGGTCGACCGGAACCCCGGCACGATCCGCAACCAGATGCAGAGCCTCAAGGCCCTGCAGTTAGTCGAGGGCGTTCCCGGCCCGAAAGGCGGGTACAAGCCGACCGCGACGGCGTACGAGGCCCTCGAGATCCAGCAGATGGACGAACCCGCCGTCGTCCCGCTGTTTCACGAAGGCGAGGAGGTCACCGGAGCGAACGTCGAAGAGATCGACCTGAGCAGCGTCCACCACCCCGAACTCTGCCGCGCGGAGATCCATCTTCAGGGCTCCGTTCGGGACTTTCATGAGGGCGACGCCGTGACCGTCGGCCCGACGCCGCTCTCGAAACTGCAGATCGAAGGGACCGTCGACGGGAAAGACGACACCAGCAACATTCTCATTCTGCGGATCGACGGCATGGAAGCACCTGCCGGCGAACCCGAGCACTGAATTTCCGTTCTACTCTCCGCCTCGGCAAGCGGCTGCCGCGGCCCCGGTGCGCGAGCAGTGTGGTACCACCGACCACCGCATGCGTGTTTCAAAGCCTTTGTATCGGAGGGTGCCTGACTTCGAGTCATGACAACGAAGGTCGTCGTGCTCGGCGCGGGGTACGCCGGTGCGGGCGCTATCAAGCAACTCGAAGAAGAACTCGATAGCACTGCGGAGCTGACGTGGGTGTCGGACACCGACTACCATCTCGTGCTCCACGAGTCCCACCGGTGCATTCGGGACCCGTCGGTCCAGGAGAACATCACTATTCCCGTCGACGAGATCAAATCGCCGACCACCCGCTTCGTGCAGGACGAGGTCACCGGTCTCGACGTCGAGGACCGCGAGGTAGAACTCGCGAGCGGCGACACGATCGACTACGACTACGTCCTCGTGGGACTCGGCAGTCAGACCGCGTTCTACGGCATCGACGGGATGCGCGAGAACGCGCTGACGCTCAAGAGCCTCGACGACGCCTTAGAGATCCACCAGTCGGTCAAGACCGCCGCACAGGAGGCGACCCGGAACGACCCCGCGCAGGTCGTCATCGGCGGTGCCGGCCTCTCCGGCATCCAGAGCGCCGGCGAGGTCGCGGCGTTCCGCGACAAGCATCAGGCCC
This sequence comes from Halobacteriales archaeon QS_9_68_17, assembly GCA_003023565.1. Lineage (GTDB taxonomy): Archaea > Halobacteriota > Halobacteria > Halobacteriales > Natronoarchaeaceae > Halostella. The sequence goes on from PXSA01000032.1 coordinate 24,551, forward strand.
CCATCGACATCTACCTCGTCGAGGCGCTGGAAGAGATCTTCCCCGGCAACGACCCCGAAGTGCAGGGGGCGCTCCGGAAGCGCCTCCAGCAGGCCGACGTCGAGATCCTCACCGACGACCCCATCGTCGAGGCCACCGAGGACGCCATCCACTTCGACGAGGGCGACCCGCTCTCCTACGACGTGTTCGTCTGGACCGGCGGTATCACCGGCCGCAACGCGCTCGACGACGCCGAGGTAGACAAGGAACACAACCGCGTCAACGCCGACGCGACGTTCCAGACCAGCGACGACCGCGTGTTCGCCATCGGCGACTCCGCGGTCATCGAGCAGAACGACAACCCCGCCCCGCCGACGGCACAGGCCGCCTGGCAGGCCGCCGAAGTCGCCGGCGAGAACATCGCCCGCGCCGTCCAGAACCGCCCGCTCAAGTCCTGGACCCACAAGGACAAGGGGACGGTCATCTCGGTCGGCGACAAGGCCGTCGCCCACGACGTGCAGGGCGTCCCGATCAACTCCTTCGGGTCGTTCCCCGCCGAGACGCTGAAGAAGGGCATCGCCGCCCGCTGGATCGCCGACATCGCCGGCGTCGGCCGCGCGGCGACGGCCTGGGGCGATCTCTAAGAACGACCTTTTGCGCTGCGGCTCAACGAGCGGTCCGCCGAGGGCGGACACGCTCGCAGTCCTCGGCAAAAGCTCGGCCAAAATCGCGACTGCTCCCTCCGGTCCGCGTCGCGACCGCTCGCGCCGTCGGCGCTCGCGGCGAACCGCACTCGCTCCGCTCGTGCGGATGATCGCCGAAAGCCCGCCTGCCCTCCCCCGACTCGGACCACGCTTCGCGAGCGAAGCGGTTCCTCGCGGCCCGAGAACGGCGGCGCTGGTGGAGCGTTCAGTCCAGACTCATGCCGGCGTGCCACTCGTCGACGCCGGCGTCCGCCTTCTTCCGGTCGATCTTCGCGAGGAGTTTCACGGCGAGCGAGGCCGTCTCGGCGGCGCGGCTCTCGCCCTCGGTGCGGAACTCGCCGGTGACGCGGTTGGCGTAGACGGTACAGACCGCGCCGGCGCGGAGACCGTAGATGTTCGCGAGGGTGAGGATGGCGCTCGCCTCCATCTCGATGTTCGTGACGTTGGCCTCGTTGAGGTTCTCGACGAGTTCCTCGCTGCCGGCGGCCTCGAAACCCTCGAACCCGGGGCGGCCCTGTCCGGCGTAGAAGCTGTCGGTGCTGGTCGTGATCCCGGTGTGGTAGTCGTAGCCCAGTCGCTCGGCGGCGGCGACGAGCGCGGAGACGACCTCGTGGTTCGCGCTGGCGGGGTAGTCCTCGCGAACGTACTCCGCGCTGGTCCCCTCCTGCCGGACCGCGCCGGTCGTGATGACGAGGTCGCCGACCTCGGTCTCGGGCTTGATAGAGCCGCACGACCCGACGCGGATGTACGTGTCGACGCCGATGCGGGCGAGTTCCTCGACGGCGATGGCCGCGGAGGGGCTGCCGATACCCGTCGACGTGACGCTGATCGGCGCGCCCTCGTACTCGCCGGTTACGGTGCGGTACTCGCGGTGATGGCCGCGCTCTTCGGCCCCGTCCCACAGCGTCTTGATCTTGTCGACGCGTTCGGGGTTCCCGGGCAGGAGAACGGCGTCGGCGACGTCGTCGGGACCGACGCCGAGATGGTACTGTTCCTCTTCGTTCGGGTCCTCGCTGTCCCCTGGCATGGGCGGGGCTTCGCGGAGGACCGCTAAATAGCCCGGCGGTCGACGTCCGCTACTCGGCCGCCGCGGCTTCCTCGGTCCGGCGGCGGTACTTCTCGCGGAACTCGTGGATCAATTGGCCCATCTGCGCGTACCAGTCGTTCAGTAGCCGTTGCATCTCGTCGGCCAGTTCGTCGGGGTCGGTCGGGTAGAAGACGTGGTAGTACCCCCCCTGCTGGTAGTTGACCTGCTCCTTCTGGACGACCCCGGCGCTGACGAGCCGCTGAACGGCACGGTACGCGGTCGATCGTTCCCGGTCGACGCCCTCGGCGATATCGTCGACCGTCAGCGGGTCCTCGCTGTCGACGAGCAGCAGGAAGCACTCGCGGTCGAGTTCCTTGAGGCCGTGGAGGCACTCCAACAGCCCCTCGCATTCCATATCCCGTTCGAGGTAGTCAGCCACTGAACCAGCCATTTTACGCGGGTGTTACGATCCTGACCGGTAAAGGACTTGCGACGAACGGACACAACCACTGCCGACGCCACCCGCGGGTTCCGAACCCCGCGGACGAACGTCCCGCCGGTATCCGTTTCCGACCGACTCGGTACGCGATCGGTGGACCGGGAAAGCAGTACTCCGCGACCAGTCCCGTCGCGACCAGCAGGAGCGTCGTGGGACCTCTCGGCCGCCGACCCGATCGACCGTTTTCGGCGGGCCGCGAGAGTACGCGAATCCGTCCCATCGACGTGGTACTCGTATGTGGACGACCTCTTATGATGAATCGGAGATATACTATCCTATCATACAATTGATAGTATTAGAACGGTCGACGAGGGTTCTATTCCCGTTCGAGGAGCGACCCCCGACTACCCGACCGAGTTCCGCGGTCAGCGTCTACTCGGCGTCGACGGCTATCACTTCGCTCGCTACTGTCGGGGCGACCGCGTCGAGGTGGTGGGGAAGACGACGGTGCTCTACACGAAGGACGGCGGCGTCCGACTCGCAGGGGAGTTCGAAACGAGAGGCTTCGTCCCCACGGACCGCATCCCCGGCGGTCCGACGGAGTACCTCCGCGAGGTCGGCACCTACCTCGACGGGATCGCCGCCGACGCGGAACCCGTGTACGCCGACGACGACTCGCAGTGGGAGCGCGTCGCCGACTACGCCCGGTCGCTCGCGTCGTCCGTACCGATCCCAGGGTCGCTGACCGGTCGTACGGGTCCCGGTCGCGGTTCGGCCAGAACCACGGCTGAGACGACTCCCCGGTTACCGCGCGGCGGTATCTCCGCCACCCCGCGTGACGACGGGTGGTAGCCAGCCGCAGACCAACCGGAACCCGGTAACTGTCTTGCGATTTCGCCTGCTTTCCTCGGCGTGCTACCGCAACGGGTGATGGTTCATCACGTCGTTCACAGGTCGCGACTGGTCTATTTCAGACCTCTCGTACCGCAGACGCCTCTCACGTCCGTTCGAGACGGTCATGCGCCGGCCGGGATTCGAACTCGACTGCGAGACTCGCCGCGCTCGTCTCGCGTAGTTCAAATCCCGCGTCCCGCAGCTATCGCTCACGTCCGTCCGAGACGATCATGCGCCGGCCGGGATTTGAACCCGGGCCATGAGCTTGGAAGGCTCAGGTCCTGCCACTAGACCACCGGCGCTCACTCACTGCGTTCGTTCGCCCCGGGCATCGACGGACTCCGTCCGTCTCAACACCGGCGCTCGTTCGCTTTGCTCACTCGCGCCGAGGCTCGCCGATCCTCCGGATTCGCTCGCCACCGGCGCACGTCGCTCACTCGCGCACTGGCGCGCTCACCCACCGCTAAACCGCCCTGCAATAAGGATGTTGTCCTTTTCAGTCGTCGCCGTGGGTGCGGGCCGCCGCGCGGAGGTCCGGGGAGATGGCGGGGACGTCCGCCGCGTCGACGCCGTCGTCGAGTTCGTCCAACGGCTTCGGGAAGGTTCTCAGGCCCTTGTGGACCGCGATGCCGGCCTTCGCGCCCTGCCCCATGGCGACGGGGACCTGGTTGTGGCCGGGCGTGAGGTCGCCGACGGCGTAGAGCCCGTCGACGCTGGTGCGGCCGTGGTCGTCGACCGCGACGGTGCCGTCGTCATTGGTCTCGGCTCCGAGGTCCGCCGCGAGGCCGTTGTTGTAGTCCGACCCGTACATCGGGAACCCGCCGCGGTAGCCGCGCGTGGTGCCGTCAGCGAACTCCAGTCCGCCGAGCCAGTCGGGGTCGTCCTCGTCCTGAAACGTTCCGGTGACCGCCTCCTCGACGATATCGACGGGGTGGGCGCGGAGGAGTTCGTCGGTCTCGTCGCTCCACGACGGGTCGTCGCCGTCGAGGAGCAGGTCCACCTCGTCGGTGAAGTTGAGCATGATCATCGCGACGTAGGCGGCGCTGTCGCCGTGGCCCATCGAGAAAACGGGCTCGTCCACGAACATGTAGGCGTCGCAGTGGAGACAGTAGTGCAGACCGCGGCCCGTCCGGGGGAGCGGCGGGTCGGGCCGGGCGTCGGTGAACCCGGTCGCGAGGACGACGCGGTCCGCGGCGTACTCCTCGTCGCCGGTCTCCAGGCGGAACGGCGCGTCGTCCTCGGGACCGCCGACGCGCTCCACGCGCTCCACGAACTCCTGGCGGACGTCCGCGCCGTACCCCTCGACCTGCTCTCTGGCTCGGCCGAGGAGGTCGTTGCCCGATACGTCCTCGGTGATGCCGATGACGTTGTGGGTGTCGAGCATCATCGCGGCGCGGCCCCCGCCGCGGTCGATCAGGACGGTGTCGTGACCCAGTCGGGTCGCGTACAGCGCCGTGGTCAGGCCGGCCGGCCCGCCGCCGACGACCGCTACCTCGTACTCTCGGAGTTCCCGGCTCATAACTACCGGATCGTAGAGGTCCCGGCGGGATAAACCCAGAGCGGTCGTGCGGCGAGGGCGGCAGGCCGTTCGTCGCGTCCGCACTCCCGGCCTCACTCTGCTTCGACGACGGCGTAGCAGTTCCCGCTGGAGACGAACGACCGCCGGACGGCGAGCGCGCTCCCGCGGAGGTCCGCGTCGAACTCGCCGGGCGCGTAGATGTGGTAGAACCGCGGGACGGTCTCGCCGCCGGGGAGCGTCCAGTCCACCGTCGTGTCGAACCCCTCGTCGGCCTCGAAGCGGTCGTGGGCGGTGCTCCACGCGCTGACGAGCGCGCGCCCGCACGGCCCGAGAACGCGGGCGAGTTCGTTCAGGCTCGCGACGCGGGCATCGCGGGCGGGGAGGTGATGCAGCGTGGCGACGTACGTCGCGGCCGAGACCGCGCCGTCGCGGAGCGGGAGGGCGCTCGCGTCCGTCTGCAGGAGCTCCGCGTCGAACACGCGCTCTGACGCTCGTTCGCGGGCGTTTTCGAGGAGACCGCGGCTGATGTCGCAGGCGAGGACGCGGTCGCACCGCTCGGCGAGCAGCTCCGCGTGGCGGCCGTTCCCGCAGCCGAGGTCGAGCGCGACGCCGCCCGCGGGGGCGTCCTCGGCGAGGAAGGACTCGACCTCCGGCCAGGGGTACTCGCGGGTCTCGGCGAAGTGGCCGGCGATACGGTCGTACGTGTCGCGCACCGCCGCGGGGTCCCGGTCCATGGTCGGCGTTCGGGCCGAGGGGGACTAAAGGATGACGAGGAACGCCGCGTACGCCAGCGCGAGCAGGATGGCGGCGTGTTTCGCCCCGTCGCGCACGTCCCCGCCGCTCATCTGCCCGGCCACCATGCCGGAGAGGACGCCCTGAACGAGCGTCGTGTGGAAGAACACGAGCGTGTACGCCGCCTCGTTGATGCTCCCGAGGTTGCTGATCGTCTGGCTCGCTCCGAGGCCCCCCGCCTGGCCGTCGGTGCCGTTGGGCATCACGCTCCCGTCCGGAAGGTTGGGGATCAACACGTTGTTCAGGGCGGCGATGATGACGAGGAAGACGCCGAACGAGACGTACACGACGACGAGGTAAGTGAGCATCTCCTGTCGCCGCTCGCGCTTGAGCCGTCGGTCGGCCTTCGCCTGTGCGGCGGAGATGCGGAGCACGGTGCCGAGGTCGCCGCTCGCGTTCATCGCCTTCGTCGTCAGGGTAACGACCCGTGAGACGGTGGGCGTGCGCATCCGCGCCTCGAAGCGCCGGAGCGCGGTCTCGACGTCCGCGCCCCACTGGATGTCCGCCCACACGCGGTCGAGTTCGCGGTTGAGCGCGCCGAGTTCGCCGGTTCGGACGCGGTTCAGGCTCTCGACGACGGTCATCCCCGCCTCGTTGACGCTCGCGAGCCGGTCGAGGAAGTCGGGGATCGACGCCTCGATCGCCTCGATGCGGCGCTTGTGGACCTCGTAGGCGAGCGCGAACGAGCCGATGACGAACAGCCCGGCCTGGATGAACAGGTCGTCGAGCGCGGCCGCCGTCAGCCCGCCAGTGGCGGTCGCCGGGATCCGCCACACCGTGACCGCGATGGCGAGCGGGACGGTCACCCACAGCAGCGCCACGGGCCGGTCGAGCACCGTCTGCAGCGGCTGGCCCAGCCGCGTCCGCACCCACCGGAACCGGCGATACGCCCGAAGCCGCTCCACGTTGGGGTCCGCCCCGGCGGTTCGACCGGAGCCGTCTGACGGCTCCATCCCCCCGTCTGCCCGCGTTCGCGGCCCCTCTACGCGACGGATGCCCGAGAGGTCCGACAGCGCCGATTCGACCTCGTCGCGGGCCGTCGCGCCGGTCACGGAGGCCATCACCGTGTCGAGATAGAGGATGAACCCGATGTTCGCGAGCGGCAACAGGAAGTAGGCGAGCAACCGCAACACGGGGAGCGTGTCGTTGACCGTGATCCCGACGATGACGAGGATGGTGATGAGAAACAGCGGGCCGGCGACGAGCACCGTCACGTACGCCTCGGCCATCGTGGCGAGGAGGTTCAGCAACTGTTCCTGCTGGGCCTCGGCCTCCTCCTGATACTCGTCGTACTGCTGGTGGAGGAACTCCGAGAGGCTGCGACCGCTCTGGAGGACGCTGGTGAGGTTCTCGCCGAACTCCTTGAAGTTCTCGCTGGGCGCTCGGCGGGACATCGTCTTGATCGCGGAGATCATGTCCATCCCGAACATATCCATGTTCCGAACGGCGACCCGAACCTCGTCCGCGGCGGCCCCGTACACGTCGCGGTTGTTGGAGAGGATCCGCAACACCTTCGGGAACGACATCCCGCTCCGGGACAGCGCGTAGATGAACGCTACCGTCTGGGGCATGCTGGCGTCGATCCGTTCGGCCCGCTTCTCGGCCCGCTGTCGGGGGTACCACCAGCGCGCCCAGTACGTGAGGAGGCCGCCCGCCGTCCCGAGCGTGAGGCCGGCGACCAGCAGAACGGCGAACAACCGGTCCAGCGGGACGGTCGTCACGCCGCCGAACGTCGCGAGGACGGAGAGTCGGTCGGGCAGCGCCGCGCGGAGCGTCGCCGGATCGATCGCCAGCAGGCGGAGGACCCCCCAGATGACGTAGGTCGCGAGGACGCTCCCCGCGAGCGCGGCGAGGGCGGCGTAAAGGAGCGTGGTGGCCGCGTACACGCGAAACGTCGTCGGCATATGCGCCGCGCGGAGCATCTGGCGGCGGCGGGCGCGCTTCCGGCCCACGTCGCTAACGTAGTCGCCGAAAAGCACCATCGCGAACCGGGTCACGACCCGGTCGGCGCGCGTGCTCAGCGGGGCGAGGAACACGGGCAAGAGCGCGGCCACGGCGACGACGAGCGGGGCGAAGTTCGCGAGCGCCATCAGTCGGTCGGGAGCAGTTCCGTTTCCGCGCCGTCACTTATCGAGGCCATCGCGGCGTCGGGGTCGGCGTAGTACTCGTTTATCATCGCGGTGAACCGGCGGTAGTCGGTCACGTCGTTGTCCCAGAGGTACCGGAGGAAGTCCCGCCGGTGTTGGAGTTCGCGCAGTAGTTCCGACTGGTCCCAGCCGTTGTCGTCCCGGATCTCGTCCAACACCTCCGTGTCGCCCCCCTCGAACGAGTCGTCGTCGGGGTTCCAGCTGTAGGCGTTCGAGTAGTCGAGTTCGCCCGTCCGCTGGTCGACCCCCTCTATCTCGGCGATGGTCTTGTTCCGGCGGACGCGCTCGTCCTCGAACCGGGTGAGCGTCTGGACACAGAGGATGTCGAGGCTCTGGACCATCGCCCGCGGGACGTTGATCGGCTCGTTTTCGAGGCGGTTTATGACCGTGTGCACGCTGTCGGCGTGCATCGTCGAGTACGTCGTGTGGCCGGTGTTCATCGCCTGGAACAGCGTGATCGCCTCCTCGCCGCGGACCTCGCCGACGACGATGTACTCGGGGCGATGCCGGAGCGCGGACCGCAGGAGGTCGTACATGGTGATGTCGCTGCCCTCGGACATGCGGTCGCGGGTGACGCTGGAGAGCCAGTTGTCGTGATACAGCGCGAGTTCGCGGGTGTCCTCGATGGTCAGCACCTTCGAGCGCGGCGGGATGAACATCGAGATAGCGTTCATCGACGTGGTCTTTCCCGACGCCGTGCCGCCCGCGAAGATGAGGCTCCTGTTGTTCTCGATGGCGAGCCAGAGGTAGGCCATCTGGTCGACGTTGAAGGTACCGTACTCCAGCAGGTCCACCGGTGTGAACGGCTCGTCGGCGTACTTCCGGATGGTGAACGCGGAGCCGCGTGGGGTCACCTCCTCGCCGAGCGCGAGTTCCGCGCGGCTCCCGTCGGGCAGGGTCGTCTCGACCATCGGGTCGCCGATGGAGATGTGCCGTCCCGAGTGCTGTGCCAGTCGGATGACGAAGTTGTCCAGTTCCTCCTGTCCGAACGCGACGTTCGTCTCGATGTCGGTGTACTCGTCGTGGTAGACGAAGATGGGCAGGTCGTAGCCGTCACAGGAGATGTCCTCGATGTGGGGGTCCCGCATGATCGGGTCGATCTTGTTGAACCCGCGGAACGCGCGGTAGAGGTAGTAAAACAGCTTGTAGAACGTCTGCATGTCGACCTCGGCTCCGTAGCGTTCGAGGTGTTCCCGCAGCTCGTCGGCGAGCACCGTCTCCACGTCGCCGTCGTCTACGTCCTGTCGGTACACGAGCGGGTCGCGGATGTCGTCGAACAGCGCCGCCAGCAGGGCGTACTCGTACTCCTCTAGCTGCGGTTCGACGGCGTGATAGAGGTGCTTGTTCTCCTCGCTGTCGCGGTTTATCGACACGAACGCGAAGGGGGCGTTCACCCAGTACCGATCTATCTCCTCGTACCCGTCGAGGCCGTCGAACGTGACCAGGTTGCCGTGCCGGTCGGGGTCGTAGTTCTCCGGGTCGATGTTCGATCCGCGGAGCATCTCGACCGCGCGCCTGATCCGTCGCCTGACGGCGTCGAAGCGGCCGGCGTCTGAGTCCCGCTGCTCGGCGGCGGTCTCGTCGCGAGACGGCGCGTCGCTCGATGTGGGGTGCTGCCTGTCTTCCATGATATCTCCGACCCGTGTTTCCGATCCGAGAGGTAGCTACCGGATATTGCGGCGAGGCGACTTAAATCAGGCGGCCGACCGGTCACCGGTCGACCGTCAGCAGGGTCCCGCCGAAGACGAAGTACAGCATCGGCCCCAGCGGGAGGAACAGGCCCGGATAGTTCCGCCAGAGGAGAACCGTCGCCGCCGAGTACAGGACGGCGGCGGCGAGGAGGAGCGCGGCCATCAGACGCACCGCGTCGACCGGTGCGGCGTCGAGCGCGTCCGCTTCGAAGTACATGAGCAGGCTGAGAACGACGGCGACGACCAGAGCGGCGATGCCGACGGTCCAGGCGACGTACGCCCACACCTGTCCGCTGTTCGCCGTCGCGAGCGCGTCGGTGAGGGTCTCGACCGTCAGGCCCGCGTCCGTCGACCCGTAGCGCGACTCCAGTTCCGCTGCGCTGTACTCCCGTTCGAGGCCGAGCGAGACGGCCCGTTCCAGCGCGTCGACGGGCGTGATGATCCGGGTGCCGTCGAACTCCTCGGCGAACCCGGCGAGGTTCTCGTAGAGGACGAAGGGAAAGCGGATGACGACGAAGCGAGAACCGCCGGGCGACCCGTAGGTGAACGACCACGGCAACAGCGCGGAGAGCCAGGCGAACAGCACAGCGGCTTCCTCGGCGTATTCGGAGCGAACCAGGTCCATGGTGGGTGGGGATACCCGCCGGACAAAAAACCTTCGAGGCGTTTGCGCGCCGGCGGTCCGGTGTGGCGGCCGGCCGCGGTCGTTCCGGCGGGGATCGAAAACGGGGAACCGTCCACGGTCGCCGGGGCGACCGCGCTTCGCCGTCCGTTCCCCCGAATCGGGCGTACCTACCTCCGGCGTTACGTTCATACCCGCTGAGACCGTACTGCGTGGTAGGGAATGAGGCGCGACTATTTCACGCTTGACGTGAGCGACGTGGACTGGGTGGACGAGGACGGCGAACCCGCGCAACCGACAGTCGAGATAGACTTCGAGGGGCCGGCGTCGACGCTTCGAGAGCACCTCACGGGACCGGACGGCGAGTTCCTCGACACGGAGGGAACCGATGTCGCCTACCGACTCCAGTCCCCGCTCGACGCCGACGACGCTACCGGCGTCGTGAGCGTCACGAACCGCATCACCGGTGATTTCATCATCGAACTCAACGAGGACGCCGACGGCGTCCTCACCTTCATCCGCGCCGCCCGGCGCTACGGCGAGGAGTCGTCGGAGTCGGACGGCCGCTACGAGGTCCGCATCTACGTCGACGGCGAGGAACTGGTCGTTTACGACAAGCGCACTTTCCTCGTGTACAACAGCGAGGGGAACCTGCTCCGACAGCACAGCCTCATTCCGAGCGGCGTCGAGCTCTAGAAGGGAGTCCACCCGTCGTCCACACCGTCGAGGCCTCGGACCCGGAACTCGCGGCTATCGCGTCCGGTTCTCGTCTCTATCATCCCGTCGAACAGCTGCCGGACCGTGTGGACGGTCTGGCCGTCGTGGGCCTCGCTGTCGAGGGTGCAGACGCCGAGGGCGTCGGCGGAACTGATCCGCCCGGTGAGGATGTGAAGGAAGCGAAAGACACTCTTGACGTCGGCGTACATCAGTAACTGGGACAGCGAGTGCAGGCCCGTTCGGGTTCCCCGACCGCGGTCCGTGAACGCCTCTATCAGTTCGGAACTGGCCATCCCGATGCCCGTCAGGTCCGCGGGCGAGGAGACGTAGCGGATGCGGTCGTCCGCGGTCCGGCCGCTCTCCTGACCGGTGCAGTCGACCACGCCGAGGTCGGCGACCGACTCCACGCCGAGTCGACCGGTGATGTCGGCGTGAACGCGGTCCGGGCCGTTCTGCGTCGTGACGACGACCGCTCCCTCGTCGTGGCGGAACCCCTCGGCGAGCAGCCGGATCAGCAGGTCCTCCTTCCCCGTCATCGGCGGTCCCGTGACGAGCAGGTTCGTCCCGCGAGGGATCGAGTCGGCCGGAAAGTCCGTGTCGACGGAATACATGACAGTCGAGTTACGTACCGACGCTCGGTTGCTTACTTCCCCCCTACTGACCACACCCGCTTAAACCCACGTGTTGAGTTTTCAGGACGCGATCGGCGGTCTCCGCGTCGTCTCCCGCGTCCGCGGCGCGCGGTCGGGGTCGACGGGACCGATAGAGGGTCCGGCCGGGCGACAGTGAATCGCCCGAACATAAGTACTCGGGAGCGGAACGGGCTGGTATGACCCTGTTCGGAACCGCAGGCATCCGCGGCCCCGTCCGCGACGACGTGACGCCGGAACTCGCGCTCGCGGTCGGTCGCGCCGCGGGGGAAGACGGCGACGAGTTCGTCGTCGGTCGGGACGGTCGCGTCAGCGGCCCGGCGCTCGCTGCCGCCGTCGAGGCGGGACTCGAAAGCGCCGGCGCGGACGTGCGACGACTCGGGCAACTGCCGACGCCGGCGGTGGCGTTCGCATCGCGGGGCCGCCGCGGTGCCATGATCACTGCGAGCCACAACCCGCCGCAGGACAACGGGATCAAACTGTTCGCCGACGGCGTCGAGTACGACCGCGAGGCCGAGGAGGCGGTCGAGCGCCGCGTCGACGAGGACGCGCCGCCCGCCCCCTGGGACGCGTGGGGCGACGGCGAGGACCTCGACGTGCTCGCCACATACCGCGACGCCGTCGCCGACTACGCGCGGGAGGCCGTCCCGGACGCGGCGGAACCGCTCGACGGCCTCTCCGTCGCCGCCGACTGCGGCAACGGGATGGCGAGTCTCGCCACCCCGCAGGTGCTTCGAGCGCTCGGCGCGCACGTCGTCGCCCTGAACGCCAACGTCGACGGCCACTTCCCGGGTCGCGAGAGCAAGCCGACGCCGGAGACGCTCGCCGACCTCCGCGAGTTCGTCGGCGACGACGACGCGTTCGACTTCGGCATCGGACACGACGGCGACGCCGACCGCATCGTGATCGTGGGGCCGGGTGGCGACGTGGTCCACGAGGACACGGTACTGGCGGTACTGGCGCACCACTACGTCGAGACGAGCGAGGCCGACGACCCCGTCGTCGTGACGACGCCGAACGCCTCGGCCCGCATCGACGAGCGGGTGCGCGCGGCCGGCGGTCGCGTCGAACGGGTCCGCCTCGGCTCCCTCCACGAGGGGATCGCCCGCGAGCGCGAGGCCGGCGACGAGGGGACCGAGATCGCCTTCGCCGCCGAACCGTGGAAGCATATCCACACCCGTTTCGGCGGGTGGATCGACGGCGTGGCGAGCGCCGCCGTGGTCGCGGGCCTCGTCGCGAACGCGGGCGGCACCGGGCCGCTCCGTGACCCCGTCACCGAGCGCCCCTACCGGAAGGTCAGCATGGAGTGCCCGGACGACCGCAAGGCCGCCGCGATGGAGCGACTGACAGTCTCGCTCCCCGAGCGGTTCCCCGACGCCGACGCGAACACCGACTACGGGGTCCGCGTCGAACTGCCCGATAGCTCGTGGGTGCTGGTCCGCCCCAGCGGGACCGAGCCGTACGTTCGGGTGTACGCCGAGAGCGACGACGTCGACGGCCTGATCGACGCGGCGACCGACGCCGTCGAGAGCGCCGTCGCCGCCGCGGGCGAGGACTGACGCGGCCCCGCCCGCCGCCGCGACCCCCACCCCGGCAAGGCCGTCGCGCGTCGGTGCCTACTTTTCCCCGGCCCGCGAACCCCGTTTCATGGACGAACTGATCGAAGCGGCCCGCGAGGCCCTCGACGAAGCGTACGTCCCGTACTCCGACTACCGCGTCGGCGCGGCCCTCCGGACCGACGACGGGTCGGTATACACCGGCTGTAACATCGAGAACGCGAACTACTCCAACAGCCTCCACGCGGAGGAGGTCGCCGTCGGGTCGGCCGTCCGCGACGGCCACACGTCGTTCGACCGGCTCGTCGTCACCTCCGCCCGGCGCGACGGCGTCACCCCCTGCGGGATGTGTCGGCAGACGCTCGCGGAGTTCTGCGGCGAGTCGTTCCCCGTGGTCTGCGACGAGGGCGACGGGACTACCGAGTACGAACTGGGCGACCTCCTCCCGAACACGATCACGCAGGACATGCTCGACTAAGACGGGTCGCTGTCGCCGTTCCCGACACCGACGAGGCGGTCGCACGCCGCACCGGCCCCGGAAACCGGCGACTCGGGCCTGACGGACTCGACGGTCGGCGGCGCGTCCACTCCCGCCATCTCGTCGGGGTCCGCGTCCATCCCGTAGGTCGTGACCCGCTTCTCGCCGGCGTCGAGGCGGCCTGTCCACGCGATCCGGTCACTGGAGACGGTCTCCCGGTCGCCGCTTCCGGGGTCCGCGAGCGGAACGCTCGCCGGCACCGTCTCCTCGGTCCGGACCGCAACCGGTTCGTCGTGGAGCGAGTCGACCGAGAGCGCGACCGCCTACCGGAAACGCGTCGGTGACGAGGTTCCTCTCGACGCGGACCCCCGCGACGACCACCGTGATCGATACGGACCGTTCACGAGGTCCGTCAGGTCCTAGCTCGTGTCGCTGGTGACCCCCATACTCGCCGCCGCGCCGACTCTCACCGTCGTTATGGAGCGTTTAGCGGTCACCTCCCCCGCCGTTCCTTTCGATCGAAGGAACCCCGTCGAAACGTCGTTGGAAACTAAGTAATACCCGCATCTAGATTCGGAACGGAAGGTGTCGCCCGCTCCCGTGGTCAGGCGATGTCACGGCTGTTGTCCACCGTGACGCGCCGACGGAAGTCGAGCTTGAACGCGTCCCGCGGAGCGTCGCCGCGGCGGAACTTCGGCACCGTCAACATCGTCTGGAGGCGCTCGCGCTGCAGGTCCACCGAGAGGTCGAAGATGAGGTCGGCCATGTACTCCGTCACGTCGCGCCCGTCGGGAACGGCGCGGCCGTCGACGCAGTGGAACACGGCGGCGCTTCGCTTCTCCCGGAGGACCTTCCGGAGTTCGACCAGCGCTTCGCGGTACCGCGGTTCGGCCTCCAGCGGGGCCGCGGGGTCGACGACGATCAGCGTCCCGTCGGCGACCGCGCGGACGAGGTCCAGCAGGTCCTCCAGCGGGTCGTCGCCGACGCCGTGGACGTGAACGGAACCGGTGTCTACGGTCTCGCGCACGGCCTCCTCGACCGTCGCCGGGGCTCGCTCCGTCGTCACGTACAGCGTCCGCCGCATCGTCGTTAGCTCGTACAGCAGTCGCTCGGACTGGCTGGCGGGGGGCGCGGACAGCGCGGCGACGCTCCCTGCCGGTATCCCCCCGTCGAGTTCCCTGTCCAGTATTTCCACGCCGGTTGCGAAGCGCTCTCCCATCTCGGCCGTAACCACTACGAGTGTTAGTATAGTTACACGGCGTCTAACGCCGCCGGGTCGGCGGACCCGAGCGGGCGAGACGAGCGGGCCGCGGCGGTTCCGTCGCCGGGTCGCCAGACGCCGCCCGAGTCGAGACGGCCCCGACCGCCAGCGTGAAACCCGGAGCGACCGAACGGCCGCCATGGAGTGCGAGGTCCTCGGCTGGCCACCGGACGGTCCGACGCTCGATCTGGACCACCGCGAGTTCAGCTACGCCGGCAAGTTCGTCATGTCGAACACGGGCAAAGCGGTGGTCCGCGACGGCGACTCGGTGGTCGCCGCCGCGGCGTTCAACGAGGACCGGACCGACGAGTCGACGCTGTGGATACGCTACATCACGACTCGGACGGACCGACGGGGTGACGGTATCGGTCCGCGACTGGCCGATTTCGTGGCGAGCGCCGCGGAGGACGCCGGCTACGACCGGATCCGGATCGCGGTGAACAACCCCTTCGCCTACCGCGCGCTGTACAAGGCCGGGTTCGGCTACACCGGCGAGACGACGGGCATCGCCGAGGTGGTGCTGGAACGTCCCTGCGACCGTGACGCGGAACGGTACCGCGCCGGCTTCGACGAGTTTCGCGGCCGTGAGGGCCTGACCGAGAGCGAGCGAGCGCTGCTCGACGAGGCGTCGGAGCCGCCGGACTCCGTCGAGTAGCGACTCCGTATAACTATTGTTAACACATACTAAACTTTACGTTCGACGGCGCGAAAGGACCGTAACGTGCACTGCGGTCCTCGCCGTTCGGACCGACGGGGCTCGCGCGGATCCCGTCCGAGGTGACCCCGATGGCAGACGAAGGGAACGATTCACCCGCAGACCCCGCGAAAGCGACTGCCGAGTGTCCCGACGACCCCCGTCCGCCGGAACCGACGGTGTCGCCGGCGGCACTGTTCGGCGTTCTCGCCGCCGACCGATCGCGGTACGTCCTGTATCGTCTGGTCGAGAGCGACGGCGTCGTGTCGGTGGAGGAGGTGGCGTCGGCGGTCACAGAGCGAGAGCGCGCCGCCGCGGAGTCGTCCGCATCCGGCGCGAACAGCCGCGTCCACGCGAGCCTCTATCACGTCGAACTCCCGAAGCTGGAGGACTACGGTCCCATCGAGTACGACTTCGACGAGGACAGGGTCGAGGCGACGGACAGGGCGGCCGAGCTCGCCCCGTACCTGCGGGTCGCCGAGCGCCTCGAAGACGATGGGTTCACCGACCGGCCGTAGCGGTCGCTCCGCCGGACGACCCCCGCTGTCACCGACGCCCCTAGAGACGTTCTAGGTTGACCGCCCGCGGCCCCTTGTCGGCCTGTTCGATGTCGAACTCGACCTCCTGACCCTCCTCCAGGTTCGGGCCGCCGACGTCTTCCATATGGAAGAAGATGTCCTCGTCCTCCTCGTCCGTCTCGATGAACCCGTAGCCCTTCCGGTCGTGGAAGAAGGCTACCGTACCTTGTGGCATGTGAACTCCGTACGTAGTTACCGGCGCGACCGTATATAGCCATCGCCGGACGGGGACTTTCAAACCGCTCCCGCTCCTATCGCCGGGTAATGGGCAACTCGGACCTGCGCGACCTCGCCGTCATCGAGACGGTCCCGTTCGACGACCTCGGCGGGACCGTCGTCGGCGTCGACGCGCACAACTGGCTGTACCGCTACCTGACGACCACGGTCCGCTGGACGAACGACGACGCCTACGCGACCGCCGACGGGACTGAAGTCGCCAACCTGATCGGCGTCGTTCAGGGCCTCCCGAAGTTCTTCGAACACGACGTGACGCCCGTGTTCGTCTTCGACGGCGGCCCCTCCGAACTGAAGCGGGCCGAAATCGAGGAGCGCCGCGAGGCCCGCGCGGAGCGCGAGGAGCGCCTCGAAGACGCTCGGGAGCGCGGCGACGCGGTCGAGGCCGCACGACTCGACTCCCGGACGCAGCGGCTCACCGACGTTATCCACCGGACGACGCGGGAACTGCTCCGTCGCCTCGACGTCCCCATCGTCGAGGCCCCCGCCGAGGGCGAGGCGCAGGCCGCTCACATGGCCCGGCAGGGCGCTATCGACTGCGCGGGGACCGAGGACTACGACGCCCTGTTGTTCGGCGCGCCCGTGACGCTCCGCCAGTTGACGAGCAAGGGCGACCCCGAGCGGATGGACTTTCAGGCGACGCTCGACCGCCACGACCTCACGTGGGAGCAACTGGTCGACGTTGGCATCCTCTGTGGCACGGACTTCAACGAGGGCGTCACGGGCGTCGGCCCGAAGACGGCGGTGAGAGCGGTCAAGGAATACGGCGACCTCTGGGGCGTACTGGAGGCCCGGGACGCCTACGTCGAGAACGCCGACGTGGTGCGGACGCTGTTCCTGAACCCGACGGTCGACGACGACTACGAGTTCGACGCCGACATCGATCCCGACCTCGACTCCGCTCGCGAGTACGTCACCGGGGAGTGGGGCGTCGCCCCCGACGAAGTCGAACGCGGGTTCGAACGGCTAGAAACGTCGGTCAGCCAGACCGGACTGGACCGCTGGACGTAGCGGTCGCGCTTACGCCTTCGGTCGAGCGCTTCGACGGGGTCGAGGCGGCGGTTCCGCAGCGCCTCGCCGGTGTTCCCGTCGAAGACGTGGGTCGCCTCCTCGGGGACGTGCGCGACGGCCGGCCGTCCGGCGTCGACGCGACGCGTCCCGCTGACCGTCACGGTGAAGCCGCGCCCGCCCCCGTCCCCCTCGAACGCGAGGTGGACGTCGTTCTCGTCGCCCATCGGTTCGACGACGTCCACCACCGTATCGAAGTAATGGTCCCGTCGCCGGAGAGTTCGATGTCCTCCGGACGGATGCCGAGCGTGACGTCTTTCTGCCCCTCGATGGCCGTCGCCGTCTCGGACGAGACCTGATAGTCGTCGCGGACGAGCGTCCGGTCGCGCGTCTCCACGTCGAAGGAGTTCATCGACGGTTCGCCGATGAACCCGGCGACGAACTCGCTGGTCGGCTTTCGGTACTCAGGCGGCGTGCCGACCGGCTGAGTGTCCCGTCGTCGATGACGGCGATCCGGTCGCCCATCGTCGTCCTCCGTCCGGTCGTGGGTGACGGAGGTCGTCGTCGTGTTCAGGTCCTCCTGGATGCGCTGGAGCTCCGTCCGCATCCGGGCGCGGAGCTTCGCGTCGAGGTTTTTCGGGGGATCGGGGCCTGAGGAGACGCGCGGCGAGACGTTCCGGTGGCTTTTACCCCGCACCGGTCCCTGTCTCAGGTATGTCCGACGACGACTACCGCACCGAGCGGGACAGTCTTGGCGAGATGCGCGTGCCGGCGGACGCGTACTGGGGCGCACAGACCCAGCGCGCGGTCGAGAACTTCCCGATCAGCGGGCTGACGTTCGGCCGGCGATTCGTCCGCGCGCTCGGCGTCGTGAAGAAGGCCGCCGCGCGGGCCAACCTCGACCTCGACCTGGTCCCGGAGGACAAGGGCGAGGCCATCGTCGAGGCGGCCGACGAGGTCATCGCGGGCGAACACGACGACCAGTTCCCCGTCGACGTGTTCCAGACCGGGTCCGGCACGTCGACCAACATGAACGCCAACGAGGTCATCGCCAACCGCGCCACCGAGGTCTACGGCGGCGAGGTCGGCACCCGCGAGATCCACCCGAACGACCACGTCAACTTCGGCCAGTCCAGCAACGACGTGATCCCGACCGCGATGCACGTCGCCTCGCTGGAGGCCGTCGAGAAGGACCTGCTCCCGGCGCTCGACACGCTGCGGGAGGCGCTCGAAGCGAAAGAGGAGGCGTTCGACGACGTGGTCAAGACGGGCCGCACTCACCTGCAGGACGCCACGCCCGTCCGTCTCGGTCAGGAGTTCGGCGGCTACCGCACGCAGGTCGAGAAGGGCCTCGCGCGCGTGGACGACACCCGCGAGCACCTCGCGGAACTCGCGCTCGGCGGCACCGCCGTCGGCACGGGGCTGAACACCCACGAGGACTTCCCCGGCCTCGCCGCCGAGTACATCACCAAGGAGACCGGCGTCCAGTTCCGCGAAGCGGACGACCACTTCGAGGCGCAGGCCGCCCACGACGCCCTGAGCGAGGCCCACGGCGCGCTCCGGACCGTCGCCGGGTCGCTCAACAAGATCGCCAACGACCTCCGCCTGCTCGCCTCCGGGCCGCGCAACGGTCTCGGCGAGATCGAACAGCCGGAGAACCAGCCCGGCTCCTCGATCATGCCCGGCAAGATCAATCCCGTCGTCGCGGAGGCAGTCAATCAGGTCCACAAGCAGGTCGTCGGCAACGACGCCGCCGTCTCCGCCGGCGCGGCCGAGGGCCAGATAGACCTCAACCTCTACAAACCGGTGCTCGCGTACGACTTCCTGCAGTCCGCGGAACTGCTCGCGAACGCCAGCGAGACGTTCGCACAGAAGTTCGTCGCCAAGCTAGAGGCCAACCAGGAGTACTGCGAGACGCAGGTCGAACAGAGCATGGCGCTGGCGACGGCACTCAACCCCGCCATCGGCTACGACAAGGCCAGCGAGGTCGCCAAGACCGCCCTCACGGAGGACAAAACCGTCCGCGAGGTCGTACTGGAGAAGGGCTACCTCGACGAGGACGAGGCCGACGAGGTGCTCGACCCCGCGAAGATGACCTCCCGGGGCATCCTCGGCGACGACGAGTAGCGCGATCCGCCCGCCGTCTCTCGATCCCAGTTCGTCCGCGCCACGCCTCGTGCTAGCCGTTATCGGGGCGTGAACGAACAGGAGGTGTTTTGAGTGATGACGTGATATCGGCGTGTATGCACACCTGCCGCAACTGCAACCAGAGCTTCTCGACCGAACTCGCCCTCGACCTTCACAGAGACACCTGCGCCGACGCCGACCTGTTCTGTCGGGTCTGCGGCGACCGGTTCCGAGAGGGCGTAGCGACACGAGACGGCTGGCACTATCGATGCCCGAACGACGAGTGCGACGGCGAGGGCCGCGGCGAGGACATCCTCGCCGTCGACGACGCGAAAGTGGCCACGCAGTAACCGACCCCACCCCACCCTACTTCGCTCGGTCTGACGACCTCGCTCGTGGAGGGCGGGGCTTTGATGTGGTTCTCACCCTCAGTTGGCGCGACGGGGCGTCTTGTGCGCCCCGCCTACCGGACGCCCTTCGGGGTCGGCAAACCCACCATTTGGGGCCGGGCTACTGCGGCCCGTACTGCGCGACACTTGTGGCCGCACAGCACTACATGGCAGTCCGATAGAGAGCCACATAGTGCTTGTGGAAGCCCATGTCGGTTTCCTCTCCGGCCTACTCGCTCCCTTCAGTCGTTCCTCGAGGCCGGAGGCTCCACCTTGAATTATGCTGACCGAGCGACGGGAGCCGACGCCGGTTCCCGGGTCGACTACAGGTAGCCGGCGTCCCAGTCGTCCGCGCGGTGGACGTTCCCGCACTCGGAGCACTCCAGCCGGCCCTGGTCGTCGCCCGCGGCGACGACGTTCTCCGAGTGCGAACACCAGTACGCGTAGAGGTCCTCCCGACCCTCGTCGGAGTACAGTTCGAAGAACGGCCCCTTCTCGCCGGGGATCTCGTAGTCTCTCCGCACGTACTTCGTCTCGCCCTCGTCCTCGACTGTCTCGGGGATCTCCCCCGGGTCGGTCCGCTGGTCACCGGGGTCGCTCTCGGACTCCGCCTCGGGCACGAACACGTTGACCGCGTGGCTCTCGCCGTCGATCTCGACGTCGGACGTGTGGTCTTCCGCGTAACCGAACTGCTCGAAGAACTGCGCGCCCTCCATGTTGTCCGAGAGGACGTTCGCGCGGATCGACTCCCCGCCGCGGTCCTGTAGCCGCTCCTCTATCTCCGAGAACAACTCGGTCCCGACGCCGCGGCCCCGGCCTTCGGGCGCGACGTGGTGCCAGTTCACCTCGCCGTAACCGTCGTCCGCGAGTTCGCCCTGCGCGAACCCGACGACCTGCTCCTCGCCCTCCAACTCGTCCTCCGCGACGACGAGGACCGCGCTCTCGTCGCCGGTCAGTTCGTCGAGGCGGTCGTCGTTCTGGAACTGTCGGACCGTCGCGTCGATGGTGTCCGGACTGAGGCCGTACGACGCGCGCAGCGACCGTCCGGCGATATCCCTGATGACCTCGCCGTCGATCGAGTCGGGTTCGCGAACTTCCATACCCACCTGTACCCCGTCCGGGAGAATAAACGCCCGTATCAGCGGTCTTATACTCGCTCTCCGGCGACGAATGATACGGTTTAATCACCCGTCCGCTGTCATGCCGAGACATGGAGACGCTTCACTCGCGGGTGCGTGTCGTCTGGGCCGTCGGCGCGGCGCTCGGCGCGGCGGTCCTCGCCGCGGCGCTCGGTGCCGTCGACCGGTTCTTCCTCGGCGTCGGACTCGCGCTCCCCCTCGCGGTGGGTTTCGTCGTCCTCGTCCTCGGTGTCGTCCACGCGCTGGCGCGGTATCGGATCTGGCGCTTCGAGATCCAGGAGGACGCGCTGTACCTCGAACGCGGCGTCGTGACGCGGGTCGACACCGTCGTGCCGTTCGTCCGCGTCCAGCACGTCGACACCCAGCGCGGCCCCCTCGAACGCGCGACCGGGCTGGCGAGCGTCGTCGTCTACACCGCCGGCTCCCGCGGTGCCGACGTGACCATCCCCGGCCTGACGCCCGGACGGGCACAGCGCATCCAGACCGAACTGCGCGAACTGGCCAGAGAGAGCGAGCGGACGGACGCAGTATGAAGCTCCACCCGACCTCCGTTCCCTATCGCGCGGTCTCCCGCGGCGTCACCGTCGCGTCCACGCTGTTTTTCGTCGGCGTGGTCGCGTCCGGGGCGATAGACGCCGTGGGCGGGGCGGTGACGCTCCCGCTGCTGGCCGGGGGCTTCCTCGCCGGCGGCGCGTACGAGGTGGCGTACTACCGCCGGTTCGAGTACGACCTGACCGCCGATACGTTCGACATCACCTCGGGCGTGTTCGGGCGGCGCGAGCGGGAGATACCCCTGCACCGCATCCAGAACGTCGACATCAGCCAGAACCTCCTCCAGCGCGCACTCGGCGTCGCCGTCCTCACCATCGAAACGGCGGGCGGCGGCGAGACGGAGGCCTCCCTGCGGTACGTCGGCTACGACGAGGCGAAGCGCCTCCAGGGCGACCTCCGGCGCGACGCCGACCGCCGGGAGCCGGACGCGACCGCCGAGACGACGACCGCGGCGGGCGGGACCGACGGAGAAGCGGAGCCAGTCGGGACGACCGACGGGCGAGAGCGCGCGACCCGGCGCACCGAGTCGGAGGAGCTGCTGTTCTCCATCCGACCGCACGAACTCGTCCTCCTGAGCGTCGCCTCCGTCAACCCCGGAGCGCTCGTGCTGTCGGTGCTTTTCTTCCCGTACGTCGAACTCGTGGACGTGTCGACGCTGGTCGCGTTCGCCGTCCCCGGCGGCGCGCGGCCGGCCATCACCCTCGTCGTCACGCGGCTCGCCGCGCTCGTCCTCGGCGCGTGGCTCATCAGCGCCGCGATGACGCTGGCGCGCTACTACGACTTCACGCTCTCGCGCGTCGGGGACGAACTCCGGTACGAGCGCGGTCTGCTCCAGCGATACAGCGGCTCCATCCCGCTGGAGAAGGTCCAGACGGTCACCGTCTCCGACAACCCCGTCACCCGGGCGGCGGGGTACGCCACCCTCGTCGTGGAGACGGCGGGCTACACGGCCGGGCAGGCCGGCACGGAGTCGGCAGTGCCGCTGGCCGACCGCGAGCGGGCCTACAGCCTCGCGCGGTCGGTGGAGTCGTTCGACGACCCCGAGTTCACTCGCCCGCCGAAGCGCGCCCGCGAGCGCTACGCGGTCAGGTACACGCTCGCCGTCGGCGCGCTGACGGCCACGCTGTACGCGCTCTCGCTTGCCTACGAGGGGTTCGAGCGGTGGTACGCCGCGCTCGCCCTGCTCGCCGCCGTCCCCGTCGCGGCCCACGTCGCGTGGCGCAACCGGGGGTACCAGTCGCAGGACGACCACGTCCTCACGCGAGTCGGCTTCTGGACCCGGACGACGAAGGTGGTGCCGTACTACCGGCTCCAGACCGTGGTTCGCGGCCGGAGCGTCTTCCAGCGCCGGCGGAACCTCGCCGACCTCACCGCCGACACCGCGGGGTCGTTCAGCCTCCGGCAGCGCGACGCGACGGCGGTCGACATCGACGACGAGGACGCCGCCCGCCTCCGCGAACTGCTCCGCGAGCGGCTGTGGGAGAGCCTGCGCGCCCGCCGACGTCGGCTGCGGGCGGCGGGGCGCGACGCGGAGCGACCGCGCGGCGACGAGCGAGACGTGACCGAGTCACCGCCTCGCGACGAAGCGGAGTCACCCGGCGACCCGGACGAGTCACCGCCTCGCGACGGAGCGGAGTCGCCCCGCGACCCGGACGACGAGTCCGACGGGTCGCCGCCGAACTGAACGGTTTTTTACTCCTCGCTCTCTGACTGTCGGGCAATGACCGAGTACGACTACGAGGACTTGGGTCTCGTGGCCGGCCTGGAGATCCACCAGCAGTTAGACACCGCGACGAAGCTGTTCTGCGAGTGTCCGACGGCACTGCGCGACCCCGAGGGGTCCGAGCGCTCGTTCACGCGGTACCTGCACCCGACGAAGAGCGAACTCGGGGAGATAGACGAGGCCGCCCTCGAGGAGAGTCAGGTCGAACGCGAGTTCGAGTACCTCGCGTACGACACCACCTGCCTCGTCGAGGAGGACGACGAGCCGCCCCACCGCCTCGACGAGGAGGCGACGGAGGTCGCGCTGGAGATCGCCCAACTACTCGACATGAACGTGGTCGACCAGGCCCACGTCATGCGGAAGATCGTCGTCGACGGGTCGAACACCTCCGGGTTCCAGCGGACGACGAAAGTGGCGAGCGAGGGCGCGATCCGGACCGACGAGGGAACGGTCCGCATCGAGGACCTGATGCTCGAAGAGGAGAGCGCCCAGCGCGTCGAGGAGACGGCAGAGGGCGTCCGCTACAGCCTCGACCGCCTCGGCATCCCGCTGGTCGAGATCGGCACCAAGCCCGACATCCGCTCGCCCGAGCAGGCCCGCGCCGCCGCCGAGCGGATCGGCATGCTGCTGCGCTCGACCGGGGCGGTCAAGCGCGGCCTCGGCACCATCCGGCAGGACGTGAACGTCTCCATCGAGGAGGGCGCGCGCGTCGAAATGAAGGGCGTCCAGAGCCTCGACGACATCGACGACCTCGTCCGCAACGAGGTGCGCCGGCAGGTGGAACTGCTCGACGTCGCGGACGAGCTACGGTCCCGCGACGCCGCGGTCGGCGAGGTCGCGGACGTGAGCGAGGTCTTCGCCGACACCGACAGCGGCGTCATCCGCGGCGCGCTGGACGGCGCGGAACGGAGTTCCGCGGACGGGTCGAGCGGCGCGGTCAAGGCCGTCCCGCTGTACGGCTTCGACGGCCTCGTCGGCCGCGAGATCCAGCCCGGCCGCCGCCTCGGCACCGAACTGTCGGACCACGCCAAGCGCCACGGCGTGGGGGGCATCTTCCACACCGACGAACTGCCGGCCTACGGCGTCACCGAGGGCGAAGTCGACGCGCTGCGCGAGGCGGTCGGAGCGGGCTCGGAGGACGCGGTCGCCATCGTCGCCGACGACGAGGGGACCGCGGCCGCGGCGATCGAGGCGGCCGCCGAGCGCGCCGAGGTGGCCATCGAGGACGTCCCGGAGGAGACCCGCGGCGCGAACGAGGACGGCACGTCGGCGTACCTCCGCCCGCTCCCCGGCGCGGCGCGGATGTACCCCGAGACGGACGTGCCGCCGGTCGAACCCGACGTGAGCGAGGTGGAGATGCCCGAACTCCTCACGGAGAAGGTCGACCGTTATCAGGACGAGCACGGCCTCGACGCCGGCCTCGCCGAGCAGGTCGCCTACGGCCGCCGGATGCCGCTGTTCGAGGAACTCGTGGCGGAGGGCGGTTCCGCGAGTGAAGCGAGCGGTGGCTCGTCGGACTCGTCCGACGGCGTCGACGCGACGCTCGCCGCGGGGACGCTGGAGTCGACGCTCACCGCGCTCCGGCGCGACGACGTGTCCGTCGAGAACCTGACCGAGACGCACCTCCGCGACGCGGTGGGCCTCGTGGACGGGGGCGAGGTCCCCAACGAGGGGATGGAGGACCTCCTCACCGCGCTCGCCGAGAACCCCGACCTCACGGCGGCGGCGGCCGTCGAGGCGGAGGACCTCGGCGGCGTCGACGAGAGCGAGGTCCGCGATGCCGTCGCCGAGGTGGTCGACCGCAACGAGGCACAGGTCGAGCAGGAGGGGATGGGCGCGTTCTCCGGCCTGATGGGCGAGGCGATGGGCGCGCTGCGGGGCAAGGCCGACGGCGACCTCGTCAGCGAGGTCCTCCGCGAGGAGATCCGGAAGCGGGCGTAGTTACCGCGGTCTCGGACGCGGACTTCGTTACGGTGACCCTCTTCCGCCGTCGTCGTCTCCGCGGTCGTTCAGTCTCGCGGCCGCTTTCCTGAACAGGCCGGTCACCCGCGACGCCTCGCGCTCGGTAGGGTGGGCGCGCCCGACGAACCGGCGGAGCATCCGCTCGGTCTTGCCGCGTTTCTCCTCCGGGTGCCCGACGGCAGCGAGGAAGCTCGAGAACTCGTCGTGTAGGCGCTCGATCGCCGGTTGGGCGGCCCGCTCGCGCTCGCGGTCGGGCAGTTGCGTCTCGTCGAGCGTCAGACCACGCAGTTCGTACAGCGTCACCGTCGCCGCCTGCCCGAGGTTGAGCGACGAGTAGTCGGCGCTCGCGGGGATCGCGCCGATCTGGTCGACGCGTTCGAGTTCGTCGTTGGCGAGACCGTTGTCCTCGCGGCCGAACAGGACCGCCGTGTCGGTCTCGACCGTCGCGAGTTCGTCGGCCATCTCGTCGGGGGTGACGAACGGGAACCGGGTGTGCTTGCGGCAGTCCTCGTTCGTGATGGCGGTCATCCCGACGGTGTGGTAGTTCTCGACCACCTCGTCGAAGGCGACCTCGTCCGCGTCCGGCAGGACGTCCCCGCGGGCCTGCCCGGCGAAGCCGTACGCCTCGCCGTCGCGGTCGAGTTCCGGGGGGTCGACGAGTTTCAGGTCCGAGAAGCCGAAGTTCTTCATCGCCCGGGCGATGGTGCCGACGTTGCCGGGCGTCTGCGGTTCGACGACGACGACCGTCGGCACGCTCATGACGACGGGTAGTCGGCCGAGAGGTCGAGGTCCGCGAGGTCCTCCTCGTCCAGTCCCTCGTCGTCGTCGCCCGCGGGGTCCATCGCCTCGCGGAGGTCGACGCGATAGCGGTCCTCGTCGCCCTCGTTGGGGTTCGGGGGTTCGGGGAGCGTCTCGGGGTCGGTGTCGACGTGCTCGACGCCGCCGTACCCGTCGGGCGCGCGCTCGCCGGCGGCGAACCACTCGTGGAACTCGTCTTGCAGTTCGTCCTCGCCGACGTAGGCGTCGCCGCCCGCCTCGCGGAACCAGTAGAGGAAGTCGGCCTCGTGTTCCTCGCAGAGGACGACCTCCGAGTAGGGCTCGCCGTAGACGATGGCCGACTCGCGACAGCGCTCCGTCTCTTCCTCGCCGTAGACGAGGAAACAGCAGTCACAGGGCTTGCTCACGAGCGTCCGCAGTCGGACGAGGCGCTCACTCGTCTCGTCGGGCATCCCCTCGAACGGCCGCCAGTCCCCGTCCTCGGTGAACACCTCGGACTCCTCGAACCGCCACCCGCGGAGGCCGATACTGACCTTTGCCATGCGCGGAACTTGCCGCCGAGAGTGTAAAAAGCGATTGAAACGCCTGGCGTCCCTTCGCGGCGCGGCCGAAAGCGGCGGATCCCGTTCTCCTCGGCAGAAGTAACGTCGGTAACATTCGGGTTACCAACGTTTTGAGGGTGAATAATTAATATCAACCGACGACTACTCGGTACTGTTATGGTCGGCACATCGAAAGAGCAGGTCCTGTTCGTCGGGGTCCTCTCGCTCGCGACCGCGGGACTGTCGTTCGGTATCAAGGATCTCATGGCGAAGTGGCCGACGGAGTTCGGACCGTGGGGAGCGTTGTTCTTCCTCGTTCTCGGCGTCGCCCTCATCGGTCAGTACACGAGCGCGTACGTGACCGACGACGGGGACGATACAGCGAAGGGAGCGGACTGAGCAACGACGCCGGGAGCGCACTCCTTTTGGTGCCGTAGTCCTGCGGTACAGCCATGCGAAACGTTGCGGCCGCGGGCCTCGGGATCGGCGACGACTACCCGCCACGGATAATGGGCGTGTTGAACGTCAGTCGGGAGTCGCCGTACGACCCGAGCGTCTACGACGACCCCGGCGAGGCGGCGGCGTACGTCGACGAGGAACTGGTCGGCGAGGGCGCGGACATCGTCGACGTCGGCCTGGAGTCGGCGAACAAGCGCTTCGAGGTGCTGTCGGCCGAGGCGGAACTGGAGCGACTCGACACCGCCGTCGAGACGATAGAGAGCGTGAGCGGCGACGCGGTCTTCTCTATCGAGACGCGCTACGCCGAGGTGGCAGACGAGGCGCTCTCCCGAGGCTTCGACATGGTCAACGACATCTGCGGCTTCGCCGACCCGGCGATGCCCGACGTCTGCGAGGACTACGACGCCGCCGTCGCGAAGATGGCGAGTCCGCCCGACCTGGAGCGGCCGGGGGCCGTCGAGCGAGTCGACGACATCTACGAGGCCCTGAAACGCAACGGACTCACCGACAAAACGATCGTCGACCCCGCCTTCGGTGGGTGGAGCGAGGAGAAGACCCTCGAAGACGACCGCGAGACGCTCCACCGCCTGCGGGAGTTCCGCGGCCTGAACCGTCCGATCCTCGTCTCGATCGACCGGAAGAACTTCCTCCGCGAGATCGCCGGCCGACCGACGGAGGAGGCCCTGCCGGTCAGTCTGGCGGCCACGTCGATGGCCGTCGAGCGCGGCGCGCACGTCGTCCGGACGCACGACGTGGCGGAGACGCGGGACGCCGCGCTGATCGGCGACGCCTTCGCGCGGGAGCGCGCCCGCGGCGGCGACGGCATCACCGTCGAGGAACTCGACGTGACGGACACTACGGAGGCGAGACGCCACGTCGAGCGCATCGGCGGCGACCCCGACGCCGCCGCGGACTGTGCGACGCGCGTCTTCGAGCTCGGCGACCTGACCGCCGACGTTCGGCGCGAACTCGCCGCCGCGGCCGACGAGCGCGGCGCGTCGTTCGTGCCGGTGAACGACGCGGCGATCCTCGCCGGGTCGCCCGAGCAGGTCGGGGCCGTCGCCGCGGCCGTCGCCGAGGTTGCACCGGAGTTCCGATCGGTCGAAGAACGGATCAGAAACCCTCCGAATTAAGAGAAAACTTATGCCGGATGGGTTTCAAAGCACGCTTGGTAGCCGGAAGGGCCCCTCGGGTAGGGGTACTTGGAGGAGCCACTCCGGCTCACGAAACATCGGCGTTCTACCGACGCGAACTCCTCAGCGGCCGCTATGAACTTCGACGAGTGGGCTCCCGCGTACGAGACCGTCCTGACGGACTTCGGCTTCGACCGCGCGGCGGACGAGCGCGCGCGCGACCTGCTCGCGGACCTCGCGTCCCCGTTCGACCCCGACCGTCTCGCGGCGTTCGACGGCGCGACGGTCGCCGTCGCCGGGGCGGGACCGTCGCTCCCCGACGAAGCGGACACAGCGCGCGACGCCGACATCGTCGTCGCCGCCTCCACCGCCGCCGACGTCCTCGCGGACCGCGGCGTCGCCGTCGACCTGATGGCGACGGACCTCGACAAGAACGTCGAGACCGCCGTCTCCCTCTCCGAGCGCGGCGTCCCGGTCGCCGTCCACGCCCACGGCGACAACGTCCCCGCGGTCCGGTCGGCGGTGCCCGAGTTCGACGCCGACTCCCTGCTCCCGACGACGCAGGCCGCGCCGACGGGTCCCGTCCGGAACTTCGGCGGGTTCACCGACGGCGACCGCGGTGCCTTCCTCGCGGACCATCTAGGTGCCGCCGACCTCCGCTTCCCGGGGTGGGACTTCGACGACGACGCCGTCGACCCGATGAAAGCGAAGAAACTCGACTGGGCGGAGCGGCTCCTGTACTGGCTAGAGACGCGCCGCGGCGAGCGCTTCGCGGTGCTCGACGGCCGGCGGGACGACATCGAACCGGTTCCCTGATGGCTCGCCGGCGAGCGCGTGCCGACCGCGTGCCGAGCGCGGTGCTGTCCGGCGGTTCAGGCAAAAGGGCTCGTCGTGGAACGCGTGCCGTCGGCCCCGCCGCTCAGGGCTTCAGGACGACCTTCCCGGTCGAACCGCGGTCCTCGATGAACTGGTGGGCCTCCGCCGCGTCCGCCAGCGCGAACTCCTCGCCGACGACCACTCCGAGTTCGCCGGCTTGCAGGCCCTCCTGGAGGTCCGGCACGGCCTTGAGCACGCGGTTGGGGTCCTCGACCATCGCGCGGCCGAGGTGGTAGCCGATGACCGACTTGTTGCCGAACAAAAGCGTCGCGGTGTCGACCTCGCCGGGGCGGCCGCTCGCCGCGCCGTAGGCGACGACCCGGCCGAACTGCGGGACCGCGTCGAGGCTGTCCGAGAACGTCTCGCCGCCGACGCCGTCGAGCACGAGGTCGACCCCCTCGTCGTCCGTGGTCTCCTCGACCCGGTCGACGAAGTCCTCCTCGGTGTACTGGATGGGGTGGTCGCAGCCGAGTCGCTCCGCGAGGTCGAGTTTCTCCTCGGTGCTCGCGGTGCCGAACACCTCGGCACCAGCGCGGGAGGCGAGTTGGACGGCCGCGGTGCCGACGCCGCCCGCCGCGGCGTGGATGAGCACTCGCTCGTCTTCCTCCAGACCGCCCCACTCGAACAGACAGCCGTGCGCGGTGAGGAACTGGACCGGGAAGCCGGCGGCCTCCTCGAACGACATCCCGTCGGGGATCGGGAACAGCGACTGCGGGTCGGCGATGGCGTACTCGGTGTACGCGCCGCCGTCGGTCATCGCAATGACGCGGTCGCCCTCGTCCAGGTCGACGCCCTCGCCGACGGCGTCTATCGTCCCCGCGGCCTCCATCCCGGGGACGTAGGTCGGTTCGGGGCCACCCTCGTAGTGGCCGCGGCGCTGCATGATGTCCGCGAAGTTGATGCCCGCGGCCTCTACTTCGATACGGACCTGGTCCTCGCCGGGTTCGGGGGTCTCTCGTTCGACGACCTCCAGTTCGTCGCTCGTGCCGAACGCCCGTACTTCGATGGCCTTCATAAACGTTGGATACGACGGACTCGCGGAAAAAAGCACGTAAACCGGCGGGAACTCCTGTGGCGTTTCTTCAGGCGGTGAATTCGTCGCTCACGCCGTCGAGATGGTCGATCCCGACCACCGCGACGACGTTTCCACGGGCGCTCAGCTCCCGCAAGCGGGCGGCCATACACTCCTCACGGGTGGCGTCGCGGAGATGTACCGGTTCCGGCGTCTCGAACGCACGCAGGAGCGAGAGGCTCTGACTCGCCTGCTTTCGCTCATCAGCGGCCTGCGCGGACGGTGGGTCCTGCGGAGTGCATTCGTGGTCGACCGGGCGGTCGAGTTCGACCGTTCGGCCAGTCCAGCGGGCGACGCTCGCGCCGAGTCGGCACGCCAGCGCGTGCCTCGTGACGCCGGCGACGCCGCGCAGAACGCGAGCGACGGTGTCTCGCTCCGGTCGCTCCTCGCGGATCCGGGCGAGCAGGCGGCGGAGGAAGGCGGCGTTCGGCGCGTCGATCCCGACCACCTCGCAGTCGGCGGCCCGCATCGCCGCGCTCATCTCGCCGCCGAGCGCCGGGGGCGACGCCTCGTCGTCGGCGTACGCTTCGAACAGCGGGAGCGCGACGGGCGAGAGTTCGAGCGCGACGGTGTCGGGGGCTATCGTCTCGACGAGCGACCGGACGCGGTGGACGCTTGCAGGGTGGTCGTGGACGACGCCGACGAGGGTGACAGCGCCGCCGTCGCCGCCGGGGAGGGTTCGGACGTAGTCGTCGTTGACGCGGGGGTCATCAGTCGGGGCGGCCATTCGCTACCAGCGAGTACGCCCGGAGGTTGATAACCCTTGCTTTCCGTCGAACGTGATCGTATTTCGATACGTTTTGCGCCGCGGGCACGTCCTCAGTACGGCGTCGACAGCCGCTAACGGGCGGTAATCCGACGCTACGAGCGGGTGCGTTGACGGGGATACCAGCCGGCGGACGGAAACGAGACGTTTCGACGGTGAATGAACGAAACGATTCTGGTCGCTTATACCCTCGCCCGTTGCGGTTACGACCGTGATGCGAACGAACATTACCGGTGACGACGAGGGGAAAAGCGTAGTCAACGCCGACGGCGAGCAGGTGGGACTGGTCAAGGAGGTAAGCGGCGGTACCGCCCACATCGACCCCGATCCGGGACTCACGGACAAGGTCAAGTCCAAACTCGGCTGGGGGGACATGGACGAAGACACGTACCCGCTTCAGGAGGCGAACATCGACGCGGTGACGGACGACGAAGTCCGACTGAAGCGAGACCTGTAAGCTGGCGGTCGGCGACGACCGCGGTAATTTCTTCAGGGAGCGAGCGCTTCGAGCGTCTCGCGGGTCTCGTCGACGCTCGCGCCCCGCGGGAACCCGACGGCGATAGCGTCGACGCCGTCGATGTCGGCGAACTTCCGGAAGCGTTCCCGCGCCTCCTCGGGCGTGCCGACCGCCGCGAGGTCATCGAGCAGTTCCTCGTCGACGAGTTCGTTCGCCCGCTCGCGGTCGCCGCTCGCCCACGCGGACGCGACCTCGTGGGCGACCTCCTCGCGTCCCTGACGGGCCAGCGAGTCGCGGTAGTACGTTCCCATACCGCCGATGTAGAACGACGAGTGCTGCGCGCCGAGCTCGCGGGCGCGCTCGCCGTCCGCGAGCGCACAGCAGGTCAGCGACAGCGTCACGCGTACGTCGTCCGGGTCGCGGTCGCCGAGGTCGGCCCCGCGGTGGAGGTCATCGAGGCGGTCCCGCATCCCGTCCGGCGTGAACACGGTCGCGTGCCAGCCGTCGGCGAAGCGGCCCGAGAGTTCCACGGCTTTCGGCCCCATCGCCGCCACGTCGACCGGCGGCGACGGCTCCGGCGGTTCGGAGCGCAGACGGAACCCGGCGAGGTTGAAGACGTCGCCGCTGTAGTCCAGTTCCTCGCCGGCGAGCACCGTCCGCAGGATGTCGACGTACTCCCGAGTGCGCCGGAGGGGTCGGTCGAAGTCGACGCCGTGCCAGCCCTCGATGACCGCCGGGCCGCTCGGGCCGATACCCATGCGGAGGCGGCCGTCGGAGACCTCCTGTAACGTCGCGGCGGTCTGGCCCATGAGCGCCGGGGAGCGGGAGTAGACGTTGAGGATGCTCGGCCCGATGCCGATCTCCTCCGTGCCGTGGGCGATGCTCGTCAGGGTGGCGACGCCGTCGCGGCCCCACGTCTCGGGAAGCCACGCGCGCTCGTAGCCGAGCGCCTCGGCCCGTCGCGAGAGGTCGACCAGCGTCTCGACGCTCGGCTGGGCGGCCACCGGCAGGTGGACGGTCCTGTCGGTCATCGTCCACCCCCGTCAGACATCGGGGTTCTCCATAATGTCGGGGACGCCCGCGGGCGTGATGGTCTGGCCGACGACGTACGACGACGCGGGACTGGCGAGGAACTGCGCGACGTCGGCGATCTCCTCGGACATCCCGATGCGGCGCTCCACCTCGTCGCGGTCGATCCCGTCGGCGGAGACGCCCATCTGGCTCTCGACGCCGGGCGTCGCGACGAACCCCGGCGAGATGCAGTTGACCCGGACGCCCTCGTCCGCCCACTCGTGGGAGAGCGTTTTCGTGAGGTTGACCACGCCGGCCTTCGCAGCGGCGTAGTGGCTCATGTACGGCGCGCCCTTCTCGCCGGCCACGCTGGCGAGGTTGACCACGGTGCCGCCGCCGTCTTGCAGGTGTTCCGCCGCGGCGTGCGTGCAGTGGTAGGTGCCCGTGAGGTTGATGTCGACGATGGTCTCCCAGCCGTTCGGCGAGACGTCGTCGAAGTTCGCCATGAACGACGCGCCGGCGTTGTTCACCAGCACGTCGAGGCCGCCGAACTCCTCGACGGTCGCCTCGACGAGCGCCTCGACGGCGTCGCGGTCGGTCACGTCGCACTCCACCGGCAGCGCCTCGGCCGGTCGACCGCTCTCCTCGATCCCCTCCGCGACCGGTTCGACGTTGTCGATCTCCCGCGAGCAGACCACGACATCGACGCCGTCGTCCGCGAACCGCTCCGCGGTCACTTTCCCGATCCCACTCGACGCGCCCGTCACGATAGCCGTGTCGCCGTCGATGTGGAACTGCTCTACCGTCACGCCGATCCCTCCGCTTCTTTCGTGCGCATTGTTCGCAGAGTTCGGTACACAGTCAACTCACATAAAGTCGGACGGACGGGTGAAACGATAATCGCCCCGGAAGTTTATTCAGGACGATCCCGTACCGAGGTGGTATGACCGACGACTACTACGAGCGCCTCGTCGACGAGGACGCGCTCCGGGCGTATCTGGAGTCGCAACTCGGCCCGACGGAAGAGTTCGAGGTGGAGCGCCACCGGGAGGGACACTCCAACGAGACGCTGTTCGTCCAGTGGGCCGGCCGGGACTTCGCCGTCCGGCGGCCGCCGCCGGGCGAGACGGCGGACAAGGCCCACGACGTGCTCCGAGAGTACCGCGTCGTCGACGCGCTACGGGACGGCCCCGTCCCCCTCCCGAAGACGGTGCTCGCCTGTGACGACCACGGCGTTATCGGGAGCGACTTCTACGTGATGGAACGACTGGACGGGGACGTCGTCCGCGACGAGGAACCCGACCGTTTCGCGACTCCCGACAAGCGCCGCCGCGTCGGCGAGGAGCTCGTCGACGGCCTCGCGGCGGTCCACCGGGTCGACCACGAGGCGGTCGGACTGGAGGGGTTCGGCCACCCCGAAGGGTTCACCGAGCGACAGGTGAAACGCTGGTCGGAGCAGTTCACGTGGGCGTTCTCGAAGACGGCGGACGAGCGCGAGGTGCCCGTCATCTACGACGTGATAGAGTGGCTGACCGGGAACGCACCCGAGGACCACCCTCACACGCTCGTCCACGGCGACTACAAACTCGACAACGTGATGTACGGCCCGGGCGACGACCCGGAACTCGTCGGCGTCTTCGACTGGGAGATGAGCACGCTCGGCGACCCGCTGACCGACCTCGGGGGGCTGCTCTCGTTCTGGCGCGACCCGAAGGACCCGGCACCGGCCGCCCCCGGGATGGGCACGCGGATAACGGAGCGCGAGGGGTATCCGACGCGGCGTGAACTCGTGAACCGCTACGAGGAGCGGACGGGCATCGAGTACGAGAACGACCGGTTCTACCGGGCGCTCGCGGTGTACAAACTCGCCGCGCTCGGCGAGATGTTCTTCGCCCGGTACCTCCAGGGCGACGGCGACGACCCGCTGTACCCGAAGATGGAGGAAGCGGTGCCCGCGCTCGGCGAGCGCGCCATGCGGGTCATCGAGGGCGACGAACCGCTGTAGTCACTCGTCCGCACCGTGCCAGGGGGCGTCGGTGTCGGGCGCGTCCGCGGCGTCGCGCGGTATCGTCACCCGCCAGCCGTGGCCGTCCGACGGCCGCGTCACCACCTCCCGGGTGCCGACCACTCGGGTCCCCTCGGCGTGCTCTCGCGGGAGGGGGTCCTCAGCTCCACGGCGAACGACCCGTCCTCGTCGTCGTATCCGGACGCGTCGCCGAGCGGTTCGATCCCGACCCGGAAGCTCGGAGTGACCGGGTCGGTGTCGACCGGATGCCACACGCCGGCCACGTCGTACCCCTCGGACTCCATGCCCAGGGGGGACGCCCGAAGGCGGGACCGAAACTCGTCCTCGCTCACGCCGGTCCGTCTCGCTCGGGGCCGACAGCGCGAGGTGCGGGACGACGGCGTCGACCGCGCGGACGCTTTTTTTGATGGCAGTCGTCGGGTCCGGGAGCCGCCGGTTCGCGGCCACAGTTTGTTGACCGCTCGGTCCATAGGGGCCGTAGCCGTGGCATCTACCACCGCCGTCGTCTGGTTCCGTGAGGACCTTCGACTCCATGACAACGAGGCGCTCGTCCGCGCGGCAGCCGCGGACGAACTACTCCCGGTGTACGTCGTCGACCCCCGCGAGTTCGGCGAGCGCCCGTACGGCGGCACCGCGTCGTTCAGATACGAGAAGACCGGTCCGCACCGCGTCCGGCGCTCGTCGACGCCGTGGACGCGGACGCGGTCCACTTCCAGACGCTCCCGACACCCGAGGAGCGCGCGGTCGCCGCGGGCGTGACCGACCGGCTGACCGCCGACGGCGTCGAACCCCGCCGCCACTGGACCCACACGCTCCACCACATCGACGACCTGCCGACGCCGGTGAGCGGGATCGACGACACGTTCACGCCGTTCAAGCGGGCGGTCGAGGCCGACTCGCCCGTCCGGGAGCCGTTCGGCGTGCCGGCGCTCCCGGCCCGGCCCGCGGTCGACGGCGGTCCCGACGAGCTACCGCCCGTCCAGGCGCTTGGCGTCGACCCGGTCCCGACCGACGACCGCGGCGTCCTCCCGTTCGAGGGTGGCGAGACGCGGGCGCTGGAGCGCCTGGAGGCGTACGTCTGGGAACGCGACCGCCTGCGCGAGTACAAGGAGACCCGCAACGGGCTGGTCGGGGCCGACTACTCCTCGAAGCTGTCGCCGTGGCTGAACCGCGGCTGTCTCTCCCCGCGGCGGGTGTACGAGGCGGTCCAGCGGTACGAGACCGAGCGCGTCGCCAACGACTCGACCTACTGGCTCCTGTTCGAACTGCGCTGGCGGGACTTCTTCCAGTTCCAGTTCCGGAAACACGGCGCGGCGTTCTTCGCTCCGGGCGGTATCCGGGAGCGCGACGACGTCGACTGGCGCGACGGCGGGGCGGCGTTCGACCGCTGGAAGGCGGGCGAGACGGGCGTCCCGTTCATTGACGCGAACATGCGTGAACTGAACGCGACGGGGTACGTGAGCAACCGCGGCCGCCAGAACGCCGCGTCCTACCTCGCCAACGACCTGCGCGTCGACTGGCGGCTGGGTGCGGCGTACTTCGAGACGCAACTGGTCGACTACGACCCGTGTTCGAACTACGGCAACTGGGCGTACATCGCCGGCGTCGGCAACGACTCGCGGGACCGGTCGTTCGACGTGGTCGGACAGGCCCGGCGCTACGACGGCGACGCGGCGTACGCGAAGCGCTGGTGCCCCGAACTCGACCCGCTCCCCCCGCAGTACGCCCACGAGCCCTGGACGATGAGCGAGGCCGAGCAGCGGGAGTACGGCGTCGAACTCGGCGTGGACTACCCGGAACCGGTGCTCGACCCGACCGCGAGCGGCGGGCGCTAAACGACGGCCCTGTCGGCGATGACGCCGTCGACGTCGCAGGCGTCGAGCAGTCGCGCGACGGCGCGGCGCGCGACGGTCCAGGCGTTCACGTCGAGGCCGACGTCGTGCGCTCGGGCGACGATCCGGGTGACGACACAGAGCGGAAACGACGGGTGGAGGGCGTCGCAGCCGAGGCGGTCGGCTGTCGCCGCCGGCGCGTCGTCGCGGTGAGTACACAGGTACGCCGTCGGCACGTCGGGACCGACCGCCGCGACCTCCCGCAACACGGCGGGATCGAACGCCGACACGAGCAGGTCCGTCCCGGCCGCCTCGGCCGCGGCGAGCGCGTCCGCCGCGAGTCCACGTTCCTTCAGTTCGATGTTCGCACGGGTCCCGTCGGGCACCGCCTCCAGCACGGCCGCGAGCGAGGGGACGCCTTCGCCGGATCCGAGCACGTCGAGCGCCCGCAGTTCGGCGAGGGAGAGATCGCTCACCTGCCCGGTCGCGTCGGTCACGCGGTCGACGGTCGGGTCGTGGACGACGACGAGTTCGCCGGACGCGCAGCGGCGCACGTCGACCTCGACGGCGTCAGCGAGTTCGCCCGCTCGTCGGACGGCCCCGACCGTGTTCTCGGCTGCCTCCGCGGCGAAGCCCCGGTGCGCGATGAGGTCCACGGGGGTGCCACGAAGCCCGCCGGCAAAAGCGTTCGCTCGATAGAGGCGACCGCCCGCTCACCCGGCGTTCGAACGGTTGAGGCGGCGGTACTCGCGGTACGAGTAGACGGTCGTGTAGACGGCGACCAGCAGGGCCGGCACGACGAGCAGCGCGATGGCGTGCTCCGGGAAGGCGACGCCGGCGGCCGCGATGCCGCCGACGACCTTCAGCAGTCGCCCACCGCGGCTGTGGGTTCGCTCCCAGACGCGCTCGTCAGAGAGCGTCCACGGCGTGCGGAAGCCGACGAACCGGTTCCGCTCGGCGCGCTCGACGACGTGGCCGGTCACGACGTACACCGCCGCCACCGCCGGGGCGACCGCCGCGGTGACGGGAAACTCGTTGCCGAGGTTCCACCAGAGCACCAGCGCCTGTACGTACGCCAGCAGCGCGACGCCCGTGACCGCCATGAGGTCGTAGGCGCTCCGGAACTCGGCGATGTTCCCCCCGAGCGGGTCGATCCGCGGGACCAGCGCGAACAGCCCGGTCAGCAGGAGCCCCAGCGCCGGGAACAGGGCGAGCGCCACCGCCCGCGGGAGCGTGTCGTCCACGGCGTCGTTTGCGTTCCAGTGGGTCGCCATCTGTTCCGGCAAGCGGTCGTGGAGGAGGACGCTCGCCGCGACCATCGCCGCGACCAGCGCGAGGCCGGCGAACGTTCGCTTGCTGACCTGCATGGTCGATCGTTCTCCGCGCTGATATTAAACCTCTCCCTGCGACGCGCTGGCGTTGCTAACCTGTCACGCGGACCGGCGCGGTACCCTTTTGTTCACACTCCCTGTGGTCGGACGCATGCGAGCAGTTCGCTATCACGAACACGGCGGGCGCGACGTGCTACGGGTCGAGGACGTGTCGCGGCCCGACCCGGGGCGCGGGGAGATACTCGTCGCGGTCGAGGCCGCCGCGATCAACCCCGTGGACACGTACTTCCGCGAGGGGTCGTACGAACCGGCCGAACTACCGATGATCCCCGGGACGGACTTCGCCGGCGAGGTGGCCGCGGCCGGCGACGGCGTCGACGAGTTCGCGCCCGGGGACCGCGTTTTCGGTACCGGCCTCGGCAACGACAGACAGGGGACGTGTGCCGAGTACGCCGCCGCGCCGACGGACCGCGTCGCACGCCTGCCGCCGGACGCGAGCGCCCGCGAGACCGCCGGCGTCGGGGTCGCCGGCGTGACCGCCTGGCGCGCCCTGGTCGACCATGCGGAACTGGAGCCGGCGGCTGGTCCACGGCGGCAGCGGCGGCGTCGGCCACGTCGCCGTTCGGATCGCCGCCGCCGCGGGCGCGCAGGTCACCACGACCGCCGCGCCGGCGTACCACGACCGGCTCCGGTCGCTGGGAGCCGACGCCGTCCTCGACTACGACCGCGACGACCTCGCCGAGGCCGTCACGGCGGTCGGCGCGCCGGACGTGGTCCTCGACCATCGCCTCGACGACTACCTCCAGTTCGACGCGGACATCGCGGCGAAGAACGCCCGTGTCGTCGGCATCGGCGGCAACAGCCCCGAGAGCGGTTTCTCGAACACGCCCGCCGCGCGCTCGAAGGAGCCGCGGGTCCACCTGCTGAGCATGTTCAACACGCCGGACTTCCGCGCCGTGCTGGACCGACCCGCGGCGCTCATGTCCGAGGGCGACCTCGCCGCCGAGGCCGCCAGGTCGTACGATCTGGCGGAGGTCGGTGAGGCCCACCGCGTCGCGGTCGAGGACAGCGTGTGCGGCAAACTCGTCGTCGAGCCCTGAGCCCCTCGTTTTATTCCGGTCGCCGCCGTCGTAACGGGCATGTCCGTGAGCTTCGACTTCGACGGGCGCGTCGCCGTCGTCACCGGCGCGAGCGGCGCGCTGGGCAGCGCGGTCGTCGACCGCTTTCGCGACGCCGGCGCGACCGTCTGCGCGCTTGACGTGGTCGCGCCCGACGACGACGACGCGATGTTGGACCCCGACGGCGACACCCGCTTCTACGAGGCCGACCTGACCGACGAGGACGCCGTCGAATCGGTCGTCGCGTCCGTCCTCGACGACCACGGCCGGGTCGACGCGCTGGCCAACATCGCCGGGACGTGGCGCGGCGGCACGCCCATCGAGGAGACCGACGCAGACGAGTTCGACTTCCTGCTGGACGTGAACCTGAAGTCCGCGTTCTTCGCGTCGAAGCATCTCATCCCGCACCTCCGCGAGTCCGGGGGTGCGATCGTCAGCGTCAGCGCCCGGTCCTCGCTCGAAGGCGGCGAGGGCGACGGACCCTACCGCATCTCGAAGGCGGGCATCCGCCTGCTCACCGAGACCGTTGCCGAGGAGAACGAGGGGGACCTCCGCGCCAACGCCATCATGCCGAGCGTTATCGACACGCCGATGAACCGCGAGATGATGCCCGACGCCGACCACGACGAGTGGGTCGACCCCGCGGACATCGCGACCGTCGTCGCGTTCCTCTGTAGCGACGGCGCGAGCGTGACGAGCGGGGCCGCAGTGCCGGTGTACGGCGAAGCGTAGCTACTCGCACGGCCGAGCAGCGGTAAGGCCGAGAGAGCTATGCTTCGTAGAGGCCTGGTCGTTCCCCGGCCGAGCACCGAGGGGTACGACGCCCGTTCTCCGACCGGTGACGCTTTCGTCTCGCTCGCGACGATGCCGAACCGTGAGACGGTACGGCGATCCGGAGTACGAGCGGGCGACGAAGGTCGGGTTCGCGCTGAGTGTAGCGATGTTCGCGGTCGGCGCGGGGGGCGAACTCCTCGCCAGCGGTCTGCACTGGTCGCTGCCAGCATGGGAGCACACGCTGCTCACGGGCATGGAACCCCTCGGGGTCCTCGGGGTCCTCCTCGTCCCGTTCGTGTTCGGCATCTTCTTTCCGCTGACCGAATAGGTCGACCAGTCAACCGTCCACGGTCGACCGCGCGCGATCCGTCTCGCCGCTATGACTCCGTCGACAGGTAGCGAAGCGTCTGCTCGACGACTGCCGTGCGGTTCTCGTTGAACGAGTGGTTCTCGCCGGGGATCACCGTCACGTCGCCGTCGTCGACCGCGCCGGCGATCCGCCGGCAGTCCTCGACCGAGACGCCGCGGTCCTCGTCGCCGACCAGTATCCTGACGGGAACGTCGACCTTCGTACGTCTCCGAGCCGATATCGACGTCGAGCAGTTCGATTCCCACTCCTGATACAACCTCGGTTTCGGGGTAAAAGTGACATCCTCCCCGGCCTAAAGGGCGGGGCTTCCCGAACCGCACAAGTGGCGGTTCCCGTCGATTCGGAAGGTTGGGAATCTACGGTTTGCGACCGACGGCGCTGGCTCTGCCACGAAGCC
>PXSA01000032.1:64500-154410 GCA_003023565.1 Halobacteriales archaeon QS_9_68_17
CGATTCGTTCGCACACCAGAAATCTCTGATTTCTGGGGACGCTGTATCCCCGCCGTAAACGGCGGGGTTTTAGCGCCTGCAATTCAATAATTCGGTGGCGTGCGACGGATCACCGATTAGCCGTTCTACCGCCGGATCACCGGCGCGCCGGAGCACTCGTTCAGTAGTGATTCGTGATCGAGTACCAAATAACCTGGAGAAGGCCAGATACTTGAGCCATAACCGTGGTTCTCTCGTATAGCTATGGCAGAACGGGAAGTATGGGGCACCCGGATCGGGTTCATTCTGGCGGCGGTCGGCAGCGCCGTCGGGTTGGGCAACATCTGGCAGTTCCCATTCAAGACGGCAACGTTCGGCGGGGCGGCGTTCCTCGTCGTGTACCTGCTCGCGGCGGTCGCCATCGGGCTCCCGGCGATGCTCGCGGAGTTCGTCATCGGGCGGCGCTCGAACCTGAACGTCGTGAGCGCGTTCCGCGGACTGGGCTACCGCAAGTGGCGCTTCGTGGGTATCGTCGGTCTGGTAACGGGCTTCTGGATCCTCTCGTACTACTCGGTCGTCGGCGGTTGGGTGATCCGCTACCTGTTCGGAAGCCTGACCGGCGCGTACTTCGGTGACCCGGCGGGGTACTTCGGGACGATCAGTTCCGGCACGATAACGGTCGTGTTCCAGGCGCTCTTCATGGCGATCACCGTCGGTATCGTCGCGTTCGGGATCGAAGACGGCATCGAGAAGGCGACGAAGGTGATGGTGCCGAGCATCGTCGTCCTGCTCGCCGGTCTGGCCGTCTGGGCCGCGACGCTCCCCGGCGGCGGCGAGGGCTACCGGTTCTTCCTCTCGCCCGACCTGAGCGACATCACCGAGAACTGGCGCGATATCGTTCCGTTCGCGGTGAGTCAGGCGTTCTTCTCGCTGTCGCTCGGGATGGGCGCGATGATCACCTACTCGTCGTATCTCGGGGCCGACGACAACCTCGGACAGGACAGCCTCTCGATCGTCGCGTTCAACACGTTCGTCGGCGTTCTCGCCGGGCTCGTCGTCTTCCCCCTCCTGTTCGCGCAGGGCGTCGAACCGGGCGAGGGCGGCGCGGGCGCGGTGTTCATCAGCCTCGCGCAGGCGTTCTCCGAACTGCCGGCCGGCCGACTGCTCGGCGTCGTCTTCTTCGGCGTCGTCCTCATCGCGGCGCTGTCCTCGGCCATCAGCCTGCTCGAAGTCGTGACCTCGTACGTCGTCGACAACTACGACGTCTCGCGACCGGTGACGGCGAGCGGCCTCGGACTCGTGTTGTTCCTCCTCGGCGTCCCCTCGGCGCTGGACATCGCGGTGTTCACCTGGTTCGACGCGGTGGCGTACGGCGCGCT
The DNA here is from genome assembly GCA_003023565.1 of Halobacteriales archaeon QS_9_68_17. Lineage (GTDB taxonomy): Archaea > Halobacteriota > Halobacteria > Halobacteriales > Natronoarchaeaceae > Halostella. The sequence continues at coordinate 65,859 of PXSA01000032.1, forward strand.
CCTACCGCTGTCCGTCCTGTTGGTACTCGTGTTCGTCGGCTGGGTGCTCGCCGACGAGGCGCTCGACGAACTCCGGAAGGGGACGAACGGCATCCCGACGCTCGGTTCCGTCTGGCTCTGGACGGTACGGGTCGTCGTGCTCGTCGCCGTACTGGGGACGCTCGTGCTCGGCGTACAGGGTCTCGCCGAGGACCCGGGCCTCCTGCCGCCGGTCTGACGGAACGATCTTTGATCCGTGTCGATCCCCTCGACCGCGTCGAACCGAACGTACGTTCCGAAACACGAACGACACTGTGACGTTCGTTATAGATCTCGGTTCGGAACCCTCTTCTACGCCCCCGGTCGATCGACCACCAGTGACACGCGAATCCTGGACGACGCGGACGGGATTTATCCTCGCCGCCGTCGGAAGCGCCGTCGGCCTGGGGAACGTCTGGCGATTCCCCTGGATGACGGCCGAGAACGGCGGGAGCGCCTTTCTCGTGCTGTATCTCGGATTGGTCCTGCTCGTGGGCGTCCCCGGCTTGGTCGCTGAGTTCGTCATCGGTCGGCGGTCGCGACGGAACCCGGTCGGCGCGCTCTCGACGCTCTCGGGGTCTGACCGTTGGGGCCTCGTCGGCTTGCTCCCGGTCGTCACGACGGTGCTTCTGCTCTCGTTTTACAGCGTCGTCGGCGGTTGGATCCTCCGGTACTTCATCGCGAGTACGACCGGCGCGTACTTCGACGCCCCCGGGGCGTACTTCGACGCCGTCGCGTTCGGCCCCTCTGCGGTCGGCTACCACGTCGTCTTCCTGTTCGCGACGGCGACCATCGTCCTCGCGGGCGTCAGACGCGGTATCGAGGCGGCGACGACGGTGATGGTGCCCGCTATCCTCGTCCTGCTCGTCGGGTTAGCGGCGTGGGGAACGACGCTTCCGGGTGCGGGCGACGGCCTGACGTACTTCCTCTCGTTCGACGCCGCCTACCTCCGCGAGAACTTCTTCGACGTTCTCGGGGCCGCCACCGGACAGGCGCTTTTCACCCTCTCGGTCGGGGCCGGAACGATGGTTACCTACGCCTCCTACCTCGGCGAGGACCGCTCGCTCCCGGCCGACAGCGCGGTCATCGCCGTGTTCAACACGACCGTGGGGGTTATCGCCGGTCTCGTCGTCTTCCCGCTCCTGTTCGCGCAGGGGCTACCGATCGGCGAGAGCGGCCCGGGCGCGCTGTTCGTCAGCCTCGCCACCGCCTTCTCGACGCTGCCGGCGGGCCGGTACGTCGCCGTCGTCTTCTTCGGCGTGATGACGCTCGCGGCGCTGTCGAGCTCGATCAGCATGCTGGAACTCCCCGTCGCGTACCTCGTGGACGAACACGGCGTCGACCGGCGACGAGCGACGGCCGGACTGGCGGCCGTGTTCCTCGTCTCCGGGTCCGTGAACGCGCTCCGCCCGGCGGTTTTCGACGTCGTCGCGTCGACGCTCGTCGACCTCCTCCTCTCGCTCGGCCTGCTCTGTTTCCTGCTGTTCGCCGGGTGGGTACTGGGGGCGGAGGCGCTGGCGGAGTTCCGCGAGGGCACGGGGTCGTTCGCCGGGTCGCTCGGAACCCCGTGGCTGTACGTCGTCGGCGTCGCGCTCCCGGTCTTTCTCATCTTCACGGTCCTCACCGGGGTCCTCGGCGCGGTGAACGTCCCGCTGGGGTCCGCCGCGGTCGGCGTCCTGACGGCCGCGCTGGCGGTCGCCGCGTTCGCCACCCTGCGGCGGTCCCGGTCGGTACTGTAACGGCGAGCGCCTGCGGCTTACGGAAACCTTTTCCCTCCACTGGTAGTGCGATCGGTCAATGATGATACACGGGTGGTCCTACCAATGACGATGGAGGATCGCATCGAAGAACTCCGTGAACTGCGCGCTGAGGCCGAGACGGGCGGCGGCGAGGCGCGCATCGAGTCGCAACACGAGAAGGGCAAGATGACCGCCCGCGAGCGCATCGAGTACTTCCTGGACGACGGGACCTTCAACGAGTTCGACCGGTTCAGGACCCATCGCTCGCACAACTTCGGGATGGAGGAGAAACAGACCCTCACCGACGGCGTCGTGACGGGCTACGGCGACGTGAACGGGCGGAAGGTGTTCGTCTTCGCCCACGACTTCACCGTGTTCGGCGGGTCGCTCGGCGAGGTGTTCGCCGAGAAGATCACCAAGGTGATGGACATGGCGATGGAGGTCGGCGCGCCGATCATCGGCCTGAACGACTCCGCGGGCGCGCGCATCCAGGAGGGCGTCCAGTCGCTCGCCGGGTTCACCGAGATCTTCCACCGCAACCAGCAGGCCAGCGGCGTCGTGCCGCAGATCTCCGGGATCATGGGACCCTGCGCCGGCGGCGCGGTGTACTCCCCGTCGATCACGGACTTCGTCTTCATGGTGAAGGACACGAGCCACATGTACATCACCGGTCCCGGCGTCACGGAGACGGTCACCGGCGAGGACGTGACCCACGAGGAACTCGGCGGCGCGATGACTCACTCCTCGGAGACCGGCGTCGCCCAGTTCGCCTGCGAGGACGACGAGGAGGCGCTGGACCGGATCCGCCGCCTGCTCTCCTATCTCCCGCAGAACAACGTCGAGGACCCGCCGCGGGTCGAACCGTGGGACGACCCGGAGCGCCGCGACGACGACCTGACGGAGATCGTGCCGGACAGCCCGCAGAAGCCCTACGACATGGAAAACGTCGTCGACTCGATCGTCGACGAGGGGTCGTTCTTCGAGGTCAGCGCCGACTTCGCGAAGAACGTCCTCGTCGGGTTCGGCCGGCTCGACGGCCACTCGGTCGGCGTCGTCGCCAACCAGCCCCGCGTGAACGCGGGCACGCTGACGGTCAACTCGTCGATGAAGGCCTCGCGGTTCGTCCGCTTTTGCGACTCGTTCAACATCCCGATCGTCACCTTCGTCGACGTGCCCGGCTACATGCCCGGCACGGACCAGGAACACCGCGGCATCATCCGCCACGGCGCGAAGTTACTGTACGCCTACAGCGAGGCGACCGTGCCGCTCATGACGGTCATCACGCGGAAGGCCTACGGCGGCGCGTACTGCGTCATGGCGTCGAAGCACCTCGACGCGGACGTCAACTACGCCTGGCCGACCGCCGAGATCGCCGTCATGGGGCCACAGGGCGCAGTGAACCTGCTGTACGACGACGAGCTGGCGGCCGCCGAGGACACCGAGTCGCTCCGGCAGGAGCTCATCGACGAGTACCGCGAGGAGTTCGCCAACCCGTACACGGCGGCGGACCGCGGCTTCCTCGACGACGTGATCGAACCGACCGAGACGCGGCCGCGGCTCATCCAGGACCTCGAGATGCTGCGCTCGAAGCGCGAGGACCAGCCCGACAAGAAACATGGAAACATCCCGCTCTGAGGCGACCGCGGCGGCGGCCGACGGCGAGGTGCCCGACCTGCTTCCGGCGGACGTCGCGATAGACGTCCCGGACGACGCCTCGGACCCGGAGGCCGCGGCCATCGTCGCCGCGGTGGGCGCGCACCTCACCGACCGCGACCGCGCCGCCGCGGCCGCCGCGGCCGCCGACGGCGAGCCGACGTGGGAGGGCAAGCGCTGGGCGTTCGCAGGCCGGGTGGAGGCGACGCAGGACCGGACCCACCGCGTGCCGACGAGCGCGCCGACCGACGAGTGGACGGCGGCCGGGCGGACCGACCGGTTCTGAGCGGCCTCGGCGGCGTCGCGACCGTCCCGAGCGAGGCGGAGCGTTCGCGGGTCCTTCCCTCGTCAACCCCGTGTGCCTCCAGTGTACGAACGGGGTTGCGAAAAAGTAAGGTAGCCGCCTATAGAGGTACCGCGTAGGAATGTTCAGGAAGGTTCTGGTCGCGAACCGCGGTGAGATCGCGGTTCGGGTCATGCGGGCGTGCGAGGAACTGAACATCGGGACCGTCGCCATCTACAGCGACGCCGACAAGAACGGGGGCCACGTCCGCTACGCTGCCGAGGCGTACAACGTCGGACCCGCGAAGGCCAGCGAATCGTACCTCGACCAGGAGGCGATCATGGAGGCCGCGCGGAAGGCCAACGCGGACGCCATCCACCCCGGTTACGGGTTCCTCGCCGAGAACGCGGAGTTCGCCGAGCGCGTCGAGGAGAGCGAGATCACGTGGATCGGCCCGGCGAGCAGCGCGATGGAGCAGATGGGCGAGAAGACGAAGGCGCGGACGGTGATGCAGGAGGCCGACGTGCCGATCGTCCCCGGCACGACCGACCCCGTCACCGACGTCGAGGAGGTGACCGACTTCGGCGACGAGTACGGCTACCCCATCGCGATCAAGGCCGAGGGCGGGGGCGGTGGCCGGGGGATGAAGGTCGTCCAGAGCGCCGAGGAGACCGGGGAGCAACTGGAGAGCGCGCGCCGCGAGGGCGAGGCGTACTTCTCCAACGACTCCGTCTACCTGGAGCGGTACCTGGAGAACCCGCGTCACATCGAGGTGCAGATCATCGCGGACAAGCAGGGCAACGTCCGCCACCTCGGCGAGCGCGACTGCTCGCTCCAGCGCCGCCACCAGAAGGTCATCGAGGAGGGACCGAGCCCCGCCCTGTCGGACGAGCTCCGCGAGGAGATCGGCGAGGCGGCCCGCCGCGGGGCCGACGAGGCCGGCTACTACAACGCGGGGACGTTCGAGTTCCTCGTCGAGGAGGCGGAAGGTCGCGGCCCGGACGAACTCCTCGGCCCGGACGCGAACTTCTACTTCCTCGAAGTGAACACGCGGATCCAGGTCGAGCACACCGTCACGGAGGAGATCACCGGCATCGACATCGTCAAAGAGCAGATCCGCGTCGCCGCCGGCGAGGAACTGGAGTTCTCGCAGGAGGACGTGACGTTCGACGGCCACGCGATGGAGTTCCGCATCAACGCCGAGAACGCCGCCAACGAGTTCGCGCCGGCCCAGGGCGGCGACCTGGAGACGTACGACCCGCCGGGCGGCATCGGCGTCCGCATGGACGACGCGCTGCGGCAGGGCGACGAGGTCGTCACCGACTACGACTCGATGATCGCGAAGCTGATCGTCCACGGGTCCGACCGCGAGGAGTGTATCTCCCGGAGCCTCCGGGCGCTCCGCGAGTACGATATCGAGGGCGTCGTCACCATCGTTCCGTTCCACCGCCTGATGCTCACGGACGAGCGGTTCACCAACGGGACGCACACGACGAAGTACCTCGACGAGCAGATAGACCGGTCCCGGATCGAGGAGGCCCAGAAGCAGTGGGGTCCCGAGGACACCGGCGGCGCGAGCGACGACGAGGAGGTCGTCGAGCGCGAGTTCACCGTCGAGGTCAACGGCAAGCGCTTCGAGGTCAACCTCGAAGAGCGTGGCGCGGCCCCGATCACGGCGGCGTCCGGCGGCGGTGGCGGCGGCGCGACGGCCGAGCGCCCCGACTCCGCCGGTTCGAGCGGCGACTCCGGCGGGGGCGGTACCGAGGTCACCGGCGAGGGCGAGCGGGTCACCGCCGAGATGCAGGGCACCATCCTCGAAGTGAACGTCGGCGAGGGCGACGAGGTCGCGTCCGGCGACGTCATCTGCGTGCTGGAGGCGATGAAGATGGAGAACGACGTGGTCGCCGAGCGCGGCGGCACCGTCACGCAGGTCGCCATCGACGAGGGCGACAGCGTCGACATGGGCGACGCGCTCGTCGTGATGGACTAAGGCGGCCCTCGTTCTCGCGGTTCGCCTTCGCCGTTCGCCGACCGCGAAGCGGCGGTTCGCGCGGCCTGGGTACCGAGGAGGTCGCCTACCACTCGGCGACGCTGCCGTCCTCGTGACGCCGGACCGGGGTGTGCCGGTTCACGTCGCCGGCGCGTTCGCGGACGACCGCCTCGTCTGTCTCGACGCCGAAGCCGGAGCTGTCGGCAGGTCGACGTACCTGTTCGACTGGCCGGTCGATCCGACCGACCCCGACCGGATGCGGGACCTCGTCACCGGCTCGCACTCGGCCTCGACACCGACCGGTTCGTGCGACCGACTGGGACGTGAAACGCGTCACCGCGGAACCCGACGACGAGAGCGCCCCGACAGAGCACCGCAGCGGTCGAACATTGCCTGCGCCGGTTCACGGAACGATCCTACAAATCGGCGAGAACTTCTCGCGCGGTGCGAATCGCCGCCACGTACGGGTTTTCGAGGTTCATAGGGCGGTAGGCTGTAGACGGTCGAGAACGAGGACAGTTACGTACAGCGACCGCTCACCGGGTAGCTCGCCGAAAAGTGCTCCGGCAGGGATTTGAACCCTGGTCCTTGCCGTGAGAGGGCAAGATGATTGGCCGGACTACACCACCAGAGCGCATTCGATCGTGAGGGGGTAGGGTAATTTAACGGTTGCGTTTCGATGCCGCCGTGGGGCGGTTTCACGTTCGACAGGCGCTCTCTCCCGAAGCCGTGGGTCCGGGCGCTGTCGAGAGTCAGAACCGTCCCGATGAGCCGCGAAAACCGTGCCGAGCGGGTCGCTACCGGGGGACGGTCACTCGTCGTCGAACGGCGACCCCGCCGCGTCCGGTTCGTCGCCGTCGAGGCTGATGATGTTCTCCCGGCCGACCCGCAACTTGCTGATGGTGCCCTCGTCCTCCATGTCCGAGAGGAGCATGCTGACCTTGGACTTGGACCACCCCGTCTCGTCGACGATGTTGACCTGCTTCATCCGGCCGCCGTTCTCGTCCAGGAGTTCGACGACCCGGTCCTCGTCGGAGAGCAGTTGCTCGTCCTCGACCGCCGGTTCGGACGGCGTCGCGGGTCCGGAGTCGGCGTCGCGCGAGTCTGTCCCGCCCGCGGCCGCCGCCGCGGACTCGTCCTCCCCGAGAGGCGTGCCGTTCCGGCGGAGCGCGACGACGGCGGCCGCGCCGAGCGCGAGCGCGGCGACGAGCGCGAGGATCGGGAGCGCGTTGCTCGCCAGCGTGTTCGATGCCGTATCGGCGGTCGTCGCGTCGGTGCCGCTCGCAGTGGTCCGGTCCTCCTCCGGGGTTTCGGTCGTCGTCAGTGCGTCCGCCGACGCGAGGACGACCCGGGGTCGGTTGTCGGTGAACCGCTGTTCCCCGGCCCAGGTCACGGTGTCGCTCGTTTCGAGCGATCCGCCGGACGACTCGGCCGCGGGGCTGACGGAGTCGAACGCGAGGTCGCCGCCGGCGCTGACGACGAGCGCCTGTTCCGGGCCGACGTAGAGACCGTCCTCGAACACGTCGCCGACGACGACGCGGTCGCCGTCCCGGCTGGCGAACCCGGTCCAGGTGAACGACATCTCCACGACGCCGGTGCTCGTGCTCGCCCCGAGTTCCTCTTCGACGCCGGCGGTCCGCGAGAAGGCGACAGCGTCCATCGAGCGGTTCGTCTCGTTCTCGCCGGCGGCGGCGAGAGCGGTCGCTTGCCGCCGGAAGTCGTCGTACAGTTGCGTCTCGTTCTCCTCGAACCGGTCCGTGAACGTTCGGAACTGCTCCGTCTCGGAGTCGTTCCTCAGGTGGCGCTCGTAGTGAAACGTCCAGCGCGCGGAGCCGTTCGCCAGTACCTCGATGCGGAACTCCGTGTAGTCGAACCGTTGCGTGCCCATCGAGTCGGTCTCCGCGGCGTGTCGAACGTCGGCGCTCGCCGACGAGCGGTCGGCGGGGGAGGGGTCGAGCGCGATCGCTCCGCCGAGTACCGCGACGCCGACCGCGAGAACGAGAGCCACACCGAACGCCCGTTTCATTCATATAATTGCAAACAGGGTAGTGTCAAATGCCTTGTGACTGCGATCGGGTAAACTTTACTAGAAATTAATCGGCGCTTTCTATTCGACCGTCCGGAACCTGTCGGAGTTACGGTGCGAGTCGGTTCTTGCGGTTTTTCATAGTCTCCTCGTAATGTTCGAAGGTGATCGGGCACCACTCGTCCGCGAGGTCGAGAACGCGCTCGGTCATCTCACGGATCTCCCACTGTGCGTCCGCGGCGGCGCGCATGTCCGCGACGTGCATCAGCATCCGCGCGTTCATCGACGTCACCATGTTCACCTCCGTTCCGATGGGGAGGACGAAACGGGCGTCCTCCGGCGGCATTCCCAGGTCCAGCAGCTCCTGATACTCCTCGACGGAGCGTCGGACTGAGCGGCGGAACAGTCGCTCGCGCTTCTCGACGGTCTCCTCGTCGACCGTGCCCGCCTGCTGATTGCGTCCGACCCAGCCCGGGTCCGACGCCGAGGGCGGCGTGACCACCATCGCGCCCTCCTCGACCTCGGCGGGGTCGACGTCGTCGAACGCGACGTATCGCATCGACTGCACGTCGAAGCTGACGTGGCGATGGCGGGTGATCTGCGCCATGCAGGACCGGCTGATCCCCTTTACCGCGAACGTCGCCTGCGGGTGTTCGAACGGGCCGAAGTGCCCGTGATCGAGCAGGTGAGCGATGAGGGTCCGCTTTTTCTCCTCCGTGTCGTCGCCCTCGATACTCGACATCGTCTCCTCGAAGGACTGGTCGCCGACGAACTCGCCCATGTAGTCGTTGCGCGCCGCCGAGCAGATGACCCGTTCGGGGTCCTCGGTCGCCTCTATGAGTTCGACTTCCATGCTATCACTGGGTTCCCCGTCGCACTCGGCGGTAAAAGGATCACTGTTCCGTCGTCCGCCGCGTCGCGACGGGACTGCCGGACGCCGCTCGACGCGGCCGCCCGCCCGTCTCCCGGAAACGAGAAGACCCAAGCGTGGTGCTGCCCAACTGGCGGACATGATCCACAACCTGGCACAGGGCGTGCAGGCGTTCACGAGCAACGCGTTTCTCGTCGGTGGCGACCGAACCGTGCTGGTCGATCCGGGCGCGAACTTCGACGTCGTCTCGGCGGTGCGAGAGCGCGTCGACGCGCTGGACGCCGTCGTCCTGACGCACACTCACCCGGACCACGTCGGCAACCTGCCGGACGCGGTCGACGCGTTCGACACGGAGGTGTGGGCGTTCGACGGCGGACGCGACGACGTCGACCGGGCCATCGCGGACGAGGACGCGGTGGCGCTCGGCGACCACGAGTACGTCGCCCTGCACACGCCGGGCCACAAGGACGACCACCTCTGTTTCTACTCGGAGGGCGCGGGCGTGCTGTTCGCCGGCGACCTGATCTTCCAGCACGGAAGTTTCGGACGGACGGACCTCGAAGAGGGCGACCGCGCGACGCTGGTCGAGAGCATCGACCGCGTCGCCGACAGCGTGAGCGAAGACCTCCGAGGGATGCACACCGGGCACGGGCCGAGCGTCGTCGACGACCCGTACGACCACATCGAACTCGCCGCGGAGACGGCGCGGAGAGGCTGATCAGTCCGCGGCGTCAGCCACGGTCACCGTTCCATCGCCCTGAACGGTGACGCGACAACCGACGTAGGTGAACGAGATGCTGTCGGGGGTCCCTCCGCTCTCCCGCCGGAACAGCGCGTCCAGGGCGTCAGCGTCGATCGTGTCCGAGAGCGGGGGCAGTTTCCAGCAGCGGCACGTCGACGGCGTCCGAGACCGCTGACACTGCCGTCGTGCTGAGGTCGTGGACGCTGTCGAGACCGTGTCTGAGAGCGATGTTCGACGGTGACTTCGAGGTCGGCGAGACGGCGTCGCTTCGGATCTCATTACGACCGACACCGGCGGTAACCGATTTAAAACGAGCTGGACGTTCCCAGTTGCTTACCACCTACAACCAGTACTCGAACGACCGTTTCGGTGGCGGCCGACGGGTCGCCGTATCGGGATCCGAGGCGACCGACCGCCCTTCAGGGGTGGATCCGGTTTCAGTTCCGAATCGTGGCGACCGTTGCGCCGAGCGCGGTCCCGTGGGCGTCCGCCGCGGGGCAAACCGACCTTCGCGTCGCTGCGGTCGAGTCGGAAACCGCTGCCATCGAGGGCTCGTCGCCGCCGTCGGTCCGCGTCGCGAAACCGGACGGAAACGCAGTTCCGCCGGCGTCGAAACGGCGTTCCCGACGGCCGGCGGTGTCACTGCTTCAGGCCGTAGTACCCCGGGTCCTCGTCGTCGCGGGGTTCGCCGACGACGAGGTCGTCCGCGTTGCGCATGACCCACGGGATGGCCCAGTCCAGCAGGACCTCCTCCGTCTCGACGTCTATCCCCGCGTCGGGGGCTAAGTCCTGAAGCATGCGGGCTATCTCGTAGACGGTGTACATGCGGTCCGGCTCCAGCAGTTCCTCTGCGGTGTAGAAGTCACAGGGGTGGAGCTGGTCGAACTCGTCTTTCGGGACGGGCATGCACCCGGCTATGCGGGGTACCCGGGTAAGTCGTGCGATGTCGAGGGCAGGAGCCGGGGCGGACGCCTCGGAGGCTGGCAGTAGTGAAACGGTGGGACCGCCGAACAGCGGACGACCACGGCCGCTGGCGGACGGCTGTGCGCCGCGTCCGCAAGCGGAACAGACGGTCCCGCCGGTATAAGGATATCGGTCAGGATCTACGTAGGGCTATCGAGAACTGGGGGTCGGTTAGGGTCGATCACCCGCTCGCCGTCCGCCTCGCGGATCACCTTCCGGAAGTTGTAGCCGCTGACCGTTCGCTTCAGGTCGGGGTAGCGCTCGGCTATCTCGTCGGCGTTGTCCTTGATGACGGCGCGGACGGTCCGGTAGATCGCGCCTCGCGGTCGTCCTTGTCGGTCACGGCGTCCCACTCGTCGCTATCTAACACGACGTCGCGCGTCCGGATCACCGACCCGTCCGCGAGGACCACGCGGAGTTCGTCCACGTACGCGTCGGTCATCCCGTAGCGGACGGAGTGAGCGCCGGTCGAGTTGTTGCCGATGCCGCCGCCTATCGTCGCCCGGTTCGACGGGGCCGGATCGGGCGCGAACTTCGGCCCGTACTGCGCGAGGTGGGCGTCGAGGTGGTCCCGCACGACGCCGGGTTGCACCGTTGCGTCCCCCGCCTCGGGGTACACGATGTCGTCCATGCGCCGGGACAGGTCGAGGACGAGACAGCCCGGCCCGACGGCCTGCCCGGCCAGCGAGGAGCCGGCACCGCGCGGCAGCACGGGCACGCCGTGGTCGCCGGCGACGCGGACGGTCGGACCGAACTTCCCCCGCTACCGCCGCCCGGAGGTCCTCTGCGAGCGCGACGTACTCGTCGACGTCGGGGCCGGCGTAGCCCGGAGCGCGGTCGTCGTCGTCGGCCACAGTCGCGTCACGCCATCCACGATCACGGAAGTACACCTATCGGTACCGAGGGCCATGCACGGAAGGCGACGGCGAGGCTGCCGGGGAGGCCGATGCGGCGCGAAAAAACAGGCGGGTGAACGGCTCGTCGCTTACTCGAACAGCCGGGCGACGTCCTGGTAGTTGCCGGCGACTTCGTCCCAGTCGACCACGTCGAAGAACCCGTCGATGAAGCTACCGCGGTCCGGACCGTAGTCGTAGTAGTAGGAGTGCTCCCAGACGTCGAGCGCCATGATCGGGTGCGCGCCCCAGAGGGCGTGCAGGTCGTGACGGTCGACCTTCAGGTTGCGGAGCTGCTTGGCGACGGGGTCGTAGACGAGCAGCGCCCAGCCGCCCGCGGCCCCGGCGGCGGCCTCGAACTCGCCTTTCCAGGCCTCGTAGGAGCCGAAGTCCGCCTCGATGCGGTCGGCGAGTTCGCCCTCGGGCTCGCCGCCGCCGTCCGGGTGCATGTTCTCCCAGAACAGGGTGTGGAGGTAGTGACCACAGCCGTTGTGGGTGACGTTCTCCAGCGCGGCGGGCGTCGACTCGAAGTCGCCCGCCCCACGGTTCTGCTGTAGCTCCTCCTCAGCGCTGTTGAGGCCGTTGACGTACCCCTGATGGTGGGTGTCGTGATGCCAGGTGAGTACCTGTTGGCTGAGAGCCGGTTCCAGAGCGTCGTAGTCGTACGGCAGTGGCGGTAGTTCGTGGTCGGACATGGTGAGTTCCTCCACGGTCCTGTTTCCCGCTACACAAGTTAAAACCACACGTAGCGGTCACCCTATCCGAAACTCGATTTCAGTAAAATACTTTATGATCAACGGGCCTCGATTCACCGTCTGGCTGTGGCCTCCGGTCGGTCGTCGCCCCCACCTCGACCTCGCAGCGCGTGAAGGAGTGCCCCGCCCGCGACGCCGACTCGCCGTCCGAAAACAGCGTCACGTTCGTCTTCTTCGGATCGTCGCTGACGCGGTCGGCCGAGGTCGTACACGGCCGCTCGGTCGGCCCACCCCACGTCGCGGTTCGCGATGGAGTCGGGAGCGCTCGGCGGGTCGTCCGGTCTGTACGTCACGACCACGAACTGGTCCCCGTAGTTCCCCTCCCGGGGGTCGCCCTGCTCTTCGATCATCGTCTCTCGTGCTCCCTGCGTCGTCAGCGACGGTCTCGTCCCCCGCGTCGCCCGCGCTGCTCCCGTCCCCGTCGCGAGTCCCTCGACGGTCGTCCCCCCGACCGGCGAGAAACGTCCGTCGGTCGATCGCGGACGTGCGCTGCCAGTCGGTGCGTCCTGACGTATCGTCCCCCACGCTCGACGGCGGGTTTCGTCGTATCTAACGTTTCGTGCTCCTATCAGCGGTCCCGAAGGACTCGGGGTCGCCCGGTCTCACTCCCCTCTGGCCGCCTCGAACATCGCGAGGGCCGTCTCGCGGCGCTCCGCGTGGTCGACGATCGGCGCGGGGTAGTCGGGCGCGATCCGTTCGCGGTCGGCGAGCGAGAGGTCGGGCCAGTCGTGGATCTGCCCGGCGGTCGCGTCGGCGAGTTCGGGGACGTACGCCCGGACGTACTCCCCGTCGGGGTCGAAGCGCTCGCCCTGCGTCGTCGGGTTGAAGATCCGGAAGTACGGTTGGGCGTCCGTGCCGGTGGAGGCGGCCCACTGCCACCCGCCGGCGTCGTTCGCCGCGTCGTGGTCGACGAGCCGCTCGCGGAACCAGTCGTACCCCTCGCGCCAGTCGATCAGGAGGTCCTTCGTCAGGAAAGAGGCGACGATCATCCGCACGCGGTTGTGCATCCACCCCTCCTCGCGTAACTGCCGCATCCCGGCGTCGACGACGGGGTAGCCCGTCTCGCCGTCCTTCCAGGCGCGCAGAGCGGCCGGGTCGTCGCGCCACTCGATGGGGTTCTCGTACGCTTTGTAGTTCTCCGTCACCGTCTCCGGGTTGTAGAAGAGGACGTGCGCGTAGAACTCCCGCCAGGCGAGCTGTCGCTGGAACTCCTCGACGGACTCCCGGTCCGCGTCGGTCTCCGCGGCGGCCGCGGCGTCCTCGGTGGCGGCGTAAACCGCTCGGACTCCGACGGTGCCCCACTTCAGATGCGGCGAGAGCCGTGAGGTGCAGTCGTCGGTGGGGTAGTCCCGTCGCTCGTCGTACCGGTAGATAGCGCCGTCGGTGAACGCATCGAGGCGCTCGCGAGCGCGGTCCGGGTCGGCCGGCGGCACTTCGGCGTCGGGAGCGTCGAACCCGAGGTCGGTAAGCGTCGGCAACGGGTCCCCGGACACGTCGGCCAGGTCGTCGGCCGACGGCGGGTCGTACGGCGACTCCTTCTCCCGGTCGAGCCACTTCCGGCCGAAGTAGGTAAACGTCCGGTACGGGTCGCCGTCGGCGGTGGTGATCGATCCCGGACCGTGGTGGAGGGTGTCGCGGACCGCTTCGCGGGCGATATCCGCGTCGTCGAGGGCGCGTCTGACTGCGGCGTCGCGCTCGCGGGCCAGTCCGGAGTAGTCCCGCGCCCACGTCACGCCGTCCGCGCCGTGTTCCGTCGCGAGCGCCGGCAGGACTTCCCGCGGGTCGCCGCGTCGAACGATCAGGTCGCTGCCGCGCTCCCGGTAGCGGTCGCGGAGCGACGCCAGCGCGTCGAGCATGAACGCGACCCTGGGCGGCGATCCGTGGGCCAACACGTTCCGATCGAACACGAACACGGGGACGACCGGGCCGTCGGCCGCCGCGCGGGACAGCGCCCGGTCGTCCGCGACACGGAGGTCGCGTCGGTGCCAATGAACTCGCATACGTCCGCTGAGGGCGGCACCCCTAAAAGGCCGATGCACCGCTCCGCTCGTTCGAGCGCGGCGCTCGGCCGGTCGGCGGTATCGACCGGTCGCCGAGACGGTCCGCCGGGCTGGCCCTTCGAGCGGCCGTCTGTCCCTCGCTACGGTTAGTTCTATACGCGGTCCCCCTCACGGCGGGAGCGTAACCGTTTGAGAGGACGTAACAGGACCCGGATGCGGAGCAAGGTACAACACGCCGCCCGACGAACGCTCCCCTGATGGCCACTCGCTCGGCGACCGAGAGCGCCGCTCGTCAGGCTTTCTACCGCCTCCGCCGCGTCGCGTACCGGGCGTACTACGGACTCGCGCGGCTGAACTACGAGCGGGAGGTCCTCGCGACGCCGAAGCGAACGGCCGCGGGCGCGATCCGGACGTACGACCCGCTCAACCGCCACGGGAGAGACGCCGCCCTCGCGCGCCTCGCCGAGGCGGCCGACCCGGGGGACGTCGTCGTCGATGCCGGCGCGAACGTCGGCGTGTACGCGCTCGGGCTGGCGAGCGACCCGGGCTGTCGCGTCGCGGCGTTCGAGCCCGCGCCGGCGACGTTCCGCCGTCTCCGGGCCAATCGCGCGGCCACGGACACGGACGGTCGCGTGTCCGCCCATCGGATCGGGCTCTCGGACGAGGACGGGACCGCGGCGTTCTATCGCTCTACGTACCCCGAACTCTCCTCGTTCGAGCGGGGTAATGCGAGTCGCTGGGAGGCCGAGGCGCGCGAGGCCGTCGAGGTGCCGGTCCGCCGGCTCGACGGACTCGTCGCCGACGGTATCGTCCCGCCGCCGGACTTCCTGAAGGTCGACGTCGAAGGACACGCCCTCGAACTCCTCCGGGGCGCTCGCGAGACGCTGACGCGGCATCGGCCGGCCGCGGTCGTCGAAGTCCACCCCGTCGGCGGTTGCGACGGAGGGCGAGACAGGGGCGCGAACGGTCGCGAGGACGCCGTCCGCGCGCTGTTTCGCGACTGCGGCTACGCGGTCGAGGCGGACGGCGACGTCTGGGTCTGCCGCCATGATGCTGAAATTTAACATCGGTCTCGCCGTACTCTGACCGGTGACGGGATTCCGGAACTCCGACGCGTCGCCGCGGTCGCGGCGCGCGTCGCTATGGCTTCGCTGGGCCGGAGCGGCGGCTATGGCCGCTTTCGCGCTCGGCGGGGCCGCGGCCGCTCTCGACGCTCGCTGGCCGACGGCCCGCGTCGCCCGCTGGACCGCGGTCGCAGTCGGCCTCGCCGCCTGCGAACTGGCGCTTTTCGGCTACGGCCTCGATAGGAACCGGCGCGGCCCGGAGGCCCCGCTGTTGCCCGGTCTCGGGGTCGCCAACGCGATGACGCTCGCGCGGGGCCTGCTCGCCGCCGGCGTCGGCGGCTTCCTCCTCGTCGACGCGCCCGGCGGTCTGGTCTGGGCACCGGGCGCGCTCTTCCTGGGCGCGGTGGCTCTCGACGGCGTCGACGGCGTCGCGGCCCGCCGACTCGGTCGCGTCACGACACTCGGCTCGTTCCTCGATATGGAGTTCGACTCGCTGGGGCTTCTCGCCGGCGTCCTCGTGGGGATCGCCTGGGGCCAACTGCCGCCGTGGTACCTGCTCGCCGGGCTCGCCCGCTACGCGTTCGTCGCCGGCGCGACGCGGCGTCGCCGGCGCGGTCTGCCGGTCCACTCGCTGCCCGACAGCCCCCGGCGGCGGGTGCTCGCGGTCGCGCAGATGCTGGTAGTCGGCGGGGCGCTCCTCCCCGTCGTCGGCCCGCCGGCGACGTGGGCGGTGGCGACCGTCGCCCTCGTCCCGTTCCTCCGGGGCTTTCTCGTCGACTGGCGGGCGCTCTGTCGGGGGATGGACGGATGACCGCGAGGGAGGCCGTCCGTCGGTGGCTCCCGCTTTTCTTCCGGGCGGTCGTGCTCGCGGTGGTCACCCCGGCCGCCGCACAGAAAGCGGTCGACTACGGCGGGCAGGTGGCGTTCTTCGAAAGCCTCGGGGTCCCCGCCCCGGCCGCGATGGTCGCCGTCGTGGGCGCGACGGAAGCCGTGACTGCGGTACTGATCGCCGTCGGTACGTTCGGGCGTCTCGCCGACCTCGTCCTCGCCGTCGTCATGGTCTCGGCCGCCGCGCTCGGCGGACCGAACGCGTTCAACCTCTCGGCGCTTGCCGCCGCCCTCGGCGTCGCCGCCCTCGGCACTGGCGCGTTCTCGCTCGGGCCGACGACGGCGGAACTGCTCGGTCGCGGGGGCTAGAACAATGGTCGGCCAGTCCATACGGGTGTGCGTGACGAGTTCGCACTACCACAGACACCGCACCGGATCCGACCGACGCGCGCCGTCAGCCGTCCGATGACCGGCCGATCGCTTCGCTTCACCGGGCCGCGATCGGTCGAGGTCCGGGAACGACCGGTCCCCGCGCCGGACGACGGCGAGGTGCTCGTCGAGACGACCGCGTCGGGGGTCAGCCCCGGCACCGAACTGCTGGTCTACCGGGGCGAAGCGCCGACGGGGATGGAGGCCGACGAGACGATCGACGCGCTGGCTGGCGACCTCTCGTTCCCGCTGTCGTACGGCTACGCGGCCGTCGGTCGCGTCGTCGAGACCGGGAGCGACGTGAGCGGGGAGTGGCGCGACCGCAGGGTGTTCGGGTTCAACCCCCACGAGAGCCACTTCGTCGCCGACCCGGACGACCTCGTCCCGGTCCCCGACGACCGGTCCGACGCCGAGGCGGTGATGCTCCCGAACGCGGAGACCGCGGTGAACCTCGCGCTGGACGCCCGCCCCCGCGTCGGCGAGCGCGTCGCCGTGTTCGGGCAGGGCCTCGTCGGCCTGCTGACGACCGCCGTCCTCGCGGACTTCCCGCTGGCGTCGCTTCGCACGACGGACTGCTACGAGACGCGCCGGGCGGTGTCGACGGCACTGGGGGCTGACGGGAGCGTCCCCCCGGCCAGCGACGACGCGGTCGCGCGACTGTGCGGTGACGAGGGCGACGGGGCGGACGGCGTCGACCTCGCGGTCGAGCTATCGGGGGACCCCGCCGCGCTGGACCGGGCGATCGACGTCACCGGGTTCGACGGTCGCGTCGTCGTCGGGTCGTGGTACGGCACCAAGCGCGCCGACCTCGACCTCGGCGGGGGGTTCCACCGCGACCGGATCGAACTGGTGAGCAGTCAGGTGAGCACTCTCGACCCCGGTCTCAGGGGCCGCTGGACGAGCGAGCGCCGGATCGAGACGGCATGGGACCGGCTCGACCGGATCGACGTCGAACCCCTGGTCACTCACAGAGTGCCTCTCGAGGACGCGGACGAGGCGTACCGCCTGCTAGACGAGGCCCCGAACGAGGCGATCGGGGTCCTTCTCACGTACTGAAGAACCGATGTACACAGTCACCGTCTCCGAGACGTTCGTCGCACAGCACTTCCTGACCGTCCCCGACCCCGGCCCGGAGGGCGACCGCCACTCGCACACGTTCACCGCCGAGGTCGAGTTCGCCGGGCCGGAACTGGACGAGTACGGCTACCTGATCGATATCGACGACGCGGTCGCCGCCGTCGAGGCCGCCGCCGAGCGCTACCGCGACGCGACGCTGAACGACCTCGACGGGATCGAGGGGAACCCGAGCGCGGAGCGACTCGCGGCCGCGTTCGGCGACCGCGTCGCCGACCGGGTCGACGCGCCCGCGGCCGACGCGATGACCGTCACCGTCCACGAGGACGACGTCGCCGAAGTGAGCCACCGGCGGGAGGTCTGATGCGCGTCGGCATCGTCGTCTACGGCGACCTCGGCGGCACCTCGGGGGGCTTCCGCTACGACCGCCGCCTCGCCGCCGCGCTCCGCGACGCCGGCCACGACGTCGAACCGGTCGAACTCCCGTGGCGGTCGTGGGGGCGCGCGCTCGCGCACAACCTGTCGCCCGGAGTCCACCGCAGTCTCCGGGGGTACGACCTGCTCGTCGTCGACGAGCTCTGTCACCCATCGCTCGCCGGCGTCGTCGGCCGCGCCGACGCGCCGACGGTCGCCGTCGTCCACCACCTGCGCTCCCGGGAGCGCCACCCGCGACCGCTCCGGGCCGCCTACCGCGCCGTCGAGCGGCGGTTCCTCCGGGCCGTCGACGCCGCGCTCTGCGTCAGCGAGGCGACCCGTGACGACGTGCGAGCGCTCGCGTCGGTGCCGACGGCGGTCGGCGACTGCCGCGGGACGGCTGGCGACTGGACGCGGTGGGCGCACTGACGGCCGACCCCGCCCACGCGGAGCGGTGCCGGCGACTGGCGGCCGACTTCGGCGTCGCAGACCGGGTGCGGTTCCGCGGGCGTCTCCCGGACGACGACCTCGCCGACGCCCTCGCGCGGAGCCACGTCCTCGCCGTCCCGTCGCGGTACGAGGGGTTCGGCATCGCCTATCTGGAGGGGATGGCGTTCGGCCTACCCGCGCTGGCGACGACCGCCGGCGGCGCGTCGGAGGTCGTCGCCCACCGCGAGACGGGGTCCCTCGTCCCGCCCGACGACCCCGACAGGCTCGCGGCCGCGCTCCGGGCACTCCTGAGCGACCGCGACCGCCTCCGCGAGCGGAGCCTCGCGGCGCGCGACCGGTACGAGGCCCACCCCTCGTGGGACGAGAACACGGCCGAGGCCCGGGCGTTCCTCGGCGAGGTGGCCGAGAAGCGAGCCGCGGCGGCGGACGCTTCCCGGGCGTAAACCTTTGCCGATGGCGTCCGACGAGTCCACCATGGACGACGCGGGAGACGACCGCCTCCGCTACCTCGCGGCGAAAGGCCCCGTCGACGACCGGGCGCGGAACCGCCGCGTCGAGGAGCGACTGGTCGAGGAGCTCCGCGGCCGCGACTCGCTCTCCGTGCTCTCGGTCGGGGCCGGCCTCGGTAACGCGCTCGACCGCCTGCTGTCGCTCCCCCTCTCGGTCGACGAGTACGTGGCCGTCGACGCGGACCCGGCCGTCGTCGACGCGGCCAGCGAACGGGTCCCCCGACGCCTCGGGACCGCGGGGTTCGAGGTCTCCGACCACGACCCGCTTCGGGTGCGCCGCGACGGCCGCGAAACGACCGTGCGCTTCGAGACCGACGACGCGTTCGCGTTCGCCGCCGACAACCGGTCTCGGTTCGACCTGCTCGTCGGCCAGTCGTTCGTCGACCTCGTCGGCGCGGAGCGAGCGCTGGCGGACCTCACCGCCGCGCTCGCGCCGGGCGGGCACTGGTACTTCCCGATCACCTTCGACGCCGGGACGGTCTTCCGACCGGCGCTCGACCGCTCGGTGGACGACGCGGTCGAACGCGGCTACCACGACCACATGGACCGGGTCCCCGAGGGCGAGGGGTGCAGTCGCGCCGGCCGGAACCTGCTCGACGCGGCGCGGCGGCGCGACGACCGCACCCTGCTCGCCGCCGGGGGGTCGGACTGGGTGGTCCGCCCGCGGGACGAGAGAGCGACGAGCGAGGCGGACGGGGACGGCCCGCGCGACACCGCCTACCCCAACGACGAGGCGTACTTCCTCCGCCGTATCGTGGGGTTCATCGACGCGGCGCTGGCCGAGCGCCCCGCGGTCGACGCCGCCGACCGTGAGCGCTGGGTCCGCCGCCGCCGCGAGCAGGTCGACGCGGGCGAGTTGACGTACATCGCCCACCAGGTCGACGCGTTCGGGCGGGCGGAGTGACGCGTCGCCGGCCGAGTGCTCAGTCCGCCACGGCGACCGCGACCTCCCGCGTCCGCGGGCCGTCACACTCCACCAGCAGCACCGACTGCCACGTGCCGAGTTCGAGGTCGCCGTCCGCGACGGGGACGCTCACATCCGGGCCGAGGAGGGCCGCTCGGAGGTGCGAGTCCGTATTACCGTCCAGCCGGTCGTGGGCGTGGCCCTCGTCCGGAACGAGGTCGCCGAGCAAGTCCGCCACGTCGTCGCGCAGGCGCGACTCGTCCTCCTGAACCACGAGCGCGGCGGTCGTGTGCCGGACGAACGCGGTACAGACGCTGTCCGCGTCGTCGGGCACGGCCGCGGCCACGCGGTCGGTCACGTCGACGGTCGTCAGACGGGCGTCCGTGTCGACGGCGAAGCGCTCTGCCATACCGCCCACGTCGCCCGCGGCGGGCAAAAAGCTCAGTCGAGGCGGAGGCGGCCGACCCAGCACCGGCCGACGAGCGCAAGCGCGAGGACGACCGCGTACCCCTGCGGTTCGGTCCGGGCCGCCATGGACGCCGGTCCCGCGAAGTGCAGGCGAGCGAGCGCGACAGTCGCGACGAGGACCGCCGCGGTGGCGAACAGCAGGCCGCCGTCGAGCGCGACCTGCGACCCCGGCGAGAGCGATCCGCGGGTCCGGTAGGCGGTGACGTATAGCGCCGCGGCCGCCGCGAGCGCGCCGTAGACCAGGCCGAGCGCGAGGTCCGGAGTGAGATAGAGCGTCCCCGTCACCGCGTAGACGGCGACCTCGGGGGCGACGGCGATGCCGAACGCGAGGACCGGCCCGCCGTTGAACAGGGCGTACGCGAGGGGGACGACGAACGTCGACAGCACGACGAGGAGTACGAGCGCCCAGTACAGCGTGTCGAACGCCGGCGTCATCGTCACCACGCGGACGCCGGCGACGCTCGCTCGGGCGGCCGCGGCGCTGGTCGCCGCGAGCGCGATAAGCCCGACGAGGTAGGTCACGCCGACCAGCGTTCGACGCCGCGACACGCCGAGCAGCGCCGAGTCCAGCGACGGCGTCGGGACGGACCGACGGACGTGTTTCACGGCCGGATCACCGTCACGTGCCCGTCGTGGTCGGGCGATTTCTCGTTGGCGAAGCGGACGGTCCCGTCGACGGTCCACCCCGCGTCGTCGAACAGGTACTCGACCCGGCGCTGCGCTCGCCGGTACGACTCGATGCCGTGGTTCGGCGTCGCCGCGGTGTCCTCGTGGGCCTGCATCGAGACGGCCCCTTCGAGTTCCCAGCACCGGACGTGCCGGCGGCCGACCGTCCCGTAAAACGCCTCCGCGGCCGTCGCCTGCTGGAGTTCGTACTCCTCTCGCTCCCGGTGCCACGCGTACCGCACGTACTCGATCGGCGCGGACCGCCACCCCACTCGGTCGAGGACGGCCATCACGTCGGCCAGCCCCCGGTCGGACGACGCCAGCGGGAACACCACGTTGATCGGACTCGTCGGCACGTGTCCGTCGCCGGTCGGCTTGTACTGCCACACCGCGTACGGCGAGTCGTCCTCGGTCGTCACCGCCGGTTCGCGCTCGTCCGGGGCCGCCGAGGGCGACCGGTCGCGGGGCATGAGCGCGTCCTCGGCCTCCGGCGTGGACGGGAGCGCCGCCACGCCGACGCCCGTCACGGCGAGAGTCGCGGCCGCCGTCCGGAGGAAGTCCCGTCGACCGGTCACGCCGGGGCACCTCCGGCGGTACGGGACGTTCGCGGATCCGGCGTCCGAACTCCTCCGACCATCACCTGAACGGTTACGGTTTACACGTTTTAAATATATCTGTCTTCACACTGAAATAGGCGCGAAGCTCGGGACCGGACCACCGGCGACGCCGCCGGGAACCACGACTCGCTCCGCGACGAGTCGGGTCCGGCGCTCGCCGCTACGCGGCGGCGACGCGGCCGTCGCCTCCGAAAAAGTCCCCCCGCTCCGGACCCGCTCCGGACGCGGCCGGAGTCAGGTCAGCCACTCGTCGGGCTTGGTGTCGTAGTCGACGTCGCTCGCGGCGATGTCCTCGACCTCCTCCCATGGGAGGTCCTCGACGGTGTGTTCCTCGCCGTCGTAGCGCAGGAGCTTCCCCGTCTCCTCCGGGTCCGGCTCCTTGTCGCGGCGCTTCGCCACCTCGACGTCGTGGTCGTCGACCTCCTTGACGATGGTCATGAGGTTGACCGGCCGGCCCCATAGCTCGAAGACGCGTTCGAGCGTGCGCCTCGCCTGCCCGATGTCGAGCATCACGCCGTTGTAGTGGTGCCCGAGCAGCAGTTCGTTCCGGTTGTTGTAGTTGCCGTCGTAGACGGCGACGGTCGGCTTGCCGAAGTTGGTGAACTGCAACAGCAGTTTCTTCTTGACGTCCTCGTAGTCGGTGCTGGCGACGCGGTTCTGGCCGGCGGCCTGCGAGTACTCGTAGGTGAAGTACTCGTTCTCGTCGACGAACTCCTGCGTGAGGAACTCGTCGAGGAACGTCACGTCGTTGTGGCTCTCCCGGATCTCGCGCATCCGGTCCCAGCCGCGGGTGAAGTCCACGTCGTCGAGCGCCTCGTCGACGTCGTCGTACACCGCGTCGTCGAACATGTACCGCCCGATGTGTTCGAGGTCGTTCTGGCTGATCTGGCCGAGGAACCCGCGGTACTGGCGCTTGACCAGCGAGTAGTGCCGCCGGGCCAGCCCCTCGTAGGTCAGGACCTTCCAGGGGTGGCGGTCCACGTCCACGGGTTCGCTGGCCCGTTCCGGACCGGCGTCCTCGGAAGCACTCCGTGCTTCTGATGTGCCCACAGGATCGCTATGCGATTCCGGGACGGCGGTAGCCGCCCCGTCGACCGCGCCCTCGCGGGCGCGGTCGAGCGCCTCGCGGTCGACGTACTCGTCCGGCAGTTCCGCGACCGCATCGAGCGAGTCCGAGTCGATCGAGTTCAGCGCTTCCGGCGGCTCTAACGCCTTCAGCACACGCTCGAAGTCGACGGTGTCGGTGAAGTTCCGCCAGGTGATCCCCTCGACGCGGAGCAGGGTCTCGACCACTTCGCGGCGGTTCGTCGTGTTCTCGACGTACTCCCACAGTTCCTTGCCGAGGCTGTACGGGTTGAGGCCGGGCGACCCGAGGACGCGAGCCATGTGGTCGGCGTAGCTGACGAACTCGTCGGCGTCGGCGAAGGCTTCGCCGCTCATCATGGTCGACTCCCAGTAGGAGTTGTGATTGACGAACCCCGCGCCGGCGTACCGGTGAGTCTCCTCGACGGAGATGTCGTACACGGTGCCGGTGCTCTCCTCGATAGCGACGACTTCGTCGGTCCACGACTCGTCCTCGTCCCACTCGATCCCGTCGAGGTACTCCTGGATCGCGGACGCTTTCTCCGGGAATCCGAACCCCACGCGGTCGACGAACCGCTCGGCCGACTCGCCGGTAACGTGGACGTGATAGCAACCATCGGCCTGTTCGCGGCGTCGGCTGAGGATCCCGAAGTTCGTCAGGAGCAACTGAACGGTTTCGCTCATCGGCTCGCTTTTCGTGCTGAGGACGATCCCCTGATCGCCGGCGTATCCGTCTGCGTCGAACAGACCACGCAGGAACTCCGCGACGACCGCTTTCGGCGAGCGGAGGACGGGACCGGGTACCGACTTTCGGTCGGCCGCTTCCCCGTCCGGGAGACCGGTCACTTCGACCAGGAGGTCGACGAGATGGTCCGAGTACACGTGAGCCCGCCACCGCGACCCGTCCTTCTCGACGGTCGGGTCGACGCCGAACAGTTCGTCCGCGAGTCCGGCGAAGTGGTCGGCGTGGCGGCGGTCCCCGTTCGTGAAGCCGACGACGCCAGCGGCGGACGAGACGTGTCCGTCGCCCACGAGCAGCCCCAGGAAGCGGCCGAACTCCTCGGAGACCGTTTCCGGGACTCGAACGGGGTCGCGCTGCGTGAGACGTTGGTCTTCGCCGTCGTACGCCGACAGTGCGGCATCGATAGCGTCGGCTCTCTCTGCCCGCCCCGTACGCCGGTATCGCATCACCGTCCACACCGAGACGCCAGCCTCGTCGGCGACGTCTTGTAGGGTGACGTGTTCCTGCGGCGTCCAGTCGACCGGAACCGGTCGCGACGGCCAGACGCCGTTTCCGCCCGTCACCTCGATCCCGTCCCCGACGTCCAGTTCGTCGAGCCTGACCCACGACCCGTCGGGTCTCCGGACCCGGTGATTGTTCGATCCCGTGAGTTCGAACCCCCGACGGGTCTCGACCGTAACCGTGTCGTGGTCGGAGATGACGTTCGAGTCGTACACATCCCGCGTCGCTTCGCCGTCGGAGACGGGGACGTGTCGCCCGACGACTTCCTCCATCGGAACGAGACCGTCGGCCGTAAACACGAGGGTGTCCGGCGCGACGCAGGCCCACCCCTCGTTCATCACCTTCGTCATCTTCTGGGCGGCAAAGTAGTACGCTTCCGCGCGGAGCATGTCGAGCACGTCGCGCTGCCACGGCTCCATCTCCGTCGCCTTCTCGGCCTCCGCCTCGTACTGCTTGCCGTGTGCCCGGAGGAACGCGAGCACGTCCTTCTGGGGCTCGTCCGGGAGCGAGACCGGTTCGCCCTCGTCGCCCTGCCGTTCGAGCCACTCGTCGCTGAACACCTCCTCGCGCACCTCGTCGGAGAGTTCGAGTTCCGAGAGCTGCTTGCTCAGGTCGTCGTCGGCCTCCGTCTCGGAGGTCCCGCCGGGGAGTATCTCGGGGTCGAACACCTGATGCTGGTCGATGTTGTCCTCCAGCGTGAGCAGGTTGTCTATCCACCGTTCGACCTCCGCGCGGTCGATGTCGGGGTCCTGCATGTACTCGTCGATGGTGCGGGCGTGGCGCTCCAGCATCGCCGCGGCGTCGAGGTCGTCGGCGAACATGCCGAACCACTCGTTGTTGGCGAAGAAGTCGGCGTGCGCCTCGACGTGGGTGACCACCGCCTTCTGGTCGGCGAGGTCGTTCGATTCCTGCAGGAACGCATGCGAGGGGTTGTCGTTGTTGACTATCTCGAACGCCTTGCCGCCGCCGTAGCGGTCCTGCTTGCGCTGCTTGTCGTACTTCATCCCCCAGCGCCAGTGCGGGTAGCGGCGCTGGAACCCGTCGTAGGCGATGAGCTGGTTCATCTCGTCGTAGTCGACGATCCAGTAGTTCACCGGGTACGGTTCGAGACCGAGGCGCTCGGCCAGTTCGTTGGCGTCGTCGACGGGTTGCTGCAGGTCGGCGGCGATCCGTCGCGCCTCGTAGCGGTCGAAGCTCATGGGTTCACCATCGGTATCACGATTCTTCCTCCTCCGTGCTCAGGATCTCGTAGATCGCGTCGGTCACGTCCTCCGGACTGGTGACGTACGTCACCGCGACATCGTCGCTGTCCTCGCCGAAGTGGCGCTCGACCTCCTCGGCGTGGGTGGCGTTGATCGCGTTCCCGCTCGGCTGGGTCTCCACGTAGGCGTGGAGGTTCGCCGGGATCCGCTCCATCAGCGGAATGACGCCCTCCTCGGTGTCGTTCGAGGAGTTCTCGCTGTCGCCGGCCGCGAACACGTAGCGGTTCCAGTCGCTCCAGGGGTACTCCGCCAGTAGCTGGTCCGCCAGCTCGTACGCCGACGATATCTTCGTCCCGCCGCCCGAGCGGATGCCGAAGAAGTCGTCGCGCTCGACCTCCCAGGCCTCCGCGTCGTGGGCGATGTAGACGAACTCGGCGTTGTCGTACTTCCCCTGCAGGTACCAGTCCAGCGGCGTGAACGTCCGCTCGACCAGCTCTCGTTTCTTCTCGCGCATCGAGCCGCTCACGTCGCGGATGTTCACGACGACGACGTTCTTCTCCTTCTCCTCGATGATCTCCGGGTGGCGGTAGCGTTCGTCCTCGCGGCGGAACGGGACGTGGTCGACCCCGTCGCGGCGGATCTGCTCTTTGATGTCCTCGCGCTCGACGTTCGCCTCGACTTCGTCGATGCTCTCCCACTCGCCGCGCTCGTTCTCCGGGATATCGGCGTAGCGCTCGTCCAGCCACGCCTTCGAGACGGGGATGGACTCGCCGCGCGCCCACTCGAAGGCCGTCTGCGGGCCGACGCCCCCGACCTTCAGCACCTCGGTGAGGAACTCCTCGTCGAAGTCCATCGCCAGCTTGCGCTTTAGCCCCTGCTTGAACATGCGCTCGAAGTCGAGCGTGCTGTCGGGACCGGTCTTCGTGAGGTCCTTGAACGGACCCTCCTTCTCCTCGACGACGGATTTCCCCTTGGGTTCGAGTTCGAGACCGAGCTCCTCGTCGAGTTCCTCGGCGAACTTCTCGGGGTCCATCTCGTAGTACTCGTGTTCGCCGCCCTCTTCCCCGGGCTCTCCCTCCTCGTCGCCGTCGCCGGGCTGGGGCTGCGGCTGGCCGACGGTGTCGCCCACGTCGGCGTCGCCCTGTCCGACGCCGCCCTGGTCTCGCTGGTCGTACTGGAACTCCGGGAGGTCGACTATCTTGATCGGCACCCGGATCTCCGACGGGAGGCTCTGTCCGAGGTCGCCGTACTGGATGAAGTCCGCGAGGTCCTCGCGGCGCTCCTCCCCGACCTCGTAGAACCGTTCCAGGTCGTCTTTCAGTCCCATTTGTAGCTCACCTGTCCCATGACGTGTCTGCTCGTCAGTTCCGCCGACGCCTCGGTGTAGTCGAACATCTCGACCATGTTCTCGATCGTCTGCTCTTTGACCGCCGCCGTCTCGGTGCCGCTCGGCGGGTCGTCCCACTGCCGCGGGTCGAAGTCCTCGAAGATCCGCGCCACGTCGTCCCAGTCGTGGGACTCCAGCACGCTCTTGATGATCGGGATCTCCGTGAGGTCGACGTCCGCGACCGAGAACTCGTCGTCGCGGTGCTCCCACGCGTGGCGGTTCAGCGCCGTTATCACCTTCTCCGTACGGAACTGCCGGACGGCGGGCGACGGTTCGTTGCCGTCGTAGCTCTCCGGCGAGAACCGGCCGAGGTGCTCGGTCTCGAACACCTTCATCTTCAGCGGGTCCGGTGCGACCCGTTCGCCGCGCTCGTTCTCCAACTTCTCGTCGGTCGCCCAGGCGTAGACGTGTTCGACGTACTCGCCGACGGTCTCCTCGTCGACCTGCTGCTCGCGCATCGTCGCGTCGATGACGTCCGCCTCCTGCCGCTGGAAGACGTGGTTTTTCACGGGCACGACCCGGTTCTCGAACTCGGTACGCTCGCCCGGCGAGAACACCGGCGCGTCGGTCAGCCCCTCGGCCATCGCGTTCAGCACGTCGCGGGGCATGATCACGTCCTCGACGGCCAGTTCGGGATGGTGCCGGTCGCGCACCTCGTGCAGCAGGTCGGCGATCCCGTCGCGGGTGTACGTGACCGGGATGCCGTGCTCGCCGTTCGAGGCGTCGTCCTCGAACTCGAAGTCCTCCTTCTCTAAGCGCTCGTCGCCGTCCTGGAGGTAGCCCCGGTCGAACAGCAGCGCCTTGTCGACCAGGTCCAGCCCGGCGGGGAGGTCCTCGTCGTCGAGGCGGGTGACGACGCTGTACAGCGCCGCCGCCTCGATAGCGTGGGGCGCGAGTTCGCGCTCGCGGAGTTCCCCCTCGGCGTCTTTCACCTCGACCGTCAGCGGCTCCGCTATCTTCTCCTCGACCACGTCGTCGGCCGCCGCGTCCCACACCTCCGTCTCGTTCGTGAGTTCGCGGCGGATGAGCTCGGTCTCGAGGCTGAGGTTCGTCAGGTACGTGAACTCGTGTTTGTCGAGGCGGCGCTTGAGCGCCTTCAGCGGGTCCATCCCGTTCTTCTCGGCGTGCTGGTTCAGCTTCGCCTCCAGGTCGGGGTTCGAGATGATGACCAGTTGCGTGTCGATGTCCATCCCGATCCCCTTGTCGAGTTTCACCGTGCGCTCGTCGGGGACGTTCAGCAGCTTCTGGAGGAGGTCGGCGTGCTGGGCGGCGTCCTCGACGACCGTGAGGAGGCCGTTGCCCTGCGAGAGCACGCCGTCGTAGGAGAACGCCTGCGGGTTCTTCCGGCCGCGGGAGTCGAGTTCCTGTAGCATGCCGCGCATCCAGGTGCCGACCAGACGCTCCTTGGGCTGGCCCTCGTCCTCCGAGTGGAGGACGCCGATGCCCCGTCCCACGTCGACGACGTAGTTCTTCACGCGCAGGTGCGACGAGTCCGCCACCGTCGAGAACAGGTCGTCGTCCCCGCGACGGCGGTACTGCTCCTCTAAGTACTCGTAGGCCTCCCGGGAGAACGGGTCGAGGCGCTGGTCGACCCGGACGTCGAGGTGGTCGTCGTTGGACCCGTTGAGCTCCGCGAGCAGTTCCTCGCGGACCTCGTCCGGGAACACGGAGAGCGGGTGGGCCTGAACGGGACTCTCGTACCAGTGGTCCTCATCGACGGGGGAGTCGCCGCCGTAGCTCAGCCCGCGGGTGTCCTCGGCCGTCGCGACGTTCCACTCGACGGTGTAGCGCCGCCCCTCCGGCGTCTTCGAGTACTCGCGCAGGCCGTTGATCAGACAGCGCTTGAGTTCGGACTTGCCGGTCGCCGTCGGCCCGTCGAACCAGACGATCTTCTCGTCTTTGGCCCGCTCGGCCGCGATGGAGCGGAGGTCGTCGACGAAGGCGTTCAGCACCTCGGTGTTGCCGAGCACGGCGTGCTCGCCGTCGTTGTGCGGGTCGTCGAAGAAGCGGTAGCGCTCCTTCTCCTCGCCCTTCTCGACGACGGTCCGCGTGCCGGCGGCCTCGATCGCTTCGAGGAGGTACTTGCTCGCGTGCGAGGCGATCCGCGGCGTCTCGAACACCGCGTCGACGTACTCGTCGAGGCTCATCGGCTCCTCGTACGTGTCCTCGAGCGCGCGGTCGGCCTCGCTGACGAACTCGTCGCCGCGGCTCATCAGTCCTCCATCTCGGCTTTGGCGACCTCGGCGCCGGCGAACTCCAGCACCTCGCGGGCACCCCCTTCGGAGTAGCCCTGCTCGATGAGCGCGTCGATCCACTCGTTGCGCTCGTCGTCGTCGAACTCGTTGCTGGAGACCAGCGCCGAGAAGTTGATGTTGTGCTTCTTGTCCTCCCAGAGCTTCCGTTCGAGGGCGCGGCGCAGGCGCTCGTTGTCCTGCGGGTTGAACGCCTCGCCCTCGCGGGCGCGGCGGGACACCCAGTTCGACACCTCCTGCCGGAAGTCGTCCTTGCGGTCCTCGGGCACGTCGAGTTTCTCCTCGACGGCGCGCAGGAACGTCTCGTCGGGTTCCTGCTCGCGGCCGGTGAGTTCGTCCTCGACGGTCTGGTCGTCGATGTAGGCCATCACGTGGTCCATGTACTTCTCGCCCTGGCGCTCGATCTCGTCGATGTCGTAGGCCAGCGCGTGGCGCACGTCCTCGATGGCCCGCTCCTTGTACTCCTCGCGGACGGTCTCGAGGTAGCGGTAGTACGTGTCGAAGTTCTCCTCCGGGATGGAGCCGTGGTGTTCGAGGTTCTCCTCGAAGAAGTTGAACACCGTCAGCGGCGAGAGGAAGCCGCGCTCACGGTGTTTCGAGTCCATGATCGCCTCGGCGATCTCGTCCCCGATGAACCGCGGCGAGACGCCCTCCATGCCCTCGCCGATCTCGGCTTTCTCCTCGGCCTCCTCGCGGAGCTTCTTCTCGTCGATGTCGTCGCCCTCGTCGACCTCGCCGTTGTACGCCTTGGCCTTCTGGAGCAGGTCGACGGTCTCGGTGTCGGGCTCCTCGATGCGGGTGAGGACGCCGAACAGGCCGGCCATCTCGTGGGTGTGGGGCTCCACGTTGATGTCGGGCACGTCCGCGTTCGACAGCATCTTCCGGTAGATCTCGGCCTCCTGCTCGTAGGAGAGGACGTACGGGAAGTCGATCCGCTTGGTGCGGTCGTTGAACGCCTCCATCTTCTCGTCGCCCTTCTTGTCCTTGTA
The DNA here is from genome assembly GCA_003023565.1 of Halobacteriales archaeon QS_9_68_17. Classification (GTDB taxonomy): domain Archaea; phylum Halobacteriota; class Halobacteria; order Halobacteriales; family Natronoarchaeaceae; genus Halostella. The sequence goes on from PXSA01000032.1 coordinate 95,371, forward strand.
CTCGGGCATGTTGGTGCGGCCGACGATCACCTGGTCGATGTCGATCCGCGGGTTGTTCTTGGGCTTGATCGTCTGTTCCTGCGTGGCGTGCAGGAAGTCGTAGAGGAACTCCCGCTGGAGCTTCAGCAGCTCCTCGCCCGAGAAGATACCGCGGTTGGCGTTGCAGAACGCGCCCGAGTAGTCGAACGCCCGCGGGTCGGACTCCCCGTAGACGGCGATCTTCGAGTAGTTGACGTCCCCGGTGAGCTCCGTCTCGTCCTGGTTTTTCTTGTCCTTGGGCTCGAACGTCTCCAGCCCCTGGCGCTTGTTCTCGTCGGCGACGAGGCGGACGACCTCGACGTGGTTCCGGAGCACCTGCTGGAGGTCGTCCTCGTAGTGCGCCAGCAGGCGGTCCATGTAGAACTCCGACTCGGGGTCGAGGCTCTGCTCGCTGCGGATTGAGTAGGGCGCATCGAGGCGCTCGTTCAGGTCGTCGATGATCGACTCGCGCTGTTCCTGCGGGACGAGCACCAGCGGGTCCTGATTCATCGGCGACCTGACCGTGTCGTCCGCGGGGTCCTGGTCGTCTATGACGTCACAGAGGTTCGTCCAGCGGAACGTGTACATCCGGCCCTCGTCCCGCATCGTGTAGTCCTCGTAGTACTGACGCACCTGCTGGTCGAACGCGGACTTCCCGGACCCGACCGGACCGAGCAGGAGTTTGATGCGACGCTCCGGACCGAGGCCGCGGGCCGAGGACTTCACCTTGTTGACGAACTCGTGGATGGCCTGATGGATCACCTTCCCGTAGAAGGTGTTCTCGCCGTCGTTGATCGGGTCCTCGGACACCATCTCGTACTCGACGACGCCGGCTTCCTCGTCGTACTCGGTGCCGTAGCAGTCGAACATGTCCGCCACGCGCTGGTGCGCGTTGCGGGCGATCTTCGGGTCGTCGTACACCTCGTCGAGGTACCAGTCGAACGACTTCGTGTCGCGCAGGTCCGCAGGAACCGATTCCTGGTACTCCTCGCTCAACGCTTCGAGTGTGTCGATGTCTCCTGTCATTGTATCACGGTCGGTTGGTTGCCCACCCTGTTGCCGGACGCCGTCGCGGTCCTCCGCATGCCGGACCGACCCGTCGTCGCCGACGAGGGGAGAGCGCGGGGCCGAACCCGCGGTGTCGGGACGCGTCCGCCTTCGGGACCACCGCTTTGCGACACCGCTGGAACCGCGACTCCCGCCAGGGGCGGACGCGACGGGACGACCGGATTTCGATCGAAGCGTGACATGTGTGGTCTGTTACCACGCCCGTGCGCGTAACCGCTGCTTCCGCCGCGGGAGCGGCTGAAAACGTCGTCGACGACTGAACCGATGCGGGGCGCCAGGGTGGGTTCGGCGGCGGACGGCCACCGATAGTGTTTAATTAATGAGTTTCGGATACACTTAAGCCTAACTCCAAAAGGTATTTATATGTATAAATATTCCGATACGGATCGGGCGAAACCGCAGGAGCGACCCCGGCCGCTGGTCGGAGACGGTCCCCGACGGAGGTTCCTTTTTATATAGGCTCCGGGGCGTCGGCCGTTACCTTCTGCAACCGGGAAGTCCTTAGTCGGCGGGGGACAACCGGCTCCCATGAGCGACATCGACGTGCCCGAGGGCTGGGTCGTCTGGAACGAGGACCCGGACGGCCGGCTAATCTTCGCCTACCGCCCGGACGTGTTCGACTCGGATGACTTCCCGGCCGAGTGCCTCCCCACGCTGTATCTGACACGCGGTCGGCGCGACGCCCGCCGGCCCGGAGCATCGCCCGCTCCGGACGCCGACTGGCACGTGACGCTGTATCTGGAACCGGACATCGACCACGGCGGCGACCGGTACGAGAGCCGCGACGCCGCGGTGGCGGGCGCGCTTGACCTCGCCGACTCGTTCGCGCGCGGCGAGATGGACTACCGCGACCTGTATCAGGTTCCCCGGGAGCCCTACTTCGAGCGTCTCGACGAACTGACCGGACGAGAAACTTAACCATCGTGACCGTCTACGGTTGCCCATGACCCGGGTTACGCTCGTCGGCACGCGCCTCGCGTCCGTCGGCGAGGAGTTCGTCTATCACGGGGAGGCCCCCGGTTGTGAGGGCTGTCCCTACCGCAGTCAGTGTCTCGGTCTCGATGACGGCGTCAGGTACCGCGTCACGGGCCTCCGCGACAACGCCCGGACGCTCGACTGCGCGGTCCACGACGACGGCGTCCGCGCCGTCGAGGTCGAACCCGCGTCGGTCCGCGCGAACGTCCCGTCGAAGAACGCCTACGCCGGGGGCAAGACGTCGCTCGCCGGCCCCTGCCCCCACGTCGAGTGTCCGAGCCACGAGTACTGCGTCGCCGACGGGGCCGGGGACGACGAGGAGCGACAGATCGAGGAGGTCGTCGGCGACCCGCGGACCGAGATAACCCACTGGCCGCGCTGGCGGTTCATCGCCAGCGCGCGGGGAAGGGCAGGCGCTCGGAGCGTGCGCCGCCGACCGGCGGCGCTCGCGCAAACTGGCGGCCTGGAACGAACGCCTCCGGCGTTCGTTGGAGGACATAGAAAGGGCGCAGCGAGGCCTGCCAAGGCCGAGCAAGGGCTTTCTTTTAAAGCGTCTCCAGTTTCTCCGCCGCGTACCCGAAGACGTTGGCGTAGCCGTACGGTGAGAGGAGGACGGGGTAGAAGTCGTCCTCGGCGGTGAGTTCCGCGCCGTCGGCCGCCGCGAACGGTTCGCCCGCGTCGACGCGTTCGAAGTTCTCCGCGAACACCTCGTACTCGTCGGCCGGTTCCTTGTCGATCGGGTAGAGCAGTTTGTACGCCGGGACCTCGCGCCCGATCGCGTCGCCGGGCAGGACGCCGGTCGCGGTCAGGAACTCCCGGACGATCCGGAGCGCGTTCTCCTCGGACTGGTCGGACCCCTGAAGCCCGGTCTCGACCTCTATCGCGTCGGTGGCGACGAAGATGCGTCCCTGGATGTACTCGCTGGTCTCGACGACGGCCGCGACGGACAGTCGCGGGCAGATATCGCGGACCATATCGTCGATGCCGTCGACGACCGCGAAGGGTTCGGCGTACGACTGCGTCGAGTGGAGCGCGAGCGTCAGACAGCCCTCTATCTCGTCGGAGACGGCGGCCGCGAGGCGGCGCTCGTGTTCGTCGGCGTCGGAGTCCCCGGGGAACGAGCGGTTCAGGTCCGCCTCCAGATAGCGCTCGCCCGCCTCGATCGCCTCCTCGTTCGCGACCACGAACTTCACCGGCCGGTCGGCGGTGAGCGGTTCGTCGAGCAGTCGTTCGACGGCGCGCACGCCGCCCAGTTCGTCGCCGTGGATGCCGGCGACGACCGCTATCTCCGGCGTCCCTTCGCCGACCTGTTCGACTCGCATTGTGTAATGTCAGAACCCCCGGGGTAAAGTGCGTTGAGATTCAGTGCTCCATCGCCTCGACGTACTCGAAGTCCTCCTCCCGGGCGGTCGGGCGTTCCCCGTCGAGGGGAACCTTCCACCCGTGGAGCGCTACGGGGTCGTTCAGCGCGTTCGAGAGCGTCGTGCGAACGTCGAGCAGGTCGACGCCGTAGAAGTCGTTCGGGACGCCGCTCTCGGACCTCCGGGACGCCGGGAACCGCGTGGTGGCCGACGGGGTGCTCCCCGAGGAGATACCGGAGTGCCCCGAGACCGAGAGCTATCCGGGGTGCGAGCACCTACTCGTCACGCCGGTCCGGGAGCAGGACCTCGGCCGGCTCCGGCCGTTACCGTTCGGCCCACCGACGCCGAAACTCCACCAAGTCCCGCGGGTGTTGGTGGTCTCGCGCCCACTGCTTGGCCTCGACCGCCCCGTCGCAACGTTCCGCCGTCTCGCAAATCGTGCACTTGGCGGCAACGCCGATCACCATGGTTGGGTTGTCCGTATCCGGCATTTCGTCGGCGTATTCCATACGCGGGACGTTGCCGTGATAGTATTTAAACGTCCGTTACGGGATAGTCGGGCCGTCCGACGCGGTTACGTGAGAGGAGCGAAAAGATAGCCGCATGAACGACCACACCCGAGACGACACCGTGGGTCCGCCGACCTCCAGCACTCCGACCGGGTGGGACGCCGAGCGCGGGCCGTCAAACGGGTGGGAGCACGGCACGCTCCGACGGGCCGTAATGCACGGCGTTCGGCTCTACAACACCGGGGAATTTCACGAGGCGCACGATTGTTTCGAATCGGAGTGGTATAACTACGGAAACGGGACCACGGAGAGCGCGTTTCTCCACGGCATGGTACAGGTGGCCGCCGGGGCGTACAAGCACTTTGAATTCGAGGACGACGGCGGTATGCGCTCGCTTTTTGAGACCGCGCTCCAATACCTCCAAGACGTGCCGCGGGACTACTACGGCGTGGACCTTCTCGACGTGCGGACCACGCTCACCAACGCGCTCAATGACCCGACGGTGCTCCACGGGTGGGAGATCGAGCTTGACGGGGAGTATCCGGTGGCGAGTGAGGTGGACCACGAGTACGCGGAGCGGCTTGAGTGACCGTCACGATTTGATTACACTTCCGAAACCGATCTCGAACCGGTCGTGCGATCCGTGGAACTCGCCTGCATTGTACAAGCGGACGCCGTGGACCGTCGCCCGGCGGAGCGTGGCGTGTTCCCACTGTCCGTCGTCGCGCCATCCGGTCGGGGTCCCCGCAGGCGGGCCGACGGAGGCGTCCCGCGTGTGGTCGTCCATGTGCCGACTGTCGCCCCGAAGAGGCGTAACTCCGTCGCCGCGAGCGATCAGCAGGCCTAAGTCGCGGTGGCGGGGACGTGCTATCGACTCCCTGATGGAATACGACGCGATCCTCTTCGACCACGACGGCGTCATCACGACGCCGCCCCCGCTCGACCTGCTCCACGCCGCCGCCCGCCAGACGTTCGTCGAAGCGGGCGTCGAATCGCCGCCGGACCGCCACGTCGAGGGCCTCGCCCTGGGCGTCACCGTCGACTGGCTGGAGGACCGCTGCGCGGAGTACGGCCTCGACCGCGACGAGTTCTGGGAACTCCGCGACGGCACTGCCGCCGCCTTCCAGCGCGAAGCGGTTCGCGAGGGGGACAAGACGCCGTACGACGACGTGACCGCGCTGGACGCGCTCGACCACGACCTCGGCATCGTCAGTTCGAACCAGCACGAGACGATCGAGTTCGTGCTGGAGCACTTCGACCTGGCCGACCGGTTCGAGACGTACTACGGGCGCGAACCGGTCGTCGAAAGCATCCGCCGGCGGAAGCCGAACTCCCACTACGTGGAGCGCGCCCTCTCGGACCTGAACGCCGAGCGCGCGCTGTTCGTCGGGGACAGCGAGAGCGACGTCGAGGCGGCCCACAACGCCGGTATCGACTCCGCGTACCTCCACCGGCCGCACCGCGACGGCTCGCTGTCGGTCGACCCCACCCACGAACTCGACTCACTGACGGACCTCCACGACCTCCCCGGCGTGCGGGCAGCCGCCGACGCCGGTCGCCGTGGATCGGTCACGGAGTCCTGATCCCCGCTCCACACCGTTTACCTGACGCCGTAGCGTACCTCCGGCCATGAACGGCTTTCTCGGGAGGAGATGGGGATGGTAGACGTCGTCTTCTCCGTTGCGCGCGTCCTCGCCGCGCTGTTTCTGGTCGCCCTGAACGGCTTCTTCGTGGCGGCGGAGTTCGCCTACGTCCGGATCCGATCGACGGCCGTCGACCGACTGATGGAGGAGGGGAAAGCGGGGGCGACCCTCCTGCAGGATGCCATAGAGAACCTCGACGACTACCTCGCGACGACGCAGCTCGGGATCACGATCGCTTCCCTCGGGCTGGGGTGGATCGGCGAACCGGCCGTGGCGGCGCTCATCGAACCGGTACTGGCCCCGGTGCTCTCCGAGGGCGTGCTTCACCTCGTGGCCTTCGCGGTCGGGTTCGGCACTATCACGTTTCTCCACGTGGTCTTCGGCGAACTCGCGCCCAAGACGATCGCGATCGCGAAGGCCGAGCGGATCGCCCTGCTCGTCGCGCCGCCGATGAAGTTCTTCTACTACGTGTTCGTCCCCGGCATCGTCGTGTTCAACGGGACGGCGAACTCCTTCACGCGGCTTATCGGCATTCCGCCCGCCTCCGAGACCGAGGAGACGCTCACCGAGGAGGAGATCCTGACCGTCCTCTCCCGCTCGGGCAAGAAGGGCCACGTCGACAAGGAGGAGGTGTCGATGATCGAGCGCGTCTTCGCCCTCGACGACACCGTCGTCCGCGAGGTCATGGTCCCGCGGCCGGACGTCGTGACCGTCGACGCCGACCTCCCGCTGTCGGAACTCCGGTCGCTGATCGTCGAGGCCGGCCACACCCGGTACCCCGTCCTCGACGGGAGCGACGACGGTCAGGTGGTCGGGTTCGTCGACGCCAAGGACGTCCTCCGGGCGCACGAACCCGCCGGGGACCGGACGAAACAGGTCACCGCCGGCGACATCGCCCGCGACATGCCGGTCGTCCCGGAGACCGGCCACGTCGACGACCTCCTCGCCGAGTTCCAGTCCGAGCGCGTCCAGATGGCCGCCGTGATCGACGAGTGGGGGTGGCTGGAGGGGATCGCCACCGTCGAGGACGTCGTCGAACTGATCGTCGGCGACATCCAGGACGTGTTCGACGCCGCCGAACCCGAACCCGCGATCGACCGCATCGGCGCGGGCACCTACGTCGTGGACGGGAGCGTCAGCGTCTCGGAGGTCAACCACGAACTGGACGCCGACTTCGGGGTCGAGGACTTCGGGACGATCGGCGGACTGGTGTTCGACCGCCTCGGACGCGCCCCGGAGACCGGCGACAGCGTCGAGGCCGACGGCTACGAACTGGAAGTGAAGGGCGTCGAAGGCGCGCGGATCGCGAGCGTCACGGTCCGCGAGCGCCGGACCGACGAGGTCGCGTCGGCGGACGACGAGGAGACCGAAGGCGAGTGAGTCGCCTCGTTACCCGTCCCCGTCGCGCCACTTCCCCCGAAGGAGCCCGTACTGCACCATGTCCCGGTGGTCGCCGTCGACGAACATGAACTCGCGACGGCGGCCCTCCTCGGCGAACCCGAGCGACTCCAGCAGGCCGCGCGAGGCGTCGTTGAAGCCGAACGCCGCCGCGCCGATGGCGGGCGTGTCGTACGTCCGGAACGCGTAGTCGACGGCGAGCGAGACGGCTTCTTTTCCGTAGCCCTCGCCGTGAACTTCGGGGATCAACCAGTAGCCGAGTTCCGGCCGCTTGAAGTCGGCGTCCTGCACGGCCACCATCCCGATCCGCCCCACGGCGTCGGGTGCGTGGTCGTCCGGCGACCCGCCGAACGCCGCCACTTCGTCCGGCTGTCCCGGCCCGGCGTCGTCGCCGTCGAGACAGACGACGAACCGGTCCGACCCGTCGTCCGAGATCTCGATCGCCTCCTGGTTCCTGACCGGCGTACCGAGCGAGTAGCGGAGGTCTGGCTCCGTGGAACCGCGCTGGAGGAAGGGCACGTCGTCCTGCTCGGCCGTCCGGAGCGCGACTCGCTCGCCGCTCGCGACGCGTGCTCCCGGCATGTGCCGGGGGTCGCGGAGACGCAGCATAGGCTTTGTGTCTCGTCGCGGCCGGGGAACGGCGGTGACCGGGAACCGTCGTGCGAACGGCAGTCGGGACCACGAAACCCCGGGAAGCGGAAACCGGAGCCTTCAACCTCGGCGAAGGAGTACGCCCCGAGTGCGTGCGAGGGTAGCCAAGCCTGGAAACGGCGGCGGACTCAAGATCCGCTCCTGTAGAGGTCCAAGGGTTCAAATCCCTTCCCTCGCATCGCCGGGGCCACACCCCGTGATGCGGAGGGCGCTCTCGGAGCGCTCTTCCCTCGCAAAACTTCCTACCGAGGCGATTCGCCCGGAGTGTTAACCATGCCAACCCCAACGCACGTGTCCGTATCCATTCGGACTTTCGGGCGAATCGCGCGATGTACCCTAACCCAGGTGATCTCCGGTCCGTCTGCTATGGTCGAGATTCCGTTTCCGACAGCCGCCGAGGCGAGAGCGAACTCGCGGGTATTTCCTAATCGGGAAGATCACGAGTCAGAGCGTGTGTCCGTCAGGTTGGTGCGGAGCGGAGAGAAAGGGAGGTCTCTCAGGGCTCCGTCGCCTGCCCAGTGGGGTTCTCGTTGAGCCACCGTTCGAGCTCTTCTTCGTGCACTTGCCACTCGGCGAGCAGCCGGTCGTACTCCTCGCGGGCCGCGTCAGCGCCGCGGTAGTCGGCGATCGGTTTCAGCCGGTTCTTCATCATCTTCTGGCACATCGCGGTCTCGTCGTACCGGTCGTACCCACACTGTGTGAGGATATCGTGGACGGCCGCCCAGAACCCGATCCCCTTCGGATTCTCGTCGACTTCGTCGCCGACCATCGGGAGCGGTTCCTCGAACGCTCGGTAGTACGCCAGAGAAAACGGTGTGACGAGCTGTTTCGATCGATGCGCCCACTCGCCACCGATCTCGCCTAACGCGTCCTCCTGCTGCTTCAGGAGGCTATCGTACCTTCCTCCCTCCCGTTCGTCTTCGAATCGTCGAAGGTCCCACGAAACGAGGCCGTCGAACTCGTTCCATCGGTTCGATTCGCGCGCAACGAGCGCGTCCGGGTCTCCCTCGAAGACCAGTCGAACCAGACCGCCGTCCGGCCCGGAGTCGTACGCCGCGAACTGCCGATACGACCAGAACCAACCGGTCTCCCAGTGCTCGCTCGCCTCGAAGCGATCCCACGCATCTACGAGATATGCTCGAACGAATCGCTCTTCGTCTGCCGTGGATTCGAACTCGAACTCGATGGTCGCGCCAGCCATAACGTGGGTTTCCGCGAAAATATTGATGTACTTCCTGTCCAGCGGTCTGGTTTCCGGCGAGTCGGCCCCGCGGAATCTCTCAGAGTATCACGTGCTCGCCCGGCAGTTCTTCCCGGCGTCTCAATTACCAGGTGCGGGTCGGGAGCAGGTCGATAGCGCTCACGGCCCTCTTTTCTCCGTCGACGGGGACGATGACGCGCATCTCGTCGTTGTAGTCCGCCAGTAGTTCTCGGCAACTTCCGCACGGTGGAACGACCCGTGCCTCGTCCGTATCGTGAGACGGCATCGGGTACGCGACGGCGACGCAGGTGTCGATATCGTCGTGACTGCACCCGTCGGCGATCGCGGCACCGAGCGCCACCGGTTCCGCGCACATCGACGCCCGACCGACAGATGCAGGCAAGCTCACGCCCTCGTACACAGCGCCGTCGGTCGTTCGAACTCCGGCAGCCACGATGTGTGCGCCCTCGAAGAAATCCGGATCGAAGGTGCGCTCGTTCGTCTGTACGATGTGCTCGACAAGACCCTCGTCTTCCGACGAGAGGGGAGCAGTCTCCATACTCGTTCGACCGACCATCGAGTGATAGCGTTTTTGCACCGCTGTTCCGAGTAATCCGGAGCATCGTTGGATTCCCCAGCCGCTTCACGGAGCCTTCGCCGGCGAACTGTCGCGGATGCGAGCGCCTTCTCGCGGTCCATCCGTTCAAATCGCGTCACGCGTACTGCCGGCCCACGCGGGTCCTCACGGACAGTACGAGGGACCGTCTCTTCGGGGCGTTCTTCCCTCGCAAAACGTCTCACGGCACCGCGTCGACAGCGACGTCCTCAGTCAGGGCACTCGCAGGCGAACACGTCCTCGTGGAGGTGCTCACAGACCGTCTCCATTAGCGCCGCGAGGTTCACCGTGTCCTCGCGGTTGTAGGCGACGAGCGTCTCCAGCGCCTCGTCATCGCCGGCCTCGTACTCGCGCCAGAGGCGGACGGCGTCCTCGCCGGAGATGTCGGGGCGGTCGCGTTCGAGGCCGATGTCGCGCTCGACGGCCTGCAGGCCGCCCGAGAGGCCGAGGCGCTTGCAGGGGTACATGAGGTCGACGTGGGGCACGTCGATGGAGACGTCGAACGACTGCTTCAGGAAGGGGACGTCGAAGCGCTTGCCGTTGAACGTCGCGACGAGCGACGCGTCGGCGAACTGCTCGCGGATCCGCTCGGCGGTGAGGTCCTCGCCGCGGACGAGCGTCGTCGTCTCGCCGTCTCGGTGGAAACTCACCGTCGTCACGTCGTTGTAGTCGGCGCTCAGGCCGGTCGTCTCGATGTCGAAGTAGCAGGTCTCGTCGCGGAAGTTCTCGTACAGTCGCCAGTGCTCGCCGCCGGGGAACTGCTCGGCGAAGAACTCGGCGTCGCCGTCGTCCAGGTGCTCCCAGGCGTCGGCGATGAACGACTCGACGCGCTCGCCCGTCGTCGGGCCGAGCGCGTCGGGGTCGAACGCCTCCCAGCGCGTGATGCCGTCGCGCCAGAGGCGTCGCTCGGTCGTCTCGCCCACGCCGCGGACGGGGATGAAACTGTTCTCGATTCGCACGTGTCGGTGAGGGAACCACGCCGACTAAATGCTTTCTACCGGAGGGCGGCGGGCAGTATCGTTATAGTGATGGATCGTGAACGACTGAACGATGGAGAACGCACTCCTCGCCGACGAGTCGGCCGACCGGATCGTCACCCTCTGCCGAACGGCTATCGGGGACAGCCTCCGCTCGGTCACGTACTTCACCCGCGACGACTTCGAGCAACTGTACCTCCGCGGCGACCTGGAGCAGGACGCGGACCTGATGGGCTTCATCGGCCACGAGTGGCAGGACTTCAAGAACACGCAGACCGCCTACGAGGGGTCGGAACTCGGCGACTACGAGTACACCATCCGCGCGTTCGAGAACGGCTATCTGGTGCGCGTGACCACGGGTCGGGAGGGCGTGTTCGCCACGACGGACAGCCTCACCCTCCAGCAGTACGAGGAGGTCGCGGGGGCCATCAGGAAAGTTCTCCGGGAGCAGTAGCAGTGCCGGCACGCCTTTCGGGCGCGGCGTCGACGGGTGACGTATGGACGACCAGGCACGCGCGGAACTCGCGGAGCGGGCGGCGGCCGCCGGGGCGACGGTCGCGTCCGACGCGTTCCGCACGGCGGTCGAGGTCGAGACGAAGGCGGACGCCGAACCGGTCACGCAGGTCGACAGGGACGCCCAGCGGCGCGTGACCGAGGTGATCCGCGAGGAGCGCCCCGACGAGACGGTGGTCGGCGAGGAGGGCGAGACGCCGAAGTCGATCCCCGAGGGCGAACCGTCGTGGGTCGTCGACCCCATCGACGGGACGAAGAACTTCGCCCGCGGCTCGCGGACGTGGGGGACGAGCGTCGCCGCGGTCACCCCCGACGGCGTCGCCGGGGCCGCGAACGTCTTCCCGGCGGTCGACGACGTCTACGTCGTCGGCGGGAACGGTCTGGGTCCCGAGAGCGCGGGGCCGCGTCGGAACGGCGAACCGGTCGCGGTCAGCGACGTCGACACGCCCGAGGAGGCACTCGTCGGACCGCTGATGCTGTGGACTCGGGATCGCCGTGACGAGTTCGTGGCGGCGCTCGGCGAGACCGCGCGGCGGTTCGACGACGTGCGCCGCGTCGGGTCGGCGCAGGCGATGCTGTCGCGGACCGCCGCCGGCGAGATAGACGGGACGTTCACGAACCTCTCGCCGCCGCCGTGGGACACCGTCGCCGGCGTGGCGCTGGTCCGGGCGGCCGGCGGGCGCGTGACGAACCTCGACGGGGACCGCTGGTCGCCGGACGACCGGGGGCTGGTCGCGTCCAACGGCGAGATACACGACGCCCTGCGCGAGGCCGCGGCGGCGCTCCCGTCCGGCGGGGACGGGGAGTAGATTGACGGGAGCGGGGTCTGAGATCCGAGCATGGACCTCGACGACACCGACCGCGAGATCCTGCGGATCCTGCAGGACGACGCGCGGACGCCGTTCAGCGAGATCGCCCGCGAGATCGACATGTCCAGCGCGACGGTTCACGACCGCGTCTCGCGGATGGAGGAGGCGGGGGTCATCGAGGGGTACCACGCGAGCGTCGACCCGCGGACGGTCGGCCTCGGCATCTCCGCGATAGTCGGTCTACGCGTCGAGCAGGGGCGAGAACAGGACACGCTCGACCGCCTCGCGGCGATAGACGGCGTGCAGGAGGTCCACCTGACCACCGGCGAGTGGGACGTGATGGCGCGGGTGTACGCCGAGGACGCGGACGAACTGCGCGAGATGATGTTCGAGCGGATCGCCCGGATGGACGGCTTCGCCCGGTCCCAGACGATGGTCATCCTCGGCACGCACCACGAGGACGAGCGGTTGCCGGTCGAGTGACGACCGACGGCCGGACCGCGACACGGGGAGCGAGAACGGCCGTCGACGGCGACGAGCGGGCGTGGGCCGCGCTCGTCGCGAGCGCCGTCGCGCTACTGGGTATCGGGTCGGCCCTGTTCCCCCGGCGAGTGTACGCGAACTTCATCTGGCAGTACTTCTGGGGGCCGGTGTACGCCGACTCGGAGGGCGCGAACTGCGTCGCGTGGGCGAACGGCGACCAGCGCCTGCTCGGCAGCAGCGAGTGCGCGTCGCTACGGAACGACCCCCAGCGGCTGTCCGAACTCGGCCCGGTCGCGGAGCCCGGCTACACCGTGGTATCCGAGGTGGGGTACGTCGTCATCCTGCTCGTGATGCTGGTCGGCGTCATCTTCCTGCTTCGGCGGCTCGACCTCTCGCGCTACCGGTCGCTGTTCTACGCGCTGTTCCCGTTCATGCTGTTCGGCGGGGCGCTCCGGGTCGTCGAGGACGGAAACGTCGCGGCGATGCGGGCCGGCGTCGACCAACCGATCAGCTACCCGCTCAACACCCTCCTCATCAGCCCCCTTATCTACTTCACGATGTTTTTCATCGCGCTCGGCGCGCTCGTCGGCGCGGTGTGGCTCGAACGGAGCGGTCACGTCGACCGCTACGAGTACCCGCTCGCGGGCATCGGGACGGCGGCGCTGGTGGCCTGCGTCGGCTACCTCTCCGTGCTCGCCGCGACGACCGACTACGTGTACTTCTACCCCTCCATCCCGGCCGTCGTCCTCCTCGGCGCGTCCGGCGCGGCGGCCGCGACGTGGCTCGCCGTCGAGCGGTACGCACCGGAGATCAACCGCGGGACGGGCCTGATCGGCCTGGTGATACTCTGGGGCCACGCGATAGACGGCGTCGCGAACGTCGTCGGCCTCGACTGGGCCGCCGAACTCGACGTCCACTACGGCGACCTCGGCCCGAAACACCCCGTCAACGCCGGTATCGTCGACATAACCGACGCCGTGCTGCCGGCGAGTATCACCCACTACACCGGCACGGCGTGGCCGTTCCTGCTGGTCAAACTCGCGGCCGCCGTCCTCGTCGTCTGGATCTTCGACGACCAGATCTTCGAGGAGAGCCCCCGCTACACGATACTGCTACTGATAACGGTGCTAGCGGTCGGTCTCGGTCCCGGGACCCGCGATATGCTCCGCGCGACCTTCGGCATTTAGCCGCTCCAGCGCGCTCTCCGGGAAGTACCGGTTCCCGCACTCGGCACACACCGCGACCTGCACCGGTTCCGCCATGTCGACGCCCGCGACCTCCGTCCCGACCGACCGCTTCCTGAGCGCGCCACCGCAGGTCGCACACCCGAGGTCGAACTCGGTCGTCATACTCGCCCCACAGGGATGATACGGTCGTTCATGGTAAGTATTGGCACACCGCTAGTCCCTACGACACTCCGCGACATAAAACTACGGTGCCACGGGCCGGACCGAGTCGAGATCGGGCGACAGCGGCGGACTGTCCGGCGATCAGGGGTACAGGTGGTGCTCGCGACCGAGTCGCGGTTCGAAGCCGAGGTCGGCCGGAACGCTCCGCGCACGCTCGCCGAAGACCGGGTCGCCGGTGAACAGCGGTTGCGCGCCCGGCACGAGGACCCGGACCGCTTCCAGACCGACCGCCGCCACGTCCCGCGGGGTCAGTCGCGCCGCGTACGGCGTCAGGTCCGCCTCCCCGACCCGCTCGACCACGGCGTCGAGTTCCGCTTCGCCCGCTGGTACGTCCGTCGGTCCGACGCGCTCGCCCGGCACGACGCCGTCGGTCTCGACGAACGCCTCGGCCGCCGGCGGGAACTCGGCGTAGCGCGCGATGGCGCTCGGGTCCTCGGCGGACTCCTCCGGACCCATGGAGCGCAGTTCCATCCAGTTCTGGATCGCCTCGGCCAGCGCCGACGCGGCCGCCCGGTCCGGGTCCAGGTCCGCGTCCGACCCCGCCGCGAAGCGCGGCCACTCGCCGTCGCGGTGAACCGCGACGCTCACCACCGGCACGTCGACGTCCTGCGTGACCAGCAGCGGGGTCACGCGCAATCCCTCCGAGCGTGCCCGCTTCGCCAGCGTCTCGAAGCGCTCGTCGTCGACGCGGAGTTCGAGGGGGTCGAACGTAGAGTACCACGCGAGCATCGTCGCGTCGCGCTCGATAACCTCGTACAGGCCGGACAGCAGCGCACCGACCCCGGAACTCCCCAGTCCGAGCCCCGTGGTGATCGCCCGAACGTGGCGCTCGTCGGGCGGCGGGAACTGCACGGCCTCGGCGGGCAACTGTGCCGTCTCGCCGCTCGCGAGGTTCTCCCCGGGCACCCACGGAACCGGTTCGTCGACCGGGTCGTCGCTCCCCCGAACGAAGTCGACGGGTCGGACCGCTCCCTCGACCGCGTCCGGCCGCGCCACCTCGAACTCGCTCTCGCGGTAGACGCCGGCGCTGTACCGCTCGACCGCCTCGCCGAGCGCCTTCATGAACGCGCCGTCCCAGTCGGCGTCGACGCCCGCCGCCTTCCGCGCCGCCGTCGCGTCGCTGAACCCGCTCGTGTCGCCGTTGGTCGCGAGGTAGTACGGGGCCGGGAACGATTCGAACTCGCCGACGTTGCCGACGACGCCGACGCGCTCGTCCAGCGCGCGCTCGGCGCTGGCGAGCGCTCGAAGACCCCGCCGACCACGGACGAGTCCTCGCCGGAGAGCAGGGCGACCGCCTCGCGGCCCGCCACGGCACCCGCGACCCCGACGGCGCTCCGGTCGGCCGACGGCGACTCCGCGACCGCCGTTTCCTCGGCGTTCGCGGCGACCCGCCGACCGAGACACCGGAAACACCCGGTCGACGCGCCGAACCCCGAGACTGCGGCGTCGACGTCGGACAGCGGTACGCCGCCGACGCCGCCCACCTCGACGGCCAGCCACGGCGTCCCGCCCTCGCGTGCCGCGCGGTTCGCCACCGCGAAGGCCTCGTCGCCCGCGACGCCGCTGACGACCGCGAAGTCCGCGTCCGCGACGCCTCCGGCGTCGCCGGTCTCCCCGTCGACCCCGACGTCGGCGAGCGCGGCCTCGACGGCGTCTATCCCGGGACCGCTCCCGACGAACGTGACGTTCATGCCCGAGAGGATTCGCGGCGGGAGCAAAAACGCGGCGGCTTCGCGGCGGGCGAGACAGTCGTGGCAGTCCCCGCGTCGAACCCCGAAAGATCCGGAGCAATCGTACGGCATTCGTACGAACCGCTCGAAGTTCGCACAGACTCAGTCCGGAGCCGGAGCTGGCCGATCAGCCGAGAACATAGAACGGGGACAACGCGGGGCAGAGGCGGCGCGGAACAGTGGCCGCGCTGGCGTCTCGTCGCCAGCGCGCGGGGGAGGGCAGGCGCTCAAAGCGTGCCTCCGCGACCGCGGAGGCTCGCGCAAACTGGCGGGCCTTAGCGAGAATCGCTTGCGATTCTCGCGGTGGACATAAAAAGGGCGAAGCGAGCGCCCGCCAGGCGCTCGCGAGGGCTTTTTAGTTGAGGATGGACTGCGCGACGCTCGCGACCTGGTCGTCCTCGGCACCGCTAAGGCGCTCGTCGCCGAGTTTGAGACGCAGACGCGGGCGACCGACGTCGATCGGGACCTTCTCCGTGTCGAGGAGACCCATGTCTTCGAGCTTCGTCTTGGTGCGGGAGAACGTCGCCTTGGAGGCGATGCCCACGTCCTCGCCCCACTTGCTGATGTCGTACAGCAGGGCCTCGTTCTTCGCCGCGACGAGGAGGCTAATCGTCACTTCGTCGAGGCCGTCGCCGTCGCCGCGAGCGGTTTCGAGCGTGTCGAGGATGCCGGAGAAGTCCTCCTGAGCCTCGGGACTGATCTCCTCGGTGAGGGTCTCGCGGACCTTCGTGATCGGGGGCGTGCGGAGATGGAACTCGTCCGCCTCCTCCCACTGAGTGGCGTAGGTGTCGTAGGCGGCGTCGACGAACGCCTCGTCGGCAGCCGTGAGGCCGCCGACGTGGCTGCCGGCGTCGACGAACGCGACGACCGTCTCGCCCGTGACGAGGACCGAGTTCTGCCGTGCGTCCCCGGTCGTCCGGAGCGTCAGCGTGCCCGCGTCGATGAGGTCGGCCGTGTGACTGGCGACGATGAAGTCGTCCATCACGCCCTTGAGCGTCCGTTCGTCCGCCAACATCCGGACCTCGGGGGTGTCGCCGTCGAACTCAGTCGCGACGCGGATCAGGTCTTCGATCGCGTCGGCGGACGGGTTGACGACGATGACTTCGTCGTCCGCGTCCGCCAGGACCTGTGTCAGGAGATCGCCTAGCTGCTTATCGAGTAAATTTGAGGTCATGCCTGTGTCGAGGAAAAGACGTGCGGCGTACTTAATTTTACTGGCCGTCACGAAAGCAAATCGTGGTCGTGTGCCGTCGAACCGATACTTCAGAGGGGGGTTTGCTAACGTTTCTCCGGTGGAATAGAGTGGAGCTGTATGTTACCGCGTGACAGTGTGTCACCGAGTACTCTCCACCGTTCCGTCCTCGCCCTGACCCGGTCGCTGTCGGTCCGCCGCTCCAGCGACGGGGGTTACACCGGCCTCTAAAGCGCGCCGTACAGTTCGCCGGACCAGTAGAGGTCGCCGTCGTAAATGACCGGCATCTCCGCCCGTCGGAGGAACGACCGCGTCGCCTCCCGGTCGAGCGCGAACTCCGACTCGTTGCCACAGAGGTAGGAGTACTCGTTCCCCTCAATGTAGGGTCGGTAGAACGCGCCCAGGTTCCCGGCCGAGAACTGGTCATAAGCGAGTAGGAACCCGCCAGCGTCCGTCTCCTGGAGCGTTACCGTCGCGGGGAGGCGGTTGCTGCTCTGGGTGAGGACGTGCGTCCCGTCGCCGACGACGGCGTAGTCCTTCCCCATCATGATGCGCCGCCGGGCGAGTCGCACCGCCCGTTCCATACTGAATCCGTGGACCAGTAGCCGCGCGAACGTCGACCCGACCTTGACCGCGTGGTCGTTGAGTACGCCCGAGAACGTCACCGCGCCGGCGACGCTCCCTTTCTCGATGAGTTCTCGCCCCTGGTGGAAGGAGCCGCAGGCGTTGAGGAAGAACGTCTCGGCGTTACACTCGCTCAGGCTGCTCGCCGAGAGGTAGCCGTCGGGGCAGCGCAGGCCGTGGGTCTCGCAGTGGCCGATGTAGTGGACGAAGTCGGTGTGGGACTCGAACTCGCGGGCGAGTTCGGCCTGTGGCAGGTACTCGCGCACCGTCACGTCGAGCGAGATGTCCTCGCCGCGCTCCCGGTAGATACGCTCGACATCGTCGTGTTCGTCGCCCATTTCGTCGTCGTTGAGCACGACCGTCACGGTCGTCTCGTCGCTCTCGCGCTGAAGGTACGACAGCCGGTTCTCGTACGCGCGATGGGAGGACGTGAACACGTCGATGGGCGTCCCCTCGGCGAGCCAGCCGTGGATCCGACCGCCGCGCAGTTCCGGCTTGACGACGTCGACAGACGCGACCTGCCCCGCGCTGCCCGGCGTCGAGGGGCCGCGGTAGAAGTCGTCGAGCGAGCGCTCGATCAACTCGCTTCCCTCCAGTTCGGAGGTTCGGGGGCGATAGACGAGGCTCATGTCGTCGAGCAGGAACGGGAGGCAGTCGACGCGGTCCGGCCCCGGGTCGACGTACGTCGTGAGGTGCCAGTCCGGGAGCCGCTGTTCGATCGCCTCGTACGGCACGTCGACGTACGTCGCCAGTCGCTCGGCCGGGGAGCAGTCGTACAGCGCCTCGGCGTCGAGACCGAGCGCGTCGAGGAGGCTCGCCTCGGCGAGGTTCGTCGCGTAGGGGCCGACGTTGCGGACCAGACAGTCCAGAAGGAACGACTTGCGGAGGAGCCGCGTCGCGTCGCGTTCGAGGTCCGGCAGGGGGTCGAGGTCCCGGGAGACGCCGACCGCCGGCGCGCGGAGGACCGGAGCCTCGCGGTCCTCGATCGCGACCGACGCCTGGAGGTAGTACGCGAGCGGCGAGAGGACGAACAGCTTCTCGAACGACGGCGGCGCTGCCAGTTCGATCCCGGTATCTGGCGTCTCGTCGGCGATATCGTCGGGGATCGCCGTCCCACCCTCGCTCGTCTCGATGAGCGGCGGGTGCCCCCGGAGGGTCGGAAAGGAGCGGTCGGTCCCGGTGGTCTTGTGCGACGACGGGAGGTGCGTAAGCGCCGTCGCCAGCCCCTCCGGCGTCGGGGGTACCTCGACCACGCCCGCGGGGTGCTCGTGTCGGCTCCGAAAGCCGGCGATACAGCGCCGCGTCTCCGGAAAGGAGACGACGACCTCGTCGAACCCGTCGGTCGTCCGGACCGTGACGCTTCCCTCGAACCGGAGGTACACCTTGATCCGGGCGTCGATGTCGACGACGTACTCGTCGTCGGGGAGTTCCAGCGGCGAGGTCCCGTCGCCGAGTTCGTACCGCTCGCCGCTGGTCACGGAGGTGAGATAGACGACCGACACCGGAAAGCGAAGCTTCTCGGCCGAGAGGTCGACCGCCGTGTCGACCGGCCGGGGGAGGTCAGCGTCGCTGGACCGGAGCTCGAAGCTCGCCGCCGTCACCGAGAGTTCCGAGTCGTCGTCGAACACTCGGAGACCTGTCTCCGTCACCTCCCACTCGATCATTCGATTGAGGGCATGAGGTAAAGACAGGTTATTCTTTCGGAAAGCCAAGAGTTTGCACGGCGACCGTTCGCACGCCCGTGGCCGACGCCGGAAAGGTACACTTATGAACGGCGCAGACGGCGGATAAGACATGAACTACGACCGCGTTCGCGAGGTGGACCCGGCCGCCGCCGACGCCCTCGGCGGCGAAGTCAAGCGCCAACAGGACACGCTCGCGATGATCGCGAGCGAGAACCACGTCAGCGAAGCAGTCATGGAGGCTCAGGGGAGCGCGCTGACGAACAAGTACGCAGAGGGCTACCCCGGCTCCCGCTACTACGCGGGCTGTGAGCACGCCGACGAGGTCGAGCAACTAGCCATCGAGCGCGCGAAGGAGCTGTGGGGCGCTGAACACGTCAACGTTCAGCCCCACAGCGGCACGCAGGCCAACATGGGCGTCTACCTCGCGATGCTCGACCCCGGCGACAGGATCCTCTCGCTGGACCTAAACCACGGCGGCCACCTCAGCCACGGCCATCAGGCCAACTTCACCGGTCAGCTCTACGAGGTCGAGCAGTACGAGGTCGACGAGGAGACCGGCTACATCGACTACGAGGGCCTCCACGAGCAGGCCGAGGAGTTCGACCCCGACATCGTCGTCTCGGGCTACTCCGCGTACCCGCGCGAGGTCGACTTCGAGCGCGTTCAGGCGGCGGCCGACGCCGTCGACGCGCTGCACCTCGCGGACATCGCCCACATCACCGGGTTGGTCGCCGCCGGCGTCCACGAGTCGCCGGTCGGCGTCGCCGACTTCGTCACCGGCAGCACGCACAAGACCATCCGCTCCGGTCGGGGCGGCATCATCATGTGCGACGAGGAGCACGCCGACGACATCGACCCGGCCGTCTTCCCCGGCGGGCAGGGCGGCCCCCTCATGCACAACATCGCGGGCAAGGCCGTCGGCTTCAAGGAGGCGCTGGAACCCGGGTTCGAGGACTACGCCGAGCAGGTCGTCGAGAACGCCGAGGTGCTCGGCGAGACGCTCGTCGACCGCGGGTTCGGCCTCGTCTCCGGCGGCACGGACACCCACCTCGTGCTCGCCGACCTCCGCGAGTCTCACCCGGACGTCACCGGGAGCGACGCCGAGGAGGCACTCGAAGCGGTCGGCATCGTCCTCAACGCGAACACGGTACCCGGCGAGACGCGCTCGCCGTTCGTCGCCAGCGGCGTCCGCGCCGGCACCCCCGCGCTCACCTCGCGCGGGTTCGGCCCCGCGGAGATGGAGCAGGTCGGTGCCTGCATCGCCGACATCGTCGACAACATCGGCGACGAGGACGTGATGGCCGAGGTCACCGAGCGGGTGCAGGACCTCTGCGACGAACACCCCCTCTACGAGTAGCGCGACCGCCGGACTGGCCTTTCTCCCCGTCGGCACCGTAGCAGTCTGGCCTCCGGACGCGCCCCTCTTCGCGGAGCGACGGGCCGCTCGTCGCCGTGTCGATCCGCAAACGTGCATAGATGCGTTTTCTGAACGCGGAATATGGGCACGAACCCGAGAGTTGAAGGGCACTGCGCTCCCTCGTTCACGTAATGACGCACGTCATCGACGGCAACGCCGTGGCCGACGGTATCCGCGACGACCTCTCCGACGCCATCGACTCGCTCGACGACGCGGGCGTGACGCCCGGTCTCGCCACCGTCCTCATGAGCGACGACGGCTCCAGCGAGACGTACGTGACGATGAAACAGCGCGCCTGCGAGGAGGTCGGCATCAACGGGATCCACGTCGAGGTAGACGCCGACGCCCCCGCCGAGGAGCTGTACGAGACCATCGACGACCTGAACGACGACCCCGAAGCCCACGGCATCCTCGTCCAGATGCCCCTTCCCGACCACGTCGACGAGCGCGAGGTCCTGCGCCGGGTCGACCCGACGAAGGACGTGGACGGCTTCCACCCCGAGAACGTCGGCCGCCTCGTCGCGGGCGACGCCCGGTTCAAGCCCTGCACGCCCCACGGCATCCAGCGCCTCCTCGCCGCCGCCGACGTCGACCCCGAGGGGAAAGACGCCGTCGTCGGGTGTGTCACTCGCGCACCGACGACCTCGCCGCGAAGACCCGCGACGCCGACATCGTGGTCGCCGCGGCCGGCGTGCCGGAGATGATCGACGGGTCGATGGTCGGCGAGGGCGCGACCGTCATCGACGTGGGGGTCAACCGGGTGGACGCGGACAACGACAAGGGGTACGAACTCGTCGGCGACGTCGAGTTCGAGAGCGCGAAGGAGAAGGCGAGCGCCATCACGCCCGTCCCCGGCGGCGTCGGCCCGATGACCATCGCGATGCTCCTCCGCAACACGGCGAAGGCGGCGGGGATGCAGGAGAGCGTCTCCGTGGAACTCCCCTGAGCGACGTTTCATCCTTCGCGAGCTCCTGCGCCTTTTCTCTCGTGGTACGGACCGGAAGGAGCCGAAACTCGAAACCGACGGCCTCGTCAGAGCCGTCGACGGCATCGTCGACGGCGTCGTCGACGGCGTGGACCTCCGCGTCCACGAGGGGGAAGTGGTGGCCGTCATCGGCTCGTCGGGGGCGGGCAAGTCCCCGTCCCTCCGACTGCTCGACCGCCTCGACGAGCCGACCGGCGGCACTGTCTACTTCGACGGGGTCGGCTGCCGCGAACCGGACCCGCAGGAGCTGCGCCAGCGGGTCTGCTTGGTCCCGCAGGGCGCGGCGCTCCGACCGGGGACCGTCTTCGAGAACGTCACGGTCAGTCCACGCCTTCGCGGCGACCCCCTCGACGAGGGACGGGTCACGGCGCTCCTCGACCGGGTCGACCTGCCGGGGTACGGGGACCGCGACGTGGACGACCTCTCCGGCGGCGAGCGCCAGCGGGTCGCCGTCGCCCGGCCGCTCTACGTCGACCCGGAGGTCCTGCTGCTCGACGAACCGACCGCGCACCTCGACGAGGAGACGGAAGCGCGGGTCGAGGACCTGCTCACCGACCTGATCCGGGAGGACGGCCCGACCTGCGTGCTCGTCACCCACGACGCCGCGCAGGCGGAGCGCCTCGGCGACCGGGTCGTCGAGTTCGAGGCCGGGCGCGTCGTCGACCGAGGGACGCCGTGAAAGGTGATCACGCGACCGAACAGGCGGTCGGGACGTTCCTCGACCACGCGTCCGATCCCGTGAAGGGGTTCGTCCGGGTCGGTATCGCGGCGGCGCTCGCCGCGGTCATGACCGGCGTCGCCTCGCTGCTGAACCGCGGGTTCGAACTGGAGATCGCCACGTCGTCGGCCCGGGGGCTGGTGCAGATCCTCGCCGCGGGAGCGGTGATCGGGGTCCTGCTCGCGGCGCATCTCGCCCAAGCCGGCGTCGGCCTCGCGTTCGTGGTCGGTGCGGCGGCGTGGATCCCCCACCAGCGCGGCGGCGCGACCCCCGGCGCGTTCCTGACCTCCGCAGCGGCGATCGGGGTCGGCGCGGGAGCGGTCGTCGTCGCGATGACGGCCGCCGGCGTGGTCGAGCGGTCGATGCGCGACCTCGTCGTGACCGACAGCATGGTGGCGATGGCGATGAAGACCAACTCGTTGACGCTACACTGCTTCACCGGCGAGGTGGCCGACAACCGCGACGAGACCGAGGCGGCGCTCGCCGTCGGCGCGCCGCCGCGGGCCATCAGCGAGTACGTCTCCACCGGCGTCTACGCCGCTCCCGGTACTCGACCGGACCAAGAGCCTCGGCATCGTGTCGAGCCCCGGTGTCCGGCGTGATCATCGCCGGCGCGAACCCGGTGTACGCGGCGCAGTACCGGTTCGCGGTCATGCTGATGCTGTTCGCGGCCGGCGGCCTGACCAGCACGGCGAGCATGCTGCTCGTCCGCCGCCGCGTGTTCGTCGAGGCGAAGCAACCGAACGATCCCGTCCTCGACGCCATCGACGGGTAGGAGCGTTCGTCCCGTCTTTCGGACGGCCGTACCGGCCCGACTGCGACAGAAGTATAGCCTGGAGTATGTTTCACAAAGGCTTCACAAATATTTACTGACTGTTACGGTGGTTCATATTACTGAGGAAGACGCGAGACGTTCAACTATCTATATTGCTGTTGGTGAGGTAACAGATACCGCCTTCATAAGAAAACATGAGCGATTCGATCGAACCCGGACGGGGCGGTAAAGGGTCGACGGCGTCGGCCGGGCCGCGTGCGGTGGTCCACAAGAAGATCCTCGAGGCCGCCGAGGCCCGACCGGACGCCTCGTACGACGAACTCGCGGACGCCGTCAGCGGGGCGTCCACCGACCTCGTCGAGCGGGTCATCGACGAGTACGGCGACCCGGCGGAGAACGGCGAGGGGGGAGACGCGGACGACGATCAGAACACCCCGACAGAACCGTCGGCGGACACCGACGAAACCATGAGTACGCCAGACGCCCACGATAGCGACGACACCGATCCGGACCTCGACCAGCTAACCGACCGCCAGGAACGCGTCCTCCGGGCCGTCCGCGACCGTCCGAACGCGACTCAGGAGGAGATCGCGGCGCAGTTCGACGTCAGCGCCGCCACGATCAGCCAGCGGGTCAACGCCATCGACGGGTTCGACTGGCCGTATCGCCGTGGGTTCGTGGAGTCGCTGTTCGAAGACGAGGGGGAGTTCGAGGCCGATGCCGAGCCCCAGTCTCCCGGTTCCGAGGCGGAGTCCGACGACCCCACGCCGGGGAGCGAAACCCGGCCGGCGTCCGGTGACGGCGCGACCGACCCCGAGACACCCGATCCGGAACCTGCCGCACCGGATCCGGAAGCAGACGCTCCCGGGCCGGACTCCGGCGGTGCCAACCCGGTGCCCGACGACGACTCGGGACCGGACGCGGCCGAACCGCGCTCCGGCACCGCCGGTTCGGATCCGGCGGCTTCCCACGCGGGAACGGACACTCCCGGTCCGGAGTCTGCCGGTTCCGGGGCACCCTCAAACGGAGAGCAGCCGGCGGGGACGGAAGCGGTCGATCGACTGTCCGGGCGGGTCGGCGACCTCACGGAGCGGGTCGCCGCGCTGGAGGGTCGGATCGAGGAGCGGTCCCCCGCCGAGGGGTCGTTCTCCGACCCGGACCTGGTCAGCAAGATGGTTCACGCGTGCATGGAGTCCGAACGCGTCTCGGAGGAGGAGGAGTTACGGATACTCCGTCAGGTCCTGACGACCGGGCGGCCCGCCGACTCCTGAGGGTCCTCGCGCCCGGGACCGCGCCGCCGGTACTGCTAGCGGGCTGACCGGTCAAGCCGGTCCCGTGCGTTCGCCAGCGCGACCTCGTCGTCGTCCCGCAGGTATCGCGCGAGGCCGCGGGTCGCGGCGACGAGCGCCTCGGCCGTGCCGGGGTCGAGGTCACCGCCGAGGGCCTGCAGGCGTTTCTGGTGCTCGCGAACGCTCTCCAGCGCGTCCTCGGCTGCCGGGTCGTCGCCGTCGTGCCACCGTTTGAGTTCGCGCCGGTACTGCTTCACGGCGTCGGCGACGGCCAGCCCGCGGGCCTCGCGCATCGACTCGGGAACGTCGACGGGGTCGGGCCGCTCTCCCCGGTCCGCGCCGCGAAGCAGTTCGAGGAAGTAGTACGCCTCGTCGTCGGTCGGCTGAAACGACCGCCCGAACACGTCGGCCGCGTGGAGGAGCTCGGTCGCCGCGAGGTAGGTGTCGTCGAGGTCGCGTAGGTCGCCGGCGTGGACGAACCCCCGGCGGCGAACGTACTCCCGGCAGGCCTCCTTTGCCGTCGCCGCGACCCGGTGGAGCGGGTCGGCGTCCACCTGCTCTCGCGCCGCCGTCAGGTCGAAGTCGACGGGGGACGTCGTGTGGAGGTTGCGCTCCTCGTCGACGCCGACGCTGTGCATGCTCCCGCAGTCGGGGCAGGTGACGCTGCCCGTGTCGTAGTACGACCACCGCGTCCCGCAGTTCTGGCACTCGCGCTCGCCGCGGATCTCCATGCCTGCGGGTTCGCGGCGCTCGGTCAAAACTCCGGCGACGGCGGCCGGCGGAGAGCGTCCGACGACTGGGGCGGTGGCCGGTCCACACGCACCCGACACTGTGCCCCCCGCGGTCGGACAGCCGGACCTGCACGACCACGTGGGTTTATACGGCGGCGGACGCTATCGTCGGGCGCAATGTCGTCTCAGACTGCGGCCGACGAGGATAGAGGAAGTCGCCACGCGGCGGCTGGTCGAGAAATTCTCGACCGACAGTGACCACTCCGTAGACGGCGACCGGTTCTCGCGTGAGAGCGATGACGACCAGCGACCGGTGTCGGTGCGGTCCGACGGCGACGCGGTCGTGCTGGACGCCGATGGCGTCAGTCGCGAACTGACCAGAGATCAGGCCGGAGAGCTACGGGCGGCGCTCGGCGACGCGCTCACGGAGCGCCGCGAGTTCGTGCGCACGGTCGGCACGCGCCGGGACGACGGCGCGTACGTCGTCGAGCGCCGGGGCGCGGACTCCGCGGGGCACCGGAAAGTGTTCGAGGACTTCGCGGAGTGTCGCCGCCTGTACGACCGGCTTCCGGCCGAGTTCACGGCCGACGACGTGCGCCACGTCGGCGTAACCGGCGGTCGACGGCACATGCTCGTCTGGCACTTCGCCGAGCACGACGCCTTCGACTGCGCGCTCGTCTCCCGGCAACCGCTCACGGCGAGAAAAGGGGGTGAGTAAGACCGGGGTTCTTACCGCAGGGGTCCGTAGCCCCGCGCATGCGATCGGAAGACGAGATCCGCGAGCAGTACGAGTTCTTGAAGGAAGAACTGGACGACGAGGAGATGAACCACGAGGGCGTCCGGCGGATGTTCAGCTACTACCGCCGCGCCCTCGGGTGGGTTCTCGAAGAAGAGCACATGTAGCCCCGTCGGGACCTACCAGTCGCCCGTCCTGTGTCGTTACATTTAAGGTATCGTGGCATCTTCGTTCAGATGACGCTTCGCTTGGAGGGCCGAAGCGTCAGCGGGGACCAATTCAGGGCGGCAAGCGACCCACGCGCGCTTTTCACTCGCGTGGGTCGCTTTCCATTTCCGATTCGACTGCTTCATAACGAGCCTCGGCTACGCGTGTTCCATCGACCGCGGCGGGACAGCGTCGCCAGTCGATACCCGCGCCCAGTGACGGCAGCACGAACTCACCAGAAAAGAGCCGCCGGTCACGACCCGAGACGCGTCACTCGATGCGCAGTTCGCCGCCGTCACCGTCGCCGCCCGCGTCGCTCTCGTCCCACTCCAGTTCGAACTCGATGCTCATCTCGTCGGGGCCGGACCCCGTCTCCCGTTCGACTTTGACCTCGAACGTCGGCGACGCCGGCGGGTTCACGGTGACCGAGCGCTCGCCCTCGGCGACCGACACCGGGTCGCCCGCTTCCAGTTTGTCCGCGACGCCGCGGAGCATCGCCGCGACGTCCGTTCGGTCGCGCTTTCCCTCGGACTCGAAGAGCACTTCCTCTGCCATACGTCCCCCACGTCTCCGAACGAGATAAACGTGTACGCCCCTCCGTACAGGTCGTTTTGGAGATAGGACAGGCGTCGTCTCCGTTCACTCATCACACTTCAGTCAGATACGTTAGAGTTGATTTCCGCCTGAAACTCGCGGCAGGAAGCCCTGTTTATCCGGTATCAGGAAATAGTCGTTATACTTATCTTATTCCAATAACAACACCAGTCTGTACTTAAACAATGTACGACCTGACAGGATTCCAGCGAGACTTGTTGTTCGTCATCGCGGGAGAGGAAGAACCGCATGGGCTCGCTATCAAAGAGGAACTCGAAGCGTACTACGAGAAAGAGATCCACCACGGGCGGCTCTATCCGAATCTCGACACGCTCGTCGACAAGGGGCTCGTCGAGAAGGGTCAGCGCGACCGACGCACCAACTTCTACACGCTCACGCGCCGCGGGCGACGGGAGATCGAGGCACGCCGCGACTGGGAGAGCCAGTACATCAGCGCGTAACTCGGAGTGGTCGTTCGCCGTCGATGACCGCCGAGAGACCGATCCCGAGTCGCGCCGCCCGGCCTCGTCCGAAGCACAGCGACGCTCAACGCTTAACTTTCCGACCCTTGTAGGTCCTCAGATGTCGGTGTACGCCGCACAGGTCGCCTCGGATCCGCTGCAGAGTACGGTCGCTCGTATCGTACTCGCGGGAGCGCTCGGACTGTTCCTCGGGCTGGAGCGGGAATGGTCGCACAAGCCGGCCGGCATCCGGACGTTCTCTCTCGTCGGTCTGCTCGGCGCGGTGTTTACCGTGCTCGGCCGACCGGAACTGCTCGTCGTCGGCGGCGTTCTCGTCATCGTCCAGGGGATCCTGCTGGCCTCACAGGGACTGCTGACCGACTCGGAGGAGGCCGGCCTCTCGCTTACGACCTCCGTTTCGATGCTGGTCGCCTACGGCGTCGGCGTACTGGTCACCGCCGGCCACGTTCTGGAGGGCGTCACCGTCGCCGTCCTCTCCTCGCAACTGCTCGTGCTGAAGCGGGAACTCCACCGCTTCGCGGGGAACCTCTCGCGCGAGGAGATGCAGTCCGCGACGGAGTTCGCCATCCTCGCGTTCGTCGTTTACCCCCTGCTCCCGGCCGGGGAGGTGACGGTCGGGTACGACCCGGTCACGGTGTCGTTCGAACCCCGAGTGGTCTGGCTGATGGTCGTCACCGTCGCCGCCATCGGCATCGTCAACTACGTCGTCGTGCAGACCTACGGCGGCCGCGGTATCGCCGTCACCGGCTTCTTCGGCGGTCTCGCCTCATCGACGGCCGTCGTCGGGACGATGCTCGACCACGTGCGCCAGACCCCCAGCGCCGCGTCGTACGCGGTGGCCGCCATCCTGCTCGCCGACGCGGCGATGGCGGTCGGAGTCCGTCACGATGGAACTCGAGGACCCGTTCTCCCTGAAGAACGCGCTCGCGTTCGGCGGTATCTTCGCGCTCGTGATCGTCGCCGGGGCCGTCGGCCAGCAGCAGTTCGGGTCCGCCGGGTTCTACGTCGCGACCTTCCTTTCGGGACTCGTCTCCAGCGCCGGCGGTACCACGTCCGCGGTAGTGCTCTACCGCGCCGGCACGGTCGACCAGTCGTCGGCCGTGTTCGGTATCTTGCTCGCGACCGCGTCGTCGATCATCGTAAAAGTCATCCTCACGCTGATGGGCCCGAGTCGCGAGTTCGCGTACCGAGTCGCGGTGTGGAGCGCCGTACTGCTCGTGGTTTCGGGGATCGCGTCGCTCGCTGTCGGCGTGTAAGTGTTGCGGGAAACGCAACGAATTATTTAAATTATACCTCGCTGTAGTTAGACTATGGACCGCCACACTGCGGAGCCTCAGGTCACGGAGATGCCGGGCGAGCGCGCCCGGGAGTGGGCCGACCACCACGGCGACGCCGCCGCGACCACGACGTACGTCTACGACTTCGTCTGGGACGTGACGGCCGACGCGGAGGGTCCCTTCTGTACGGACGTCGACGGCAACGTGCTGATGGACTTCACGAGCCACGTCGCCGCCGCACCGCTCGGGTACAACAGCCCCAAGGTCATGGACAAGCTCCGGGAGTTCGACCTCGTCGACCCCCTCAAGATCGCCGGGCAGGACTTCTACGCGAGCGGCGGGTTGCCGCCCGAGGACCCGGAGTTCCCCGGTCCGACCCAGCTGATGCATCGACTCACCGACCTCACGGACCACTACGACATGGACACCGTCTTCCTCTCGAACTCCGGGGCTGAGGCGGTCGAGAACGCGATGAAGGTCTGTTACGACGACCGCGACGGCGCGAAGTACGCCATCACCTTCGACGGTGCGTTCCACGGGCGCACGCTCGGCGCGCTCTCGCTCAACCGCTCGAAGGGGAAGTACCGCCGGGACTTCCCCGAGGTGGCGGGCGTACACGACGTCCCGTTCTGCGGCGACGAGGACTGCACCCCCGGTAACTGCCCCTGCGGCTTCTTCCCCGGTGAGGCCGACGACCCCTCCGTTCTCCGGCGGAAACTCGACCCGAAAACCGGTCACGTCGACCCGAGCGAGGTCGCGTTCCTCATCATGGAGCCGATCCAGGGCGAAGGCGGCTACCGCTTCCCCAGTGACGCGTTCATGCAGGAAATTCAGGACGTCTGCAAGGAACACGGCATCCCGGTCGTCGCCGACGAGATCCAGGCCGGGGTGGGCCGTACCGGTGAGATGTGGGGCTCCGACCACTACCCGGTCGAACCGGACGTCATCTCCAGCGCGAAGGGGCTGCGCGTCGGCGCGACCATCGCGAACGGCGACGTGTTCCCCGACGAGCGCGGCCGCCTCTCCTCGACGTGGGGCGCGGGCGACGTCGTCGCCGCGATGCAGGGCGTCCTCACGCTCGACGCCATCGAGGAACACGACCTGATGGACAACGCCGTCGAGCGCGGCGAGCAGTTGCAGTCCCGACTCCGCGAGGCCGACGACGAGGTCGTCACCGACGTCCGCGGCAAGGGGCTGATGGTCGCTATCGACCTCGACAGCGAGGACCGGCGCGACGACGTGATCGAGGCGGCGCTTCGTCGGGGCCTCCTCACGCTCGGTTGCGGACACCGCACCCTTCGCCTGCTCCCGCCGCTCGACGTGACGGAGCGAGAGGTCGACATCGGCGCGGACCTGCTCTTCGACGCAGTCACCGAAGCGGCACCGACGGCGAGCATCTAGCGGTAGTTGCTAGCGCAGGTTCTTTAGATATCGCCTGCCACTGCATCGGGAAATCGGGTTGGTTACCAGTAGATAGTAGCACGGTTTCTGTATCCAGTTCACAGGGTGAACGGCGCGGTAAGTATAGGAGACTCACGGATCGCTCAACACAGATGATGTACTCCGCGTGAGTCAGTCTAGTGTTTTGAGCGCATCCTCTGGCGTGAATTCAGCACGCTCTACGTCATCAGCGTGGATTTGAATCGTCTCGATGGTTCCTTCGACGATTTCGGGAAGGGATTCGACGAACTGGCGGTACTGTTCGGATTCTGTGTGGGCTTCGGCCGCATCGACATCTTCGTACTGTTCAAAGAAACGCACGACATCGGAGTCACCAACGTCGGTCATCGCACGATAGTGGACTGTTCCATCCTCAGCCTGTGAACGCTCACGGAGGTTATCGATCAGCTCCATCGCCTCAGAGCGTTTTGACGACTTGAGCCGAATCGTCGTGTGGTTGACCAGCACGTCGGGAGTTAGACAACCACCGAAATGTATTTTTTCATCGAATGATTCGCACACGTAGTTACCGAATCGAACGATTCCTCCTCAGATACCGTCATGGATAAAGAAACTGTATTACCAACTACTGTTACTTGGCGTTCGATCGATAGAACCTCTTTATCGCAGAGGGTTTCAACTGAGTTGGTCAGATAGCCTTCGAAGTCTAGCCGTCCGCCCGCACGGACTCCTGATACATATTGACGGTAAACTCGACGGATTCCGGGAGGTCACCGAAGTGCATGATCACGATGACCGGGTGAACGTGGTCCAGTGTCTCGTTGACGGTTGCTATCATCTCCTGCTGGTTTTTAGTAAGCCGGACACGACTGCCGCTCGTGACTGCCTTTACCTCAATAGCGTAGTAGACGATTCCTGTCCGCCGGCATCTCGATCCTGACTCTCACCCTCCGTAGCGTCCTCTGCGTTCTCGTCGGCCGTGAGCGGACACCGAGCAGCGATGATATCGTCAGGAATCTACCAGTTCGAGTCCCCATGCTCCGTCGTCGGGTACATCCACCCCGTCTAATGTCTCAAATGTGACTTCACTGCTTGTACCCCGACTCTCGGAATAGAGCGAAACGGCCTCAGTGCACGTGATCTGACTGCCGCGGTGCTCTAGTAAATGTTTCCTGATTTCCCGTCCCGATTGTGGAGGGCACCCCGCGTAGTGCCCCGCGATCGCTTCTACGATGTACCGTGACTATTGGTCGACAACTCGTATGTGAACACCTGTACGAATCGACTCGTTCGATAGAACCTTTCCATCCATCGACTGTTTCGGCCGCTACTCCGAATCGGCAGCGACCGTCAGCGACGGTCGGGGGTCTGCGAGAGCACGACCAGATTCGCGACCATCCCGCCGACGGTTAGCGTGACGATTCCCGTCCCGAGGACCAGCAGCGCGAACGCGAGCGTCGCGGGAGCGCTCCCGACGTACCGGTCACCGAGGACGCCGACGAGGCCGAGCGCCATCGCCGGGGCACCGACGGCCATGCCGGCGCGGAAGGCGACGTCGACCCGTCGGTCGAGACGGTTGACGCCCTCCTCGTCGCGCGCGAACAGCCGGTACGCGAGGACCGCGCCGGCGACCACGACCGCGACGAGCAGCGCGAACAGCGCGAGACCGACCTCGACCGCGTTCAGCTCGGGAAAGTCGGGGTGGAACACGCCTAGAACTGGTAGCGTCGGTCGTCTTTCTGCTGGTCCTGCGGGAAGCTGTTACCGGTCATCTCGTCGAACGTCACCCCGGAGAGGTACTCGTCGTAGGTCACGTCGTAAGTGCTCCGCAGGTGAAAGTCGAGCTTGCCGGTCTCGACCGTCGATCGGAAGAGGAGGTGGACTGCCCGGCGGACCAGGTCCTCCGGCTCCTCCGGGTCGAGCGCGGCGACGAGCATCGTCAGTTCCCGTTTGGTCTCCTCGTCGAGGGTGACGTCGAGGCTTTCGTCGATATCGGCGTAGGTGGCTTCCGCGTCGTCGTTCAGGTCGTCGAGGCTCATAGACGGGATGTAGAGTGCCCGAGGGATACGGTTTTCGAGTCTCCGCGACCGCGAGTTCACGCCTCGATCGGCGTTCCGCAGTGGCCGCAGGTCTCGGCGTCCGGGTCGTTCGGACTGCCGCAATCGGGGCAGTTCACGGGTGGAACGTGGGGGTCGTCGTCGGCCTCGTCGAACACCGTGGTCAGGATGCCGGCAACGACGAGCGCGCCCCCCAGCCCGAACCAGAGGAGCGGTCCGGCGGCGAGAAACAGGGAGATCACGAACGGGAAGAGGGCGACGGCGAGGCCGAGGACGATGAGGTCGGTTCCTTCCATAGTTCTTCAAAATAGCCGACGCGAAATAAACGTTCGCCCGTCCGCCCGGCCGTCCGACCGCGACCGGCAGGCGTATCCCGTTCGCGTCGTAAGCCGACGGCGATGAGCGAGGCCGACGAATCCCCGTTGCCCGCGGACGCCGACGCCGTCCGGGCGGCCCTGGTCGAGTGGTACGAGGCGGACCACCGCGACTTCCCCTGGCGGCGGACCGAGGACCCCTACGAGGTCCTCGTCTCGGAGGTGATGAGCCAGCAGACCCAGCTGAGCCGCGTCGAGACGGCGTGGGCGGCGTTCCTGGAACGCTGGCCGACCGCGGCCGACCTCGCCGCGGCCGACCGCGCAGACGTGGTCGGGTTCTGGACGGACCACAGCCTCGGCTACAACAACCGGGCGCGCTACCTCCACGAGGCGGCCGGACAGGTAACGGAGGAGTTCGGCGGCGAGTTCCCCGAACCGCCCGAGGCGCTACAGGAACTGCAGGGCGTCGGGCCGTACACCGCAAACGCCGTCGCCAGTTTCGCGTTCGACAACGGGAACGCCGTCGTCGACACCAACGTCAAGCGCGTGCTGTACCGCGCGTTCGACGTGCCCGACGACGACGGCGAGTTCGAGCGCGTGGCGGGAGAACTCATGCCGGCGGGCGAGTCGCGGGTGTGGAACAACGCGATAATGGAACTCGGCGGCGTCGCCTGCGAGCAGACGCCCGCCTGCGAGGAGGCCGGTTGCCCGTGGCGCGAGTGGTGTTCCGCCTACCACACCGGCGACTTCACCGCGCCGGACGTGCCGACACAGCCCTCCTTCGAGGGGAGCAGGCGGCAGTTCCGCGGGAAGGTCGTTTCCCTGCTCGACGAGTACGGCGAACTCGCGCTCGACGACCTCGGCCCGCGCGTCCGCGTCGACTACAACCCCGACGGCGAGGGCGAAGCGACGCGGGAGTGGCTCCGCGGCCTCGTCCGGGACCTGGCGGACGACGGCCTCGTGGAGTTCGACGGGGAGAGCGGCGTCGCGCGACTACGGAAGTGATTCACGAAGCGGAGCGTCACACCTCGCGAGCCATCATCACCTCGTCGACGAGGTCGCCGTCGAGCGTGTAGTGGTTCCGGCGGATCCCCTCGGTGTGCCAGTCGTGGGCCTCCAGAAACGCCATCGCCTCGTCGTTGACGGCCGGCACGCTGTTGTACACCTTGCGATAGCCGTTCGCGTTCGTCCACGCCGTCGCGCGGTCCAGCAGCGTCGTGCCGATGCCGCGCTCGCGGTACGCCTCGCGCACCCCGACGGTCAGCTGCGCGCCGTTGCTCATCTTCTCGATCTGAGGGAGGTCGAGGTGGGTCCAGCCGACCACCTCGTCGTCGTGCTCCGCGACGAAGAACACGCGGGACTCGACGGTGTTGTGTCGCGTCACCGTGTCCTCGTACAGCAGTTGCTCGGCGACGCTCTCCGCGACGACGTAGTCGGCCGTCTCCGTCACGTCCCGGATGGCGTCGACCAGTGACTCGAAGTCGTCGTTGTGGGCCGGGCGGACCGCGTACCCGAGGTCGCCGGTCGAGTGCCGTTCGACGGAGCCGGCGTCGACCGCGATCCGGAGCGTTCCTCCCTCCTCCGCGACGTAGCCGCTCGCGGTAAGCCGGTCGAGCTCGTCGCGGAACTGCTCGGCGGAGAGCGACGCCATCTCGCGAACGCGGTGACGCGCCGCGGTGCCGTGTCGCTCCACGAACTGGTAGATCTCCTTGCTGGCCTCCGTCTCGAAGTCGAGGCGGTCGAGCGTCTGCATGTGTCGTGGGTACGGCCACCCCCGTCTTAGGGTTGGCGTGTGGTAACGCACTCGAACCGCCGACGGGCGTCGCCGCCGCACCGGTGGCTCTTAGTCGCTCTCGGTCGAGCCCGTACACATGCCCGAAGACGTACGCGTCGTCGGTATCGCGGGGAGCCTCCGCGAGGGGAGCGCGTCGCGCAAGGCGGTGGACCACGCGCTCGACGAGACCGAACGGGCCGGCGCGTCGACGGAACTGCTCGACCTGCGCGAGTACGACCTGCCGATGATCGACCCGGACGAGGACGACCCGGAAGACGCGAAGCGGCTGAAGGCGTCCGTCCGCGAGGCGGACTCGATCCTGCTCGCCAGTCCGATGTACCACGGGTCGTACTCCTCGCCGCTGAAGACGGCGCTGGACTACTGCGGGTTCGACGAGTTCGAGAACAAGACGGTTGGCCTGCTGGCGGTGGCCGGCGGGAGCTTCCCCATCACCGCTCTGGAGCATCTCCGGTCGGTCTGTCGCGCGTTAGACGCCTGGGTGATCCCGCATCAGGCGGCGGTACCGAAGTCCCACAGCGCGTTCAGCGACGGGGCGTTCGTCGACGACGGCATCGAGGGGCGCGTCCGCGAACTCGGCAGGCAGGCGGTGCAGTACGCGAACATCGAACCCGACCCGGAGTCGTTCGAGAGCGAGGAGAACGTCGGCGCGGTGAACCAGTAGCCGTCCCGACCGGCCGGTCGGGACCTGTCGACGACACGAGAGTGTCACGGAGCGCCCTCGTCCCGGCCCTTTCGGACCTGCGCGTTCTCCGACCGCGACTTCGGACGCAGCGAGCGCCGGCGAGGGGACGACTCGCTCGGAGCGTGTTTCTCGACCTTCATCGGGGGATCCTCGGGGCGGCGACGCTGCTCGGCGTCGTCTGGCTCGCCCGCAGGCCGAGCGGACGTCATCGCGGTCGGCCCGAAGAGCTTCGCCGGGACAGTCTTCGGGAGCGGCGCGGTCGCCGGCCTGTTCACCCTGATCACCGTGGTGCGGTCGATCGATCGGCCCGTCCTCTGGTCTTCGGGTCGCCGGCGGGCCTCCGCGACGGGTTTCAGGGGACTCGCGAGGTCCGCGAGAACGTGGCGGACATCACGGGGCGGGCCACAGTCCCGAACGACCCGGGGCAGTTCCTCGCCGCCGTCGGGGACGGCCTGATGGCGCACGCGGACCGCCGGCGACGACTACGACACCGACGTGCGGACGGAGATAGACGAGTACGCGCTGGCGGTCGCGGAGTACGGCGAGCGCGTCTCCGGCGTCGGGGAGAGCGACCGGGCGACGAACGTGCTGACGGACGTGCTCGGTCGTGCTGCTCGTCCACGTCCTCCGTGTCTCGACTACCATGTGGTACACACTCGGTCGGCCCGTTCGTCCGGCCCGAGCAGTGAAAGGGAACGGCTTTACACCCGGCCCGAACGTGTGCACGTATGGACGTGTTCGTCGCCGGACCGCGCTCCCGCGAGGTGGTCGCGTGACCCAGTGGATAGAGAGCTCGACCGGCGGGCGCGACCGCGGCCCCAGAGCTATCGCTCGCGCGTGGGTCGAGGTGCTGACGCGCCCGAAGCGCTTCTTCCGGTCAGCGGTCGCGCCGGGCGATCAGGCCCCGGGGCTCGTGTTCGCGATGAGCGTCGTGCTGGTCGAAGAGCTCGTTCGGTATCTACTGGTCGCGGACGCCTACCCGGTCGTCGCCGGCCAACGGACGCTGTCGGCGGTGCTGTGGCTGGGGGTCGCCGTCGTGCTCGTTGCGCCGGCGGCGCTTCACCTGACGGCGGCGCTGGAGACGGTGTTGCTGATGCCCTTCGTCTCCGAGCGGGCCGGGATCAGCCAGACGGTCCAGACCATCGCGTACAGCGCCGCGCCCTGCGCCTTCGCCGGCGTCCCGATTCCGGAGGTGCGGGCGCTCTGTGGCTTCTACGCCGCGACGCTGCTCGCCGTCGGCGTCGCCACGATCCACGACACGAGCGTCGAGCGGGCGGCGCTCGCGAGCCTCGTCCCGGCGGCGCTGGTGTTCGGCGTCGGCTTCCGCACGTTCGACGCCGTCGAGACGCTGCTACGCCAGTGGTACATCATCTAGAACGGTTCGTGCGTCGCGGCGTACCCCGACTCGGTTTGCCGGACGTCCGTCACCGAGTACAGTCGGATCTCCCGCTCCTGTTTCGTCCGGACGGGCGTGTCGTAGTGTTCCGCCTCGTAGCCCAGCGAGTCGCCCGCCGCTCTGACCTCCGCGACGAACTCGCGGTGGTCCTCGAACCGGCGCTCGTTGATCGCCGCCGACAGCGCGGGGAGGTCGCCCACGTAGTCGTCGAACGCCTCGACGAACGACGGCGATAGCTCGTAGCCGACCGAGTCGCGCGCGCTGGCCATCGCCGCCGCGGTCGTCGTCCCGGTGCCCCAGAACGGGTCGAGGACGGTGTCGCCGCGGACGGAGTACATGTTGACGAGGCGGTACGGGATGGCGAGGGGGTACGCGCCGGAGCGCTCGCGCAGGTCGGGGTCGGCGCTCTCGTCGAGTTCCTGCGCCCGGCCGCGGACGTCCGTCCACACGTCGGAGAACCACTCGTTGCGCTCCTCCCAGAAGTAGGCGCTCTCGTACCGCCGCGTCGCGTTCGGCTCGAACCGGCGGGAGCCGCCGTTGCGGAACACGAGGACGTACTCGTGTTCCAGCGTGACGTAGGCGTTCGGCGGCAGCATGCCCGACCCCATGAACTTGCTCGCCTTGTTCGTCGGCTTGCGCCAGAGCACGTCCGGGAGCGCCTGGAAGCCCAGGTCGCGGAACGTCTCGATGACCTGTACGTGGTTCGGGAACTGCTGGAAGCTGTCGCCGATAGAGCGCGTGGCGTCGCCGACGTTGACGCAGGCGATGCCGCCCGGGACGAGCACGCGGGCGACCTCGGCCCACACCTCGGCCAGCAGGTCGTGCATCAGGTCGAATGCCCGGTCGCCGTCGGCCGCGTCGAGGGCCTCGCCCACCGCGGGATCGAGGCTGGCGAACGTCTCGTCCCACATCTCGATCATGGGGTACGGGGGTGAAGTCACCACCAGTTCGACGCTGTCGTCCGCCAGCTCCGTCATCGAGCGGGCGTCGCCGACGTGCGCCTCGTGTGTCGTCTCCACGTCGTCACCTCCGACGCCGCGCCGCCCCGTAAAACGGTCGGTTCGCGCATCTACTGGGCGCTGAACGCGTTCGAACGGGGGGAGCGCCGCTCACGAAACGGGAGGACCGTTCCGCGCCGCGCGGGCCGCCGGGTCGGTGTCACACTCGGTCGTCGAGCCCCGTCATCGCGGACATCGCCGCCTCCAGCACCTTGCGTTCGCCGCGCCGGAGGTTGGTCGAGACCGCGGTCTTCGAGACGTCGAAGTGGTCCGCGAGGTCGCCGAGGGTCGTCTCTCGGGGGGACTGGTAGTAGCCACGTTCCGCCGCCGTCTGCAGGGTTTCGAGCTCCGTCTCGGTGAGCGACCGGCAGCCGTCGAGGAGGTCCAGCGCGCTGCCGGAGTTCTCGATCAGGTCGAACAGCGTCGTCGCGTCGAAGTGGTCTCGGGTCTCGACGCGGAAGTCGTTGTGCCGTTCGAGTTCGGCCAGCGTCTCGTCCTCGGTGGCGTCGTCATCGAAGCCCACGTGCCAGTGCTCGCGGCCGTCCTCGATCTGGAACGGACCGGTGATGTAGCCGCCGTTGCGCTCTATCGTCTCCATCGCGTTCGTCTCGTCGATGGCGGTCGTGATCTGGGCCACGTTCTCCCGCTTCGAGAGGATGGAGCAGCGCTTCATGTTCCGATGGTCCCGAAGGGTGTGCAACCCCTTGTCGAGCGCGTTCCGCGAGTCGGCCTTGGCGACGAGCCGCGTCTCTAGTCGCCTCGCGTCCGTGTCCAGTTGCCACTGCACGGCCGAGAACGCGATGTCCTCGTCGTCGGTCGTGTCGATGAACGGGCAGTCGTACTGCCGCATGTCGATATCGAGGTCGATCATCGCGTTGTTAACCATGGTACCGTCTTGCACAATATAACGTTTGTCATAATTTACCGGTATCGAAGTGCCGAAGCGGACGGAGCGTGCGCGACGGGCCGAAACATCAAGGGTTAAACGGCTGAATGAACGTTCAATCAACAATGACCACCGAACTGTTCGACGAGGCCCCCGACGACACGCGGGCCGCCATCATGCAGGCGACCTATCGGGCGCTGTGCGAACACGGCTACGCGGGGCTGACGATCCAGCGGATCGGCGACGAGTTCCCCAAGAGCAAGTCGCTGCTCTATCACCACTACGACGGCAAGGACGACCTCCTGCTCGATTTCCTCTCGTTCATGCTCGACCGCTTCCGCGAGACGGTCCTCCGGTGGGAGAGCGAGGCACCCGAGACCCGACTCCGGGAACTTATCGACTACGTGGTCCCGGTCGACGCGGACGACGAGCGCCACGAGTTCCGCAAGGCGATGGTCGAGCTCCGCGCGGGGGCGGCGACCGACGAAGCGTACCGCGAGCACTTCACGGAGAGCGACCGGTTCTTCCAGGACGAAGTCGCGTCGGTGATCGCGGAGGGTGTCGACCGCGGTGACGTCGGGGACGTCGACCCCGCCGCGGTCGCCGCTCACCTCCAGACGACCTTCGAGGGCTGGATGGTCCGGTCCGCGACGGCCGACTTCGACGCCGAAGCGAGGGTGCTCCGGTCGGAACTGCACCGGTACGTCGACGCGCTGGTCGCGGAGGACGGGCGATGAGCGCCCCCGGCGACGACCGCGCCATCGACGTGGTGGACGGCGCGCTGGTCAAACCGCTCGTGCTCCTCTCGCTTCCGATCGTCGTCACGAACCTCCTGCAGGTGGGGTACAACCTGGCCGACACCTTCTGGGTCGGCCGCCTCGGGCAGGCGGCGGTGAGCGCTATCTCCTTCTCGTGGGCGGTCGTCTTTCTCGTCATCGCGCTCGCCGCGGGGTTCACCGTCGCGGGGACGGTGCTCGTCGCACAGAACAAGGGCGCGGGCAACACGGACCGCATCGCGAACGTGGCGGGCCAGACGATCACCTTCGTCATCGCCGTGTCCGCCGCCCTGTCGGTCGTCGGGTACGCCCTCGCCCCGTGGCTGCTCCAGTTAGTCGGCACGACGCCCGGCACCGAGGAGTTCGCGCTGTCGCTCGCGTACACCCGGACGATGTTCCTCGGTCTCCCCTTCGTCTTCGGCTTTTTCATCTTCCAGGCGCTCCTACAGGGGTGGGGCGACACCCGGACGCCGCTGTACCTGATGGCGCTCGGCGTCTTCCTCAACGTGGCCGCGGACCCGTTCTTCATCCTCGGGTTTGAAGGGAACGTCCTGTTCGCCTGGACCGGCCTCGAATCGCTCGAAGCGTCGCTGTACGCCGCGACCGGCTTCTCCGGGTTCGGCGTCCGGGGCGCGGCGCTCGCGACGATCATCACCCGCGGTATCGGGGCCGTGATCGGCGTTGCGCTGCTGCTCTCCGGCCGCGTCGGCATCGGCCTCTCGCCGTCCGACTTCGTGCTCCGCGCGGCGACGGTCCGCGAGATCGTTCGGATCGGCGCGCCGGCGAGCGTCGAGCGGAGCACGGTCGCCGTGAGCACCACCGTCGTCACCGCGCTCGTCGCCCTCGTCGGCGCGGACGCGGTCGCCGGCTACGGCATCGGTACCCGCGTCACCTCGATGGTCGTCCTGCCCGCGCTGGGACTCGCCCGCGGCGTCGAGACCGTCGTCGGCCAGAACCTCGGTGCCGACCAACCGGACCGCGCCAAGCGCGGCGTGTACACGGCGACGGCGATCATCGTCGTCTGCCTGCTCGCGCTCTCCGCGGTCGTCTACGCGTTCGCCGACTCCATCGTCGACGTGTTCATCACCGGCGAGAGCGCCGCCGCGGTGATCGACATCGGCGCGGACTACCTCCGGGTCGTCGGCGCGTCGTACGTCTTCCTCGGCGTGTTCTACGTCGTCCAGGGCGGCTTCCGCGGGAGCGGGAGCACCCGTATCGCGATGGCGTTCGCGTTCTTCGGGTTCATCCTCGTCCGCGCGACGCTCGCGTATGCCCTCGTCGGCCCGCTCGACATGGGTGCGACCGGCGTCTGGTTCGGCGTCGCCGCCGCGAACGCGCTCATGGCCGCCACGGCCGGCCTCTACTTCCTGCGGGGAACGTGGGCCGAAGGCGTCGTCGACCCGACCGGCCCCGGTCCCGCACCCGGCGACGACTGAGGAACCGACCGCGGCGGCCCGGTCCCAGTCGTCCCGGCCGCCGCGAACGTTTCTCGACGCCGGCGTCGTGCCAGTCCACTGAAACCCCTGCTCCACGTAGCGAACACATGGGCTTTCACACGTACGACCCCGAGAACGCCGACCGACTGGAGGACGCCGCGTTCCGCTACCGCCACTGCTCCGTCGAGGAACTGCTCGGGCCGCTCCCCGTCGGCGAGACGGTCGTCGACCTCGGCAGCGGCACGGGCTTCTACACCGACGACGTCGCCCGCCGCGCCGGCCGCGTGTACGCCGTCGACGTGCAGGAAGCGATGCACGACACATATCGGGAGAAGGGCGTCCCGGAGAACGTCGACCTCGTCACCGCCGACGCCGCCGACCTCCCGCTCCCGGACGGCGAGGCCGCGGCCGTCGTCTCGACGATGACGTACCACGAGTTCTACGGCGCGGCGGCGCTGTTCGAACTCCGCCGCGTCGTCGGGCCGGGCGGCCGTCTGGTGGTCGCGGACTGGTCCGCCCGCGGTGCCGGCGAGTTCGGCCCGCCGACCGACGAGCGCTACGGTCCCGACGAGGTCCGCGGCCACTTCGACGCGGCTGATCTCACGGTCGAACGACTCGATGACCGGCCGGAGACGTGGTTCCTCGTGGCGCGCGTGCCGGAGTGACGGGGGCGTCGCCGGAGCGGACCGCGCTGAACGCTCCTCCGCGCCATCGCTTTTTGACATGACCGGCCGGAGCGAAAGCGTCGGCGGGGACGGAGAGAACGGCAGGGAGGGCTGTCGGAGAGGCGTCAGCGGGCGGTCGGCGTCAGTGGGGGCGCGGCGTCGGCGGGCAGCGGGTTGGGGCGGAGGGCCGAAGGGGGAAGGGGCGTCAGCGGGGGCGTAATGGAGGGCCGGCGGCGGGCGTAGTGGGAGGGCCGGCGGCGTCAGCGGAGGGACCGGGGAGTCGCGTCAGCGCGGCGGTGTGGACGTCGTTCGACCGGCCGATCAGTCCGAGGTGACCGCCCGCGCGGTCCGAACGGCCGTATCGGCGGCGAGGACGACGTCGACGGTCCCGTCGGCGCGAACGGTAACGTCGCAGCCCGCGTACGCGAACTCGAAGCTACCGCCGAGACGCTCTATGCTGTCGGTCCGGTCCTCGAAGAGCCTGTTCAGGGCGTCGGGGTCGACGGTGTCGTACAGCGGCGGCAGTTCCATCGGATCGTCGCCGGTCGCGTCGGCGACGGCGAGGACGACGGTCTGGCTGACGGGTTCGGTCTCGGCGGTACGTTCGGTGTGGGTAGGCAGTTCGGCGCTCATCGTCTACTACCTCCAACGGTCCCTTTCGGTATGGGCTGAGTGGCTAGAGACATTCCCGCTTCGACAGCGGGGCGCTATCCGTATTCATCGGGTCGGCGGTCATATCGGCATCGAGACTACTCGCTGAAACGCCGGCGAACGTAGGGAGACGGCTGTATGCGTCGGTCTGTGCCGACGGTGCCGTACAGCGACGCGTCTCGCGGGGACGCTGCCTCTGGCGTCAGTCGACGGCGCGAGCGGCGCGCGGCGTCCCCGCGGACGCGGCGAGTCCGTGAGACGGTCGGTCGCGGAGGGTCGGTGCGGACGCCGTAGGGGTCGGCACCGGCGGTGCTGGAGAGGACTGATGGATCGTACGCGCGGAGCCGTCGCGGTCCCGGTGACTGCCGGTGCTGCCGGGCGGGGGGCTGATACGGCGGACGACGCGGCGAGAACAGAACGAAACGAACTCAGTCGGAGGAAACGAGCGGCGTCGCAGCGGCGGCCGACTCCGCGGCCGGCGCGACCGAGACGCGCCCGTCGGCGTGAACGGTGACGTCACAGCCCGCGTACGCGAACTCCACGCTACCCTCGACGCGGTTCGCACCGAGGAGCTCCGAGTCGAAGAGCTTGTTCAGCGCGTCGGGGTCGATCGCGTCGTACAGCGGCGGGAGTTCCATCGCGTCCTCGTCGGTCGCTTCGGCGACGGCGAGGACGACTGTCTGGCTAACGGGGACCGCGTCCGTGGTTCGGTGAGTGACGGGATCGTTCATTGTACACTTGTTCCAACGGTCCCCTCCCGTATGGGTCGAGTGGCTACAGGCATACACTCGTTTCACCGATCCGGGTTATATGTATTCAGAACCGGCCGATCCTGTCGGGCGCGAGAACGGAGTTCCGCGGTTTCGCCGCCCTGTACTGGCGGACCGGGGGATCCGTCCGGGCGTCGGGACCGGGTATCGAGCGGGAACCGCCGGACGGCGTGTCGCGGGCCAGCGAGCGCTGACCGACAGAGGAACAGTAGCTTTCGACCCGTCCGGGAAGGGACCGACAGCAAAGGAGAGAGCGGGGACCGAGAGACTCAGTCGGAGGAGAGAGTCGGCGCGGCGCGCGAGGGCCGTTCCGCGACGGGGGAGACGGCGACGCGCTCGTCCGCGTGGACGGTCACGTCACAGCCAGCGTACGTGAACTCTACGCGACCGCTCCGACCGACCGCTCCGCCCGTCGACGGGTCGAAGAGCTCGTTCAGCGCGTCGGGGTCGACGGTGTCGTACAGCGGCGGGAGCTCCATCGCGTCGTCGCCGGTCGCTTCTGCGACGGCGAGGACGACGGTCTGACTGACTGGCTGGGAGTCGACGGCGAGTTCGGTGGTGGTGGTGAGGTCGGCGTTCATCGTCTACTACTTCCAACGGTCCGTTACGGGATGGGCGGAACGGCTACAGGCATACGCCCGCCGCGTCGACCCGGGATATATGTATTCAGGACGGGGCCGCCCTGTCAGTCAGCCGACGGCTACAGCGCGCGGTCGAACGCCGCCCGAATATGTGCCCGGAAACCGATTTGCGGGTAGCCCGGGAACTGCCCCCGCATGGCTTCGATGTCGGTACGGCTCGCACTGACGGTTGTGACTGGATGCCTCGTGTTTTTTTCGATGGGTCGGCTCGTTGCAGCAGTTTCGAGGTGGAGCCTCCGGCCGCAAGGAGCGACCAGCGGTCGGCGTGAGGCCCGGTCCGGCGAGACACGGATCCGCGGTGGGGGCGCACCCCCGGACCGCTTTCGCCGAACGGGTTCGGCCGGACAGTCACTCCATGCGCGAGAGCACGGCGTCCAGGATCCGCACGGTCGCGGGCGAGTGCAGCGGTTCGTTGCCGTTGCCGCACTGCACGTCCATCAGACAGGCGGGACAGCCGTTCACGCCGCCGCAGTCGCAGGTGGCGACGCGCTCGCGGGTCCGCTCCATCACCGCCTCGGCGTGTTCGTAGATCCCCTTCGCGAAGCCGATGCCGCCCTCGACCCCGTCGTGGACGAACCACGTCGGCACGTCCGTCTCGGGGTGGCGCTCGATGCTCAGACCGCCCATGTCGCCCTTGTCGATCCGGAGCTCCAGCGGTGCGAGCTTGATCATCCCGTGTTCCGCGCCGTGGAGGCCACCGAGGAACGTCCACTCCTTCGTGCCGAGCGACGCGGAACCGGACGGCTCGGCCAGTTGCTCGTCCGGGATGTCGTCGACGACCTGTCGGAACAAGTCCCGCGGCGTCTCGATCCACATCAACTGGGTCCGGAGATCGATCGGCGGGAGGCCGGTCGGCTCCGGCGGTCCCTTCGTCCGTCCGGTGGCGATCTCGATCCGCTTGTAGTGGCTGTAGTGGACCCGAACCGTCCCGGTGCCGAAACGGAGGCGGTAGCCGTCGCCGAGGTCGCGCTCGCGCCGGACATCGAGGTCCGAGACGGACTTCTCCGAGAGCGTCTGCGTGTACTCGTTGGTGCGGGCCTCGCGCACGGTGACGTAGGGGTGGGGAACGTCCTCCTCCAGTTCCACGACCTCGTACTCGGTGCCGTCGTGGAGCGTGACCGCGCCGGGGTGGAAGTCGCGGTACGCGCGCTCGCGGTCGACCGGCTCCATATCGATCTCGCCGTCCTCGCGCCGGACGTCGAACTGCTCGCCGGAGGTGGCGTACATCGAGATGTCCGCCTGCGGGCGCGGCGCGCCGTCGTACTGGACGCCGTGGTCGAGGTGGCCGACGAACCGGCCGGCGTCTTTCCACATCTCGACGGCGCGTTCGAGGCGGTCATCGCCGCCGAACCACTCGGCGTCGTCGCGCGTTAGCGGCAGTTCCTCGGCGGCGCAGAGCAGGTGGCGGGCGTACACGACGTTGTTGTCGAGGTCGACGACCGCGTCCTCCATCGCGTCGCCCAGCAGGTAGTCGGGGTCGTCGAGGACGTACTGGTCGATGGCGTCCGCGCGGGCGACCAG
This sequence comes from Halobacteriales archaeon QS_9_68_17, assembly GCA_003023565.1. Taxonomy (GTDB): domain Archaea; phylum Halobacteriota; class Halobacteria; order Halobacteriales; family Natronoarchaeaceae; genus Halostella. The sequence continues at coordinate 139,433 of PXSA01000032.1, forward strand.
CACGGCGAGCGCGTCCGCCGTCCCGCGGCCGGCGCGGCCGACCTGCTGCCAGAACGACTGGCGCGTCCCGGGGTAGCCCGAGACCACCGTCGCGTCCACCGAACCGATGTCGATGCCGAGTTCCAGCGCGTTCGTCGAGACGACGCCGTCCAAGTCGCCGGACTTGAGCCGGTACTCCGTGCTGCGCCTGCTCTCCTTGCCGTGGCCGGCGTGGTACGGTTCGACCGAGAGGTAGCCGCCGGAGGGGTGTTCGCCCGCGGCGCGCTCGGCGGACTTCGCGGCGAGTTCGGTGCCTTGCCGGGACCGGGCGAACACGAGCGTCTGGACGCCGTTCAGCCCGAGGTGAGCGAGCACGTCGCTGGCCTCGCTGTTGGCGCTCCGCTTCGCGCCGAGAAAGTCCTCGATGTCGAACTCCTCGGCGAGGTCGTCGTCGAACGGCGGGTCCCAGAACGCGATCCGCCGCTCGCCGCGGGGGCTGCCGTCGTCGTCGACCACCGAGAACGCCTCCCCGGTGAGCGCCTCGGCGTGCTCGGCCGGGTTGCCGATGGTCGCGGTGGTACAGACGAGGCGTGGGTCGCTCCCGTAGTAGTCGAGCACGCGGCGGAGGCGGCGGATCGTCCACGCGACGTGCATCCCGTGGACGCCAGTGTACGTGTGCGACTCGTCGACCGTGAGCAGTTCGCAGTTCGCGAAGGCGTCGCGCCACTTCCCGTGGTGGCCGAGGTAGACGTTGATCCCGGCGAAGTTCGAGACGATCACGTCCGCGTTCTCGCGGATCGCCCGGCGGCGGTCCCGCGGCGTGTCGCCGTCGTACGTCGCGACCGTCACGCCGACGTTCAGGTCGTCGTAGAGGTCGTTCAGCGCCTGCTCCTGGTCGCGGGAGAGCGCCTTGGTCGGGTAGCAAAACAGCGCCCTCGCGTCCGGGTTCTCCTGTTTCAGGAGCGCGAAGTACAGCGCGTAAACGTACGTCTTCCCGGAGGCCGTCGACGTGGCGACGGCGACGTTCTCGCCGCCCAGCAGGCGCTCGACCGCCTCGGCCTGATGGGTGTAGAGGTCGTGACCCAGGTCCGCCGCCAGGTCCGGACCGATCACCGACGCGGCGTCCACGCGGTCGGCCTCGGCCGCGGGCCGGGTCGCGGTGTGGACGATCTGGTCCTCGTACTCGGGGAACTGCTCGCGGAGGCGGTCCGGCGACAGTACGTCGACCTGCTCGCTCCAGCCGGTGGGATCGGACATGGTCAGAAGTCGGTGAGGGTGCCCTGTGAGGTGTTCTCGCCCGTCGACGGGCCGGGCTCGCGACGCGTCGCGGTGCCGCCCGCGTCGGCGAGCGCGTCGTACACGAACGCGAGCGCCCGGACGTCGTCCTCGCAGTAGCGCTCGTGGCGCTCCCAGTCGGGCTCTACATCGGTCGTTCGCTCGCGCATCCACCGCCGGTAGGCCCGGCCGACCGCGGCACCGGTAAGGCCCGTCCCGGCGGCGTCCCACCCGAGCGCGGCCGCCACGTCGCCGAGTTTGTTCGTGCGCCCCGGGAGGACGGCGTTGCCCTGCCGGGTCACCCAGTCGTACGGGTCGAAGGTGTACGCGCTCTCCCAGTCCTCGGCGTACTGCGGACAGTGGCGCTCGGCGTGGTCGGCGATGGCGGGGAAGTCGAAGTTCAGCCCGTTGTACGCGACGACCGGTCGGCCCGACGCGTTCGCGGCGTACCACGAGAGGAAGGCCTCCACCGCCCGGCCGGGGTCGTCCGGGTCGCGGTTCAGGAAGGACATGTACGTCTCCTCCCCCCGCCTGTCGAGGACGCCGACCAGCCAGATCACCGTCGGCGTGAGGCCGTCCGTCTCGATGTCGACGAAGACCGGTTCGCCGTTCGGGAAGTACTCGTCGCCGTAGCGGACGACCTCGCCCTCGGCGAGCGCCCGCGCGTGGTCACTGATCCCCTCGGCGGTGTCGCGGCCGACGCCCGGCACGTCGAGGAGGTCGGCCGCGGTCGCGTCGGCGACGGCCGCCCGGTCCGCGTACCCCCGCGACGGTCGGACCGACGCGGAACAGACGGTGCCGTCGGCGTGGAGGTGGAGCGTCGGTATCTCCGGGCCGCCCCGGTCGCCCCCGCCCGCGTCGTCGGCGTCCGGGCCGGCCCCGGCGACCGTGAGGCCCTCCCACTCGCGGTAGTAGTCCACCGGCGCGCCCGTGGTGAGGTGGGTGTACGACCCGTCGAGCGCCACCGGCGACAGGGCCGCGCGGTACGCCTCGGCCCCCGAGAGCGTCGCGTCGAGGCTCGTCAGGCGGACGGACACGTCGAGGCGGTCGGTCAGGACGTACGTCTCGGCGGCCGGATCGAGCGTCCCGTCCGCCTCCAGCGACGCGACGGCGGCGAGGCCGTCGTCGCTCGCGGGGACGACCACGTCGACGCCGCCGGGCCGCGCCTCGTCGGCCGAGGTGCGCTCGCTCCGGCCGCCGAGACGGTAGTGTTCGGGGTCCGCCCCGCGCGAGTCGTCGCCCGGGACGAGGGCCGGTCCATAGGCGTCGACCAGATCCGGCGCGACGGCGCGGAGTCGGACCAGTGCGTCGGCGTCCGTCAGGAGGAGCGCGCCCGGGTCCGCGTAGTCGAGGCCGTCCCGCAACTGCGCGGCGCGACAGCGCTCGACGAGACCGGACGACAGAGCGGTCACACGGAGCGGGGGAGAGTCCATGTCAGTCCGGTCGTACGGAGGGAGCCCACGGACAAAAACCACCCGTCCCGCGGGCCGACCGCGAGCCAGTGGGTTTTTGATCGACGGGACACATATGACAGGATATAGCATGGGCTCGTTTCCGGGCGGTCACACCGCGTTCCTCGCCGCCGCAATAGCGACCCACGCGCTGGTCGGCTACGTCCTCGGGCGGTCGGCGTTCGGGGCGGGGGCCGCGGGACTGGTCGGCGGCGTTCTGGCCGACGCCGACTTCCTGTTCCCCGGCGCGTGGGGGTTCCCCCTCGTTCACCGCGGCGTCACGCACTCGGCACTGGCGCTCGGCGTCGCGGCCGCGGTCGTCGTCGCCGCGGACGACCGGCGACGCGCCGGGGCGCTCGCGCTGGGGTACGCCGCGCACCTCGCCGTCGACGCGACGACGCCGAAGGGCGTTCCCCTGCTCTACCCGGTCGCGGACGCGTCGTACGCGGTCACGGTCAACCTCCACTCCGCGCCCGCCACGGTCGCGCTGTGGCTCTGTTGCCTGACGGTGCTCGCGACGAACCGCCGCGGCGAGCGACCGACGCCGGCGTGAGGACGCGTCCCTACCTCTCCCGTGACCAGGAACCGCCGGTTCGGTGGGACGTGACCGTCACGCGGACCGCGCCACTGTCGACGCCGCGGAGGTGTACACGGAGGTCCCCGACGTCGAAGGCGAGGGCGGTGCCGCGGCGTCGCCCGGAGCCGAACACCGCGTTGAGCGCGTCCGGGTCGACGCTCTCGTACAGCACGTAGTCGGTCTCTCTCGGATCATCGCGGTCGACCGCCTCGAGCGCTTCGAAGACGGTGTCGCTGACCGCGCCGTCCTGATCCGCCCGGTGCACCCTCTCGACCGTCTCCGCGCGATCGTTGCCCGAGATCACGCTAGCCTGTACCACGGCTCCGTATATAAACCGTCTACCGGAACAGTTGGGTCCCGCACCGCGGTATGAAACCGCCGAAGGAGGCCATGACGGTGGTCCCCGGTTCGCCGGTGCGAGCGGGCGGTTCCCGGTGCCTCCGAAGTAGTTTGGTGGTAGCTTCATGCGGGAGGTGTGCGTACTGCTTGCAAGGATGGAGCCGACCATGCGCGAACCGGGGGGCGTCAGGGTGGTGAAACTGTACGAGAGCGGGCGCGAACAGGAGCGGGTGCGGTCGATCGAGGACGCCGTCGAGCGCGTCCGGGAGGCGCGTTCGGAGGGGCCGATCTGCGTGAAGATAGTCGCACGGGACGGGTCGGTCGTGTACGACTCGGAGGCGACCGGCGACATCGACGCCTGGGAGGCCGAGTGGCGACTGCAGAAGCGGCGGATCGCCGCGGGATCGGTCCACGAGTGCCCGCACGAGGATCCGGGCTGCTCCGAGGAGAGCCTCTGTGTCGAGTGTAAGATCGACAGGGAGCGGGAGCGTGCGGGTGCCGTGTAGCGAAGCCGACCGGTGGTCCGATGGGGCTCTCGAAACCAATCAGCGGTCTCGTATCCGTCCGAGATCGACCGCACGAGTCCACGCCACACCCTGACCGATAGCCCTGTCAGCGACACGGCCGCCTCTTGGCCCCGCCATCGGGCGCTCTGCCTTCGGTTCCCGTCGCTGGGTATTCAAGTTACTCCCGCGGTTTCGCTGTCTGTAACTGGTTAACTACTCCGTTCACCGGTCGTACGTGTTCCACCGACGGATGCCGTCTGCCGTCCGCGGAGAGGTCGTCGTCCTCGCACGGTGCTCCCCTCTCGCCGGACGCGACGCTGAGAACCGAACTGTGGCGGGAAACCCGCTAGACGGACTGAGAGACCTCGTCACGACCTACGATCGGACCGTCGTTCTCCTCATGCCGGTGTCGACCGGCGTGGTCGCCGTCGGCGGGTTGCGTGGCGCTTCGCGGCCGCTCGTCTCTCGCCCGGAGGATGCGCGCCCGCGTCTCCCCGTCGCGGAAACTCGCGAGCAGGTACCACGGCTCACTCCGTTCAGCGCGGGCTTCGCGGGGCGGGGTCGTACACACCCGGTGAGCGGACAGCAACGCTGTCGGTCCCGGCCGCCGGTCAGTCGTCGCCGGCCAGCGATAGCTCCCGGCCGACGCCGTCCGCCCGCGCTCGCTCGTACAGTTCGGTCGCGGCCGCCAGATCGAGCACCGCGCTCCCGACGCTCTCGACGACGGCGAGGTCCCCGGGGTCGCGCTCGGCGTCGCCGGTCAGCGCCGCCGCGAGCGGCACGAGGTCGTCCGCGTCCAGCGCGGTCGGAAGCAGGTCGCCGGTCTCGGCGGCCTCCCCCGGTACGTCAGCGAACACCGTCGTAGCGTCCTCTACCACGGCGGCGGCGAGTTCCCGCGAGTCCGCGTCGTACGCGCCGACGGCGACCACCAGTTCGGCGTCGGTCAGCGCGTCGGGCGAGAACACCGGCTCCGCCGCGGTCGTCGCCGTCACGACGACGGTCGCGCCCCGGATGGCCTCGTCCACGGAGTCGGCCGCCGCGGCGGGGACCCCCTCGTCCCGGAGGTCCCCCGCGCACGCCGCTTTCGACTCGCTGGGGGAGTAGACCCGCACCTCGTCGACGGTCGCCGCGGCCGCGATAGCGCGGGTCTGCCAGCGCGCCTGTACGCCGGCCCCGACGACGCCCAGTCGCACCGGTTCGGACGCTAGCGCCCTGACCGCTAACCCGCCGATACAGCCCGTCCGGGCGTTCGTGACCCGCGTGCCGGCCATGTATGCCGCCGGTCGGCCCGTCCGGGCCTCGGTGAGCGCGATCCGGGCCTGCACGGCCGGCAACCCGCGCTCCGGGTTGTCCCTGTGGACGCTCGCCAGTTTCGTCACGTAGTGCTCCTCGCCGCGGACGTACGCCGGCATCGTGAGCGCCGTCCCGTGCGGGTCATCCCCGTCGAGGCCCGCGCCGACCGGGAAGTGCGGGCGCTCGGGCCGCTCTACCTCCCCCGCGGCCTGCTTCACGAGCGCGTCCGCCACGCGATCCAGCAGCGACTCGACGTCGAGGAGGGCGGCGACGTCGGCGTCGTCGAGCATCAGGACCATCGTGTGAGGGTTCCACGCGCCGAGACATGAGTGTATGCCTCTCGCGGGCCGGGACGTGGTACCGGTCAGTGGCGGTATGATCCCTCCGCGAGGTCCGGGGGAACCACTTTGCACGCGAACGTCGAACGTCGATCCATGGCTGAGACCAGCGAACGCGACGGTTCGACCGCGGCTACCGGGGACGACCGCCCCGACCGCCGGCCGAAATCGGCTGACGAACTCCGGGACCTCTACGCCGACCAGGCCGGGTGGATGGGCCGCCTGGACTGGTGCAACCGCCTGCTCACCGGCCGGTATCGCCGCCGCCTCTTCTGGAACGCCCGCGGCCGCGTGCTCGACGTGGCCTGCGGTACGGGGACGAACTTCCGCTACCTCTCCGACGCCGTCGAGTACGTCGGCGTCGACCTGAGTCCGGCGGTCCTCCGAGAGGCCGACACCCGCTTCGACGAACTGCGCCGCGGCGGGACCCTGCTGGAGATGAACGCGCAGGCGCTCGACTTCCCGGACGATAGCTTCGACACCGTCGTCACGTCGCTCTCGACCTGTACGTTCCCCGACCCCGACGCCGCGCTGGGCGAGATGGCGAGGGTCTGCAGGCCCGACGGCCGGATCCGCCTGCTCGAACACGGCCGCAGCACGGTCGGACCGATCGCCCGGTTTCAGGACTGGCGCGCCGACGCCCACTACGAGAAACACGGCTGCCGGTGGAACCAGAAGCCGGTCGCCGTCGTCGCGGGCACGGGACTGGAAGTGCTCTCGGCGCGGTCCTCGGCGCTCGGGATGATGACCGGGATAGTGGCGCGGCCGGGGGAGTGAGTGGTGCGACCGTGGGGGACGCGTTACTTGAAGGAACGACGTGTCGCGCGAACGCCTTCAGGTTCGAGCGGAAAGCGGATCGGTCGGGGCGGATTCGAACCGGAGGAAGACGTGCTCACGTCGTTGCGCGCGTCTTCCATGGTCCGATCCGCCCGACGCTACGCGTTGCTCCGCACGTCCGGTCGTCGCAAAACACGCAGTGGGATAGGGCGGATTCGAACCGCGAGGACTCGCTACACTCGTCTTCCGGGTCCGAATCCGACGACCGTTTCGATCCCACGGACTCCTCGCTACGCTCGTCGTTGCGAGGAATCAGAAATGGGTTAGGGCGGATTCGAACCACGTCGAGACGGTCGGTTTCGCGTTGCTCGACCGCTGCGTCTCGTCTGGTTCGATCCGCTCAACGCTGTGCGTCGCTCCTCACGTCCGTTCATCGCAAAACGCGTAGTGGGTTGGGGCGGATTCGAACCGCCGGCCTGCTCCGTGTGAAGGAGCCGTCATAACCTGGCTAGACCACCAACCCGTACGGGGACGTTCCGGCGGCGTCTCAAAAAGCGTTCCGAAAGGGCCTGATCAGTTACGGAGGCGGCGTCGGGCACCGGAGACGGCGCGTTTCACCCGGTGTTCGGCCCTGTCTTCGAGCGTGCCGAGTTCGCGACGGACCTTCTGCACGCGGGTCGGGTCGGGGTCGGTCTCTCGGCCGGTCAGTTCTCGGACGCGGCGTTCGACGGGAGCGACTTCCTTGCCGAGGCCTCTCTTGAGGTGGTAACCGGCGCGCTTCAGGTAGTACCGTGCGTCGTCGAAATGACGGTTCATACCTATCTGTTGTCTTCGAGAGGTAATAACCTTTTCGCGGCAACAGGATCACTTTAGGCCGGCCAAAAACCGGTGGTTTTATAAATTTCTTAGGCGACCCTAAAACCGTGCGGGGCGCTCGGGGAAAAGACGCGCCAGCCGCGGTCACGCCGCCCGACACTGCGTGCGTCACGCCACCACCGTCCCGCCAGCTCTGTAAGGGTACCAGACCGTGGGCATCGGTTCGGTGCCGACAACTCGTCTTTTGCCGTTCCCGGTTGCACAACCGTTTAGCCGGGGCCGGTCGTACGCTGGTGTAATGTTCTCACGGCTCTCGATCCCGACGCCGTTTCAGGTCGGGCCGGTCAACGCCTATATCGCCGGCCGGACCGTCGTCGACCCCGGACCCGACAGCGGGGAGGGGTGGTCGAAGTTGCTCGACGAACTGGAGAAGCGGGGCCTGTCCCCCGCGGACGTAGAGCAGGTACTCGTCACCCACCCCCACCCGGACCACTTCGGTCTGGCCCGGCGGTTCCGCGACGAGGGTGCGCGCGTCCTCGCGAGTCCCGCCTGTTCCCGGATCATCGACGACTTCGAGGCCAGACTGGCGTACGAGCAGTCTTTTTTCGTCGACTGCTTCGAGCGCCACGGGATGGCGCGCTCGACGGCGAAAACCGTCACGGACCTCCCGGAGGCGTACCTCCAGTACGCGCCGGACTGCGACACTGACCGCCTGCTGGAGTCCGGCGAGGAGGTCACCGTCGACGACGAGCCCGTGCAGGTCGGAGAGGCCGAGGGGCACGCGCCCGGCGAGCTCGTCTTCGAGTACGAGACCGAAGACGGGCTGGAGGCGGTCGTCGGGGACCAGGTGCTGCCGGACATCACGCCGAATCCGCTGCTCCAGCCGCCGGCGGAGGAGGGGAAGGCGCGACCGCGCGTCCTGCCGGCGTTCAACGACTCGCTGGACGCGCTGCGGGAGGCCGGTCACGACCGGATGCTCCCGGGTCACCGCGAGGTCATCGACGACCCGGTCGGTCGCATCACCGAGATCCGGGAGTCCCACGAGGACCGCACGGAGAACGTCCTCGACCTCGTCGACGGGAAGACGACGGCGATGGACGTGATGGAGGGGCTGTTCGGCGACCTGCCCGCGACGGAACTGTTCCCCGGGATGAGCGAGGCGGTCGGTCACCTCGACGTGCTCGAAGCGCGCGGCGAGGTCACGCGGTCCGAACGCGGCGGCGTCGTGGTGTACGAGCGGTCATGAACGGGCGACAAGCGGTCGCGCTCGGCGCGGAGCCCGCGGATCTGGTCGTCCGGGACGGCCGCGTCCTGACCGCGGAACTGGCGGAGTTCCGGGAGCGCGACGTCGCGGTCGCGGACGACCGGATCGCCGCGCTCCCCGAAGACGCGAGCGCGGCCGTCGGCGACGACACGACCGTCGTCGAGGCCGACGGGCGGGCGGTCGTCCCCGGGTTCGTCGACGCGCACACGCACGCGGACTTCTTTCAGACCATCGGCACCGCGTACCACCGCCTGCTCGAAGGCGGGACGACGACGGTCGTCTCCGAGACCTCGGCGCTCGGCGGCGCGTTCGGGGCCGAGGGCGTCCGAGAACTGCTCGCCGCCGCCGAGGACCTGCCGTTCGCGTTCCGGGCGACGATCCCGGTCCAGCCCTTTACCGACACGCTCGACGACCCGGCAGACGAGGCGACGCGGGAGGCCGTCCTCGACCTGCTCGACGACGACCGGGTGGTCGGCGTCGGCGAGACGGACTGGATCCACGTCGTCGGCCGGGAGTCGCCGGCCGAGGTGGCTTACGACCGCGCCCGGTCGCTCGGTAAACGCGTGGTCGGTCACGGGGCCGGCTGTTCGGACGAGGACCTGACCGCGTACGCGGGAGTCGTCGACAACGACCACGAGGCTATCGGCGCGGACGAGGTCCTCGAACGGGTCGAGCGCGGGATCCATCCGGTCGGCCGGACGGGGTCGATCCGGGACGACAGCGAGGCCTTCGCGGAAGCGCTGAAAGCGCACGACTTCGACGCCTCGCTCTCCACCGACGGCGTCTGGCCGGGCGCGCTCGCGGACGGCGAGGCGATGGACGGCGCGGTCCGCCGAGTGATCGACCGCGGCGTCGACCCCGCGACCGCGCTTCGGACCGCGACGCTGGGGCCGGCGCGGCACTTCGGTCTGGACGACCGCGGCGCGGTCGCGCCCGGTAACGTCGCCGACCTCGTCGTCCTCGACGACGTCGCGTCGGTCGCGGTCGACACCGTCGTCGCCGGCGGCGAGGTCGTCGTCCGCGGCGGCGAGGCGACGGTCGGCCCGCGAGAACACGACTACCCGGACGAGTTCCGCGACTCGGTGTCGGTGGACGCGACGCCGGAGACGTTCCGCGTCCCCGCGACCGCCGCTCGCGATGGGACGGTCCGCGCGCTGGAATACCGTCACGGCCTCATCACGACCGAAACGACGGTCGACCCGGCCGTCGAGGGGGAGACCCTCGCCGCGTCGCCCGACGACGACGTGGCGAAGGCGGCCCTGCTCGACCGACGGGAGGGCGTCGACGACGGCTTCGTCGGCTTCCTCTCGGGACTGGGGGTCGAGGCGGGTGCCGCGGCGACGACGCTCACGTGGGAGGCCTCCGCCGTCGCGGCGGTCGGCGTCGACGACGGGGCGATGGCCGCCGCCGTCGAGCGCGTCGCCGAGATGGGCGGCGGATGGGCGGTCGCCGGGAGCGGGGGTCCCGCGGAACCCGGGGAAGACGGCGCTGAGAGCCCGAGCAGCGAGGTGATCGCCGAACTCCCGATGCCCGTCGCGGGGTTCGCGACGGACGCCCCCGTCGCCGAGACGGCCGACGGGATGGCCGACGTGCGGGACGCGCTCCGGTCGGTCGGAGTAGGGGTCGAGCGACCGCTGCTCGCGGTTCAGACGCTCCCGTTCGTCGGCGTCCCGTCGCTGAAACTCACGCCGCGGGGCTACGCGGACGTCTTCGACCGAGAGGTCGTCGGCCTGACGCCGGACGCCGAGTAAGGATGTCGCTTTCGCAGAACAGCGGCGTGGTGCGACCTGCCGGACCGCTCAGTGCGTCAGCACCGCTCAGTACGTCGGACTCTCCTCTCGAACCCCCTCGCGCTTGTTCACGACCCGGCCGAGGGTGAACAGGGCGTCCGAGAGGCGGTTCAGGTACTCGACGACCTGTCCGTTTATCTCCACTTCCTCCGCGAGCCCGACGACGCGGCGCTCAGCGCGCCGGCAGACCGTGCGGGCGTGGTGAAGCCGCGCGCCGGGGTCCGACCCGCCGGGGAGGACGAACTGCTCTAACGGGTCGAGTTCGTCGTCGTAGGAGTCGATCCAGTCCTCGACCTCGTCGACGTGGTCGGCGCGGACGGCGGGGTCACCCTCGTCGGGGTCGGGGTTCGCGAGGTCGGCCTGCACGACGTGGAGGCGGTTCTGCGTTTCGGAAAGCCGTTCGTCCACGTCGTCGTGACCCGTCGGTAGCACCGTCCCGATCAGGGCGTTGAGTTCGTCGACCGTGCCGTACGCCTCGATGCGCGCGCTCGTCTTCGAGACGCGAGACATGTCCCGGAGGTCGGTCTTTCCCTCGTCGCCGCGACCGGTGTAGATCGTCATGCGGCTACCGTCGGTCCCGACCCACTTAGTTGTCGAGGCGAACGTCTCGGCGCCGTCCGCTACCGATCCGGCCGAGCGCCTACTCGTCGTCGTGGTGGGCGCTCTGCGGGACGATCCGCGGGCCGTTCATACAGTAGTTCACCGTCGCCTCCACACGAAACACCTCCCTGAGGAGTTCCTCGGTGACGACCTCCTCCGGCGGGCCGCGAGCGAGGATCTCGCCGTCTTGCAGCGCCAGCACGTGGTCCGCGTGGCGCGCGGCCTGACTGATGTCGTGGAGCACGAGGACGACGGTCGTGTCGCTCTCGTCTCTGAGCGCCTCGACGATCTCCATGACCTCTAGCTGGTGGTGCAGGTCGAGAAACGTCGTCGGCTCGTCGAGCAGGAGGACGTCCGTCTCCTGGGCCAGCGCCATCGCGATCCACGCGAGCTGTTTCTGCCCGCCGCTCAGACTGCCCACCTCGACGTCGCGGAGGTGTTCGATCCCGGCCAGCGAGACGGCGCGGTCGACCGCGGCGATGTCGTCCTCGTTCACCGACTCGAACGTGCCGCGGTGCGGGTAGCGCCCGTGCGCCACGAGGTCCTCCACCGTCAGGCTCCCCGGCGCGACGTTCTCCTGCGAGAGCAGGCCGACCTTCCGCGCCAGTTCCTTCGACCCCATGTCGTGGATCTCGCGGCCGTCCACCCGCACGGTCCCGTCGTCTGGCGATAGCTGGTCGGCGAGCGCTTTCAGAAGCGTGCTCTTCCCGCTCCCGTTCGGCCCGACGAGTGCCGTCACCTCGCCGGCGGGGACGGCGACCGATTCCCCGTCGATCACCGGTTCGTCGCCGTATCCGACGACGAGGCCCTCGCCTTCGAAGTCGCTCCCGGCGGCCGAACCGGTCGCGTCGCTGATTTCGGCGTCGATGCCGTCCGTCTGTCGTGGTGGTGCGCGTTCGCTCATAGTCAGATCTCACCCAGTTTCTCCTGGCTCCGCATCAGGTAGAGGAAGTACGGTCCGCCGATCAGTCCCGTCACGATGCCGACGGGCATCTGCACCGACCCGAGCGCGAGTCGAGCGCCGACGTCCGCCGTGACCGTCAGGGCCGGCCCGGCGAAGGCGCAGCCCACGATCAGCCGTCGGTAGTCGCTCCCGACCAGCGTCCGGACGACGTGGGGGACGATCAGGCCGACGAAGCTGACGATGCCGGCGACGGCGATGGCCGCCGACGCCGCGAGGATGGCGACGCCCGAGAGCGCGAACCGCACCCGCTCTACGGGCATCCCGAGCGATGACGCCGTCTCCTCGCCGAGCAGGAGCACGTTCAACTGTCGCGCCCCACCGAAGGCGAGGATAACCGAGAGGGCCGCCCAGGGGCCGGCGAGGCGGACCTCCTCCCAGTCGGTCCCCGTCAGCGACCCGGTCGTCCACGCGATGGCCTGTTTGGCGACGCCGACGTCGTCGACGAAGAAGAACACCCCCATCTGCAACGAGTGAAACACCATGTTGACGATGACGCCCGCGAGCACGAGGCGGACGGGACTCGTCCCGCCTTTCCAGGCGATAGCGTAGACGACCAGAAACGCCCCAGCGCCACCGATCGCGGCGAACAGCGGCAGGTAGGCCGCCAGACTGCTGAACATCACCAGCGTCAGCAGGACCGCGAACCCAGCGCCGGAACTCACGCCCAGCACGAACGGACTGGCGAGTTCGTTCCGCGTCACGGCCTGAAAGATCGCGCCCGATATCGCGAGGGCCGACCCGACGATGACCGCGACCAGCACTCGCGGGAGGCGCATGTTCCACGCGATAACGCTGTCCGTCGACATCTCGGGCAGTTCCGTCCCGAACGCGAACGCTTGCCACGCGTTCGGGTTGAGGATCACCTCCCGGGCGAACACCGCGCGCCACGCTTCGACCACTGTCATCGAGTAGATGCCGAAACTGACCTGCACGACGCCCCCCGCGACGACCAGCGCCGTGCTCGCGACGACGACGAGCGCGAGCGAGCGGTCGACCCAGTCGAAGCGCCCCTCGCGCACCGACATCTCGACGCCGTGTTGCGAGCCGCTAGCCATGGTCCGGAAGGCCTCGCCGGCGATGGTCGCGGTGACTGCCGGCAACGACCACCTCGATTGCGGGTCCTCCTCGACGACGTACCCTCGTCTCGCTGGTGTCACTCATGCACAATCTTTAGGCTCGCCTAAACCCGGTTAAAAGTTGCTATTTTTCGGCGAGCCAAAATCCCTCCCCGTTCGTCGTCGGGCCGGACGGGGAAGCCCGGTCTACGACGACGGCTCGTCGTCCACCGAGACCTTGCCCGCCGGCTCTTCGCCCTGCGGGTCCGGGTCCTGCGCCTCGACGACCACGGCCCGTTCGACGTACTCCACGCCGCCGCCCATCCGTAACTGGACCGTCTCCCCCGGGAGACCGGAGTCGTCGTCTTCGGTCGAGTCTCGCGGCACCGACACGGCGGTGACCCCCGACACCGATATTTCCCGGCGCTGTACCGGGTCGCCGTCGTACTCGACGGTTTCCCAGGTGTCACCGTCGAACTCCTCGATGTCCTCGCCGAAGTACTCCTCGGAGCCCTTGTCGAGGGAGTCCTCCGTCTGGGACTCGCCGGTCGTCCGTTCGTCGTCGAACTGGACCTCCTCGTGCTTGTACTGGTAGAGATCGACAAGCATACACGACCGTACGACGGGCAACGGTTAAAGCGTTAGCGACCGGCGGGGACCGAGGTCAGTCGCGAGCGGCCGGCCGAAGTTCCGCTACCGAAGGACGACTCGATCGTGAGATCGGAGGCCCTTCGTATCGACTCGTCACGAGACGAGTTCACTAGCTATCACCCTTTTCATTGGTTTTCAATGGTTCTCAATTCGGCGGTGTCAAGTACACCTCTAACCCTCGGTACAGGGGTGTAGCGACCATCGGCCTACATAGCAGGTCTGAAACGAGAAGTGATACGAAACTCCCACGACATTTAACATCAACCGATTTCGATATTATGTATGCAGCGGATCGTAAGGGACTATGTCGAGAACCCGACGAGTGAGACGGAGGTACGCTGGCTGTTTTTCCGAACTGGAGCTGCGTTTACCGGACTGTGGGTTCTGATGGTGTTTTTCGCTCAAGTCGCCTTGTTTCTCGTTGCCGGTGAAAGTGGGGTTGTAGAAGCGGGGCTGCCTGGCCCCATCGAACTACCTATTGGGGCGGTTATAATCAGCTTCGTCTGTGTTCCGAACGCTGGTCTCGTCAGTGGGTGTTTGTGGGGCCGGTTGGCCCGGAAGTGGGGACCTCTGACGGCGATACGCGGGACGATGCTAGGTGCGATCATTGGAATCGGCACGTATGTGACTGCAACAGTCCCGTTTGCTGCGATGTTTTCACTGTGGGATCACGGATGGAGAGGATTCGGTCTCGTGCCGCTCATACGAGGGGATTTCGGGCTTATGCTGTCTGTCTTTCTCGACGACCTGATCGAAGCACTGTTGCGGTTCCCCGGGTTCGTGTTCATCGGATCGATCGTCACGATGATCGTCACTCTCGGAATACCGCTCTTTCTCAGTATCGCAGTCGGACGTGCGCTCGGAGCAACTGCCGAACACGAGCGAGCTACGTGAGTGAAATATCATAGATTTCACTCGTTCGGCCGTTCGGCACGCAAAGCGACCCATCGGTTGGGTCTCGGCGATTCCTACTGAAACTACTGCTGTGCGAAGCATTCTTTCGACAAAAACTCTATGAGGGGATGACCCCGAGCGTCAACTACTCTGAGTACTCTGTCAAATCTTCACCGAACGGATCGACGTATGGGTATCATTGCACCGCGCTAACTTCGCTTCCGTTTCTTCGTCATCTAATCACCCGTCAAGGTCGCTGCGACCGTCTCCGACCTGCTGGTGCATGTCGAGCATGGTTCTATACGCATGGTTGACATCCTCCCCGCCCTGAAGGGCGAGGATTCCAGCGCGGGACAGCGGGCCGGTCCCGCGTCCCCGCTGGCAACTTCTCGCCTGCCGGATGGGGGTC
>PXSA01000032.1:154415-159924 GCA_003023565.1 Halobacteriales archaeon QS_9_68_17
CGTCTCGGAGAGACGGCGGGGATGCCCCCGGTCGCGGGTTTCCCCGCGTCCGGGCACGGGCCGTGCCATCGGCCTGCCTGCCCTTCGTGTGGTTCGAGAACCCTTCGGGTTCTCGTCATCACGAAAGACGCTGTGCGTCTTTCGAACGACCACGGCGGGCAGGCACAAACGAGCGAGGGTCGCTTTTTGCCTGCCGTGTTGCCACGACCTCGGAGACGCCCTCTCGGGGACGGTATGGTGGCCTTCGTCGTCCAGGCGGACCCCAATCCAACCGCCAGTTTTGCCCGTTGTGCTTACCCCGTAATACGCTGTCAGGGGGCTTAGTTCCGGCGGTTGTAGCGGAGTTGTCGGATTCATCCCCACCGTGAACGGTGGGGCTTTCTCCTCGAACTTCCGTAACACCCGACTGCTCCAGTGTCTTCACGATAAGCGCGCCGCGTTCGCTTGGTCCGTACTGGTCACCAACCGACGTTTCCTGCTCGTCGACTTCCGGCGTGACGAGCCCGAGACCGCAGGCCTCTGCGAAGCGAGACGTGAGCGTCGAGTCGCTGATGTGCAGCATCTCAGCGAAGTCCGTGAACCGCTGCGGGTCGCTATACAGTAGGCTAGCTATTATTCATACCGTATACAAGCGCCCCACAGGGCGAACTCAGCTCAAGCGGTTGTTGATTTTATCCGTACTCCGTGGGACCACGTCGATAGATCACGGATACCGGTTTTTCAACTTCCTTTTAATGATTGCTTCTCATGAAATTAGCGGTCGCCGACTCACGAAATTCGGTATATCGAAATAAGATTTACCACTGTGCGAGCGGTCGTCCGAAACCAGTACGTTAAACATCGCGCCGCCTGAACGGCCGGCCATGGCTCAAGAACACGACCACTACTGCCCGTCGTGCGACGAGGACCACACCTTCTGGCGTGCCGCAAGCACGAACCTACACCTCGGTGAGAAGAAGAAGTGGCGCTGTCCCGAATGCGACTACGCGTTCGTCACCATCGACGACATTGACTTGAGCGAAGCCGACGTCGAAGCGTAATCCGTTTCGCCGGCCGACTCGCCCTTTTTACTGTCGTCCTGGATGCCGAAAGCGTGCCTCGCTCGCGGCGGACCCGATACTCCCACCGAGCGTTCGGACGTCTCTCCGATGCTTCTAGGGTAGCTGTTACGTTTTGGGGAACGAACAGCTCGGATTTACACCCCGACCCGAGGCGGTCGAACCCCCCGGGGAGACGCTCTCAGCAGCCGATCGATCGATAGGATCCATCGCTCACGAGAACCGCTGCCGGGCCAGTGGCGGTCTTTCCGCCGACGACTTGCCGAACGGTCCGCCGGATCCCGGGCTCCGCGACGAGAGCCTTTCGCGGCGCTACCGCCCAGTCAGTATTCGGAGCGCGTACGAGGCGGGCCTGCCCGCCGAGTTTCCCCCCGAGCGGCCGGCGTGACGCCGTTGGTCCGCGATGGCGGACAGAACCGCGTCTCGGGACGGTCCGATAAATCATATCGAGCTATATCAAACGGCGGAGCGGCCCAAACGCGCCGGACGGACGCTCGGTGGTGCTCGGCCGACGACGGACAGAAGAGTCTGACGCGCCCTATCGAGGGACTCCGCCACGCTGTCGCTCTCGCGTCGGCCGCGGCCGTTGCGCCCATGGGAGACCTCGCCGGTATCGGCGTCGAAAAAGGAGCGACCACCGGCCGACCGCACAGCCGTCGTCGCGCCGAAGGAGTGTCCGTTCCGTGCGACCAGTTGCCCGTCGCCCCGAGCGCGAGACGGACCACCGGGGTAGTCAGGCTACTCGTCCAGCGTCTGCCAGGAGAGCCGCAGGTCCCGGGCGGCCGAGGTCTGGTCGATACGACGCGCGGTCGTGCGTTCGGGCGCGGCGGCGAGCGTCTCGTCGTCCTCGTCCACGACGGCGTTGAACGCCGCCGCGAGGTGGTCGAGCGTCTCGCGGTTCTCTATCTCCGTCGGCTCGGTCATCAGCGCCTCGGGAACGATCTCCGGCCACTTGGTCGTGGGCGGGTGGACGCCGTAGTCGAGCATGCGCTTCGCCACGTCGGCGGCGTCCTGGTCGCCGGCGCTGGCGACGAACTCGTGGTGATACGGGCCGTGTGGCACGTCGTAGTCGACGCGCTCGCCGAGGTAGTTCGCGTTCAGCACGGCCTTCGCGCTGGCGTCGCGCAGGCCGGGGTCGCCGAGGCGGGCGATGTAGGCGTACGCCTTCACGAGGACGAGCCAGTTGCCCTGGTAACCATGGACCTTCCCGACGGTCTCCTCGGGCTCGAACAGCTCGAAATCGCCGTCGTCCGTCCCCCGAACGCGCGGGGTCGGAAGGAACGGTCCGAGGTCCGCGACGACGCCAACCGGACCCGCGCCGGGGCCACCCCCGCCGTGGGGCGTGGCGAACGTCTTGTGGACGTTGTAGTGCATGATGTCGAAGCCCATGTCCCCGGGCCGGGCGCGGCCGAGCAGGGCGTTCAGGTTCGCGCCGTCGTAGTACAGCAGGCCGCCCACGTCGTGGACCATGTCGGCGACCTCCTCGATGTCGCGCTCGAAGAGACCGAGCGTGTTCGGGTTCGTGAGCATCAGCGCCGCGGTGTCCTCCGAGAGCGCGGCTTCGAGGGCGTCCAAGTCGACCCGGCCGTCGTCGCCCCCGGGGAGTTCGACCACGTCGTAGCCGCCGAGCGCCGCGCTGGCGAAGTTGGTGCCGTGGGCGCTCTCGGGGACGATCACCTCGTGGCGGTGCCCCTCGTCGTTGGCCCCGTGGTACGCCTTCGCGACGAGGATGCCGGTGAACTCGCCGGCGGCCCCCGCCGGCGGCTGTAGCGTGACGGCGTCCATCCCGCCGATGCGTGCGAGGTAGTCCTGTAGGCCGTGGAGCAGTTCGAGCGTCCCCTGCACCGAGTCCTCGGACCGGTCCGGGTGGACCGCGGCGTCGGGCAGAGCCGCGACGTCCTCGGTGAACTTGGGGTTGTACTTCATCGTGCAGGAGCCGAGCGGGTACGGGCCGCTGTCGATGCCGTAGTTCATCTCCGAGAGCCGCGTGTAGTGGCGAGCGAGTTCGGGTTCGGAGAGCCCCGGCAGTTCGAGCGAATCCCTGGTCAGGTCGTCGGGGAGGGGCGAGTCGCCGTCGACCTCGACCGCCGTCGAGTCCTTTTCCGAGAGGAGCGGCTCGTACTGGTCCTCGTCCCCGTCGGTCCAGCGCGCTTGGTCGAATCTCATTCGGACCACCCCTGTAGTCCGAACGAGGTCCCCGAAGCGGCGGTGCCGCTTCGTGATGCTGATACTCCGTGAGTTCCTGGCACTTGCGGGGCGCAAAGCGTCCCACGGCGAGTCGCCGAGCGGAGCGAGGCGAGCGTCATCGGGCCACCTCCTCGAAGGCCGCGACGAGTTCGTTCGCCCGCCCGGCGTTCGCGTCCGTGACACAGACCTGTAGCTCGTGGTCGCCGACCGCATGGACGGCGAACCCCTCGGCTTCGAGGTCGCCGGCGACGGCGGGGGCGTCACGCAGGTTTCGGCGAGGTCGACCAGTCCGGACGGGCCGAGGTCGGCCGCGTGGATCGCGGTGCGGAGCGCGACCCACGCCTGGTTCGTACAGATGTTGCTCGTCGCGCGCTCCTTGCGGATGTGCTGTTCGCGGGTCTGGAGCGTGAGCGTGTAGGTCCGGTTGCCGGCCCCGTCCTCGCTCGCGCCGACGAGTCGGCCCGGCACCTGCCTGACGAACTCCTCGCGCGTCGCGAACAGGCCCAGCCCCGTTCCGTAGCTCGTGGGAAGGCCGAGCACGCTCGCGTCCCCGACGACGACGTCCACCCCGACGTCGGCCGGACGCTGGAGCAGCGAGAGCGCGACGATGTCCGAGCCGAGCGTGAACAGCGCGTCGTGGTCGTGCGCGAGGTCGGCGACGTCGCCGAGGGACTCCTCGACGGTGCCGCGGACGGTCGGGTTCTCGGCGTGTACCATCACCACGTCGTCGTCGATCCGGTCCGCGAGAGCATCGATATCGACGTTTCCGTCGTCGTCGGGGACGGTCTCGACGGTCATCTCGGTGCCCGCCACGTAGTTCTCCAGCACGTCGCGGCGCTCCTCGCGGAGCAGTTCGGGGACGAGCACGCGGTGGCCGTCGGTGCCGCGAACGCGGTCGGCGAGCGTCGCGGCCTCGCCAAGCGCCGTCGCGGCGTCGTACATCGAGCAGTTCGCTATCTCCAGACCCGTCAGCTCGACCAGCAGCGACTGGTACTCGAACAGGACCTGCAGGAACCCCTGCGTGATCTCGGGCTGGTACTGGGTGTAGGAGGTGAGAAACTCCGACCGCAGCGAGAGGTGGTCGACGAGCGACGGCACGTAGTGGTCGTAGTGACCGCGGCCGAGAAACTCCGTCAGATCGTCGTTCTCGCCCAGCGTCTCGCGCAGTTCGCGCTTGACCGCGCGCTCGCTCCGCTGGTCGATCCCGAACTCGCCGTCGAAGCGGACGGGGTCGGGGATGTCGAACAGGTCGTCCACGTCGTCGGCACCGACGACCGAAAGCATCTCTTCTGTCTCGTCAGGCTTGTGCGGCGCGAACGGACTGCCGGTGGCTGTGTGGTGTCCGGTCATGGTTAGGTCGGGTCCCCTGTCGGAGGGGGAGAACACGGCGTGACCCGCGGCGACCCGCGGGAGACAGTCGAAAGCACGGGTAGGCGATATTTGCGTCCGACCCCTTATCACATCCCCGGTTTCGGGAGTCCCCGACCGCCAACCCCCCGAGTTACCCCTTCGGGTCTTGGTTCCCCCAAAGCATAAGACCGCGATCATCGTGGCTACCCGTATGAGCCGGCAAGGATCGCCTGAACCGGATCCGAACCCGACCGTCCGCGAGGTGTACGACGAACTCGGCGAACTGCTCGAGGAGGGCGACGGCGTTTTCGTCGAAGAGGGGCCGGCACTGCTCTCGGACGCCATCGAGCGCGAGGGGTTCTTCGAGGACGTCACCACCGACCCGGCCGCGCCGGACGAGTACACCCGCGAGAAGGTGATCGGGGACCCCGGCGAGCACGTCATCCGTTTCATGGAGTGGCCGCCCGAGTACACCCTGATGCCCCACGAGCACCACGGCAGACCCTGCTTCGAGGTGCTCGTCGAGGGCCACCTCATGCTGGCGAACCTCGAACGGACGGAGACCGGGGAAGGCGAGTGCACCCTCGACGTGATCGACTCGGAGATAACCCGCCCGGGCGAACCGGCGGTGGTCGACCCGCGGAAAAACGAGATACACGCGGTGTACAGCCCCGTCCGGAGCAAGTCGCTCCACGTCTACCCCAGCGACAACTGGCGCGCCTTCGGCTACGTCCAGAAAGACGAGAACGCCGACAACGACGTGTACGAGCGCCGCGAGTTCACCCTCCGCGAACCCGAGGAGTGAGTTCGGGGCGAGAGTCGGGGTCGCAGGTGAGCGTACGGCGGCGACGCCGCCGTTTCTCCGCGACCGAGCGGAACGCGGCGCTACACGCCGCTCGGCGAGCGGCGAAGCC
>PXSA01000032.1:159929-173228 GCA_003023565.1 Halobacteriales archaeon QS_9_68_17
GATTTCTGGCTGCAGGCGGGATCTTCGATCCCGCAATGCCGCAAGCGCGAAGCGTTTGCGAGCAGCTCGGGAAGGCTTCGCTCTCCCGGCGGAGTTCTTTGCTCCGAGTGGTCGCCTTCGGCGACCCGAAAAAAGGTCGTCGGTCGCGTTACTGGACCTGCTTCTCGTACTCGTCCGCGGACATGAGGTCGTCGAGTTCGTCCGGGTCGTTGGCCTCGACCTCGAGCATCCAGCCCTCGCCGAACGGGTCCTCGTTGACGAGTTCCGGCGCGTCGAACAGCCGCTCGTTGACGGCGGTCACCTCGCCGGTGACCGGCGCGTACAGGTCCGAGACGGCCTTGATGCTCTCGATGACGCCGAACTCGCCGTCCTTCGAGACGTCGTCACCGACGTCCGGGAGTTCGACGAACACGACGTCGCCGAGTTCGTCCTGGGCGAAGTCCGTGATGCCGACGCGGACGGTGCCGCCGTCGCGCGCCCATTCGTGCGATTCCATGTAGCCGAGGTCGTCAGGTACGTCGATGCTCATTGGTCGATGAAAGGTGTAGTGGTGATCCGCGCGCTCTTCGGTCGGTCCCGGACGACGACACTGACGTCGGTGCCGGGGTCGTCGTACTCGACGGGGACGTAGCCGAGGCCGATCGGTTCGTCGAGCGTGGGGCTCACCGTCCCGCTGGTGACGGTGCCGATGGCCTCGCCGTCGGCGTTCGTTATCTCGTAGCCGTGCCGCGGGACGCCGCGTTCGGTGAGCCGGAAGCCGACGAACGCCTCGTCGGGTCCGTCCTCGTTCGCGCGGGCGAGCGCGTCGCGCCCGACGGACTCCGTGTCGAGTTTCACGGTGAAGCCGACGCCGGCCTCGTAGGGGGTCCGGGGGTTCTCCTCGGCGTCGAAGTCCTGTCCCGACAGGAGGAACCCGGCCTCGATGCGGAGCGTGTCGCGCGCCCCGAGGCCGCAGGGCTGGCAGTCGAACGCCGCCCAGACGGCGTCGGTCTCGTCCCACGGGACGATCAGTTCGAAGCCGTCTTCGCCGGTGTATCCGGTGCGGGCGACCCAGCACTCCACGCCGTCGACGACGACCCAGCGGGCCTCGAACCGCGAGAGGTCCGCGGCGTCGCCGTCCGCCGCCGACGCGACGAGGGACTCGGCATCGGGTCCCTGCACGGCGAGCATCCCGTACGCCTCGGTGCGGTTCTCGACGGTCGCGTCGAGGCCCCATTCGTCGCGGTAGCCCGTCCAGCGGTCGTACGCCTCCTCGTCGTGGCCGGCGTTCGGCACGAAGAGGTACGACGCCCCGTCGTCCTCGGCGGTCGCGTCGCTCTCGTCCGAGAGCCGGTAGACGACCGTGTCGTCGAGGACGACGCCGTCCTCGTCGGTGACCATCGCGTACTGGGAGTCGCCGACCCCGAGCGCGGTCACGTCGTTCGTGACGAGTCGCTGCATCAGCGCCGTCGCGTCGCGCCCGCTGACGGTTATCTCGCCCATATGCGAGACGTCGAAGATGCCCACGGATTCCCGGACCGCGGTGTGTTCCGTCTTGATCGAGTCGAACTCGACGGGCATCTCCCACCCGCCGAAGTCGGTGAACGACGCGCCGCGGTCGTCGTGCGCCCCGCGCAAAGGCGGCGTCCGTAGGGGCATACGCCTACGGTCGACCGCCTGTAAGTAATGTTTTGGTGTTACGGATGCACCGACCGCGGACCGCCCGCCGCCGTCGGAGAGGAACCCGACCGTAGCGTGCGGGTCTCGGCCGGGCGAGAAGGGCGTCCGCCGACGCGAGGACGGGGTGCTTGTAGGCGACGCGTCGGCGGGCGGGACGAGCGCCCCGCGGCGCTCACTGGTGACTGACGAGGTCGGTCCCGATCAGTTCTTCTCGGTGATCGTCAGCGTGTACTCGCCGCTCCCGCTGTAGGAATCGACGAGGACCTGTAGGTCCGTCGACGTGTCGGGAGCGTCGATAGTGACGGACTCCTGGCTGTCGGTGCCGATAGACCGGTAGTCGTAGTCGCTCGTAGTCGGACACTCGCTGCGGCCCTCGTTGACGTACAGGTCGAAGTCGGCGTCGCTGGGGCCGTCCAGTTCGACGACGACCTGACTGGGGTCCGAGAACTCCCACGGGTACGACCAGCAGTCGGAGTCCCAGTAACCGGACAGCGAATCGGTGACCGAGGACGTAGTGGAGTCGCCCCCGCCACCGCCGCCGTCGCCGCCGTCGCCGTTGCCGCCGTCGCCGCCGTCGCCGTTGCCGGGTTCGGTGTTGACCGCGTTGTTCGCGTCGACGCGACCGGCCCCCTGCTGGTCCTCGGGGAGGCCGATGTCGACCGCGGTGTTCTTGAGGTGGCTCCGCAGATCCGGTACGGAGAGGTCCCACGCCGAGAGCGCGAGGCCGGCGACGCCGGAGACGACCGGCGTCGCCATCGACGTGCCGGAGAGGCGCTCGTAGCTCCCGAACGGGACCGTCGACAGCACGCCGGTACCGGGCGCGCAGAGTTCGATCTCGCTGCCGTAGTTGGAGTAATTCGCGATCGACTCGTCCTGGTCGAGTGCGGAAACGGCGAGGCACTCGCTGTAGGCCGCCGGGTACGAGACGGAGCTACCGTAATCGTTTCCGGCCGCGGCGACGGGCAGGGAGCCGTTGTCGTAAGCGTACGAGACGGCGTTTTTCATCGTGTCGGTGTAGCCGCCGCCGCCCAGCGAGAGGTTGATCACCTCCGCGCCCTGGTCGGCGGACCAGGTGATCGCGTCCGCGATGTCGGAGAGCGACCCGCCGCCGCTCTCGTCCAGCGCGCGGGCGCTGAGCATCGAGACGTCGCTGATGCCGGCGTGACCGGTGCCGTTGTCCGTGCCGCCGGCCGCGATGCCGCCGACGTGGGTGCCGTGGTTCTCGTCGGCGTTGACGGGGTAAGGGTCCCCGTCGCCGTCGGCGAAGTCGCGGCCGTAGTCGGAGACGCTCCCGTCCATGTTCTCCTCTAAGTTCGCGTGGTCGTACTGGACCCCCTGGTCGACCACGGAGACCGTGACGCCCGGGTCGCCAAGTGTCGTGTCCCACGCGCCCTCGCAGTTGACCTGCTGAGGCGCGTACTGGTCGCCGTACCGGGGGTCGTTCGGCGTGTACAGCGCCTCGAACGTCGCGTTCGGTTCGGCGTATTTGACCTCCTCTTGCTTCGTCACGGCGTCGATGAAGTTCTCGCGCGCCTGTTCGGGCGCGCGACTCGGGAACTTCACCGCGACGTAGCGGAGCGTCTCGTTGCGGTGGGCGATCCGCGCGTTCCCGGGGACCGCCGACCGGACGGTCCCTTCGAGGTCAGCGGCGCTCGCCGAGACGCCGACCAGCACCTCGTTTTCTTTCGGACCGGGCGGTCTGCCCGGTGTGGCGGCGGTGATGCCCCCGAGGGCACTGTGACATGGCGGGTGATAGTTACTGCCAAGGAGTAATTTAAATATTTCTTTTCTGTGCTAAAAGTGACAATCGTGCTAAAAATTAAACCGGAGCGGAAGACAGCCTCGGATCCCTTTCCCGGCGATGCGGAAAAACGGGATAACTGTCGGAACGGTGTCGAGGGGGCGGGCGACGCTTACGGACCGGTCTCTTCGACAGAGACCGTGTAGTTGCCGCTCCCGCCGCGGGAGTCGACGAGGATGCCGGCTTCGATGTCACTGTCGACGTCCTCGACGACGACCGTCTCCTGACTGTCCTGCGCGACCGAGCGCTTGTCGTAGTCGCTCGTCGACGGCGTGTGACCGTCGAGGGTCACGTACAGGTCGAAGTCGGCGTTCGATGGCCCATCGAGCGACGTCGACCTTGCTGCCGTACTGTGAGAAGTCGGCGAGGTTCCCGTTCCGGTCCAGCGCGGAGACGGCGACGAGGGTCCCGTCCTCGCGGGGACCGGGTGGCCTCCCGGGCGTCGCCGACGCGACGCCGCCGAGAGCGCTCGCTGCTCCCATCGCACCGGTCGTTTCGAGAAACGATCGTCGTGACCATGAGGGGGTTCGTTTGACATACCATCGACGTTCTCTGATTTATGTTGATTTAAAACTCTTAATTCGTTTACAAATAAGTGATAATTCACCACCGAGTTGCCGTTCTGGCGGTCATCTCCGGCGATAGACCTGACTGGAAACGAATCAACGATCGATGATCTAAGTAACAGTTCCGCGACGGACGGCCGTCCCGCAGCGACCCGATATCGCTACGCCTAACGCCCTCAACGGTCAACGGCGAGGCATGAACGGACTACTGCGTCGACTGGTCGGCGACGGCCGGAGGGGCGTCGGCCTGTTCGTCGACGGACCAAACGTTCTCAGGGACGAGTTCGACGTCGACCTGGACGACGTGCGCGCCGCCGCCGCCGCCGAGGGCGATCTGGCGGTCACGCGGCTCTACGTCGACGAGCACGCGACGCCCGGACTCATTCAGGCGGCCGAGGCTCGCGGCTACGAGGTGGTCGTCACCAGCGGCGACGTCGACGTGAAACTCGCCGTCGACGCGACGGCGGCGGTCGTCGAGGGCACCGTCGACGCGCTGGCCGTCGCCTCGCGGGACACGGACTTCAAGCCGGTCGTCGAGGCGGCGGGGAGACACGGCGTGCGCACGCTCGCCATCGCGCCGGGCGAACACGGCCGCTCGGACGCGCTCGGCAACGCCGCGGACGAGGCGGTCGTCGTCGAAGGCTGACGGTCGACCGGCGGGCGCGGGCCGGCCGCGCCGCGGAAACTGAATCTTTTCGGCGCTCCGACGCCGACGGGGAACCGATGACTGATCTCGACACCCCGGTGCTGGACAACCACCTCCACCTCGACCCGGACAACGCCCGCGGCGTCGAGGCGGCGAAGGACTTCGCGCGCAGCGGCGGCACCCACCTGCTCGTCGTGAACAAGCCGTCGTGGCACCTCGGCGTCGAACCCGAGGCCGGCGATGACTTCCGCGCCGTGTTCGAGCGAACCATCGAGGTCGTCGACCGGGCGAGCGAGGCGCTCGACGGTACCGCGTGGCCGGTACTCGGCGTCCACCCCGGCCTCGTCTCCCGTCTCGTCGACGAGCGGGAGTTCTCGCCAGCGGCGGCCCGGGACCTGATGCAGGCGGGTATCGACGTCGCCGCGGAGTACGTCGCGGACGGCCCCGCGGTCGCGCTGAAGTCCGGTCGCCCGCACTACGACGTGGACGACGCCGTCCGGGAGGCCTCGAACGCGGTCATGCGTCACGCCTTCGAGCGCGGGGCCGCGGTCGACTGCGCCGTCCAGTTACACACCGAGGCCAGCGAGGACCTCACCGAGGTGGCGGAGTGGGCGGCGGACGCCGGACTCGCGCGCGAGCGCGTCGTCAAGCACTACGCCGCCGGGCGACTGGCCGGCCCGACGCCGAGCGTGATGAGCGAGAAGGACCGACTGGAAGTCGCCGCCGAGTCGGACGCCCCGTTCCTGATGGAGACGGACTACGTCGACGACCCCGACCGCCCGGGCGCGGTCATGGGTCCCCGGACCGTCCCCCGCCGGGTGCGCTGGCTGCTGGAGGAGGGGTACGACGACGCGGTTCGGCGCGCTCACGTCGAGACGCCGAGGCGCGTGTACGACCTCGACACCGAGGCGACGCTCGACAGGGCCTGAATCGGGACGCTGACCGTCGAAGACGGCCGCAGTAACGGGACGGCCGTCGCGGAAACCCGCCGACCCGTATCTGTTGCCGCGCGGAGGACACACCGCTGGGAGAGAAAGGCATTTCAGGCGGCCAATGTACCCTCAAGTATGAGCGAGCCCCCGCAGGAGTTCTACTCCGAGGACCGCTGGCAGAACTGGGTCGACCGCATCAGGGACGAGGAGATCGATCCCGAAGACGAGGACTCCGCCCGTCTCCTGCTCAACCTGCAGGACGACGCGGCCATCGCCGTCGCCAAGGTGGTCGCCGCGTACGACGACGGCGTCCTCGACGAGGAGGAGGCCCTCGAAGAGGTCACCGACATCCGCGACATCGTCCTGAGCGAGGTCGAGCTCGACGACGAGGAGAAACTGATGCTCATCGACGGCGTCCAGACGAGCCTCGTCTGCGTGTTCTACGCCGCGGAGGAGTTCGTCGCCGACGGTCCCGCCGGGGGGGCCAGCGTCGAGGAGTACGTCCGCGCCGCGGCCGACGCCGAGGCCGAGGAGGACTTGGACGCCGCGCTCGGCTACATCGCGCAGGCCGGCACCCTCATTATCGACGGCGAGGAGCTCGACATCTCCATCGCCGAGGAGGTCGACTACGGTCTCGTCACCGAGTGGGTGAACGGGCTCGACAGCCTCCAGAGCGCCATGAGCGACCCCGAAGTCGTCGAGGAAGAGGACGACGAGTAGTTCCCGATTCTGACCTGTCTCGGCAGCAAGGGTTTTTACCGTTCAATTGCTAGGGGTGAGTATGCAGCTCGGGGACGACGAGCGCGCCGCAGCGATACAGGTCGGAGCGGTGCTGCTGTTCGGCATCCTCATCATCTCGATGGCGATGTACCAGTCGACCGTCGTCCCCGACCAGAACAAGGGCATCGAGTTCAACCACAACCAGGAGGTACAGGGCCAGATGCAGGACCTGCGAAACACCGTGGTGTCGGTGCCCGGCGGTGGCAACGGGGGTTCGGTCACCGTCGAACTGGGGACGAGGTACCCCTCGCGCTCGCTGTTCGTCAACCCCGGCCCCGCGTACGGGTCCCTGCGGACGGTGGGAACGAACGACGAGAGCGTCGCACTGCGGGTCGACAACGCGAGTGCGACCGGCGAAACCGGGGAGTTCTGGAACGGAACCGAACGCGACTTCGAGACGGGCGCGCTCGTCTACCAGCCCAACTATCACGAGTACCGGAACCCTCCGGAGACGGTGTACGAACACTCCCTCCTGTACAACCAGTTCCGAGAGAACAACCTCACGGTCTCCGACCAGACGGTCGTCAACGACCGGCAGATCACGCTCGTCACGCTGGACGGAAACCTCTCGGAGAACGGCATGGACAGCGCGTCCGTGACCGCCCGGCCGATAAGCGCGTCGAGCAACACCGTCGCCGTCGAAGCCGACGGCGGTCCGATCAACATTACCGTTCCGACGCTGCTCGACAACGATACGTGGGCCGAAGCACTCAGCGAACAGTACGTCAGGAACGGCGGCCACGTCGCCGGGCAGTATCACGAAGACGTGAGCGGCGAGCCGTATAGCCTGCTGACGATAGAACTCGAAGAGGGTGAGACGTACGACCTCCGGATGGCGAAAGTCGGCGTCGGGTCGGGCGCACGCGAGGACGTATCCGACCTGTATCTCACCGACGTCGCCGGCGGTGGCACGGTCCGGACCAACGGCTCGCAGGAAGTCACGGTCGAGGTCCGAGACAAGTACAACAACCCCGTCAGCGGCGAGCTGGTCAACCTGAGCGCGAACAGAGGCGAACTGCGCAACGACACGGGGACCCGACAGACGGTCACTGGGAAGTCCGACAGCGACGGCCGCGTCACGGTGACGTACCGCGCGCCGAACACCGAAGGAGACGACACCGTCACCGCGGACATCGCCGCGTCGCCGAACGCGAGCGAGGAAGTCCGGTTCGAGATGGACGTACAGGGCTCCGACGGCGGGTCCTCGTTCGGCGTCGGTTCCGGAGGGACGTCCGTCTACTCGACCGGTTCGGACACCGCTCGGATGTCGGTCGCGAACGGGAAGTGGACGGGGATCACCAAAACCGATCAGGTGATCCTCAGCGACGCCGACCCGGTGTACGTACGCGGCAACGACTACGTCAGGCTTTGGTACTCCATCGAGAACCAGACGGCGTCGTTCGACGTCACCGTCGAGGCGTACCGCGAGCCGGACGGATCGAACCCGGGCGGATCCGTGGAAATCTACTCTAGTCGGACCGATTCTTCGACTACCAGCGACCTCACCGGCGACGCCGTCGACGCGATACTCGACAGCGACTGGACGTACGACGGGACCGACATCATCAACCGGGCGAACTACGAGTCACCGTCGACGGGGTTCGTCGACAGCCTTCGCGCGATGGCGGAACTCGATAACTCGTCGACCACGTACGTCACCACGGCGGTCAACGGGCAAGTGACTACCACTCTCCGCGGCGAGGCGGTACTCACCGCGGTCGAACCCGACCCCGACACGACGAACGACCGGACCGAGTTCGTGCAACTGTACTTCGAGAACGCGACCGACGCCTCCGGGTGGTCCGTCGTCGACGACGACGGGTCGGATTCGCTCCCATCGGAGCGTCTCCACGGTACGTACTACCTGACGAGAAACGAGACCGCCTTCCTCGACGCTCACGGTTCCGTGTCGGCGGACCGCGTCCACGAGACGTCCCTCCGTCTCAACGACGGGGGCGAAGCGCTGAGACTCGTCGACGCGAACGGCGAACTCCGAGACGAAGCGGCGTACGGGTCCGAGAGCACGTCGAACGGCTGGAGCATCTCGCCCGGGACGAGCGAGGTGGCGTATCGGAAGGGCTACGCCGACGAGGTCTACCAGGACACGGACGCGAAGGGCGACTGGGGCACCCAGTCCGAGAGCGTGTTCTTCGGCGGCAGCAGCGGGCCGATACGGTACAACGGTGACGGCTACGCCTACGACGACGACGGGACGGTCGGGGTCCGCGAGGGCGTCACGTTCAGCATCGAGAACACGGCGACGACCGACCTGACGGTCACGACCGTCACTGTCGACCCGGCCAACGGTAACATCGACGAACTGAGCGACCCCGTCGCGGGCAACGGCATCAACGAGAGCGAACTGTACATCGAAACGGCGAACACCGACGGGGTCGCCGACGACAATAGAGGTACCGCGCTGCCCGCCACGCTCGATCTGAGCGGCGGAAGCGGTTACAACGGCGCTCAGAAAGCCGTCATCGGGACCGGTGACGACGCGCGGTTCTGGCTGTACCGGTTCCTCCAGAACGGCGAGGCGCACGATATGGTCTGTGAGGAGGTCGAGATCACGGTCGAGTTCGAGAACGAGCCCAGCCGGACGTTCACCGTCACGCCGGACGACGGTGCCGGCGGGGCCTGCGGCGCTACCGGGTCGCCACAGGAAGGGATCGCCTTCCGCGGGACGGACAACAGCCTCAAGACGATCGACTCGAACGGCCGCATCGAGGACTACGGCGCGGACAAGCCCCCGAAAACCGGCCCGATGACCGCCGACCTGGACGGCGACAGCGCGACGGAACTCCCGTACATGGACCAGAACAACAACATCGAGGTCGCGGACCTCGACGGCGACGTTAGACGACTGGTCGACGGCGGAAGCGTGACCCAGACCCGCCTTGCGGTCGGCACCTGGGACGGGGACACGTCCGTCTTCTACGTCAACGGAAACGACGAACTCTCCCGCGTCAATGACGGCAATAGCCCGCAAGCGATCGATATGAAGCCGTCCAATTCGAACAACTTCAAACCTGTCTCGGCGGCTTCCGTAGCGGGCGTCGCCGACATGAACGGTGACGACGACGCTGACCTGGTGTTCGTCAACGGCGATCAGGACCTCGTCTACCTCGAAGACAAGAACAACGGCGACAGAGAAGTGCGTGATATCGGCATCAACCTCAACACCGCCAACGCCAACGGAGCGCCGGCGGTCTTCGCCGCTGGCGGATCCCCCAAGGTTCCGTACGTCGACGGGAGCGGAAACGTCGATCTCGCTGACTCAGACGGCTACGACGGGACGCTTACGTCCGACGCTATCGAGTCGCCCGTCGGAGCCTTCGACTGGACCGGCGACGGCACTTCGGAGGTGATATACGTCGGGTCCGGCCCCAGCGGTAATAGCTACTACTTGAAATACGTCACCGACTCCGGCGACGTCGGATACGTCCGGGACACGAACGGCGACAAGATCCGGGTCGCCGATAACGGCGTCGGCGCTTCCTGACGCCCCGTTCGACGACCGTCGAACCGACAGTCGACAATAACTTATACGGTCCCGCCATTGGTCGGCGTATGACTTCAGTCGGCATCGACGCCATCGAGATCCGCACGGGGAGCCTCAAGCTCGACCTTCCCGGTACTTTCGCGCCGGCGAAGGACGAGGACCCGGAGAAGTACACGAAAGGCCTCGGACTGAACGCGAGTTCGTTCCCCGACAGCTACGAGGACATCGTGACGATGGCGGCCAACGCCGCCCACCGTCTGATGGAGCGGAAGGGACTACGCCCGAACGACGTCGGCCGGATCGACGTCGCGACCGAGAGCGCGTTCGACAACTCCAAGCCCGTTTCGACGTACGTCGCCGGCTGTCTGGAGCAGGTGAACGACGGGGACTTCCACCACGCGAACAAGGGCGAGCGGAAGTTCGCCTGCGTCGCCGCCACACAGGCGGTAGACGACGCGTACAACTGGATCCGCGCGGGGCGCAACCGCGGCCGCGCGGCGCTGGTCATCGCGACCGACACCGCACTGTACGCCCGCGACGACCCCGGCGAGGCGACGCAGGGGGCCGGCGCGGTCGCCATGCTCATCGACGAGGACCCGTCGGTCGTCGAGATCAGCACGGAGCAGGGGTACGGCAGCGCCGACGAGACCGACTTCCTCAAGCCACAACAGCAGTTCCCGAGCGTCGACGGCAAGCGCTCGATGCAGGTGTATCTCGCCCGCATGCGCGAGGCGCTTGAGGACTTCGAGAGCGTCTCGGGCGACACCCACCCCGACGACTACGCGTACATTCCCTTCCACACGCCGTTCCCGGGCATGGTCCGCAAGGCCGGCCTGCTGGGCTATCGCCACATGATCCGCGACACCCCCGTCGAGGACGAACTCGCCGAGGAGATCGGTCGTCAGCCCCGCCGCGAGGCGTTCGGCGTTTCCGGCCAGGGGCCGGAAGCCAGTGGGACGTCGTCCCACGTTGACGAGGCGGGTTACGAAGAGGCCGTCCGCGAGCACATGGACGCGCTGAAAGGGACCGACGCATACCACGAGTGGTACGGCAACACTATCGAACCGACGCTCACCATCTCCCGCGAGGTCGGGAACTGGTACACCGGTTCCGTTCACGTCGCGCGCGCCAGCGCGCTCCAGCACGCGCTGGAAAACGGCGTCGACCTCGCCGGACAGCGCCTGCTCGTCGGCTCCTACGGGAGCGGCGCGCAGGCCGAGATCCACGCCGAGACGGTCGTCGACGGGTGGGAAGAGGAGGTCCGCGCGTTCGACGCCGACGAACAGCTCGCGGAGCGCTACGACCTCTCGTTCGAGGAGTACGAGGAGATCCACGACGCGCACAACCACGAGAAAGACACCGACGTCGACCCGGTCACCGTCCCCGAGGGGGAGTTCGCCTTCACCGGCTGGGGCCGCATGGGCGAGCGCGAGTACGAGTACGTGAACTGAGACGGCCGCGGCGGACCGCGGCGACCGCGCGGTTTTTCGAGTTCGAGGCGTCTGTTCCTCCGCCCGGATCAGCGGACCTCGCACGGAGACGGCCGCGTTACGGCAGCTCGCGCATCGCCTCTACCATCGCGTCGAGGTCTACGTCCGTCACGGCCAGCGAGAAGTCGTCGATGGTCGCGAGGTCGGGGGCGTGCTCCCATAGCTCTCCTTCCGTGATACCGTGGAGGACGACGGCGTTCGGCGTCGGGTTGACGACGCGCATGGCGACGAGCGGCGACTCGCCGCGCGTGATGCCCGTGAACGCGAGCGCGCGGTTCGTGCTCTGCCCGTAGAGCCGGTAGAACTCCTCGCTGGAGAAGGTCGTGATCGCTTCGATCGAGTCGATGACCGTGTGACCGCTGATGCGGTCCTGCGTGCCGCGGACGAGCTCGTTCGCGCCGGTGGCGTCGTAGAACCGCTCCAGCGGGACCGTCGTCGAGTACTCCCGGAGGTCCCGGACGATGTCGCTCTCGAACCCCGCCGACAGGACGCGGGCGTACTGCCGGATTCGCCCGCCGCCGCGGCGCTCGTCGATATCGAGCAGCCCGGTGACGACGCGCTCGATCACGCCGATGCCGGGGCTATCGCGCCGGCCGCTCTCGTAGTCGCTGATGACCGACGAGGAGACGTCGAGTTCGTCCGAGAGTTCGGTCTGCGACACGTCGAAATCGGCCCGCCACTTCCGCAGCGTCGCCCCGGGGTCGTCGCTCAAGGTTATCTCGCCGGCGATCTTCTCCGCGAGGTCGCGCCGCGGCCCGCCCGTCTCGTCCATGGGCCGCAGGTCGGAACTAAAGGTATTAGAACTACCGAAACGGGGGTTCGACGACCGACGAAGACACGCGAACGCTGATAGGTTCGGGGGCCGTTCGTTCCGGACATGCCATCGACCGTCTTCCACGTTGCGCTTGCCGGTCTCGTCGCCGCCGCTCTCCTCGGCGACGCGTTCGACGCTCGCGCTGTCGCGGTGGTGACGGGCGCGACGGCGTTCATCGACCTCGACGTCTTGCTGGGGTGGTACGTCATCGGTGCGCACCGGGCCGCCTTCCACACCCTCCTTCTCCCGGCCGGGGCCGCGGCGCTGGTCTACTACGACACTCGGGTCCGCGCGGACTCCTTGTTGCTGTCTCGCTGGGGGACCTACGGGAGTCGCGTCGCCTGGGCGACCGTCGCGGCGGTCACGTTCGCCGGCATCGGCCCGGACCTGATGTTCAACGGCGTGAACCTGTTCTATCCGCTGCACGACCAGTTCTACGCGTTCGACGGCGAACTGTACTACTCGACGGACCGCGGGATCGTCCAGACGTTCGTCGACCTCGAGGAGTCGGCGCGCGGAACGACCCGGGAGACGCAGTTCTACACGGGGGTCGACCCCGAACCGGGAAGCGCGGGCGCGGACGCCGGCGGCGAGACGTCTCCCGAACGCGTCTTCCCGGTCGTGGCGAACGGCGACCAGCTCATCGTCGTCCTGACGGGGATCGTCGCCGTCGCGGCGCGCCTGCTGGAACAGCGGAAGTGACGGGTCCGGCTGGACGCCGCTGCACCTGCTCGACGTATCTGGCGGGCACCGAGAGGCCGAACGCCTCGGCCGTATCGGCGACGGCCCCTTTCGCCGTGTAGATGTCCGGCTTGTAGTACAGTTCGTGGGTCACGCCGTACTCGTCGCGGAGGTGTGCCCTGACGCGGTCGACGTCCTCCCTGTCGACGTAGTTGGGCGTGTGAACTACCCTGCCCTACTCCGCTCGTTCACGCTCGCGACGTGGAGGACAAGGCTTCCTGTTTCTTCGACGGGACTTGCAGATGCCTCGACTACATTCGAGGATTCTCCACAGCGGTCCCAGTCTCCGCAGGCGTTGGATTCGGCCCGTCCCGTGCCTATCGGTTCGACGGGCCAGTTGCGACGAGACGGAGACTGCACGCGCTTGT
>PXSA01000033.1:0-2168 GCA_003023565.1 Halobacteriales archaeon QS_9_68_17
GGGCGTTCGTGAGGACGACCCGCTCGCCGTCGGCGGTCCGCAGCGGGGGCGACCCGAGCGTCCCGGCCGAGACCGCGGGATGGCCCGCCGAGACGCCGGCGGGGGCGGGCCGCCAGCGGTCCTGCCGGCGCTGGGTCTGCCGGACGGCGGGGGTGCGGACCGCCTGGAGCGCCACGTCGCCGACCTCCTGTACGTCCGTCCTAACCGTCTCGCCGTCCACGTCGACGGTCTCCGGGATCGCCTCCCCGTCGCCGAGCTGTGCCCGCGGCAGTTTCCGGTTGACCAGCACGACGAGACACTCCTCGTCGGTCGGCCGGTCGTCCACGCGCTTCGGGCCGACGGTGGTGCCGACGACGTTGGGGTGCGATTCGAGGCGCTCGCGGACCTCGTGGGGAACGTCCAAGGGCATACGTACCGCGGCAACGCCGAGAACGAAAAAGCTCGCGCGGAGACGTTGGACGGATGAACTGCGTCGGGGCGACCAGCGGTGCCGACGCCAGGGGTGACCGGTGTCCGCGGGCGGCCGTGATAGTGGGTGCGGGACTTGCGAATCTTGCCGTAACTATGGGTTATATGAGTATGTGTATATATGAGTCCCGTACATGACTGACGACGACGAGTCCGCGGAGCCGGGCCTCTCGACCCGAAGCGTTCACGCGGGGCAGGAAGCCCCCGACGCCGCGACGGGCGCTCGCGCGCCGCCGCTGTACCAGACCACGTCGTACGTGTTCGAGGACGCCGACCGCGCGGCGGACCTGTACGCGCTCGACGCCGAGGACCACATCTACTCCCGCATCAGCAACCCGACCGTCCAGACGCTAGAGGAACGACTCGCCAGCCTCGAAGGCGGCACCGGCGCGGTGGCGACGGCCAGCGGCATGGCCGCGCTCGACGCGGCGACGCTCGTCCTCGCCGAGACGGGCGATAACGTCGTCTGCTCGACGGACACCTACGGCGGCACGACGGCCTACCTCTCGCACACCGCGTCCCGCCGCGGGATCGAGGCCCGCTTCGTGGAGACGCTGGACTACGACGCCTACGAGGGAGCGATAGACGAGGACACCGCCTACGTCCACGTCGAGACCATCGGGAACCCCTCGCTCGTGACACCGGACTTCGAGCGCGTCGCCGAGATAGCCCACGACCACGGCGCGCCGCTCGTCGTCGACAACACGTTCGCCACGCCCGCGCTCTGTCGCCCGCTGGAACACGGCGCGGACGTGGTGTGGGAGTCGACGACGAAGTGGCTCCACGGCTCCGGCACCACCGTCGGCGGCGCGTTGATCGAGGACGGCGAGTTCGACTGGGAGGCCAACGGCTACGAGGAGGTCGCCGGGCAAAACCCCGCGTACCACGACACCGACTTCTCGCGGGACTTCCCCGAGACGCCGTTCACGCAGGCCGTGCGCTACCGCTCGCTCCGTAGCCTCGGCGACCAGCAGTCGCCGTTCGACGCCTGGCAGACGCTGCAGGGCCTCGAATCGTTCCCGCTGCGGATGCAGCGCCACTGCGAGAACGCCGCCATCGTCGCGGAGTACCTCGCGGACCACGACGACGTGGCGTGGGTCACCTACCCCGGGCTGGCGGACCACGAGACCCACGACAACGCGAGCGAGTACCTCGACGGCGTCGAGCCGAGCGGGGCGAGGCGAGGCTCGACGGACGTTCCGTCCGTCGGCGGCTACGGCGGGATGATCGCGTTCGGCCTCGAAGGCGTCGACGAGCAGCGCTCGTCGGCTCGTGAGACGGAGTCGCACGGCGGGTACGAGGCCGGCAAGGCGTTCTGCGAGACCGTCGACCTGGCCTCGTTCCTTGCGAACATCGGCGACGCGAAGACGCTGGTCATCCACCCCGCGAGCACGACCCACGGCCAGTTGTCGCCCGAGGAGCAGCGGCAGGCGGGCGTCACGACCGACCTGATCCGGTTCTCCGTCGGCATCGAGGACCCCGCGGACATCCTCGCCGACGTGGACCGAGGGATCGAGGCCGCGACGCGATGAAGGCGACGGCGGGCACCGTCGACCTCGGCGAGTTCGAGTTCGAGACCGGGGAGTCGATCCCGTCGCTCGAGGTCGCGTACGAGACGTACGGCGAGTTCACGGGCGACAACGCCGTCCTCGTCTGTCACGCGCTCACCGGGAGCGCCCACGTCGCCAACCGCCGCCTCG
>PXSA01000033.1:2179-31092 GCA_003023565.1 Halobacteriales archaeon QS_9_68_17
GTCCCCGGCTCCTGCTACGGGACGACCGGCCCCGCGAGCGAGAACCCCGAGACGGGCGACCCGTACGGCACCGGGTTCCCGCCGGTGACCGTCACCGACTGGACGCGCGCCCAGCGGCGGGTGCTGAACGAACTCGGCGTCGGCCGCCTCCACGCGGTCATCGGCGGCAGCGTCGGCGGGATGAACGTGCTGGAGTGGGCGAAGCAGTACCCCGACGACGTCCACCGCCTCGTCCCCGTCGCCGCCGCCGCCCGCCTCGACCCCCAGTGCCTCGCGCTCGACGCGGTCGCCCGACGGGCCATCACGACGGACCCGAACTGGAACGGCGGCGACTACTACGGCCGAGAACACCCGAACGACGGCCTCGCGCTCGCCCGTCAGCTCGGCCACGTGATGTACCTCTCGAAGGCGTCGATGGAGAAGAAGTTCGGCCGGCGGGCCGCCGGGCGGGACGCCGCCTGCGACGTGTTCCCCAGCGACCCCGCGGCCGGCTTCTTCCCGTATCGCGACGTGGAGTCCTACCTCGACTACCAGGCCGACGAGTTCGTCGGCCGGTTCGACGCCAACAGCTACCTCTACCTGACGCGGGCGATGGATAACTACGACCTCTCTGCGGGCTACGACTCCGACGCGGCCGCCCTCGCCGCCTTCGAGGGCGAAGCGCTCGTCGTCTCCTTTACCGGCGACTGGCACTTCACCGGCGAGCAGGCGGAGTCGCTCGCGGACGCGTTCCGTGAGGCCGGCGTCCCCGTCGCCCACCACGTCATCGACTCCGACCACGGCCACGACGCCTTCCTCGTCGAACCGGAGAACGTCGGGCCACCGGTAGCGGACTTCCTCGCCGACGGCGTCGAGGGGCGGTCGATCACCGACACGGCCGACGACGAGGACGACAGCACGGACTTCGCGCCGGTCCACACGAGCCTGTTCTCGTAGCCCGGCGTCGCCGCGGCGCACGCCGCCGCGTTTCGGGAGGACGGCAATCCTGGCCGGGATCGCCGTCCGGTCGGACGGGATCGGCATCAGTACTTTCGGTGCATAGATGTATGGAGCAAACACTTTTCTGATACCTTTGTGTGTAGCGACGTATATGTCGCGAGAAGGGCCGAATTCGACCGAAAACGCACAGGAACCCGTGAACCAGCGGACCGAAA
Source organism: Halobacteriales archaeon QS_9_68_17 (assembly GCA_003023565.1). GTDB lineage: Archaea > Halobacteriota > Halobacteria > Halobacteriales > Natronoarchaeaceae > Halostella. The sequence continues at coordinate 3,334 of PXSA01000033.1, forward strand.
CCGGTTTCGCCGACAAGCTACAGCTCCCCGAGGGGGGCGTCGCCGGCGGGGGCGCGTTCGTTCTGGCGTACCTGTTCTACCGGCAGATCGTGACGTTCTCCATGACGGTGTCCGGTCCGATGGAAGAGGGGCCGGCCGCCTGGGTCGTCTCCGGATGGTACTTCTTCGCCAGTCACGGCGTCGGACTGGAAGCCAGCGGGGAGACCGTGGGGCTGAGCGCGCTCCCGATTAACTCCCTTTCGTCGTCGTTCAGCTTCGGCGGCTGGTTCCTGCAGGTGCTCATCCTGTTCCTGCCCGTCGGCCTCCTCGTCGGTGCCGGCTACCTCGTCGCGTCGTGGACCGACCCCGACGACCTCACCGAACTGGTGGCCGCGAGCGTCTCCGTCGCCCTGCCGTATCTCGTCCTGTCGCTCGTGGCGGCGGTGCTGATGTCGCACTCGTTCACCGACGAGCGGATGATCGCCTCGGTCGTTCAGAGCTCCCAGCCGCTGATGGAGCAGCTCGACGAACCGCCGGGCAGCCTCGAAGTCGGCGTCAACCTCATCGACGCCGTCATCTACGCGGGCATCCTCTACCCCGTCGTGTTCGGTCTGGTCGGCGGCGCGCTCGCGGAGACGGACCTGCTGTTTGACGAACTCAGCGACGCGCTGAACTGAGACGCGGTGCCGTGCGGTCCCGCGGCGGGTGGTCGTCGCGGGCGTATTGGGACGGACCCTTTCTCGCGGACCGACGACCCGCCGCTCGGAGACGGCCGGCGGTACTCGCCGTCGTCGGTGGACCGTCACGACACGCCGTCCTCTTCGAGCAGCGACTGGAGCCGGTCCATCCGGGTGACGACGGCGTCGCAGTGGGGGCGGACGGCGTCTTTCGGCTCGAAGCCGATCGCCCGTCCCGCAACCTGCAGCATCGGCAGGTCGTTCGCGCCGTCGCCGACGGCGATGGTGTCGTCCATCGGGACGCCGAGGTCGTCGGCGAGCGCTTCGAGGGCGTCGTCTTTCGTCCCCTCGATGAGCGGCCCCTCGACCTCGCCCGTCAGCGTTCGCGGGCGCTGCCCGCTCGCGTCTCCCGAAGCGCGTCGCGCCCCGCCCGCTATCGGCAGGCGGTTCGCGACGATGCCGTCGACGCTCACGCCCTCCTTCTCCAGCGCGGCCTCGACGCCGCGCTCGAACCCGCCGGTGAGGATAGCGACGTGGACGCCCGCCTCCCGCAGGGCGGCGATGAGGTCCGCCGCGCCGGGCCGGAGGACGACCTCGTCGAACGCCGCCGCGACGTCGTCCTCGGGCAGGTCCTCCAGCAGGGCCGCCCGCTCGCGGAGGCTGGTGGCGTAGGCTATTTCGTCGTTCATCGCCCGCTCAGTTATCTCCTCCATCCGGTCGGCGACGCCGTAGCGCTCCCCGAGGAGCACGGTCATCTCCGAGTCCGAGAGCGTTCCGTCGAAGTCGAACGCGACGACTGTCATGCGAGCGGCTTCCGCGGGCAGTGTTGAAAAGGAAGCGATCCGGCTCCCGTCGAGCGGCAGGTCTCGCCGCACGTGCCGACAAAGGAAGCGTTAACAGTGCCGCGACTATCCTGTCTCGCATGAAGGTACTCGTCACAGACCCCATCGCGGACGCAGGCCTCGACCGGCTCAGGGACTCGGGCCACGAGGTCGTGACCGCCTACGATACCGAAGGCGACGAACTGCTTTCGGCCGTGTCGGACGCCCACGCCGTGATCGTTCGCTCGGGCACGGAGGTCACCGAGGACGTGTTCGAGGCGGCCCCCGAACTGGTTATCGTCGGTCGCGCCGGCATCGGCGTCGACAACATCGACATCGACGCGGCGACGGAACACGGCGTCATCGTCGCCAACGCGCCGGAGGGCAACGTCCGCGCGGCCGCCGAGCACACGGTCGCGATGGCGTTCGCCGCCGCCCGGTCGATCCCGCAGGCCCACGTCCGCCTCAAGGGCGGCGAGTGGGCGAAAAGCGACTACCTCGGCACCGAGGTCAACGGCAAGACGCTGGGCGTCGTCGGCCTCGGTCGCGTCGGGCAGGAGGTCGCGAAGAAGCTCGACTCGCTGGGGATGGACCTGGTCGCGTTCGACCCCTACATCAGCGAGGAGCGCGCCGCCCAGCTCGGCGCGGAACTGGTCGACCTCGACGACTGCCTCGACCGCGCCGACTTCCTGACGGTCCACACCCCGCTGACCCCCGAGACGGAGGACATGATCAGCGACGAGGAACTCGCGCAACTGGAGGGCGGTTACCTCGTGAACTGCGCCCGCGGCGGCGTCGTCGACGAGGACGCGCTCGCGGCGGCCGTCGAGGACGGCGTCCTCGCCGGGGCCGCGGTCGACGTGTTCGCCGACGAACCGGTCTCCGAGGACAACCCCCTGCTCTCGGTCGATGACGTCGCCGTCACGCCGCACCTCGGTGCGTCCACCGAGGCCGCACAGGAGAACGTCGCCGTCTCGACGGCCGAGCAGGTGACCGCCGCGTTCGAGGAGGAGCCGGTCGTCAACGCGCTGAACGCCCCCTCGATCGACGAGAGCGCGTTCCCCCGCGTCGAACCGTACATCGGCCTCGCAGAGACCGCCGGCAAGATAGCGGCACAGCTGTTCGACGGCCGCATGTCGACGGTCGAGGTGCGCTACGAGGGCGACATCGCCGAGGAGGACGTCGAACTCGTCACCGCGAGCGGCCTGAAGGGCGTGTTCCAGCCGCTGGAGTGGCAGGTCAACGCGGTCAACGCCCCCCAGATAGCCGAGGAGCGCGGCATCGAGGTGACGGAGTCGAAGACCCGGCAGGCGGAGGACTTCCAGAGCCTCGTCACCGTGACCGTGTCGGACGGCGAGGCGTCCGTCAGCGTCGACGGGACGCTGTTCGCCGATAACGACCCCCGCATCGTCCGGATCGACGGCTACCGCGTCGACGCCATCCCCGGCGGTCAGATGATGGTCGCGCGCAACACCGACGAGCCCGGGGTCATCGGCTTCATCGGCAGCGTCATGGGCGACCACGAGATCAACATCGCCGGCATGTACAACGCCCGCGAGGCCATCGGCGGCGAGGCGCTGACCGTCTACAACGTCGACAGCGCCGTCCCCGACGCGGCGTTCGAGACGCTCGAGTCCGACGAGCGCATCATCGAAGTGAAGTACATCTCGCTGAACGGCGTCGAGGCGTAGGCGGAGTCGGCGGCCCGACGGCCTCACTTCAGGAAGCGACGAAACAGGCGGCCGCTCCGTCGCTCGTCGGCGTTCTCGCCCTCCCGCTCGGCAAGCAGGTGTTCGTACCGGTCTATCACCGTCTGTCGTCGCCGGCGCTCGTGCTCGACGGCGTTTTCCAGGCGCGCGACCTCCGCTCGCAGTTGGGCCACCTGCGCGCGGAGGGCGACGTCCTCGGCCGGGTCGGGGCGCTCCGGGAGTCGCTCCGGCGGCCCTGAGTGATCGCTTTCCATGGATAACGTAGGCCGCGAGAACGCAAAATAGCCCGGCAGACGGCCGTCTGCCGCCCGTATGACGACGCTCTAGTCGTCGAGGTATTTCAGCACGGCGTCCGTGTCGTTCGGCACCGGCTCGGGGTCGCCGCCGTGAGACGGACGACGGCCTCGTTCTCGCGGAAACGTCTACTGTAAGCATCCTCGCTGTCTTCTCGGCGACCCTCGGAGAGCCGTATTCCCACGTACGCCGATATAGTATGAACTACTATACATCGACCGGAACCCTGGATGCCAGTCGAGTGTGTCATTGCGTTCGGTCCCTACTATAGACGCTGTTGATATTTTCTGTGACGTGGCATGAAAATAAGCACGCGTAGAACGCACACACACACACATATATATATATATATTCAAATAACATAATGAGGGAACGTAACATATAATACTTCGGGGGGTACTCTATGAGGTGTGCAAGACGATTGGTCCCGCCGGCGGCTTCCCCTCACCTGTGGCGCGACGGCCCTCGCGGGCTGTAATTCGGGAGGAACAAACGAGAACACCGACCCGAACGCCACGTGGTCGACGTTCGGCTTCGACTCCGCGAACACGGGTTACAGTCCGGACGCCACTATCCCATCGTCGAGCGACGATCCCGAGTGGACCGTCCCCCTCGGCGGATACCCGTACACGTCGCCGATCGCGGGCGACGATGCCGTCGTCGTCGGAAGCGAGAGTAACGGGATCGAGTCGTTCGAGACCGCTTCCGGGAAGCTTCTGTGGCGGACACCGGTTGACGGGATCCCCGCAGGAACCCCGGCGATCGAGAACGAGGACGTCTTCGTGACGGTCGACACCCGTCTGAACGACGACGGAGGTGCGTTCGTACGCGCGCTCGATCTGAACACAGGAAGCGAACGCTGGCGCACCCGCGTCGCCGACGAGGCGGCGTTCGCGCCGACCGTCTCCGGCGAATCGCTGTACGTCCGGACCACGACTGCGCTGCACGCACTCGATCGGACCGATGGCAGCGTCCGCTGGTCGGTCACCGATCGCCCGACGTTCGCACCCGAGGACTACGACGTGACGACTGACATCGCGCCAGCGGTGGCGAACGGGACGGTGTACGCCCCGGACCCGGAGGGACTCGTGGCGATCGACGCGTCGTCCGGGTCGGTCGAGTGGGAGGTGCAGACGACGAAGATCCGTTCGGCTCCGGCGGTCGACGCTGACCGCGTGTATCTCGCCGACGTCTCCGACGGCGTCTACGCGCTCGACCGGCGCGATGGTCGAGAACTATGGTCGTGGAACGCGAGCGGCTGCTGGACGTCCCCGGCGGTCGAGGCCGACCGCGTGTACGTCACGGCCGGATTCGACGTGGCCGCGCTCGACGCGACCGACGGGAGTGAAAGCTGGCGGACCGAAAGCGACGACGGTCTTCACGGCGACGTTTACGCGTCGCCCGCTGTCGGCCGTGAGGGGCTCGTAGTCGGGTCCATCGAACGGACCGTGGCCGTGATCCGCGAGCCCGGAACGGTAATCTGGGAAGACCCGGACGGAGGTACGCGGACTTCCCCCGCGGTAGCAGACGGACGGGTCTACGTGATCCGCCAGGGGTCGTCGACCGAGCGACCGTCACTCGTTGCGTTCGAGTGAACGCTATACCTCCATCGACCCTGAATCTCTATCGGTGGTTGTACGGTTACTTATCGGATTCATATAACGACTACAGTCACGAACTTCCCACCGGATCCGCGTACAAACGATATCGCGTTCGGATACGCCTGCTGGTCGTCTACTGCAGCAGTTCCAGCACGGCGTCCGTGTCGTTCGGCACCGGCTCGGGGTCGCCGCCGGCCTCGGCCGCGGCGTCGGGGTCTTTCAGGAGGTGGCCGGTGGTGAGACAGACGACGGCCTCGTCGTCGGCGACGACGCCCTCCTCGCGGAGCTTCCGCAGGCCGGCGACGGAGGCGGCCGAAGCGGGCTCGACGCCGACGCCCTCCGCGGCGAGCGCGCGCTGGGCGTCGGTGATCGCCTCGTCGGAGACGGCGACGGCGGTGCCGCCCGTCTCGCGGATGCCGGGCAGGGCCTTCGGCGCGTTGACGGGGTTGCCGATGCGGATGGCCGTCGCGCGCGTCTCGACCTCGTCCCAGCGCTCGGTGTCGTCCCACCCGTTCTCGACGGCTTCGACCATCGGGGCGGCACCCCCGGCCTGCACGCCGGTGAGCTTCGGCACCTCGTCCTCGTCTAACGCGCCGCTTCGAACGAGTTCGCGGAAGCACTTGTACAGCGCCGCGGTGTTGCCCGCGTTGCCGACGGGGAGCACGATGCGGTCGGGGAAGCGGCCCTCGTCCTCGTGGAACTCCTCCAGAACTTCGAGGCCGATGGTTTTCTGGCCCTCCAGTCGGAACGGGTTCAGCGAGTTCAGCAGGTACGCCTCGCCGCGTTCCGCGAGGTCCTGTACGATGTCGAGGCAGGCGTCGAAGTTCCCGTCGACCTCCAGGATGCGGGCGTCGTGGAGGCTGGCCTGTGCGACCTTGCCGGCGGCCACCTTCCCGGCGGGCAGGAGGACGAGCGTTTCGAGTCCGGCGCGAGCGCCGTAGGCGGCCAGCGCCGCGCTCGTGTTACCGGTCGACGCGCACGCGAGGCGGCCGACGCCGAGCTCCTCGGCGACGCGGACGCCGACGGTCATCCCGCGGTCCTTGAAACTGCCCGTCGGGTTCATCCCCTCGTGTTTCACGCGGAGGCGGTCGACGCCCACGTCCGCCTCCAGTCGGGGCACCTCGTGCAGCGGCGTGTCGCCCTCGGGCAGGGTGATGCCCACCTCGAACGGGAGGGCCGCGCTGTAGCGCCAGACGCCGTCGGAGCGGTGCACCGACGACCCTCCGCTCGCGCCGCTCCCGGAGACCCCCTCTCCCCCGAAGTCGTCGAACGTCGGCGGGTCGGCGTAGCGCGCCTCTAGCAGGCCGTCGCAGTCGTCGCAGCGGTACCGGATCGCGTCGAACGGCGCGAACGCCGCGCCGCACTCGATACACGCGAGCCAGACGCCGTCGTCTGCCTCGTCGGGGGCGGCGTCCGCCTCGGCGGCGAGCGTCATGGAGTTCATTAGCGGGAGAACGAGTCGGGCGGGGAAAAGCGGTCCGCTCCGCGCGAGACCCGCCGCAGTCGGGAGCGGATCCGTCGCGGAGAGACGCGGCGCTACGGCTCCGGACCGAACGAGTCGATAGCGCCGTGGACGACTTCCGCCCACCGGTCCAGCGCCTCGTGGAGCATCGCCTTCGCCTCGGGCAGGGGCGTCGCGGTGTACTGGTAGACGTAGCCGCCGGGGTCCAGCAGGCGGCGCTCGCGCTCGGCGAGGCCCTTCTCCATCAGGGTCGTCAGCGAGCGGTTGACGTTGCTCCGGTCGCGGTCGAGTTCCTCGGCGAGTTCCTCGACGGTGCTCCCGGGGTGGTCGAGCAGGGCGAGGTACGTCCGCGTCTCGTGTGCCTGAATGTCGAAAACGCAGGTCATCACGTCCCGGAACTCGGGGTCGGCGGTCTCCAGCAGGTCGCCCATGGCCTGTGGCGACTCGGAGTCACTCATGGAACACGGTTCGGTCGGGCGGCGGTTAAAACTCGTGGCACCGGCGGTCCTTCCCTCCGCGGACCGTCACTCCTCGTGCTCGATGTACCCCTGCTTCTCGATGCAGCGGCGCATCTCGGCCTCCGCCTCGTGTTTGTGCAGCGTCGTCGGCGTGTCGCAGTAGTACACCGTCCCGTCGTGCCGGAGCGTCACCGTGTACTCGGAGCCGAGCATCTCCGTCTCGATGACGACGCGTCGCCCGCCGTTCACCGCGTCGAGGATGGTGTCCGCGTCGAGTTCTCCCGCCGTCGCGCGCAGTGGTTCAGCCATCGTCGTTGGCGGCCGGTCGCGCTCCGGAGCTATCAGTGTTCCCGGGCCGATGTGCGTTGTTCGGTAGCACGGACAACGGTTCCGGCCCCGTACGCGGCCGCCGCCGCGCCGCCGCAGCGGTTTACGCGTGCTCCTGCCATCCCCTCCCATGGCACAGGAGGGCCACCGAACGACCGACAGAAACGTAACCGTTTCTGCCTGCAAAGGCAAACGTACCAACAACAGAATTTTTACCATCCCAGTGACTAATACATACAATGATCGACCGTCGTAGAACAATCCAAGCCACTGCCGTTGGTGTGTTCGGAAACGTTAGCGGTTGTGCGAGACTACTGTCAAACACTGTACCCGTCGAGATCGGAGTTATCAACAACCGCCCCGAGACGCACCTCGTGACGGTCGAGATCACTGATTTAGACGATACCGTCCTCTTCGAGACGGATCTGGAGGTGCGGCCGTCGGGCTCCGCTCACCGCGAGGAGCCGTACCATCCGAGTACAACGGTCACAGACCTGTTCGCGGACGGAGAGGAGTATCGACTCCGCGCGACTATCGAGGGCGGAGATTCGGCGTCGACGCGTGTCACGGTCGACTGCGGGACGGACGACGGCGAAGAAGGGTGGGGGATCCGTCTACGATCCGGGGGTGGAATCCTCGTCCACGATTCGTCTTGCTGACCGGGCCGTTACGCCTCGTCCAGCAGCCACGCGAGCAGGCCCTTCTGCGCGTGCATCCTGTTTTCCGCCTGTCGCCAGACGAGCGCGCGCTCGCTCTCCATCACGTCGTCGGTGATCTCCTCGCCGCGGTGAGCGGGCAAGCAGTGCATCACGGAGGCGTCCGGCGCGGCGCGGTCGAGCAGTTCCTCGCAGACCTGGAACCCCTCGAAGTCGTCCATGCGCACGTCGCGCTCGTCCTCCTGCCCCATGCTGATCCACACGTCCGTGTAGATGACGTCCGCGCCCTCGGCGGCGGCGACGGGGTCGTGCGTGACCGTCGGGTCGCCGCCGAGGTCGGTCGCGCGTTCGACGACGTCGTCGCCGATGCCGTACCCCTCCGGCGTGGCGACCGTGAGGTCGACATCGGTCAGCGCACAGCCGAGCGCGAACGACTGTGCGACGTTGTTGCCGTCGCCGACCCACGCCGCCGAAACGCCGTCGAACCCGCCCATCGTCTCGCGGATGGTCAGCAGGTCGGCGAGCGTCTGACACGGGTGGGCGTCGTCGGTCAGGCCGTTGACGATGGGCACGTCGGCGTACTCCGCCAGCACCTCGACGTTGGCGTGTTTGAACACGCGGGCCATCACCGCGTCGACGTAGCGCGACAGCGCCCGCGAGGTGTCTTTCAGCGGCTCGCCCCGGCCGAGCTGGATGTCGTTCTCGCCGAGAAAGACCGCGTGGCCGCCCAGTTGCGTCATCCCCGTCTCGAAGGAGACCCGCGTCCGGGTCGAGGGCTTCTGGAACAGCATGCCGAGCGTCCGGTCCCGCAGGTCGGGGTGGGGGTCGCCGTCGTTCAGCAGTTCCTTGTACTCCGCGCCCGCGTCGAGGACCGCTTCGAGCTCGTCCTCCGAGAGGTCGTCGACGTCGAGGTAGTGTCTTGTCATGGTTTGAGGTCCTCGGCGACGGATTCGAGCACCGCGACGGAGCGGTCGAACTCGCCGAGAGCTACGTGTTCGTTCGGCGCGTGGTCCAGATCGGAGTCGCCGGGGCCGTACGTCGCCATCGGGCAGTCCCACGCCGTCGCGTAGAGGTTCATGTCGCTGGTCCCGGTCTTGCGCAGGAGCCGCGGGTCGCCGTCCTCCTGCCGGATGGCCGCGCGGAACGCCCGCGCGACCTCGCTTCGGGGGCTGGTCATCACCGGCGGGATCGGGTCCTCCCAGGTGACGGTGCCCGACTCCAGTTCGCCGTCGGCGACCTCTCGAACCGCCTCCGCGGTCCGCTCGGGCGGGATGCGCAGTTGCACGTCGATCGTCGTCTCGACGGAGAGGCCGTCCGCGGTGAACCCGCCCTCGACGGAGACGGGCTTGGTCGTTACCTGCTCGAAGACGGGCTCCCACTCGTCCGGGTCGAACGCCGCCTCCACGCGGGACCACCAGCGGATCCCGTCCTGAATGGCGTTCGGTTCGGGGCGTGAGGTGTGACCCGACTCGCTCGTCGCGACGTACGTACCCGAGAGGAAGCCGCGGTAGCCAAGCGTAATGCCGTCGAAGCCGCTTGGCTCGCCGTTGACCACGGCGTCGGGCGCGTCGCGGTCCTCGATGAGGTGGCGTGCGCCGCGGGAGTCGGTCTCCTCGCCGACGACGCCGACGAAGGAGACGCCCGCCCGCACCGCCGCGGCGGCCATGGCCGCGAGCGGTCCCGTCGCGTCGACCGAGCCGCGACCCCACAGCACTTCGCCGGTTTCACCGGCTCCGTCTCGGTCCGTCTCTGACGGACCGCCGTCCTCGTCGATCTCCACCGGGATCTCCCCCGGCACGGTGTCGACGTGGGAGGTCAGCAGGACCGCGTCGTCCGCGGGAGCGCGGACGTTGCCCACCTCGTCGATCCACACCTCGCGGTCGTGCGCCGCGACGAAGTCCGCGAGGCGCTCGGCGGCCGCCGCCTCCTCGCCGCTCGGCGAGGGGATGGAGACGAGGTCCACGAGCAGTTCGCGCGCCTCGTCGGCCGAGACGTTCGCCGTCGCGCTCATCCGACGACGTCCTCCAGCGCCTCGACGACGCGGTCGACGTGTTCCTCCTCGACGGTCAGCGGCGGGAGCAGGCGCACCACGGTCCGGCCCGCCGGCAGGGCGAGCACGCCGTGGTTCAGCGCGAGCTCCTTCAGTGCGCGGTTCGCGCCGCGGCCGACCTCGACGCCGACCATCAGCCCCTCGCCGCGGACCTCGCGCACCTCGTCGCCGAGGGACGCTTCCAGTTCGGTCCGCAGGTAGTCGCCCATCGCGGCGGCGTGGGCCGGCAGGTCGTCCTCGACGACGGTCGAGACGGTCGCCTCGGCGGCGGCCGAGACGACCGGGCCGCCGGAGAACGTCGAGGCGTGCGAGCCGTAGTCCTCGGCGATCCAGTCGCGACACAGCGTCGCGCCCATCGGGAGGCCGTTGGCGAGGCCCTTCGCCGACGTGAGGATGTCGGGGACCACGCCCGCCTGCTCGCAGTTCCACAGCGTCCCCGTCCGGCCGAGCCCGGTCTGGACCTCGTCGAAGATGAGCGCCGCGCCGGCCGCCTCGGTGACCTCGCGGGCCGTCCGCAGGTACCCCGCGGAGGCGGGGTTGATACCGCCCTCGCCCTGCACGGGTTCGACGATGACGCCGGCGGTGTCCTCGTCGACCGCCTCGGAGAGCGCCTCGGCGTCGTCGTACGGGACGAACTCGACGCCGTCGATCAGCGGCTCGTACGGCTCCTTGTACTTGTTCTTCCACGTGGTCGCGAGCGACCCCATGGTGCGGCCGTGAAAGCCCTGCATCGTGGCGACGATCTTCGAGTTCCCCGTCGCCGAGCGCGCGAACTTCAGCGCGGCCTCGTTGGCCTCGGTGCCGGAGTTGCAGAGCCACGCCTTGCCGACCGGGCCGGGCGCGGTCCCGGCGAGGCGCTCGTACAGCGCCGTCCGCGCCGAGTTCGGGTACGACGCCTGCACGTAAGTGAGCGTTTCGAACTGCTCGGTGACGGCCTCGTCGACGGCGGGGTGGCCGTGTCCCAGCGGGACGCAGGCGTACGACGCGCCCATGTCGAGGAACTCGTTCCCGCCGTCGTCGTAGACGTACGCGCCCTCGCCGCGTTCGATCCGGATAGGCTTCTCGGAGAAGACGAACCCGGTCATACGCGGTCCTCCACCTCGTCCTCGCCGACGGGGTCTTCGCCGACCGCTCCGGGCGTGATCGTTGTTCCCTGTCCGTCCAGCGCGCCGACGATGGGGTCGTTGAGGTTCGCGTCGGTGACGGTGACGGACGCCGCGCCGCCTTCGAGCGCCTCGGTCGCTGCCATCACCTTCTTCGTCATGAACCCTTCCGCGGCGTCCTCGACGCGTTCGAACTCGGCGGGCGTCGTCGCCTCGTCGATGCCCGTCGACTCGTCGTCGGGGTCCTCGTAGACGCCGGCGACGTCCGTGAGGACGACCAGGTCCGCCGCCAGCGCGCCGGCGACGGCCGCGGCGGCGCGGTCGGCGTCGGCGTTGACCGGCGTCCCCTCGCCGGACAGCATCGGCACCGTCACGGCCGGCGTGTAGCCGCTCGCCAGCAGCGTCTCCAGCAGGTCGGCGTTCACGTCCTCGACCGTGCCGGAGTGGTCGCCGCGCCGGATCTTCTCCTTGCCGTCCTCGACGACCCGCACGGCGGACTTCCGCGGGCCGGTGAGCAGTTTCCCGTCGACGCCCGAGAGACCGACCGCGTCGACGCCCTCGTTTTGGAGCGCGGCGGTGAGGTCGGTGTTCAGCTTCCCGGGCATCACCATCTCGAACACCTCCATCGCTCGCTCGTCGGTGAACCGCCCGACGACGCCGCCGGACGTCTCGACGTACTCCGGTTCCTCGCCCAGTTCCTCCAGCGTCTCGTCCACCGCGGTCGACCCGCCGTGGACGACGACGACGTCCTCGCCGTTCGCCGTCAGGTGGGCGACGTCCGCCAGTGCGCCTTCCGGTTCGACGGCGCGCGCGCCGCCGATCTTGACTACTACTGTCATGTCGGTACGAAAACCTCCGTAGTGGTTGCTGCGGTCATGAAAGCCGAATCAGGGTGCGCCGACGGGGTGGAGTCCCTGGAACTCCAGGCCCGCCGTCTCCTCGAAGCCGAGCGCGACGTTGGCCGCGTGGACCGCCTGCCCCGCGGAGCCTTTCATCATGTTGTCGATGGCCGAGAACGCGACGACGCGCTCGTTCGAGGGGTCCAGTTCGAAGCCGACCTCGCCGTAGTTCGTCCCCGCGACCGCCTTCGGTTCGGGGTAGCGGTAGACGCCGCTCCCGCCGGCGGCAAGCCGCATGAACGGTTCCGGCTCGTACGACTCGCGGTACGCGCCCCAGAGGTCGCCCTTCGAGACGGGGCCGTCCGGGAACACGTGGCAAGTCGCGGACGCGCCGCGGACCACGTCCACGGCGTGGCACGTGAACGACACCGACGTCCCGAGGAACTGCTCTATCTCCGCCTCGTGGCGGTGGCCCTTCGGGGCGTACGGGCGGACGACGCCAGAGCGCTCCGGGTGCGAGGAGGCCTCGCCGCCGCCAGCGCCGCCCTCCGAGGAGCCGACCTTCACGTCGACGACGACCCGTTCGTTCCCCGAGAGCACGCCGTGCTCGAACAGCGGGTAGAGGCCGAGGATCGTCGCGGTGGCGTTACAGCCGCCGGAGGCGATGAGGTCCGCGCCCGCGAGGTTCTCGCGGTTGACCTCCGGCAGGGCGTACGCCGCCTCGTCGAGCAGTTCGGGCCTGCTGTGGCCGTCGTACCACTCGTCGTACTGCGCCTCGGTGTCGAGGCGGAAGTCCGCCGAGAGGTCGACGACGGTGTCCGCCACCTCGCGGAAGGAGTCTATCCGCTCCATCGAGACGCCGTGGGGCGTCGCCGTGAACAGCACGTCCACGCTCTCTACGTCCCCCGGGTCGGAGAAACGCAGGTCCGTGCCGCGCAGGTTCGGGTGGACGGAGCCGACGCTCTTGCCGTCGTGGCTCCGGCTGGTCGCCTGCTGCACGTCGAGGCGCGGATGCGCGTCGACCAGGCGCAGGAGCTCGCCGCCGGTGAAACCGCTCCCGCCGACGACCGACGCCGAGAGCGCGTCGCCCGTCATCGGGCGGTCACCTCTTTGCCCTGCGCGCGCTCGGCTCTCGCCTCCAGCCAGTCGACGACCGCGCCGGGCACGTCGACGTCCGTCGTGTCGTTCAGCGTCTTGAACTCGACGGTGTGGTTCACCTCGTGGACCGTGTAGGAGTCGCCGTCGGACTCCGTCCGACGAGCCGACGAGGGGTCCTCGTCGACGCCCGTCTCCATGAGGTCGACGCCGAGCAGGCCGCCGCCGACGGCGTCGCTCGCGCGCTCGACGAGGGCTCTGGCCTCGTCGTCGAGTTCGAACTCCGCCGTCTCCGCGCCCTTGGCGGCGTTCGTGAGCCAGTGGTCCGACGAGCGGGCCATCGCGGCGACGGGCTCGCCGTCGGTCGCCAGCACGCGGATGTCGCGGCCGGGCTTCTCGACGAACTCCTGGACGTAGAACACCTTGTGCTCGTAGTGGCCCAGCGTCGCCTTGTGTTCGAGGATGGCCTCTGCGGCCGACCGGCCGTCGATCTTCGCCATCAGGCGGCCCCAGGAGCCGATCACCGGCTTGAGGACGCAGGGGTAGCCGAACTCCTCGATCGTCTCCATCGCGGCGTCCTTGGTGAACGCCACGTCGGTGTTCGGCGTGGGGATGCCCGCTCCCTTCAGCGCGAGGCTGTTTTTCACCTTGTCCGCGCACACCTCCGCGGTGTCGGGGCTGTTGACGACGGGCACGCCGTAGGCCCCCGCGAACCGCGTGACGTAGAGGCTCCGACTGGTCGCCAGACAGCGGTCCAGCACCACGTCGAGACCCTCGAACTTCTCGGGCGCGTCCTCGATGTCGAACCGCTGTTTCCGGACGTCGATCTTCGTGACCTCGTGGCCCCGGTCGCGCAGTTCCGAGAGCAGGAGCTTCTCGTCCTTGCGGATCCGGGAGTACAGCATTCCGACGTTCATGTGCGTGTCTCCGTTGTCGTTGCGGTCGCCGCGCCCCTTCGGACGCGCGTGGAAGTCGTCTCGTCCGTCACCTTACTCCCCCCAGTCCTCCTCCAGCTCGGGGGCCTTCTGGAGGACCGGCGGGTTGGTGTCGGTCAGTTCGAGCTCTGCGCCGCAGGTGGTGCAGTCAACGATCTCTCCGGCTTCGAGGTCGTCGTGCAGGTCCACGTCGGCCCCGCACTCAACGCATTCTGCCATCGTACTCTCTCCTCGACGCCAAGAGGTCTTAAATCCTTCGAACTTACCAGATAAATTAAGTGACTGTACTATCGTCTAATCGCTTCACAAAACCGTCCAGGCCGAAATCGTGTTCCGAGTATCAGTTTCGGAATGTGTTATCCATCCCCCTCGCGGGGACGGCGGTAGAAGCGGTCGCTCACACGTACTCGGTCACCTCCGTGCGGCGGGCGTCCGCGGCGTCGGCGAGCGCGGACCGCTCCGCGTCGACCGCGTCGGCGTCTGCGTCGAGGCCCCTCTCGGCGTCGGCGAGCGCGTCGGCCACCGCGTCGGCCGCGGGGCCGCCGGCCGAGTCGCGACTCGCCGCGCTCTCGGCGGGGTCGAGGGCGGCCTCCACGTCCGCGCGGTCGACGTACTCGTCGAGGGGACCGCCGAGCACCTCGTGGGCCGCGGCACCGAGCGCCTCGTAGTCCGTGCCGTCTCGCGGACGCTGTCCGCTCGACCCTTCCGCGGCGTCTCCCGAAGGGGGGGAAGTCCCCGATCTCCCTCGACGTTGCTCCGCGCGCTCCGCCGCGACCGCGACCATCTCATGGGCGGTGCGGAACGGGAGTCCGTGCATCGCCAGCAGGTCCGCGACGCCGGTCGCCGTCGAGAACCCCTCGCCCGCGACGGCCGCGAGCGTGTCCCCGTTCCAGTCGGCGGTGGCGACCGCGCCGGCGGCCACGTCGACCGCCTCGACCACGGCGTCTACCGTCTCCCACGCGTGCGGCGTCGCGCGCTGCAGGTCGCGGTTGTACGCGCGGGGCAGGCCCTTCAGCGTGGTCAGCAGGCCGTTGACCCCGCTCGCGGCGTCGCCCGCGGTCGCACGAACCAGTTCGAGCGTGTCGGGGTTTTTCTTCTGGGGCATGATCGACGAGGTCGACGAGTAGTCGTCGCTCAGGTCGACGTACCCCTTGTTCGCGAAGACGACCAGGTCCTCGGCGAGGCCGGACAGCGTCGTCGCGAGGTTGGCGAGCGCGCTCGTCGCCTCTAACAGGAAGTCCCGGGTCGAACTCGCGTCCATCGAGTTCTCCACGACCGACTCGAACCCGAGCAGTTCCGCGGTGCGCTCACGGTCCACGTCGAAGGGCGTGCCCGCGAACGCCGCCGCGCCGAGCGGCGACCGGTTCGCCCGGTCGTAGGCGTCGAGCAGGCGCTCGGTGTCGCGTGCGACGGCCGACTCGTATGAGCAGAGCCAGTGCGCGACGGTAGTGGGCTGTGCGGGCTGGAGGTGCGTGAAGCCGGGCATCACCGTCTCGGTGTGCGCCTCGGCCGCCGACAGCAGCGCCTCGCGGAACCCGAGCGTCGCCGCCGCGGCGTCGAGCACGTCCTCGCGCAGGCGGTAGCGGATGCAGGTCGCCACCTCGTCGTTGCGGCTTCTGGCGGTGTGCATCTTCCCGCCGTCCTCCCCGACGCGGTCGATGACCGCCGTCTCGATGGCGGCGTGGACGTCCTCGCCCTCGGGGAGCGCTCCGTGACCGCCCGCCTCCACGTCGTCCAGCGCGGCGAGTATCTCGCCGGCCGTCCCGTCGCCGACGATCCCCTGCTCCGCGAGCATCACCACGTGCGCGCGGCCGACGGCCAGATCGGCGTCGAAGATCCGCCGGTCGGCGTCGAGCGAGGAGAGGAACTCTCTGGCGGGGCCGCCGCTGAAGCGGTCCCGGCGGACGACGTCGCCCGAGTCCCCCTCGGCCATCTTCACTCCTCCCCGTTCTCGCCCGCCCCGCTACCGTCCGTGGCGAGCGTCCGCTTGTCGTTCGCGTCGATGACCGTGTTCGCGAGGCGGCCCTGGAAGCCGTGGTACTTCGCGACGCCGGTAGCGTCCTTCTGGGTGATGTTCTGGCCCTCGACGGTCTCGGTGTTGAACGAGGCGGCGTCCTCGGAGTAGGCCGCGTACTCGCTCTCGCGGCCGACCGGGCGGGCGCTCCCACCTTCGAGTTTGACCGTCACGGTGCCGGTGACGCGGGACTGGGTCCGGTCGATGAACCCTTCCAGCGCGCCGACCAGCGGCGCGTCGACGAGGCCCTGATACGCCTTGTTCGACCACTGCTGGTCGACCTGCGCCTTGAAGTCGCGTTCCTCCTGCGTGAGCACGAGGCCTTCGAGCGCCTCGTGGGCGTTCAGCAGGACGGTCGCGGCGGGGTGCTCGTAGTTCTCGCGAACCTTCAGGCCGAGCATCCGGTCCTCCATCATGTCCGTGCGGCCGACGCCGTACGCGCCCGCGAGCTCGTTCAGGTACTCGATGAGTTCGACGGGGCCTAACCCCTCGCCGTTCCCGGCCGGCGGCCGGGGGCTCGTCGAGGGCTCCCCGACGGTGTCGACCGCGACGGGCTCGCCGTCCTCGAACTCGATCTCGACGAGGTCGGCCTCGCCGGCCTCGCCGGGCGCGTCGGTCCACTCGTAGATGTCCTCCGGCGGGACGTAGCCCGTGTCCTCCAGCTTCGCGCCCTCGACCGAGCGGCTCCAGAGGTTCGTGTCGATCGACCAGTCGCCTTCGTTGCCGCTCTCGACCGGAAGGCCGCGCTCCTCGGCGTACTCCATCTCCCACTCGCGGGTGAGTTCGAGTTCGCGGACGGGCGCGATGACGTCGAGGTCGGAGTCGCGCCACACCGCCTCGAAGCGGAGCTGGTCGTTGCCCTTGCCGGTGCAGCCGTGGGCGACGGCGTCGCAGTCGTGTTCCGTCGCCGTTTCGAGGATGGCGTTCGCGATGACCGGGCGCGCCAGCGCGGTGCCGAGCGGGTAGCCCTGATACGTCGCGTTGGCCTTCAACGAGTCGAGACAGAGCGTGGCGAACTCCTCTCGCGCGTCGACCACGTACTGGTCGACGTCGAGCGCTCCGGCGGTCTCCTCCGCTTCGTCGAACTCCTCGTCGGGCTGACCGACGTCGACCGTGACGCCGATGACCTCGTCGTATCCGTACTCCTCTTCGAGCAGTCCGACGCATACCGTGGTGTCGAGTCCGCCCGAGAAGGCGAGAGCCACGCGTTCCATTTGTGCTCGGAGAGAGCCCCTTCAGGGGCTTAAATCCTTTCTTTCCAACTACGAAAGAAAATCGCAGAGGGGACCGTAATCGACTTAAACCGTTCTCAGGGGTTCGTTGCGGATCGGGGTCGAAGTGGTGAAATAGAGGTGGGCCTAAAAGAGGCCCGGTCGTCGCGGTCGCGGAGAACGAGCGGCGGACCCGGCGCTGGCGGGACGCGCGAGCGCGGCGTCGCGGCGAGTCCGCTTCATCGTGGCCCCACGTAGTGGCACTGGGCTATTAAACCCTTCCGGCGGGGCAAAAATTACGTCGCGGCCGTCACGGCGCGACGGCGGCGTCGCCGCTCGCAGTCTCGTTGCCGGCGGTCGTCGTCTCGTCCGGACCTCGCTGCCGTCGACCGCGGCGAATCGCTCCCACGTGAACGAGTGCGTGACGACGCCGTCCTCCCGGGGGATCGAGCGGGTCTCCGCCCGCACGCTCACGCGCCGGACCGACATCTCTCGGCCGGTCTCGTTCCCGGCCGCCGCGGCGGTGCGCTCCCGGAACCGCGCCGTGTAGTTCTCCGGGTTCGCCTCGACGTCGCGCCGGGGGTCCTCGAACGCCTGTGTGGTCGCCGTCGAGTCCGGTCCAGTACTGCATCCCCCAGCGCGCCGTGCCGTTCCCGTCGACGGCGACGAGGAGACGGGTCTCGTCGGTCTCGACGCTCTGGTGGATCGCTTCGGGGTCGGGTCCCGCGAGCGCCGGCGCGTCACCGTCCGGAACGACGGATCCGACTACCGGCCGTCACCGGCGCGAGGGCGATCCGGACCGCCAGCAGCGCTCTCGTCGTGCGATACGTTCGTTACTCGCTGTCACGGCACGGCGAAATATCCTGTCGCCCCGACAGCCACAGAGTATTTACCTATCTGGTTGGAACCGTCGATCATGCCCGATACCCGCGGTAACGTCGAGGTCGAGACGCTACTGAAGGTAGTGCTCGGTCTCCTCGCCCTCCTGCTCGCGCTGGAGCTGGTCGAGGTCGTCGTCGGCGGGGTCCTCGCGGTGCTCGGACCGCTCCGCCCGCTGATCACGGTCGCGGCCGTGGTCCTGCTCGTCCTCTGGCTGCTCGACCGGGTCTGATCGGCATCCATTTGACGCGTCGCCGTCTACACCGCCCGTGTTCAGTCTCAACGCCCCGGTCCCCGGGCGAGTCTCCCGGCTCGCGGCCGACCTGCATCCGGCGCTGGTCGATTTCGACCGCCTCCGGGAGCGTCACTCGCTCCTGGTGAAACGCCTCGGGACCCCCGAGTACGCCGGCCACCTCCAGCACGAGGCCCGTCGCGCGCTCGCGAGCGCCCCGCCCGTCGAGGTCGAAGTCACCGGCATCGACTACTTCGCCGACCCGCCGACCGGTACCGCCCCCGTCGTCTACCTGACCGTCGAGAGCCCCGGCCTCCGCCGACTCCACGAGCGCCTCGTGGACCAGTTCGGCGCGGTCGAGGACCTCGAAGGCGACGACTACACCCCACACGTCACGCTCGCCCGCGACGGCACCGAGGCCGCTGCCCGCCGCCTCGCCGACCGCGAGGTCGACCCGGTCTCGTGGACGGTGTCGAAGCTACGGCTCTGGGACGCGACGTACGACGAGTCCGTGAGCACGGTGTCGCTCCCCACCTAAACCGGTCTCACTGAAGTGAGGGGTCCACGATCGGATTCGCTCCTTCCGCTGAACGAAACGGGGCGATCGCGCCGCTAAGTCACGAGACGAAAACGGTATCCTCGAAACATACGGGGGATTTATCAAAAAACAATTAGGGGCGACGGGCCGATCGGATCACGGAGACACGAGAAATGAGTTTACCGGACGTCTCGATCGTCACTGCTGCATACAATTCCGCACAGCAGATCGAACGGACACTCGAAAGCGTCCGGCACCAGACCATCGACAAATCCCGAATTGAACACATCGTCGTGGACGATGCTTCCACAGACGGAACCGCCTCTGTCGTCGACGAGTTCGACGCCCCTTATTTACGACTCCTCGAACGAGATGAGAACAGCGGTAACGGGACGATACCCTGTAATCAGGGTATAGCCCAAGCACACGGCGAATACGTCGTAATGCTCGATTCGGACGACGAGTTCCTGCCGCAGTTGATCGGAAAGATGGTCACAGTGCTTTCGACAGACTCCGACGTAGATTTCGTCTACAGCGATTACTACGAGCAGTTCCCGAGCGGCGAGCGGACCGTCGTCGATACCGGTGCAGATGCCCTGAACACGGTCAAGGTCGGGATCATGCATCGGACGGAACATCTCGATACGTTCGATGGGTACGACCCGGAAATTCGATTCTCGGAATACGATCTGTTGCTTCGGTACCTCGATGCCGGACTCGAAGGCTACCACATTCCCGAACCTCTCTTTGTGTATCACCGACAGAGAAACAGTCTCACTGACGACGAAGCGTGGGTCGAAGCAGGAGAGAAAGAACTGAGAGAGAAGTACGGAAGAGACGTGCAGATCCGCGAGTACATATTCGAGTGATCGTTTACGAAGCTAATCCGAACGATGTTAGGTTGCTTCGGTGGAATCAGTATCAGCTTTCCCGTCGGACCGCCGGCACCGTGGCGCTGGTACGTCGACGGGGCGGGACCGGGCGTCGGTCGCGGACCGTCGCGGTCTGTCCGCCGGTCGACCCTACGGCGCTGGCGGCCCGTCCTCGTAAGCGTCCCGCCCCTGGTAGAAGTTCAGCATCGCGAACTTCAGTTTCTCCGGCGCGATATCTATGGTCTCCTCGCGCTCCTCCTTCGGGAACGAGGAGTGGACGCTGTACTTGCCCATCTCGTCCTCGGCGGCGGCGGCGTAGCGCTTGTCCAGCAGGACGCGCACGCCGAAGTCGTCGGGCGAGCGGATCACGCGGCCGAGCGCCTGCCGCGTCTTGCGGACCGTGGGGATCTCGACGGCGTACTCCCAGCCCGCCTCGTCGCCGCGGTCGGCGTAGGCCGCGCCGTAGGCGTCCTGCACGGCCTTCGTCCGGTCGTCCAGATGGGGGTACGGCACGCCGACGACCGCGACGGTGCGGGCGTCGTCGCCGTCGAAGCTCACCCCCTCGGCGAGCGTGCCCCACAGCGACGTGAGCAGGACGGCGTCGTCGCTGTCGGTAAATCGCTGGCGGAGGTCCTCGGCCGAGACGCCCGGCTCGTCGCACAGCACCGTCGCGTCCACGCCGAGTAACCTCTCGTAGCGCTCTGCCTCGGCGTAACTCGGGAAGAAAACGAGCGTGTTGCCCGGCGTGAACCGGACGGCGTCCGACAGCGTCTCGGCGACGGCGGTCTGGGTGTCGGGGTCGTCGCGCTCGCTGGCGAACAGCGCGGGCGTCCCGGCGGCGAACGTCCGGCGGTTCTCCTCGGGGAACTGGAGACCGTAGGCCAGGCTCACGGGACTCTCCAGCCCCAGGACGTCCTCGCTCACGTCGAACGGGCGCAGCGTGGCGCTCATCAGGACGCTCGCGTACACCTCGTCGAACAACCGTTCCGTCACCTCCCGCGGGATGCAGGTGTACAGTTCCGCGCGACCGTACACCCCCTCGGTCCCCGAGTCCCGGCGGACCGAGACGACGGGGAACTGACCGAGTTCGGTCCCCTCGTCGATCCACGAGGAGACGAACGACGCCGCCTGCAGCGTCTGGCACTCGGTTCGGGTGGTCGTCTCGCCGCGCTTGTACGCCTCCTCGTACTCCTCGTCGAGTTCGAGGCCGAGGGTCGCGGCGGCCTCCAGGTCCGAGTCGATGCCCGGCCCGGTGTACTGCTGGAGGAACGCCCGCGTGAGGTCGTCGCGGCCCTCGTCGTTGGCGACGGGGACGTCCTCCCAGTCCTCGCCGACCCGCTCCCGCGCTCGCGGGCCTTGCCCGCTCGCGGTGCCCGAGGCGCTTCGCGCCTCGCTGCCGAAGCCGAACGAGTCCTCGTACGTCTCCACGAGCGCGTCCCGAAACGCCCGGATGACGTTCTCCGCACCCGGCGCGCGAGCGTCGTCACAGTCGTCGAGTTCGTCGAGCGCCTGATCGAGCGTGTTCTCCGTGAGCGTGCGCGTCGCGTGGTCGCGCGCGGCCCCCTCGATGTTGTGCGCCTCGTCGAAGACGGTGATCACGTCCTCGGGGTCGCGGTCCAGCCACCGGAAGAACTGCTCGCGGATGGCGGGGTCGAGCAGGTGATGGTAGTTGCAGACGACCAGATCGACGCCCTCGATGCCGTCCTTGAGGAGTTCGTAGCCGCAGAGCGTCCGCTGATGGGCGTACTCGTAGATCTCCTCGGGGGTGCGTACGTCCTCGAACAGCCAACCGTAGAACTCGTCGTCGTCCCGCGTGAGGTTGTTGTAGTAGTGCTCGCAGGTGGTTTGCTCCTCCAAGTCCTCGACCGCTGCCTCGACGCTTTCGAGTTCGTCCATCACCGCGGAGCGCGCCTCGGTCGCGCGCTCGTCGCCCTCCTGGCTCTCCTCCAGCAGTTCCTCCTGCCGGCGCTCCAGTTGCCGCACGTCGCGCTCGGCGTCGACGAGTTCGTAGGTGTTGTCACGGAGCACCTGACACTCCTCGAAACCGACGTCGATGTGACACATCGACGACTTCCCCTTGAACACGACGGCCTGAATGGGTTCCTGACGGGTGATCTGGCGCGCCTCAGTGACGAACTGGCGCATCTGCTGGTGGACGTTGGTCGTGATGACGACCGTCTTGTCCCCCTCGCGGGCGTACTCCAGCGCCGGGACGAGCGCCGACAGCGTCTTGCCGGTGCCACAGGCCCCCTCGAAGAGGACGTCCTGCTGGCGCGAGAGCCCGTTGTAGATGCGGTCCATCGCCTCCCGCTGGTTGTCGTAGGGGGCGTCGTAGGGGAAGAACCGCATGTACCCGTTGGTCTCTGCCACGCGGTGTCCTTTCACGCCACCGGACAAAAAGTCTCGGTCACCGGCGTGAAAGTGGTCCCCGTGCCGCCGGCCGGCCGGCCGATGCTGTCGTCCCGGGTCGCGGTCCGCGACGGGTTCAGGGAGCCGGCGTCACCGCTACCTTTTGACAGCGAGAGAGTCCCGCCCTTCAGGGCAGGCGTGAATCGCGTGCGCTTGGTGGCGCAACCGCAGGATTTAGGCCATTCAGAGTCGAGTGATGTGGTAACTCAATCGCCGAAACCAATCCGGAAACACTGGGGTCCTTCCCGCCGAGACGCACCACACGGTGCTTACAGTACCCCTGCCCCTGCAACACGGGATGGGGTGACGGCACAACCAATCCAACCCCGTCGGCGTGCGAGCCTCGCCACCGTGGTCGTTCGAAAGACGCATCGCGTCGTTCGTGATGACGAGAGACCAGAGGTCTCTCGAACCACAGAAAGGCGAGGCAGGCCGATGGCACGGCCCGTGTCCGTCCGCGCCCCAACCGTGGGCGGTCGTCCGATGCAGTCTCGGACGCTGTGCAAGGAGATACCGTCTCCTGCAGGAAACGGTGAACGGCCCGGAAGCGTTGGTAAGACACACGAATTCGGCCGATTCGGTGTTTCACAAACCGGTCCAGATTGGGGCTCAAAATCGGGTGGTTCGCACCAGAATGAACCATGGAACTCGAACCAATCGACCCCGAAACGGCACTCGAACTGTACCTCGCGGACAAAGAAACGGAGTTCGCGAAAGCGACCCACTGATCCCATCGATCACGCCTCGGTCACTTCGTTCGGTGGTGCGACGAGTGGGACATCACCAATCTGAACGAATTGACGGGGCGTAGGCTCTAGGGGTACCGCCTCTGGCGACGCAACGAGGGCGACCTCTCGAAGACGAGTGTGAAGACACAGATCGACACGCTGCGCGTCTTCGTTCGGTGGCTGGGGACAATCGACGCGGTGGATCCCGAGTTGCACGTCAAGGTGGTCTCCCCGGACGTCACGCCCGACGAGAACAGCCGCGACGTGAAGCTCGACTCCGAGGACGCGGAAGCGATTCTTGAGCACCTCGAGACGTACGAGTACGCGTCACGGCCGCACGTCACGCTCGCGCTGTTCTGGCACACGATGATGCGCCGGGGCGCTGCGCGCTCCCTCGATGTCGAGGACTACGACCCTGAGGAGCAGTGTCTCGAGGTGCGCCATCGACCGGAGTCGGACACGCCGATCAAGAACGGATTTGACGGCGAGCGATACATCGGACTCTCGGGCTGGCTCTGCCAGCTCCTCGACGACTGGCTCCGCGACCGCCGGCCAGACGTGACCGACGAGTACGGGCGTGAGCCGTTGCTTGCGACCAAACAGGGACGGCCCAGTAGGACGACGCTTCCGAAGTATGCGTATCGCTACACGCGGCCTTGTGCGTACGGGAAGGAGTGTCCGCATGGGCATGACCCGGATTCCTGTGAGGCGGCCGAGACGGGGGAGGCCTCGAAATGTCCGTCGTCGCTCAGTCCACACGCGATTCATCGCGGGAGTATCACGCATCACCTCGCTGAGGACATCCCGGAGACTGCTGTGAGTGATCGGGCGAACGTGAGTCAGCGGGTGCTGGAACAGCACTACGACCGGCGGAGTCAACGAGAGAAGATGGAACAACGGAGGCAGTATCTGGATCAGTTGTAGCGATTCGAACCAGTACAGTATCTTCTGAATATTCATTCTATTAAAAATCAATAGAAATAACAGGGCAGGATCATCGATAACATATAAATCAACCACTATAGCAAGTCCGATAGCTGTTCCTGTGCACTGTAGCAACAATGGTGTGTAATATTGCAATATCTGTTGGCTAGTAGCAAGTATTAAGTGACGGTAGCACACACCAGAAATCGAATGTGGGAAGAATTCACTACTGAAGCCCAGAACCTAGCGGAACTAAAGCAAGAAAGAGAGGAGACAGAGCAGAAGTTATCGGAGTTGAAGTCAGATACCTTTGGAACCGACTCCGAAGAGGCTGAAGAGAAGGCGAGATCCTTCTTTGAAAACGTTGGGATGGGCGAAGGGGCCGGGAAGACCCAAGAGATAGACGAGACAAAACAGAAACTGAATGATATTGAACAGAAACTTGAGGAATTTCAGGAGGAAATACTTCGGACTCTAACTGAGGTGCAGTTCCCGTTCAATGAGACGATCGACCAACGAGATAGTTCAGTTGCGTTCCCGTTCACGAAGGAACTGCCGGAGGAGACTATTGAGGTTATTAATAACGTTGTTCAAAACGATGGAGGGACGGGAACCGTCGAACTCGAACGAGAAGGCCTCGTTACACATACGGACGAAGTAAATGAGGCCATTGACGAGGTTGAAGAGTTTGTCAACAAACTTCGGAAGGCGGCCCAACACGAACTCAATACTGAGGATTACGCGAAGGATCTCATTGAACGGGACATCAAAATTCAGCGGATGCTCTATGAACTCTATGAAAACGATGAACCCCTCGCTAAGAAGGAACTAGAGATGGAAACTGGCGTCGAAAAAGGCGGACTCAGGGGAGTGCTTTACCATGTCCTTGATGATGAGCCCTATCTAGTTAAAGAGAACAAAAAGTATCGACTCTCTGATATCGGCGAAGACGTAGTGGAAAAATTCCTTGAGCAATTCGGAGTGCCAGAAAAACCCAGAAAGGACCAAGATGATGAAGAAGACGAAGAGGGTTCAGATAACGAACAAGAGAGCCAAGCGACCCTTAGCTCGACAGGTGATTCCAATGAGTGAAAACTTCAACGACCTATGTGAACAGTATCTAGGAGCACTGAACTCCGAAATTGATATCGAGAGACTGGACGAACTGGAGGAGGAAATAGCCGAGTTAGAGAAGGAGAGGGCCAAGTTCGTAGAAGACTACGGAGAAGATGATGTGCTCGTTGAACGCGTTGGTAATGAAATAGACGAATTGGTGAGTGAAAAGGAGGGGATAGAGGGGGCTGTCGACCAGGTTGACGAGCTTGAGACCAAGATTCTTGAGACGGTGAGTTCAGGGTTCATTGCTGAAAATTCTTACATTACTGAAAGGACACTAGAGGCATTGAATCATATCTTCACAGGCGCGCAAGAGTCTGAACTGCTGATTGAAGATTGGGCGGTTACTCCAGATGTAGAGCTAGATTCGAACGTCAGGACCGTCACGGATTATATCCGCAAGCTTGCGCTGGCGAAGCTCGGGACAGACGATTCCCTTCAGAAAACGTGGAGTGGCATCGAGGGTGGTAAGCGATTTGACCCGTTCCTAATGGTTGCCCGTGCAGATACTCCTATGAGTCCGTCCGTAGTGGCTGAACGAATCGGAGATGATATGGAGAGGCAGACTGCTGGGAATCGACTCCGTGATGCTATCCACCACGCGGACTACAGTCCGTATCACCGGGTGGATGGAGATTATACCCTCTCAACAGTTGGAGAGTTCATGTTTCGAGAGTTCTATGACAGGGAGACAAATGAGGAAGCCGACGGCGAGGGAGAATCCACACCAAATGGACAGGCTACCTTAGAAGCAACGGGTGAGACCAATGAGTAATGATATCATCAATCTGGCTGAGGAGTACCTGCAGGCGCATGAAGAGGCTCAGTCGAGTGACTTAGATGTGGAGACCCTGCGAAAGGAACGAGAAGAGTGGAAGTCCAAGATGGAAGAGTTGGATGAGGACGACCCTCTCTATGATGTAGCTGAGCAGAATTTTGAAGAACGAGATAAGAAGCTCAAACAGGGCCAGCAGTCTGAAGAACAGTATTCAGAACTAGAAACAAAGGTACAGGAAGCTGCAGCAGAGAAATTTGTGCCAACTGAGGATTGGACAACACAGAATGTCTTGAGAGCACTGAATCTGGCTCTCTTGAGCGCTGACCGAGATTACATCGAAGTCAACACCACTCGTATCGAGGATGGATCAGACGTTGACGACGACGAGGAACTCTTCGACATCGCAATGGCTGTTCGAGATATTGCATCTGAAGAACTCCAGCAATCAACAAAGCTTAGCGATTACTGGAGTAATTTCCATGAATTAGACAGGTTCGAACTTTTTGAAGAAGTCGCACGGGCCGACCAGCCTCTGTCAGGAAAAGATATTGCGGAACGCCGGGATGAAGAAGATAACAGGCAGACGATTTCACAGGCGCTCATCGATACCACCGACGGGGACGTGAATCCTTACTTCAAGCAAGGTAGAGGCAAGTATTCCCTTTCGTTCGTAGGTAAATATCTGGTCCAAACATTCAGGGATGGAGCCTTTGAGGGAATAGATGAATCTGAGGACGATGATGAAGATGCATCTCTGGACGAGTTCTAAAACAGATTTAGACTGGAGTCACCATGATATTAATATGTCAAGTTTACTAGGCTGTTGCAAAATATAGTGGTCCGATGTAGGAGAGCGAGTTCGATAATACGTGAAACTGCGAGCTTTCAGTTACGTTACTACGATCCTTGGCTTCCTCGTGTAAGGGTTGAGTGTCCAACACAGGTGGAGCCAACCAGAATGACCGAGTTGGCATGTTCGGACTATTCCCACAAGGGTGCCCAATCCTTCCTTGCAGACCGTGGATTGCACGAAGAGTGTCTTGACCCGCTTTTTCGAAATTTCAGATACAGGACATGGTTCCGAGATGTCCTCACTCGCTGTAGCAACTGATTCAGTTCGTCTATGCCTGGCGGCTTGGCAAAATCACTTACCATTTGTAGTTGAAGGTGCGTAGCTTGCCTTCCGAAGGCTCTTTTATGTACGCTTGCATAATATTTGTATATGTTCAACGCTGATACCGGAACTGGCGACAACGGACCGGAGATGGTCCAAGTCAACCTCCGGTTGAGCAAAGCGTTCCTAGAGGACATCGACACGACGTGGGAACAGGGATTCAATTCCCGGGGCGAGTTCCTCCGCTACGCGGCACGCGACGCGGTGAAGCACCCTGAGTTCTCCCGCGAGGGCTGGAAACAGATCGCGGCGAGCGAACACGACCTGCGGTCCGGCAGCGCGGAGTTGGTCTCGCGAGAGGAAGTAGTCGAGATGATGGGCCGGGGCGAGGATGACGAGTGACGAGGACTGGACCTGGAAGTTCACGCCGCGTGCCGCCGACCAGTTCGACGGGCTCGATCACCACGTCCAGGACCGCATCGTCTCGAAGCTCGACGAGGTCGTGAACTCGGAGTGACGAGCGCCTGACGACTTCTTAGAGCCCTTGACCGGCGGTCCGTTCTCCAAACTCCGGGTCGGGCAGTACCGCCTCGCGTGCGTCGTCACTTGACCCCAGTCAATCTGTACCGACGTAGGTGTTCAACTCGGCGACCACTTCGTCGACGATTGTCTCCGAGAGGGTCGCGACGTGTTTGTCGATCTGGTACTCTTTCAGCGTGACCGGATTCCACGGTGAGACGTACGACCGGCGTGGAAGCGATCCTTCCTCGAACGAGTCCGCTTCTAGGGATACTGCATTCTCTCGGCCGGTCGTCGTCACGACGACGGCGATGTACTCCTGGCCGTGGAACGGGTGGCGGTCGTCCGAGAGGAGGAGATACGGGCGATTATTGCCCGCACCGAATGGATCGTGAGCGATTACGACACCGCTCTGGGGA
>PXSA01000034.1 GCA_003023565.1 Halobacteriales archaeon QS_9_68_17
GGACGAGGTGAACGACCGCCTCGACGAGTCGGCGCTCGACCTCTCCGGGGGGCAACAGCAGCGGGTCTGCATCGCACGCGCCATCGCCCCCGACCCCGACGTGCTGCTGATGGACGAACCGGCGTCGGCGCTCGACCCCGTCGCCACCTCCCAGATCGAGGACCTGATCGAGGAACTCTCGAAGGAGTACACGGTCGTCATCGTCACCCACAACATGCAGCAGGCGGCCCGCATCTCCGACAAGACGGCCGTCTTCCTCACCGGCGGCGAACTCGTCGAGTTCGGCGACACCGACAAGGTCTTCGAGAACCCGGAGAACGGGCGCGTCGAAGATTACATCACCGGGAAGTTCGGATAGATCGTATGGCTCGACAGAACTACCAGGACAAGCTGACGGAACTCGAAGAGGACGTGCTCTACATGAGCGAGGTCGTCCTCGAACGGCTCCGGATGGCGATGGACGCCCTGGAACGGAAAAACGAGGAGCTGGCCTGGGAGGTCATCGACGGCGACGACGAGATCAATCGGATGTATCTCGACCTCGAACAGGACTGTATCGACCTCCTCGCGCTCCAGCAACCCGTCGCCAGCGACCTGCGCTTCATCGCCGCGACGTTCAAGATCATCACCGACCTCGAGCGGATCGGCGACCTCGCCACCAACATCGGCGAGTACACGCTGCAGGCCAATCATGACGTGTTCCCGGAGGTTGACGTACAGGAGATCGGAACGATCACCCGCGACATGGTCGAGGAGGCGATGGACGCCTACGCCCGCGAGGACGCCGACGAGTGCCACGAGATAGCGGCGGCCGACGACGAGATCGACGCGCTCTGTGAGCGCGCCAGCGAGACCGTCGTCCGCGACCTGATCGAGCGCGAACTGGAGGAGACCGACGAGAAGGACGTCGAGCGACTGCTTCAGGACGTCTCGCGTCTCCTGCTCACCATCCGGGACCTCGAACGCGTCGGCGACCACGCGGTCAACATCTGCGCGCGGACGCTGTACATGGTCGAGAACGACGACGAACTGATCTACTGACTCCGGTCTCCCTCTTTTTCACTTTTCGTCTCCGTTCTCCGCGGTCGCTTCGCCCTCGTATCGCCACGTCGTCTCCGAGCGCCAGGTGGGCGCGTCGATGCCGGGGAGCGTCCGCAGGCGGGGCTTGACCATCGCCCACCACGCGTCCGGATGGTCGTAGCTGGCCGTCTGTACGGGATACACTTCCTCGCGGAAGACAGGTTCCTCGACCGTCCCCTCGTCGGCGAGGTAGTCGAACGCGGCGCGGACCGCGTCGCGCCGCCAGTCCCGCATCATCCCGCTCGTCCCCGGCACGTCGAGCGCGTCGATGGCGTCGCCCACGGAGCGTTCGGTCGCCTCCGGTTCGTCCCCGTACGCCGACGTCGGCCGGTACCAGACGGCGGAGCCACCGCGGGGACGCTTCCGGCGGACGCGCCACTCGTCCGCGAGTTCGGCCAGTTTCGCCGCCGCCGTCTGCTCGGTCACGCCGGCGCTCTCCGCGACCCCGGCGGTCGTCAGCGGCTCCGACCCACGGAACGCGTCGAGGACGCGGTCGTCGTCTACCCCGTCGACGAACCCCCACTGTCGCTCGTCGTCCCCGCTCATGGCGTCAGGGTAGACGCCCCTGCGGTTTGGTTCTTTAGGTCCGCCCCGCTGACGGACGCCGCTGTGCCTAGATGATTTGGCTCGACACTTTTTCCCCCGTATCTCGAACCCAGCCCCATGGTCGAGAGCAACACCCGTTCCCCGCAGGACCACCCCGCAGACTCCACGCGCGCACCCGGTGACGAGGTCTTCTCCGTTCTCGCGGACCGCCAGCGGCGACAGATACTCCGGTATCTACACGGGTCCGATCCCCCCGAGGGGATCGAGTCGATAGCGGACGCCATCGAGGACAGGCACGACGCTCCCCCGCGGCGGGAGTTGCGCATCGCCCTCCACCACAAGCACCTCCCCAAGCTGGACGCGGCCGGGCTGGTCGAGTACGCCGCCGGCGACAGCCGGGTCGTCGACGCGGACGGCATCGAGTCGGTCGAGTCGCACCTCGACACCGCCGAGGACCTCGGCGGGTTCTGACTGTCGGTCGGCAGCGGGGTCACCGCTCCTCCACCGTCAGATGCTCGGGCGGCACACGGTCGGCGGTGAACGTCGGACACGGGCGAGGGTAGCCGACCCCGAGACGAAAGCACGGAGGACCGGGGCCGGAAACCGACGGAGGCCGGTCGGCGGCGAACCGTCGCCGCGTATTCGAGCAGCTGACAGTGGAGATTAACTGGCTCAACGTCGCATCGATCCCCATGGAGCTCGGACGACCGACGCGCGACGCCGAGGCCGAACAGGAGTGTCCCGAGTGCGGGAGCGAGAACGCCTCCCGTCGAGGCGAGGAGCGGGAGACGTTCGAGAACGGACAGACCGTCGTCAAGCGCGAGCACTGCACCTGCGAGCGCTGCAACGCCAGTTGGTGGGTCGACGTGTGGCCGGACGACCGGGTCTACGTCACGGGGTGACCGTCCCGGGCCGGCGACCGGGGATACCGCCCGGCAGCACCGAGCGTCGCGTAGCGAGGCGGCGACGGCGAGCGTCGTGTTCGGGCGACTCCGGTCCGCCGGCGGCGACCTCCCGTCGGTCGTCGTCCGCTCCGTCCGTCGCCCCCACCGGAGCACCGGTCGCGAAGCACCGACTAGCGCGGCGCGTAGCATCGCGCCGACCCCCGCGGTCACCCCGACGAAGGGGCCGGCGGCCGTAACGACGGCGACGAACCTGTAAGCGGTGCCGAGATACAGTGCCGCAGGGCCGCCGTGCCCGGGATAGCGAGTAGTGTATTGCGACGGAAAGAGTCGATTCGGGTCGCGAGGACGCCGGACTCGGCTACGCCCGTCCTCGCGCGCGGTCGATGTCGCCCTGCGGGTCGTCGTTGTGGTACTGACGGGCGAACACCTCTGCGGGGACGCCCGCCGCCGCGACGGACTCGCCGTCGTCCGTCAGGTCCCTCCGACTGCGCCTCGTCGACCGCTCGGTCGCCCGCGACGTAGCGCGTATCGGCGTGGAGGACCCCGGCGTCCTCGTCGGCCTCGTACTCCCGACGGACGGCGTACTCGTCGGCCTCGTAAACGGCCTCGTACCGGTCGTCGGCGGTCGTGAACGACGTTCGGATGCCCCGTGCCCCGGTGGTCTCCTCGTGGTCCATCGTCCCGTCCTGCGGCGCAGAACCGTTCACACGGGCTGCCGTGGCTGTACATCGGTATTCGGCGACCCGCGACGCCGAAACACCGAAACGACCGGCAGGATCCCCTGTTACGCTGCGGAGTCGCGGGTGAAAAAACGCCAGACGGGCGTCTGACGCGACCCCCGTTACTTACCAGTGGGATCGTTGAATGACGGGACGTGAAACGCCGAACGTATCTCGGACTCGCGGTGCTGGCGCTCGCCGGGTGCTCCAGCGACGGCGGCAACGTCGGGCCGGGAAACGCGACGACGGGGACGAACGAGAGTTCCGACGCGACGACGGGCGAGGGCGGATCGGACCCGCGCCTGTTCGACGGGAGCGGGGCGGCCACTACCGGTACCTTCGAACTCGGGGGCGGCATCACCGCGTTCGACATGGAACACGTCGGCGACGGCAGTTTCCAGGTCGAACTCGTCGACGACGCGAGCGGTAAGGTCGTCGAGTTCGTCGCGAACGAGATGGGCCAGTGGCAGGGACGGATCCCCTACGGCGTCGATGCCGGGACGTACGTCCTGCGAGTCAGCACCGACGGCGAGTGGGGCATCGAGGTCCGACAGCCGGGGCCCTCGGGGAGCGACGCAGCCGAACCGTCGCTGTCGCTCTCCGGCGACTCGCCCGACTACGAGGGTCCGGTCGAGTTCTCCGGCGAGACGACGTTTACGGGGCGCTACGACAGCAACGGCGTCTTCAACGTCTCCGTGTTGGACGCGGAGGGCGACGAGACGAGCGTCTTCACGGAGATGCGGTCGTTCGAGGGAGAGGAGACGGTCGCGACCGACGGGACCGGGTGGGTCCGCGTCGTCGCGAACGGGGCGTGGGAACTGGCGGTCGAGTAGACGTGTTCGGGAGGCCCCCGAACGAGGGGACCGGCCTTCCGCCGATATCCGGGGCGTCCCCACTCACACGATCCGTGACAGGTGGAAAAGTGCCCGGGGAGGGCTCCGAACCCTCGATCTCCGCATGTCCCAGGTTCGAGGCTCGGCGGGCCTCAGGGACACGGAGAGCTTCCAAGGCGGTACCGCACCGAATCTCAGAACCCTATGAGTGCGGCGCTATGTCCAGCTAAGCCACCCGGGCTCACTCCCCGATAGTCGGCTGGTAGTCTTTAAACTTCTCATATCCGCCGACGGGAAGCGGAAACGTGGCCCTCGGATTTAAGACACGTCCGGGACTCACTGTGAGCATGGACGTTCCCGGTATCGTGGAGTCTTCCCTCGGCGACGAGAACGTCGCCGCCCGGGTCTCGATAGGCGGCGAGGACGAACTTCTCGTCACGCCAACGCGGACGCTTATCTACCGAGCGGACGGGCTCCTCAGCGACGAAACGGTCGACGAATACCCTCACGATGCGGAGCGACTCACCGTCTCCGAAGGGCGGCGAAAGACGGAGATCACCCTCGAGTACGCCATCGAGAGCGAGCGCGAGTTCACCCTCCCTTCGAAGCAGGCCGACAAGGCCCTGCACCCGGTGCTCGCGGGCGTGTTGAACGCGAGCGGCGTCACCGACCCCGGCGAGTCGGTGACCCAGACCTACCGGTTCAGCGAACTGACTGTCGTGGTCACGAGCGACCGGCTGGTCAAGCACGTCGGCGAGGCGGTGTGGGACGAGGAGTACGAGGAGTACCGCTTCGACGAGGTCACGGGGCTCGACTTCGAGGAGGGCAGCGTCGCCACCCAGATAGTCCTCGACGTGGACGGGCGTCCCCAGCGGATCAAGGCCCCGAACGACCGGATCGGCGACCTCCGTCAGCGGCTCACGAGCGCGCTGTGTTCGTTCTACGACGTGGCCGGCGAGGCCGAACTCGCCGACGCGCTCAGAGGGGACGAAATCGAGGACGGCCCCGAGGAGGAAACGGGCATGGGCTTCGGCGAGGGCGTCGATCCGCTCGACGCCGACCCGCCGGCGACCGAGGAGACGGAGGCCGCGGCGGACGACGGAGACGCCGCCGCGGATGCGTCCGACGACGGGAGCGACGGCGCTCGGGTCGGCACCGTCGAGGCCGGCGACGACGAGGTGGACGCCGGCGACGACGGCTTCGACGAGGCCGGCTTCGAGCCCGCGACGTCGAACGACCCGCCCGGGTCTGCCGATGTCAACGAACTGCTTGAGAAGCAGCGCCGGACGATCGAACGGCTGGTCGACGAACTCAGCCGCGGCCGCTGATACGGTCTGCCGTAACGATGTACCGGAGCAACCGCGACTCGACCTACGGTTGCGCCGGAAACGACTCACAGCAGTCCGTGCGACGCCGCGTCACTCCCGCCCGGTCACCTTCCGGACGCAGGAACTGCCGAACGGGCCGACTTCTCCGGACTCGAACCGGATGAAGTGCCCCGTCGAGAGGCCCGTGCCGCAGCGCTCGCAGTCGAACTCGCCTTCCTTCCGAACGACCTGCGACTCGAACCGGACGAACGCGCCGCCCGAGGGGCGGAGGATGCCGTCCTCGCGCTCGACGACGCCGCGCTTCTCGGCCTCGTCGAGGATCGTCCTCGTGAGCGTCGGGTTCGTCGTGACCGTCTCGATGCGGTCGACCGCCTCGGCCACCGTCAGCTCCTCGTGTTCCAGGTTCCGCAGGAGGTCGACGCCGAGTTCGACCGTCTCGTCCATCGTCCAACAGTCGCTCGCGGACCGGATTAAACGTTGCGCGCCGCCCGTCGCGCTCCGACCACAAAGGCTTCAAGGGGCACGCGACGACCTGCGGTCGATGCAGGTCGACCGTCGAACCGCGGCGGGCGGTGCCGCCCTCGGTGCCGTCGTCGCCGCGAGCCTCCTCGCCTCTCCGGAGGCCGCCCTGTCCGTCGCGGCGTCGGCGGCCGCGGACCCGCTCCCGTTCGGCGTCGCCCTCCTCGCTATCTACCTCGTCCGGCCGTTCGTCGCGTGGCCGACGACGGTGGTCGCGGTCCTCGCCGGCTACGGCTACGGCGTCGCCCTCGGGATCCCCGTCGCGCTCGCCGGGGCAGTGGTCACCTCCATGCCGCCGTTTCTCGGCGTGCGCTGGCTCGCGGACGACAGCCGGTTCTGGGGCCGCCTCGGCGACGCCGGCGACCGCTTCTTCGGGTCGACGGGCCACGTCCGCGGGGTCGCGGCGGCGCGCCTGCTCCCGATCCCGGCCGACGCCGTCACCTGCACGGCGGCGGCGAGCGGCGTCTCCCTGCCGGCGGTCGCCGTCGGCACCGTCCTCGGGGAACTGCCGTGGACCGTCGCCGCCGTGGTCGTCGGTAGCTCGGCGGAGCGCGTCGCCGCGCGGGGACTCGGCGAGGTCGGCCTCCCGCTCGTGGCGGCCTGCGTCGCCGCCGCGGCGCTGTTGCTCGCCAGCCCCGCGTATCAGTACCTCGGCCGCTCGACGATAGCGGCCTGATTCAGCCGCCGAGGTCGATCCGACAGCACGCGCCCGTGGTCAGGTCCGTGTCGTCGATCTGCGCCGACAGACAGGCGTAGTTGCAGAACTGCCCGGCCTCCTGTCGACCGTCTCCGGTCCCCTCCTCGACGAACACCGGGTCGTGGTCGGACACGTCGCTCCCGCAGTACGTGCAGGCGTCGCTCATAGCGGGTGTGACGATGCGGGCGCACTAACCTTATTCGTCATGTCTCGTCCGCGCAATACCGCGCGAACGGCTCCGAGCGGGTCCTCAGACCCAGAAGTTGTCGCTGCAGTCCATCACCACGCCGTGTCGAGGGCAGACGTACTTGCAGTGCCGGCGGTACGTCGGCGTCTCACACATCGGACACGGTCGTCCGCCGTCGCCGCCGTCCTCGGCCCCGTCGCCCGTCGCCGCGTCGTCCATCACGGT
This sequence comes from Halobacteriales archaeon QS_9_68_17, assembly GCA_003023565.1. Lineage (GTDB taxonomy): Archaea > Halobacteriota > Halobacteria > Halobacteriales > Natronoarchaeaceae > Halostella. The sequence continues at coordinate 7,040 of PXSA01000034.1, forward strand.
CGGGTTCGGTGTGCTCCCTGCTAAGCGTTCTGCCCGAGCGCGAACGGCGATACAGAGCCGGGACCGACCAGGCGGACGCTCCCGACGGTACCGGTGGCGAGACGCGGAAAGAGAGAGAAGAAACGACCGTCGCGACCGGACCGGCTCCCTCAGCACTCGCTCCAGCCGCAGGACTCGCAGGTCTTGCAGCCTTCGGAGTAGTAGAGGGTCATCGACCCGCAGTCCGGGCACTCCGGGCTCTCGCCGGCGTCGATGATGTCCTGCTGATCGGTGCTGTCGGCCTGCGGGCCGGACCCGCCCCGCGTGCCGTCAGCAGACTTCTCCGGAGCCTGCTGTGCTCCGGAGTCCGCGGACTCCAGACCGCCGTCGGTCTCGGGTTCGGCGGCCCCCTCGCCCTCCTCGATCTCGGTGAGGTTCTTCTGCTGCGGGTAGGCCTTCTCGATCTCGCCGTCGAGGTAGCGCCGCAGGGCGGTGCCGATGGCGTCCGGGATGGACTGGATCTGCTCGCCCTTGTCCCAGGCCACCTTCGGGCTGCGGATTCCCTGCAGGTCGTCCGCGATCTCGTACGGGTCGACGCCCGAGCGCAGGGCGAAGCTGATGATCTTGGCGAGCGCCTCGGTGAAGGAGGCGGTGAAGCCGCCGGAGTTGCCGATGTTGGCGAACAGCTCGAACGGCTCGCCGTCGTCGTCCTCGTTGATGTTGACGTACAGCTTGCCGTAGCCCGTGTCGACGCGCTGGGTGACGCCGTGGAGCACGTCGGGGCGCGGGCGCTCCTCGGCGTAGGCGTCGCCGGTGGCGTCCGCGCCGGAGAGGATCTCGTTGACCTCCTCGTCCAGCGCGGCACGGACGTCCTCGTTCTCGAGGAACGCCTCGACGCCGCCGAACACGTCGTTGATCTGCTCGACGAGCGCCTCCGCGGCCTCGCCCTCCTCGGCGAACTCCGCGTTCTTCGCGCGGGTCGTCAGCACCTGCTTCGAGCGGGTGCCGTCGCGGTAGACGGTGACGCCTTTGCCGCCGTTCTCGTAGATGTAGCGGTACACCTCGTCCATCTCCTCGATGGTGGCGTCGTTCGGGAAGTTGCAGGTCTTCGAGATCGCGGAGTCGACGCCCTCCTGACAGGCGGTCTGGACGGCGGCGTGGTCCTTCCCGGAGAGGTCGCCGGTGACGACGAACAGCTCGCCGATCGGGTCCGGGACGGTGTCCACCCCCTCGACGCCGTCGAACTCGTTGTTCGCCATCTGCTCTTGGGCCTCGCGCTTGACCGCCTCGACGTCCAGGTCGTTGTCCTCCAGCACGCGGAGGAAGTAGTCGTCGAACTCGACGAGCATCTCGTCGCCCTGGACGTCGTCGGAGACGTTCTTGTAGTAGGCGACGTTGTAGATGGGCTCGCAGCCACCTGTCGTATTTCCGACCATACTAGTCGTCCCAGTAGGGGCGATCGTCGTTGAGTTATGGTTACGGATCGGGAAGCCGTCCGCCCAGTCGTCCGCGTCGAGGCCGGTCTGCTTCTCGAACCACTCGCGGTACTCGGTGGGGTTCGCGTACTTCGACTTGTCCCACTCGTCGAAGGAGCCGCGCTCCTGTGCGAGCTCGTGGGAGGCCCGCTTCGAGCCGTGGTTGATGTGGCGCATGACCTGCCGGGCGACCTCGTTGCCCTCCTCGCTGCCGTACTCGATGCCGAGCTGGATGTACAGCTGCGCCAGCCCCATCACGCCGAGACCGATCTTGCGCATCTCCCGGACCTTCCGCTCGATCTTGTCGACCGGGAAGTCCGACATCGTGACGACGTTCTCGAGGAAGCGCGTCCCCTTCTCGATGCGGCGGTCGAGCTCCTCGACGTCTAACGCCTGGTCGAGGAAGTCGTCGACCGCGGCCTCCAGCGAGTCGTACTCGTCGGCGTGGTCGTCGTACCAGACGCGCCAGTCCGGCGCGTCCTCGTCGGCGAGCGTCGAGAGGTTGATATGGCCGAGGTTACAGGCCTCATATTCTTCCAGTGGTTGCTCCCCGCAATTATGGGTTACAAGCCCGTTAGCGACGAACGAGTGGGTTTCCGGCTCAGTCAGATCGTACACCGCTTCGTGACCGTCGGGAGTCACACTGTCGACCGTAGCGGTGAAGGACTCGCTTTCCGGAGTGTAGGTGTATGACTCCAAGTTCTCTTCCAACTTCTCGGTCTTGTCTTCGCGGAGAAACCCGATCCCTTCGGCGAATCGGATCTGGTTGTCCTTGGTGATCGCCAGCTCGTGTTGTGCTTTCGTCTCGTGCTCCTTTGTCCCACCGTTACCATCGGGCAGCTCGCGCATTTGGGCGGGACGTCGGTTTTCGTAGATCCGACTCGCGATGCCAAAGTTGAGCAGAAGTCGCTGTGTCTGCTTGAGCAGGTCAAGATGAGAGCTAGCAAGCCGGATACTCCGGCCGTTGCTGCTGCTTCCTTGTACGTTCCCGTCGGCGCTAAATAGCGCACGCAGGAAGCCGCGCGCCATCTCCTCGCTCCCTCGCTTGACCGCGTCCGGAACCTGCAACTTCTCGTCGACGAGCCCGGCTTCCTCGGCGTACTCGTAGAGCCGCGTCGAGCGAATCCGCTGCTCGACGGCCTTCGCGCCGCGGTACTCGTCGCTACGCGCGACCTCGTTCGCACCGATCTCGTAGTTCGCGTTCCCGTTCGGTGCGCGAACGACGCCGTTCACGTCCGCTGCGAACTCCTCCGATACCGCCGTATCTTCGTCGTAGAAGTTCAGGACGGCGCGTTCCTCGTCGTTCTTGAGATGTCCGTCGCCGACCAGCCAGCCCAGCACGCGACCCTCCTCGGCGCTGCCGTGCTGACCGAACTCGCCTTTCCGGTTCTGGACGTGAACTGCGTCCCCCGGTTCGAGGTTCCGTGCCTCCGTCCAGCCGTCGTCGGTCATGACGCGGTGGTCGGCGGTCAGACGGAGTTCGTACCCTTCGTCGGTCGTGAGCTTGTAAACGTCCTTCTCGCCGGTTTTGTAGACGCTGCTGGCCTCTTTCACACGATCTTCGCTGAGCCGCCCGTCGACGACGACGTCGCGTGCGGCCCCCTGTTCGTACAGCTCTTCGGCCGTGACGAGCCCGTTCTCGGTGCTAATGAGCGTGTCGCCTGTGACACAGGGATTAGTTGCAAGGATCCTGTGTTCCGGTTGCTCCTCGACGTCGAAGGAGTGCTCCTTGTTGACGCGTTCGAGGTAGATGACGCCGGGCTCGCCGTTCTCGTGTGCGCCCTCGACGATGTCCTCCCAGACGACCGCCGCGGGCATCGACAGCTCCTCGCCGACCTCGACGTACTCGCCGAGGTCGAACATCTCGTACAGTTCCTTCGTCTCCTCGGTGGCGACGTGGGGTTCGCCCGTGCGGGGGTTGGTGAACGTGAACTCCTCGCCGTTCTCCAGCGCATCCATGAAGTCGTCCGTGACGCCGACGGAGATGTTGAAGTTCGAGAGGTGGCCCTCGGCGGCGTTGCGGAGGTGCTTGGGAACCTTGCCGTCGTCGGTGATGAGCTCTCGGGCCTCCTCCAGCGCCTCCTTGAAGGAGTTGTGGGTGTAGTCGTCGGGGTCGTTGAGCCGCAGCGAGTGGGCCAGCGAGACGTCCTTGTTCTTGGCGTGGATGAACTGGATGACGTCCGGGTGAGAGATCCGCATCACGCCCATCTGTGCGCCGCGGCGCGCGCCGCCCTGGGCGATGGTCTCGCAGTTATGAACGACGAGGTCTTCGGCGATGTAGGTGTGGGTATCAGCGACTTCAGCGTTGTAGACGGCACCGTCGTACTCCACCAGTTCGATAGAGTCGATAGCGACGACTTCACGGCCGTTCGCCTGTTTCGTCCTGTCGACCGCGCGGAAATCGTCAGGTACGTCATTGAACAGCCGTTCGAGCGGCGTCCCGAGTGCGGTACTGACGCTCGCACTCACCCAGTGAGTCGGCTTCCGGTCGTCGGACGTTCGACTGTGTCGAGAGAACTGAACGCCGCAGCGCAGACCCACCTGGAACACCCAGTCGATGACCTCTTCGCAGGTCAACTGGAGCGTCACGCGCTGGCTGTTCCCTCGGGTCTCCGTCGTTCCGTCTCCGTCGAACAGCGCTTCGACGACGCGAGCCTGCGTTTCCACCGGCGCATTCCAGAGGAACTCCGGAACGCGTTTTTCGGAACTGCCCGTTCCGAACAGACCCTCGATAAGCTGTGCGAAACTCGCGTTCTCGACGTGGACGTGGAGCGTGTTTCGTTTCTCCACGACTTCGATACGGGACGACACGTCGAACGCATCGAGAGCCGCCACGATCTCGTCGGCTTCGTCACGCTCGTCGGCGTGTAGCGTGAACGTCACCTCGTTCGGGATACCACGGCGATAGACGACACAGCCCTCCGCGAGGTACCAGCCTGCGATCGTCCCCATATCGGCAACGGGAACCTTTGTTTCGATGGAATACGGTTGCGTACCTTTGTCGGCACCGTAGTACTCTCGATTGATAGTCGCGCCGCCGTCTGTGAATACCATCGGCCCGGACGCGCACGACGCGAGGTCGATGGTCTCGTGCTTAGCGAGGCCGTTGTCGTCCGACGCGTGGCCGAGAACGAGCAGGTCGTTTTCCGTGAGTTCTCGTGCATCGACCCACTCGAATCCGTCTTCGCGAACGACTTTGAAGGGATGTTCTCCAGTCGCTCGAATCGGATCGTTCAGTCGCTCCGGAACGATTTCGACGACTTCTTCGTCGACCTGTCGTTCCATAGTTTCGACGATCGGTTGCTCGTCACCGTTCTCGTCGATGACGAGGTCGCCTTCGCCCAGGTTCTCGATGGCCCGTTGCCCATCTGGGGTGAGTACGTTCGTCCCTGGCGGGAAGCACATCTGGTCGTAGGTGCGCATGAAGGTGATGGGACCGGACGCGATGCCGCCGGTGGAACCGACCGCGTCGCCGTACGGCCTTAATTTCCAGAAGGCATACCCCATTCCACCACCACTTTGGAAAACCTGGGCGGCTTCCTTTGCGGTTTGATGAATGTCGTCGATGTCGTCCTCGGGAGAGTCGACGAAGCAAGCGGAGAGCTGCTGGAGTTCGTCGCCCGCGTTCATCAGGGTGGGACTGTTGTGGCTCACGAACCCTTCGACGACGTATTTATTCCGACGTGGGACCTGCATGTCCTCGACCGACATCGTTCCGACTTCGGTGACCGACGAGATCGGCTCGTAGAACTGGTCGCGCTCGACGTGTTCGGCGACGGGGGAATCCCACAGTTCGGGGTACTGCTCTGCGTACTGCTCGAAGATGCCCTTGCCGATCTCTTGGTGATGCTCAGCGGTGGAATCGATCAGGAACTGGGAGAGGTCACAGTACGCGTCGTGATCGAGGTCGCTCCTCTGGTACCACTCCCGGAGCTGCTCGGTCTGGTTCGGGACCTTGATCGAAGTGGCGTTGTCGGCGACCTCCTCGAACCGGGATGCGCTCTCGCTCTTCCGTTCGCTTATGAATCCGACGCGTTCGACGAACCGTTTGCCACAGACGTTCTTCCGGATCGAAACGCGGTAGCCGTCTCGCTTCTCGTTCACCGACACGCGGATTCCCAGGCCGAGCAGCAGCGTCTGTACCTGAAAGGCGAGTTCCTCGCTGTGAGTGTACAGTTCGATGGCTCGCTCACCGACTGTACCGTCGGCCTCGAACAGTCCTCGCAGGAACCTCGCCACGCCGGTCCGACCGCCTCGGAGGATCGCTTCCGGTACCGTCGCAGTGTCCGAGGCGTCCTTCAGCAGGTCGTTCCGGTCGAGGAACGTGTACAGATCACGCCGGTTTGCCCGTCCGATGGTGCATGCAGCCTCCCCGCTAGGCCCGGTCGTTGGTTTGAATCCGAAAACACTCTCGGTCAGTTCGACCCAGTGCTCGACGAGGTCCTCGTCGCTGTCGTCGAACGCGACCCTGACGGTGCCGTTCTCGCGCGCCAGAAAATCCTGGCGCTGGAGGACGGAGACGTAGATGCCGAACTCCGTCTCGTCCATCCCCAGCGCCCGCCGTGCGACATCGGCCTCGACCTCGCCGTGCTGTTCGACGTAGTCGAAGACGTCCTTCCGGTGGCGGTGGTCGATCTGCAGGTCGTCGGAGAAGTTCATGGACGATGGTACGACGATCCCCTACTTAATGATTGACCGTTGCAGACGAACACGCCGCCGCCACCTCCGGGCATTTCCGCGACGTCGAACCGCGGTCTCCCCGTTCTGGTACTTCTCCTCGACGCTGGCGTTCCCGTCCTCGTCGTCGTAGACTCGGTCTCCAGGTTCCACCTCGGAGATGGGTTTCATGCCGCCGCCGGCTGCGACCATCGAGTCCGGTGGCACGCAGTTCGGCATGAAGTCCAGGTTCTCCATCATCCCCTGGAACTCCTCGGCGGTCTCCTCGACGTGTTCGCGGATCCCGTCGGGGAGCTCGGGGACGACCGTCTCGTAAGAGAACTTGTTGACGTTGTAGGTCGAGAGGGTCGTCTCGGCGTCGTCGTCGACCGTCGTGCCCTTGCCGAACACCCCCGGGCGTGACCGTGGTCTCCTCGTCGCGCTTTTCGGCTTCGTAAACGGCCTCGGCGAGCGCGATGTTCTCGCCGACGCGCTCGAACAGGTCCTCCTGCTCCTCGATGAGTTCGCCGTCGGCGTCCTTCCGGAGGTAGCGGGCGGGGAGGATGTTGTGGTAGGCGTTGCCCGTCAGGCGCTCCTGGAGGGTGTCGCCCTCGGTGCGCTTGATCGGGAGGGTGATCTCGTCGGCCGTGAGGTCCGCGTCACTCATGCGTGGCACCCCTTGTGGGCCGTCGGGCGGTTCGGTCGTCGGCGGGCGTCGTGTGTCCGTTCATTCGTAGCGAAGATCTGGTACTGAAGCCTGCTAATTAACAGTTCGGCTTTCGGATTTTTCAACAGCTTCTGCTCGGGGATGTTTCTGCGTAGTCGAACGCGGCCGGTGTTGCCGGACCCCGCGTCCCGCGCGAAGTCGGCGTTCGGTACGCCCACAACTCCGTGCGGGCGTATAATAAAGATGGGCAGTCCCCGAAGTGGAAGTGAAACAACAGGACCTCCGCGCTGTCGGGAGGTTCCGGCAGCACCGGCGGGTGAGAGTGGTCGCGTTCATGGCGGCGCGCTGCCGGGGGTCGAGTCGTTCCATCCTCGGTCACGTACGGTCCCGGGCGTGTTAATCACCGTGGCCCGTTCGGGAGCTGACACGACGCGAACGTACGTCGGCTCCGGTTGCGATCGATGCGATCGGACAGCAAACTTATGGTCAGCCAGTGAGGTGATCGGAACATGTACGCGCAGTTATCCGCGGCCCTGTTCCAACTGCAGGCCCTCCCGGACTCGCCGCTCGGCAAGCTCCTCGTCGCGATAGTCGCGCTCGCCGTCGTCGTCCTCGTCGGCCGCGTCGTCCTCAGTATCGCCTGGAAACTGCTGCTGATCGCGGGCGTCGTCGTCGCCGCGCTCTACGCGGTCAGTCTGGTCCCGTTCTGAACGCCGCGCAGCGGTCTCCCGGCGCGACGAAACACCGCGGAGCGCGCCGGCGCGAGCGCTCACAGTCCGTCGAGGAAGTTCTCGATGACGTCGTGTCCCACGGCCGTGAGCACGCTCTCCGGGTGGAACAGCACGCCCTCGATGGGGTGTTCGCGGTGGCGGACGCCCATCGCGATCTCCGTCCCGTCGTGGTCGGTCACGGCGGTCACCTCGAAGCAGTTCGGCACGTCCGCGGCGACGAGCGAGTGGTAGCGCCCGGCGCGGAAGCCCTGGTCGAGACCGGCGAAGACGCCCTCGCCGTCGTGTTCTATCGGGGACGCCTTCCCGTGGATCGGCTCCGGCGCGCGCCCGACCGACCCGCCGTAAACGTGGACGGCCGCCTCGAAGCCGAGACAGACGCCCAGCGTCGGCACCTCCGGGCTGACCTCCCGCAGGACGTCGTTCGTGACGCCTACGTCGCGCTCGTTCGCCGGGTGGCCCGGCCCCGGACTGACGACGATGGCGTCCGGGTCGACCGCGCGCACCGCGTCGAGCGACGCGGTGTTTCGCAGCACCTCGGTGTCGGCGTGCTCGCTGACGTCTTCGGAAGCCTCCGCTTCCGAACGGCACGAGGAGGCGAGTAGCGACTCCTCGACGTACTCGACGAGGTTGTACGTGAACGAGTCGAAGTTATCGACGAACAGGACCGTCGGGTCGCTCATCGTTTGCCCCCCGGTTCGGTCGTCGACCCGCCGCCCGTCGGCGTTTCCGCGTCGCCGGTCTCGTCGTCGGTCGCGACCGTCTCGCTCCCCGCGATCCGGTCCAGCGCGACGAGCACGCCATCCATCTTCTTCTCGGTCTCCTCGTACTCCGCGGTCGGGTCGCTGTCGGCGACGACGCCCGCGCCGGCCTGCACCGTGACGCGGTCGGCGGTCCCGTCGCCGTCGGGCAGCGCCGCGCCGCGCTCGACGGTCGCCGTCCGGATGACGATCGCCGAGTCCATGTCGCCGTTCCACGAGTAGTAGCCGACGCCGCCGCCGTAGAGGCCGCGCGGTTCGGGTTCGAGGTCGTCGATGACCTCCATGGCGCGGATCTTCGGCGCGCCCGAGAGCGTCCCGGCGGGGAACGCCGCCCGCGTCGCGTCGAAGGCGTCGGGGGACTCCGTTTCCCGGCTTGCCGAACGCGGTTCGGCAGCGTCGCAGTCCCCGGCGAGGGTCCCCGTCACGGTGCTCTCGATGTGCTGGACGTGGCTGTACTTCAGCACGTCCATGAACTCGTCGACGCGGACGCTCCCGGACTCGCTGACCCGCCGCACGTCGTTGCGCGCGAGGTCGACGAGCATCGTGTGCTCGGCCCGCTCCTTCTCGTCGGCGAGCATCTCGCCGGCGAGGCGGCGGTCCTCGACGGGGCTCGCGCCGCGGTCGCAGGTGCCCGCGATGGGGTTCGCCATCACCTCGTCGCCGCCCACGGAGACGAGCGTCTCGGGGCTCGCGCCGACGACGTGCAGGTCGTCGTAGCCGAGCAGGTACATGTACGGCGACGGGTTCACCTCGCGCAGGGCCTCGTACAGCCCCAGCGGGTCGACGTCGCCGTACAGTTCCCGCTTGCGCGAGACGACGCCCTGGTAGATGTCGCCGTCGAGGACGTGCTCTTTCGCCTTCCGGACGCTCTCCTCGTACTCGCCCTGCGGGCCGGCGGTCTCGGCCGCCGTCTCGAACCCGCCGGGGTCGGGACCGTCGGCCTCGGCCAGCAGTGTTCCGACGCGTTCGACCTCGGCGACGAGGTCGTCGTAGACGGCCCCGGCGTCGTCCTCGGGGCGGAGCACCGGCGTGCAGACGAGTTCGAGCGTCCCCGCCACGTCGTCGAAGACGAGCGTCGTCGTGTTCAGCACGAACTGGGCGTCCGGGAACCGCGAGGGCGGGCGCTCCAGTCCCACCTCGTCGAGCCACAGGTCGTAGACGGCGTCGTACGCGAGGAAGCCGACGAGGCCGCCTTCGAGGTGTTGGCGGTCGTGGTCCGGAAAGCCCCGCAGTTCGGCGTCGGGCAGCACCGCCCGAAGTTCGTCGACGGTGTCGCCGCCGTTCGTCGCGATCAGGTCGCCGTAGCGCTCGTCGGTCAGCACGTCGACCGTCGTCTCGTCCGGGCCGACCGTCGCGACGGCGACCGGGTCGTACCCGACGAACGAGTAGCGGGCGTGCCGGTCCGGGTTGGCCGAGGTCGGCCGGAACGCGCCGTCGGGGTCGCTGGAGGCGGTCTTCTCCGCGCTCTCAAGCAGGAACGAGTAGTCCGACGCGTCGGCGTCGGTCGTCCGGCCCGTCAGCGCGGCGTAGGCGGCGAGCGGCGAGGCGTCGGCGTCGAGTTCGGCGGCCGCGCGGACCACGACGGGGCCGTCGGCGTCCGCGTGCTCGACGAACGTCTCGCGGTCGACGTTCACGTCTCGGCCCCCTCGCCGTCCGCGTCCGCTTCCAGCGCGCTCGTCGCGTTCCGCACGAACGCGCGGACGGCATCGTGGTCCTTCACGCCGCCGGACTCCTCCACGCCGCTCGCAACGTCCACCGCGAACGGGCCGACCGTTCGGACGGCCTCGGCCACGTTGTCGGGCGCGAGGCCGCCGGCCAGAACCAGCGGCGCGTCGAGGTCCGCCGTCGCCTCGCGAGTGCGCACCCAGTCGTGCGTCTCGCCGGTGCCGCCGCCCCCGTCCGCGTCGACGGAGTCGACGAGCAGGGCGTCCGCGACGCCGTCGTACTCGGCGGCGCGCTCCGGTTCCGCGGCGTCCACCGACTTGATCACGTCGGCGTCGACGGCCGCGCGGAGGTCGCCGACTTCGGCGGGCGAGAGGTCGCCGTGTTCCTGCACCGCGTCGGTCCCGACGCGATCGACGAGGTCCGCGCCGGCCGCGGCGCTGTCGGGCATCGTCACCAGCACGCTCGTCACGAACGGCGGGACCGCGGCGGCCAGTTCGGCCGCGCGCTCCGGCGACACCTCGCGGGGCGTGTCCACGGGGACGTCGCAGACGATCCCGACGGCGTCAGCGCCGGCGGCGGCGGCCGCGCGCAGGTCCGCCTCGCGGGTGACGCCGCAGACCTTCGCCCGCGTCATTTCGCCACGGCGGACTGGAGGTCGGCGAGTTTCTTCGCGGCCTCGCCGGAGTCGATCGCCTCGCGGGCGGCGTCGACGCCCGCTTCGAGGCTGTCTGCCTCGCCCGCGACGTAGACGGCCGCGCCGGCGTTCGCGAGGATGATGTCGCGCTTCGCGCCCGTCACGTCGCCCTCAACGATCCCCTTCATGTCCGCGGCGTTCTCGGCGGGGGTCTCGACGTCCATCCGCGCCAGCGCGCGGGCGAGCACCGGCACGAGGTCCGGGTCGTACGCCCCGACGATCTGCGCGTCCGCGCCGGCGGGGTTCGTCAGCGGCCCGAGCACGTTGAAGATCGTCCGCATCCCGAGTTCCTTCCGCGGGCCGATGACGGCCTCCATCGCGGGGTGGAACACCGGCGCGAGCATGAACCCGATGCCGTCCTCCTCGATGGCCGTCTCGACGGTTGGGGGCTCTGCCTCTACGTTCACGCCGACCTCCTCCAGCACGTCCGCGCTCCCGGAGGACGACGACACGGAGTAGTTGCCGTGTTTGGCGACCGGCACGCCCGCGCCGCTCGCGACGATGGCGCTCGTCGTCGACACGTTGATCGTGTCGTAGTCGTCGCCGCCCGTGCCGCAGGTGTCGACCAGCGGCGTCCGGTCGGGGTCGATCGTCCGCGCCGCGTCCCGCATTCCCTCGGCAAACCCGGCGATCTCCGTCTCCGTCTCGCCTTTCGCCCGCAGCGCCGCGAGCAGCGCGCCGATCTGGGCCTCCGTCGCCTCCTCGAAGACGGCCGTCGCCGCCTCGCGCGCTTCCGACTGGGTCAGGTCCGCGCCGTCAGTGACGCGTTCGATGTATTCCTGCATGATGGACACCGATGGATTACTTCGTCTTGTAGTGTACAAATCTGTACATTGACTTAAGCCTGTCGCCACCCGGACGTGGACGATCCCCGGACGCCGTCGGGATCCGAAACCTTCAATTATATCCCCCGGTTATCCGAGGGTGCAGGCGAGCATCAGACCGGGTTTGTGGTCTAGTTCGGTTATGACACCTCCTTGACATGGAGGAGGCCGGCAGTTCAAATCTGCCCAAACCCATTCCGGTTTCTCGCGCCGCTCGCTTCCGAGCGGTGCGCGTATGACGACGTATGTGGAGAGTTGAACGAGAGAACGCCGAGCGACGGCGGGGCGTCCGCGTGGTTCACGACCTCCCCGAACCCACTTCCTCCGGGCGTCACCCGACGAGCGGAGCGAGCCGGCAACTTCGGTGGACGGACTCCGGTTCTGTCCGATCGTTTTGCTTCAGCCGTCGCCGTGGAGGCGAGTTTCGCTCCGTCACTCCCCCCGGTCGTCGAGATGCCGACTCCGGGCGTGACCGCGGAACACGTCGAGCGCCCACCTTGCGGCGTCGACGAGTCGCTGCCGCCACCGACGCAGGCCCTCCGGCTCCCTCTGCTTCCAGTCGGTCATACGTGACGGTTCGTCCCGACGACTCATTAATCCACCTCGCGGTCGGGAGCGCGTCCGCGGCGACCGCCACGCTGTCACAAGCCCTATCACCGCTCGCACAGAAGGTACCGTCAATGCCTTTCGACCCGAACGAACCGGAACTCGACGCCGACGAGGTGCGCGACCGCGTAGATACGGCCATCGAGGAGAACGAGGTCGTCCTCTTCATGAAGGGGACGGAGCTGATGCCCCAGTGTGGCTACTCGGAGCGCGCGCTCGGCCTGATCGACGAGTACCGGGACGACTACGCGGTGGTCGACACGCTCCAGAACCTCGACGTCTTCCGCGAGGCGCTCGACGCTCACAGCGGCTGGGAAACGACCCCCCAGACCTTCGTCGAGGGCGAGTTCGTCGGCGGCAGCGACGTCCTCGCCGAACTCGACGAGCGCGGCGAACTCGCGGAGACGCTGAACGTCGACCCGGACGAGGTCGAGGCCGACGCGTCGGACGCGGACGACGCCGGCGTCGACGCGCCGTTCTGAGTCGCCGGACGAACGCCTCGCCGGCGTTTTTCTCCCTGCGTGACGAACCCAAAGCCATGAGCGAAGTCTGGCACGACGTTCGGGAGGAGTGCGAGCGACTCGACCCGGAGGCCCGGCTGGTGACGCCCGTCTCGGGGCGGCCGTTCGGGACCGAGACGACGTTCGATGACCGCGTCGTCGTCCGGTTTCACGACGGCGGCGAGGAGCGGCGGCTCGACCGGCGGCAGTTCGAGGTACTCGCGGACCGCCTCGACGACGGACCGATACCGCTGGGGGAGCTCCCGGCGGGCGTCGAGCCGTACGCCGCGGTCCTGAGCCTCGCCCCCGAGCACGTCTCGGACGGGGAGACGCTCTCTCGGTCGCCGGACGACGCGGCCGCGGGGGAGAGTCCGCACCTCGTTCCGCCCGAGGAGGCGCGGACGCCGCCGGAGCGGGTCCACGACGACGCTCTGCTGCTGGCCGACTTGCTGGAGCGGTTGGACACGGAGGACCCGGCCTCGCTCGATACGGAGGCGCTGACCGACCTCTACGTCCTGCTGTCGGACGTCCAGCGCGGCGCGGACCGCGTCAGGAGTTCGGTCGGCGAACCCCTGCTCGACCGTCTCGGCCCGGACCAGGAGCTGCACGGTCGGTTCGGGACGGTCCGCCGGACCACGCGCGAGCGCCAGCGACCGAAGGGCGACGAGGCGGTGCTCGACGCGCTCGACGAGCACGGCATCCCACAGGAGTGGGTGACGGGCGTCGACCCCGACAGGCTGGACGTCGTGGTGGCGGTCACGGACCTGACCGAAGACGAGGTGTACGACACCGACGAGCAGGTGTACGTCCGGAAGACGGGCGTCGACGAGGGCGAGAAGTTCTCGCGGCTCCAGGGGCTGCTGGACCGCGTCGACGAACTCGACGAGGACGCGGCGCTCCACGACGACCTCGTGGACCTCGAACGCCGGCTCGACGAGGCGCTCTCGACCGGGTGACCGGGCGGTCGCAGCGGAGCGTCGGTAGTGCGGTTCTCCGCGGCTCCCGCGACCACCCGTCGCCCTCGGACTGGTACGGCCCCCGACCGCGTGCCGGGGGAGGAGGTTCATCACCTCGGTCGCCAAGCCGTCCATCGACTCGACCGTTTCGTCGCCCGACCCGGCGACGAGACCGCCGGGGTTCTCCTCGCCGTCCGCGAGGATCAGCGTCACGTCGTCGACTCCGGATCGACCGTTTCCGTGGCGGTCTCTTCGGCGTTTCTGTCGGCCGCGACCACGATGCGACCGGGGCGTCCACCGAGGAGGGCGGCGCTGCCCGCGGCGAGAAGCGTCCGTCGCGGCGTGCGAACGCCGCTCTCCGTTGTCAGCCATCGTACTGCCGGTCTCTCCCCTAAGTAGTAAACCGCTCCCGACCGTTACAGCGCTCACGACCCTGCAAAAGATGTATATGAGGGGCGCTCGCGGGTCGTTTCGAGTTTCGGAAAGGTCAGGCTCGCCGTCACTGAATTTCTTAACTACGAGGTCCGAAGATCCGAGTAACTCTCGACATTCGATCAATCATGACGGGATCCCCCTGCATTCTATACGTGAGCGCGGGGACCGGGGACGCCGCCGCGGTCGCCGACGCGTTCGACGGCGAGTTCGCCGACGCATCGGTCGAGGCGACGGTCGATGTCGGGTCGGTCGAGGCGACGGTCGATGTCGGGTCGGTCGAGGCGACGGTCGATGAGGCGGGCGTCGACTGCGTCGTCAGCACGCACGATCCCCCGGAGGTCGACGCGCTGGCGGTACTCGACCGCCTCCGCGACGCGCACCCGACGCTCCCGTTCGTGCTGTTCGCCGACGCGAGCGAATCGACGGTCCGCGAACTGTACGCGCGGCGGGGGACGGCGTTCGTCCGTCGCGACGGGGACAGCCGATGCGTCGCGCTCGCCGCGGAGGTATCGAAACTCGTCGCGCCGCCCGGTCCCGGAAGCCCCCCCTGTGACGTCGGTCAGGTGTACCGGGCGCTGGAGACGTCGGAGCAGGGGATCAGCCTGCTCGACGCCGACGGCGAGTTCGTCTACGTCAACGAGGCGTACGCGGCCCTCTACGGCTACGACCGCGAGGAGATGATCGGCAGCCACTGGTCGATGCTGTACCGCGAGGAAGACGTCGAGTGGGTCGAGGAAGAGATACTCCCACAGGTCGAGGACGAGGGCAAGTGGCGGGGCGAGACGGTCGGCGTCCGCCACGACAACGAACAGTTCGTCGAGGACCACTCCCTCGCACACACCGCCGAGGGCGGCCTCGTCTGTATCGCCCGCGACGTCACCGACCGGAAGCACCTGCGGGCGGAACTGGACGAGGCCCTCGACCGGATCAGGAACGCGTTCTACGTCCTGGACAAGGCGTGGCGGTTCACCTACGTGAACGAACGGGCGGAGGAGACGCTCGGGCGCGACGCGGACGAGATACTCGGAAACTCGGTGTGGGAGGAGTTCCCCGAACTCGCCGGTACGACGATCGAGGAGAAGTACCGCGAGGCGATGAAACGGCAGGAGTCGGTCCAGTTCGAGGAGTTCTACGACCCCCACGACGCCTGGCACCGGATCCACGCGTACCCCTCCGAGACCGGACTGTCCGTCTACTTCGAGGACATCACGGAGAAGCGGGAGACGAAAGCGGCGCTGGCGTCGGAGCGCGACCTGCGCGAGCGCATCATCGAGACGAGCCCCGTCGGGATCTGCATCCTCGACGAGGACCGCGAGTTCGAGTACATGAACGAGCGCGCCGAGGAGACCCTGGGACGGACGAAGGCGGACCTCGCAGGCTACGCGGACGACATCGAGGCGCTGGAACCCCGGAACGCGGCGGGAGAGCCGCTACGGGGCGAGACTCCGTTCGAGCGGATAGCGGAGACGGAGGAACCGCTCTACGACTTCCGGGTCAGCGTCGTTCGCCCCGACGGCGAGCGCGTCTGGCTCTCGGTCAACGGCGCGCCCCTGTTCGACGACGACGAACTGACGAAGGTCCTGGTCACGTTAGAGGACGTCACCGACACCGTGCTGGCCAGAGAGGAACTGGAGTCCGAGAAGGAGCGGTTTCGACGGATGGTCGAGGACGTGGAGGACTACGCTATCTTCATGCTCGACCCCGAGGGGTGCGTCCGGAGCTGGAACGCGGGAGCCGAACGGATCAAAGGGTACACCGAGGAGGAGGTCCTCGGGGAGCATTTCTCGACGTTCTACCCCGAGGAGTACGCCGAGGACGGCCTCCCGGACCGGATGCTCGCCGAGGCGGCGGAGACCGGACGGGCGACCCACGAGGGGTGGCGAGTCCGGAAGGACGGCACCCGGTTCTGGGGCTTCGTCGTCCTCACTGCGCTGTACGGCCGCGACGGCGACCTGGACGGGTTCACGAAGGTGACGCGGGACATCACGGAGCGCAAGCGTCGCGAGGAGCAGTTGACCGAACTCAACGACCTCTCCCGCGACCTGCTCAAAGCGGAGACGGCCGACGGGATAAGCGACCTCGCGGTGACTGCCGCAAAGACGATCCTCGACCGTCCCGTGGTCCGCGTCTCGCTGTACGACGCCGAGGCCGGTTCTCTCGAACCGACGGCCGAGACGCCGGAAGCGTCCGAGGCGACCGACGGCGGGTTCGTGAGCGACGACGGTCGCCGGTTCGGGTGGGACGCCTTCGTCGAGAACGAGACGAAACGGTACGACGAACTACCGAACGGCGTAGCGTCGGAGAGCGACCTGTCGGGCGGTTTCGCCGTCCCCCTGGGCCGCCACGGCGTGCTCGCGGTCGGTGCGACTGCGCCCGGCGACTCGGCCGAGTCGACCGTCGAGATCGCGAAGGTGCTCGCGTCGACGGTGACCGCCGCGCTCGACCGTACGGACCGGGAGCGCGAGGTGCGGGAGCACGAGCGGTCACTGGAGGAGAAGAACGAGGCGCTCGAACGGCTCAACCACATCAACGAGGTCGTCCGCGGTATCGACCGCGCGCTCGTCGGCGCGACGACCCGCGTCGAGATAGAGGAGGCCGTCTGCGCCGAACTGGCCGACGCGGACCCCTACTGCTTCGTGTGGATCGGTGCCACGTCCGGGGCGACGAACGAGGTCCGCCCGCGCCAGTGGGCCGGGATGGAGAACAACTATCTCGACGAGGTCGACCACGCGCCGGGAGGGCCGGAGGCCGAACAGCCGCCGGCCGTCCGCGCGCTGCGGACCCGGGAGACGCAGACAGAGCCGAACCTGCTCACCGAACCGCCGTTCGAGCCCTGGCGACAGGCGGCGCTCTCCCGCGAGTACCGTTCAGCGGTCAGCATCCTGCTCGAATACGCCGGGTCGCTGTACGGCGTCGTGAGCGTTTACGCCGACGACGCCGGCGTCTTCGACGAGATGGAGCGGCAGGTGCTCGACGAACTCGGTGACACTATCGCACACGCTATCAACGCCGTCGAGAGCAAGAAGGCGCTGGTCAGCGACTCCGTCGTCAAACTGGAGTTCCGGCTCCGCGATCCGGACCTGGTGCTCACGCGGGCCGTCTCGGAGGGAGGCGGGTGCTTCGAGTTCGAGGGGATCGTCCCCAACGAGGGGTACGGTCGGCTGTTTTTCACCGTCACGGGGATGGACTCCGAGGAGGTGACCGAGTACATCGACCCAGCGCCCGAGGTGGAGGACCTCGGACTCGTCGCCGAGCGCGGCGACCGGTACCTCTACGAGGTGAGCCTCACCGAGCAGAGCTTCACGCGGACCCTGATCGACCACGGGGCCGTCCCGAGAGAGATCATAACTGAGGACGACGAGGTTCGCCTCGTCGTCGACCTCTCCGTGGACGCCGACGTCCGCCAGTTCGTCGAGATGATGCAGTCCCAGTATCGAGACGTCGAACTCGTCGGTCGGCGGGAGCGGGAGCGCCCCGTCCGGACCCGAGACAGCTTCCGGGCCGAAGTGAGCGACCTGCTCACCGACAGACAGGAGGAGGTACTCAGGACGGCCTACCTGAGCGGCTTCTTCGAGACGCCGCGGGACCGGACCGGCGGCGAGATCGCTGAGTCGCTCGACGTCTCCCAACCGACGTTCAACAGCCACCTCCGCGCCGCCCAGCGAAAGCTCTTCACGCTGCTGTTCGAGGACGAGTTCTAGACTCATAGCCCTCCGTTTCCGCGATGGGTACCAAGCTAGCGACACTGCCTATCCTCGCGTAGCTCCGAGAAGTGGTATGGAACGACGCACACTGGAGACCGCCCGCAGGCGATCCGAGGCACCGAGCACCGCCGTCGTCAGGGCGGTCGCCGCGGCCCGCGGAGTCGACCCAGTCGACCTCGACTGCCGCCTCACCGACGCGGTCGACCCGGACGCGCTCGACCGCCTGTACAGCGACGACCGCCGCCGCGCGTCGACCACGCCGGAACTGGAGTTCAGCCTCGGCGGCTGTTCGGTCACCGTCCACGAGGACGGTTCTGCCTCGGCCACGGAGACGACGGTGTGAAACGGAGTCGTCCGGTGTCACGCCCGACGATGCGGCGGAGGTCCCTACGTACTGCGGCGACGGAATAGACAGCAGCGAGTGGCGGCCTGTCAGGGCGACGCACGACGAGAACGGCGAGTTCCGCGTCCACGCGCTCTGCCCGGGAGAATGCCTCGGAGAGTGGGAGTGAATCGCTCCGTCGCCCCCGCTCCCGACGGATCCGGGGATCTCGGCCGTGCTACGTCGTGTAGTGTTTCTTCGGCCCGTCGTCGAGACCCATCCGTAGTTCCGCCTCGACCTGATTCACCTTGTCCGTCGATTCGAGGACCTGCCCGCCGTTCTGTTCGCCGCGTTCAACCAGTCCCGCGGCGATGAGTTTCGGAATGTGGTTGTGGTACAGCGTCATCTGGATGCGCTCGATGGTTTCCTCCTCGATATCGTTGACCGGGTCGTCCCCCTCCCACGCGGCGATATGCCGGGCCAGTTCGTCCATCGATACCGGCTGGTCCCGCCTGCTCAGGTACGCCAGTGCGTACTGTCGCCGGGAGTCCGAGAGCAGTTCGAACGTCACGTCGGGCGTGAGTTCTATGTCGCCGCCCCTTTTACCCATCGCCGGACTCACCCCGTCCCCCCAAAGCACGCCCGCTGAAGTGTAGAGCCATGCCCCCCGATACGTTCTTGGCCCTTAAATCTTTCTCGTAAGTCCGACCGCTGTCACGTGATCGTTATTACCTAAAGTCAGGCGCTAAGGCCCCTTCCTCAACGAGCGACCGAAGGAAGCGAGCAGGGAGGGGATACAGCGCTGTCATCGTTTTTCATCAATGCGATACTGCCGGTCCGCAGGCCCACGCCATCGGTAGCTTTATGTTTCTACGTAGTATAAATATCAGTAATGGATCGGTACGAGATCGAAGGACACGAAGTCCACGAATCCGAGGCCAAACCCACTGGCAACGGTGCTCACGTCCTCGTCCCGAAGCGGTGGCGAGGTGCTACCGTCAAGATCGTTCGCATCACCGATCCATCCGACGACGAGTAGACCATGCGCTACAACTACAGGTATCGGCTCAAACCCACCGACGAATTCCACGAGCGGTTAGCGTGGACCGTCGATACCTGCCGGCAGGTTTACAACCATTTCCTTCACCGACTCAACCGAGTAGACGGTATCTCCGCCTACTCCGAACAGTCGCTCCTTCCCGACCTCAAACGCGAATGGTCCGACCTGAAGGATGTTCACTCGAAAGTCCTTCAGAAAGTCGTACAGCGGTTGTACGACAACCTCTCGACGCTGAAGGGGCGGAAAGAGAACGGCCACCACGTCGGCGAACTGAAGTGGAAGGCCCCGCAGGAATATCGCTCGATCAAGTACAGCCAAACCGGCTTCAAGCTCGACAACACGAGCGGTCGGGCTGTTCTTTCTCTTTCCAAGATCGGCGACGTTCCGATGGTCTACCACCGCGAGGTTCCTGACGACGCGACGATCAAGGAGGTCGTCGTCAAGCAAGAACCCACGGGCGAGTGGTTCGCCGTCCTCGGTATCGAAACCGAGAACGACGCGCCACCGAAGCCCGAGAATCCCGAGCAGTGTGTCGGGATCGACGTGGGCATTCTGAAGTACGCCCACGACTCCGACGGAACCGCCGTCGAAGCCCCAGACCTTTCCGAGGAACGCGAGCGGTTAGAGCGCGCACAACGCGACCTCTCGCGGAAGGAACACGGGTCGAACAACTACCGCACGCAACAGCGCGTCGTCGCCCGACGCCATGCCGACCTGAAACGGAAGCGCCGCGACTTCCTGCACAAACTCTCGAACTACTACGCTCGGGAGTACGACCTCATTGCCGTCGAAGACCTCGACGCCAACGGGCTGATGGAACTCCCGTCCAACAGTCAGAGCAGAGCGGGAGCGGCGTGGGGGATGTTCCTGCGGATGCTCGAATATAAGTGCGAGCGAGAGGGAACGCACTTTATCGCTGTCGATCCCGCTGGAACCACGAAAAAATGTTCCAACTGCGGCGTTGCGACCGACAAACCGCTATGGGTCCGTAAGCACTCGTGTCCCTCATGTGGATTCGAGACGGACAGGGACCTCAATGCGGCGTACAACATCCTCTCACGCGGACTCGACCAAGTAGGAGTGGTTCACTCCGATTCAATGCCTGCGGAGACTGCGCTCCCTACGGGAACCGATTCGGTTCCTGCAAAGCGCGTCGTGGAAACAGGAAGCCCCGTCCTCAGCGAGGCCGCAAGGCCGAGCAGGGCGGGGTAGTTCACTGGAATCATCCGTCACGTTCCGGGAAATTCCGGGTCATGGATCGTCTCGTGCATCCCGATTATCAGCGCCGGCACGACGACCATGAAGAGGTGTTCCTCGACCGGGATGCCGAGGAAGTCGACGCCCGTCCGGAGTTCGATGGAGAAGACGCCGACACGAAGCGTGTACCAGTCCCAGACGTAGGCGATTGGGTACAGCGCGGCGATGGTGCGTGCCGCGCGGCGGACGGCGTCCGCGCGAACGAGCAGCGCGAGGGCGACGCTCCCGAAGACCGCCTCCGTCACGAGGTACGTGTACGGCCCGAAGACGCTGATGTCGGGGACCACGGGCAACGGTACGGGCGGAGGCCTCTAAACGACGGTGTGTCACCAGTTATCAAGGAAAGAAGTTTGAAGACCGTTGCCGGTGAAGACCGCCGTGTGAGTACGATGGATATCGCTGACATCGCGACCCGCGAGTACGCCGAAGTCGAGGCCAGTACCAGACTCGGGAAAGTCCGGTCGCTGTTCGAGGAGAAAAACCCCAAGGGGATCATCGTCACTCGCGACGGCGAGTACGAAGGGGTAGTCGGCGAACGGCAGCTCCTCCAGTCCCACCTCGAAGACGACGCGAAGGTGGCCGTTCTGGTCAAGCCCAGCAGGAACGCGCCCGCGCCCAAGGTCGACCGGACCGAGGACATCCGGGAGACCGCCCGAGTGCTCGTCGAGGGCGGCACCAAGGTCGCTCCCGTCTTCGAGGGCGGCGAACTGTGGGGGATCATCACCGAGGACGCCATCCTCAATGCGGTGCTCGAGAACCTCGACGCGCTCGACGTGGGGCAGATCTACACCGAGAACGTCATCACGATCACGGAGGACGACGGCATCGGGAAGGCGATCAACCACATGCGTGAGAACGCCATCTCCCGGCTGCCGGTGGTCGACGACGACGGGATGCTCTCGGGGGTCGTCACCACCCACGACATCATCGACTTCGTCACGCGCAACGAGCAGCGCATCACCGGGAAGGGCGGCCGCGCGGGCGACCTGGACCGGATGCTCGACATCCCCGCCTACGACGTGATGTCCAGCCCCGTCGCGACGACGTCCGTCGACGAAAGCGTCCGCGACGCCGTCGAGGGGATGCTCGACAACGACTACTCCGGGCTGGTCGTCACTCCCGACGACGACGACCGAGTCGTCGGCGGCGTCCTCACCAAGACGGACGTGCTCCGGGCGCTGACCTACACCGAGGAGGAGCACATGGACGTCCAGATCACCAATATCGAGCTCCTCGACACCATCTCCCGGCAGGACATCCGTGAGAGCATCGAGCAGGTATCCGGCAAGTACAGCGAGATGCACGTCCGCCACGCCCACGTCCGCTTCCAGGAGCACCAGGAGAAGCTTCGGGGCACGCCGCTCGTGCTCTGTCAGACCCGGATGCGGACGAACCGCGGCCAGATGATGGGCAGCGGCGAGGGGTACGGCTCCAAGCAGGCGTTCCACGTCGCGCTCGACAAGCTGGAGCGCAACGTTCTCGAACAGAAGGGGATACAGAGCGACGAGGAGTACCGCGGGCAGCTACTCCGGAAGCTCGGCGAGCTGTAGCGGCCGGGGTTCGACTCCGTCCGGGAACGGAGCGGTCCGGACCGCTTTTTCGTCGGGCGTCGTAGGCCTCCGTGGTGAGACGCCCCGCCCAACGACGGCCGAACAGCGTGCGACCGGACCGCGGCACGCCGAACCGCGGCGGACCACCCGTCTACCCCGGTCGTTGCGGCCGAGACGCCGACCGGATCCGTCGGATCGAGCGCCGCGTCGCGGACGCCGAGGTCCTACTCGGTTGCGAACTACCGTCGACGCGCTCGCCGAGCGGGAGAGCGGAGTCGCGGTCGGCAACCCCTGTGTCCGCTGCCGGGAGAGCCTGCTGATCGTCGAGCCCGACGACACCAACCGTCCCGTGTGTCCGTGCCGGGAGCGGCCCTAACGGCTACGGCTCGTCCGTCGCTTCGAGACCGGTGTCCGTGATCCGGAACGTCGCCGTCTCGCCGGCACCCTTCGAGCGGTGCTTCTCCAGCGTCGCCCGGCGGTTCCCGCCCCGGAAGCGGTCGACGCGCAGGACCGTCCCGGTCCAGTGCTCCAGCGTGTGGCCGCCGAGCGGGCGCGTGCGGTCGCTGTCGGGGTCGGTGAACACCTGATTGGTGACGACGACCCCGAGGTCGTGACGGCGCGCCAGCGACAGCAGATGGGTCACCTGACGGGCGACGTCCCGAAGGGACTCGCCGCCGTCGCCGTCCGCGGTCCGCTCCAGCCGGTAGAAGCCCGTTGCACTGTCGAGGACGATGACGTCCGCCTCCTCGGCGAACTCGCCGGCGTCCCGCACGGCCTCGGCCTGCTCGTCGAAGTCGTAGGCGGACTCGACGACGATGTTCGAGGTGATGGCCTCGACGGACCCGCCGTCCGCTCGCGCCTCGGCCAGTTGTCCGAAGCGGTCGAGCGACAGCCCCTCGGTGTCGATGAGCACCGCGAGGCCGCCGTCGGCGGCCGCCTCCACGGCGGCCGAGAGCGCGAGGTTCGTCTTGCCGGCCGCGGGCTGACCGTACACTTGCGTGACGGTACCACGTTCGAACCCGCCGTCCAGCAGGTCGTCGACGGGGCCGCAGCCGGTCGGGATCGGCGAGTCGTGGTTCACGCCGCGAGGTAGACGCGTTCCGGGCAAAAAGCCCCCGGTCCGCGGAAGGGTTTATTTCTCGCGCCCGCGAACGCCGATCGGTGATAGTCGTCGCGACGGCCGACTTCGAACTGTACCACGGCGTGGTGAACGAGCTCCGCGACCGCGGCGTGACGTTCACGACGATCGAACCCGGCGACCCGCTCCCGGAGGGGGCGTCGGTCATCGTCACGGCGGCCGGCGAGAGCGTCGCGGGCGACGACATCCCCGAGGACGTGGTCGTCGTACGCGCGGACCCGAACAGCCCGCGCCGCGCCGTCGAGTCGGCGCTGGACGCCGTCCGCGGCGAGGGCGGGCGCACCGTCGTCGGCGTCGACCCCGGTACGCGCCCCGGGATCGCGGTGATGGCCGGCGAGACCGTCATCGCGGCGTTTCACGTGCCGCTCGACGACGCGGTCGACGTGGTCCGCGAGGAGGTGGCCGACGCGCCCGACCCGGTCGTCCGCGTCGGCGACGGCGCGCGCCTGCAGGGGGCGACGGTCGTGGACGAACTGGACGAGGTGCGGGTCGAACTCGTCGACGAGGCGGGGACGACGCCGTATCTCGGCACCGGCGCGCGCGGGATGGGCGACGTGCTGGCGGCGGTCAACATCGCCCGCATCGAGGGCGAGGTGGTCGACGACCGCGAGGTCGAACCGACCGAGGGCGAACTGACGGTGATCAAGGACCGCTCGCGCGAACAGTCGAGCGAGAACCGGGCCATCGACGAGGACCTCGCCCGGCGGGTCGCCAGCGGCGAACTCACCATCGACGAGGCGCTGGACGAGCACCGGAGCGGGTGATCAGTCGACCGGGTCGAGCGCGACGGCGGCCAGCGGTCCGGTGACCGCCCCCTCGTCGGGTTCGCTGAGGCGGTACTCCGTTCTCCGCCAGCGCCTCGGGCGCGGTGAACAGGAACGTCCGGTACGACCGTCCCGGGACGTACTCGACGACGTTGGTCCGGTAGGGTCGACCGCGCCCACGAACGTCGCCGGGTTGCCACTGTAGGTCGCTCGATAGGACGCGGACCCTCGTCTCGGGCTCGAACTGGTAGTGACGCATCGCCGCGTCGAGGTCCCTCCTTTCTTCGGCCTCTTCCGCTGGTTCCGTCGTGTCGGCGGCCGCCGCTCCCGGAGCCAGCCCCGTGGAGACGAGCGTCCCCGCTTTCACGAACGTTCGACGTGACGACGCGAGTGTCGCATCGGAGTGATGATCTCCCATTCTGAATCACCGCACGCGACTCCCTACCGACGGCGCGATAAAGGTACGGACCGGTCGGCGAGACGTACCTGTCCGGTCGTTTTCTACGCTTTACAGAACACATTCTTTCCATCCGATCAGTCATTTGCTTTTCTTCTCCTGGAGTTTATTTGCCTGCTCGTCGCTATAACGTTCGGGGGTCACGAAATGTTCTTTCAGAACGATGAACTACAGTACGAGGTAGAAGTCGAGGAGCCGGACCCACACTTCGCGAAGCTGCTCCAGCAGGCTATCGGCGGTGCCGAGGGGGAGATGCGCGTCGCGATGCAGTACATGTTCCAGGCGTGGGCGCTTCCGGAGGAGCACAGCGACTTCCGGCACATGCTGATGGAGACGGCCGCCGAGGAGTCCGCGAGGAAGCCGCGGAGGACGCCGCCGTCGCCGCGGCGATGACGGGGCAGAACCCGCGGCAGTTCCTCTCGTCGGGGCTGTCCGCGATGCCGGTCGACAGCAACGGTGTGCCGTTCGATGGGAGCTGGATCGTCGCGTCGGGCAACCTCGCGGCCGACATGTACGCGAACGTGATGGCCGAGTCGACGGGCCGCCTGCTGGCGACCCGGCTGTACGAGTACACGAACGACGAGGGGATGAAGGACATGCTCGCCTACCTCATCGCCCGCGACACGATGCACCAGAACCAGT
The DNA here is from genome assembly GCA_003023565.1 of Halobacteriales archaeon QS_9_68_17. Taxonomy (GTDB): domain Archaea; phylum Halobacteriota; class Halobacteria; order Halobacteriales; family Natronoarchaeaceae; genus Halostella. Next base: position 31,880 of record PXSA01000034.1, read on the forward strand.
GGCTGGAGGTGCTGAACACGTTCGACGACCACCTGCCGGTCCCGGCGAGCTTCCCGCAGGAGAAGGAGAACCAGGAGTTCAACTACTCGTTCATGTCGACGGCGCGGGACCCACACGAGGACCCGGAGAAACCCTGGACCCAGGGCGAGGCTCCTGACGGGACGGGCGAGTTCTCGTTCCTGACCGAGCAGCCCGGCGGCGGCCCGGCGGGCGTCGGTCCGGCCGACCCGACGACGAACGACGAACCGGAGTCCGAGTAGCCGGCGACCGCGTCCGTCTCTATTCTTTGACAGCGCTCTCCGCCCGCCGCAGCACCTCGCGGAGCGCCAGCCCCGTCTCGCGGGCCACCGCGAGGGCGTCGTCGTACTCGGCGCTCACGTCGTACACCTCGCCCGCGTCGTCGCTGGCGACTTTCACCGACACCCCGTACTCCTCGCCGCCGACCGAGAGCGTCGCCGTCTCGACGGCGCGCTCCGCGATCCAGCGGTGGGTCGCGCCGCCCTCGCGGACGCCGAGCGTCCCCGTCTCCTCCGCGAGGCGGCGCGCGACGGCCTCCGCGTCCCCGGGTTTCGCGACCACCTTCACGAGGTGCCCCGGCCGGGACTTCTTCATCGTCGTCGGGACGATAGTCACGTCGCGCGCGCCGACCTCCGCCAGCGTCTCCTGGAGGCTCCCGAGTACCTCGGGGGCGATGTCGTCGACGTTCGTCTCCAGCACGGCCACGTCGTCGCGGACGAGTCGGCCCTCGCCCCCGTCGGCGTGGGTGACCGTCCCGTCGCCCCCGTGGCTCGCGTCCTCGCGCTCCTCGCCGACCAGCGCCCGCAGGACGTTCGGGCGGTCGCCGAGGTCGTACCCGCCCGCGCCGTAGCCCGACCCGGTCACGTCGAGCGCGGGGAGGTCCGCGACGCCCTCCGCGAAGTGCGCGAGGACCGCCGCGCCGGTCGGCGTGAGCAGTTCCCGCTCGACGGGGCCGCCCCGAACCGCCCAGTCCGCGCGTTCGACGATCTCGACGACGGCCGGCGCGGGCACCGGGTAGACGCCGTGGCTCATCTCGACGGTTCCGCCGCCGGTCCGCACCAGCGTCGCGAGCACCCGGTCGACGCCGAGGTCGTCGAGCAGTAGCGCCGCGCCGACGACGTCGGCGATGGCGTCGTCCGCGCCCACCTCGTGGAAATGCGTCTCCGAAAGGTCGGTGCCGTGGACCGCCGCTTCCGCCTCGCCGAGGGTCTCGAACACCGCGGTCGCGTCCGCGACGACTGCGTCGGGGAGGTCCATCCCCTCCACGATGTCGACGACTTCCGTGTACGTTCGGAGCGGCCCCTGCCCCTCGGCGGTCGGGGTGTGGTCGTGACCGCGATCGCGGGAACGGCCGTTGTCGTGAGAGTCGTCGTGACCGCGGTCATGGGAACGGCCGTGGTCGTGACCGTGACTGTGGTCGTGTTCGCGAGCGGAATCGTCGTGCTCGTCCGCTCGGTTCGAATCGTGGGAGTGATGATCGCCCGGACCGTGGTCGGAGTCGTCCGCGCCGGGCGCCAGCACGCGGACGTTCGTCGCCGCGATACCGTTCTCCATGGCCTCCTCGACGGCGTATTCGACGTCGAGGGCGTCTTCGACGGGGGCGAGGACGGCGGGGTCGGCCCCGGCGGCGACGAGCGCGCCGAGGACCATGTCACCGCTCGCTCCCGTCCGCCCGTCGAACGCGAGTGTTCGCATAGCATGCCCTGAGAAGCGACGGCGGCTTAAGCTTCGGGTCCGCGAGCGTTACGCCTATGTACCTGCCACACTCACCAGCGAATGGTAACACGTGACACTAGACGCGAGGGCGATCGGGGATGACCTCCCATAACAAAAGACATATCGGCACCGGCGTCCGACTTCCAACCATCCCAGCCAGTGTGAAATCATGAATGAAGTCCAACTAGAGGTCGCAAAGGCGTACCCGAACGACTCGGGGCGCGGTATCGCACGCCTCGACCCGGACACGCTCCTCCATCTGAAGCTGAGTCCGGGTGACATCATCGAGATAGAGGGGGCAGACACCACCGCCGCGAAGGTGTGGCGCGCCGACCGGCAGGACTGGAACACGGACACCGTCCGCATCGACGGGTTCACTCGCCAGAACGCCGACGTCGGCATCGGCGAGCGCGTGACGATCCGAAAGGCCGAGGCGACGAAGGCCGACTCACTGGTGCTTGCGCCGCCGGAGGAGGCGAGCGTCCAGTTCGGTAGCGACGCCGCCGGCATGGTGAAACGACAGATCCTGAAACGGCCGGTCGTCGAGCGCGACATCGTGCCCGTCATGTCGAGCACGAACCACCCGTTCATGCGCTCGCCGGGCCAGGCGATCCCGCTCATCGCCGTCGAGACGGAGCCCGAGGGCGTCGTCCTCATCACCGAGGACACCGACGTCGAACTCCGCGAGGAGCCGATCAGCGGGTTCGAGAAGACCGGGGGCGGGATCACCTACGAGGACATCGGCGGCCTCCAGTCCGAGATCCAGCGGGTGCGGGAGATGGTCGAACTCCCGATGAAACACCCCCAGATCTTCAAGAAGCTGGGGATAGAGCCGCCGCAGGGCGTGCTTCTGCACGGCCCACCGGGCACGGGGAAGACCCTGCTCGCCAAGGCCGTTGCCAACGAGACCTCTGCGAGTTTCTTCTCCATCGCCGGCCCCGAGATCATCTCCAAGTACTACGGCGAGTCCGAACAGCAGTTGCGCGAGATCTTCGAGGACGCGACCGAGGAGTCGCCGTCGATCATCTTCATCGACGAACTCGACTCCATCGCGCCCAAACGCGAGGACGTAACCGGCGAGGTCGAGCGCCGGGTCGTCGCGCAACTGCTGACGATGATGGACGGCCTCGAATCGCGGGGGCAGGTCATCGTCATCGCGGCGACGAACCGCGTCGACTCCGTCGACCCCGCGCTCCGCCGCCCCGGCCGCTTCGACCGCGAGATCGAGATCGGCGTCCCCGACGAGATGGGCCGCGAGGAGATCCTCCAGATCCACACCCGCGGCATGCCGCTGTCGGACGACGTCAACCTCGGTCACCTCGCCGACGAAACCCACGGCTTCGTCGGCGCGGACATCGAGAGCCTGACGAAGGAGGCCGCGATGAAGGCGCTGCGTCGCTACCTCCCCGAGATCGACTTGGACGAGGAGGACATCCCGCCGAGCCTCATCGACCGGATGATCGTCAAGCGCGAGGACTTCCGCGGCGCGCTCAACGAGGTCGAACCGAGCGCGATGCGGGAGGTGCTAGTCGAGCTCCCGAAGATCTCGTGGGACGACGTCGGGGGACTCGAAACCGCGAAAGCGCAGGTGCAAGAGAGCGTCGAGTGGCCGCTCTCCTCGCCGGAGAAGTTCGACCGACTCGGCATCGACCCGCCGAGCGGCGTCCTGCTGTACGGCCCGCCCGGCACCGGGAAGACGCTGATGGCGAAGGCGGTAGCCAACGAGACCAACGCCAACTTCATCAGCGTCCGCGGCCCGCAACTGCTGTCGAAGTGGGTCGGCGAGTCGGAGAAGGCGATCCGCCAGACCTTCCGGAAGGCCCGGCAGGTGTCCCCGACGGTGATCTTCTTCGACGAACTCGACAGCCTCGCGCCCAGCCGCGGCGGCGACATGGGCAGTAACGTCAGCGAGCGCGTCGTCAACCAGCTACTCACGGAACTCGACGGGCTGGAGGACATGGAAGACGTCATGGTCATCGGCGCGACCAACCGGCCGGACATGATCGACCCGGCGCTGATCCGCTCCGGGCGGTTCGACCGGATGGTGATGATCGGCCAGCCGGACGTCGAGGGCCGCGAGCAGATCCTCAACATCCACACCGGCGACACGCCGCTTGCCGCCGACGTGTCCCTGCGGGAGATCGCGGACATCACCGACGGCTACGTCGGGAGCGACCTGGAGAGCATCGCCCGCGAGGCCGCCATCGAGGCGCTCCGCGAGAACGACGAGGCCGAGGACGTCGAGATGCGCCACTTCCGCAAGGCCATCGAGAACGTCCGGCCGACGATCACCGAGGAGATCCTCGACTACTACGAGCGCATGGAAGAGGAGTTCAAGGGCGGCACCGCCAAGCCGGACCGCGACCGCACCGGCGGCCGCATCGGCTTCCAGTAGCGCGCCGCCGACTCCCGATTTCTCCCCGCCCTCTGCCGCCGCACGAGGACAACCGTTTTAACCTCTTGATACATACGCGGACTGTAACTACCGCCGTGAACGGACCATCGCCCGGCGACCCCGAGGAGGACGTGCTCACCGACGGGGATAGCTCCTACAGCGCGCTCCGCGACCCGACCGTCCTCGTTCTGCTCGCCATCGTCTTCGCGGCGCTCGTCGCCATGGTAGCCGGGTTCGGCGGCACCGGAGTGCTCGCAGGCAACGAGAGCAACCAGCCCGCCTTCCCGGTCCTCGACCTCGGCGACGGCGGGCCGTCGCCGAACGCGGTCGAACTCCGCGTCGCCGCCAATCGGTCCCCCGTCCGTCCCGGCGACGCCGTCGCGATGACCGTCACGCGGGTCAACGGTACGCCGGTCCCGGACGCCTCGGTGCGAGTCGACGGCCGGACGTATGCGACCGACGATAACGGGTCGGTCGTCGTCAGGTTCGACGGCGGCGGCGAACACGTCGTCACGGCGACCGCTTCGGGGGAGGACACGCAGTTCGTCGAGACGCGTCGCACCGTCGTCGTCGAACGGTACGTAACCGACCTGACCCTGCGGGCGAACGCGACGAACGTCACGGCCGGTGACGCGGTCCGATTTTCCGTGACGGACGGCGAGGACGGCGTCTCCGCCACCGTGTCGGTCGCCGGGAGTCGCTACGCCACGGACGAGAGCGGGGTCGCGGTCGTCGCGCTCGACCGCGCGGGCGACTTCGCCGCCGTCGCTCACAAGGCGGAGACCCCGACGCGGCGGTTCAACGGCAGCAGCGTCCCGGTCTCCGTGACGCGTCGGACGGCATCGCTCTCGGTCGCCGTCGAGTCGGACGACCCGGTCGCCCACGAACCGATCCCCGTGCGGGTCACGCGAGGCGACACCGGCGGTCCGGCCGACGCGACCGTCACCGCCGACGGCGAGACCTACTCGACGGACGGCGACGGCCGCGTCAACGTGACCGTCGAGGCGGTCGGCGACCTCCCGCTGACGGCGACCGCGGCCGACACGCCGGCGGTCACGTTCCGGACCGCGGAACGGACGCTCTCGGTCTCCCGGCGACCGGTCTCGCTCTCGCTGGCGGCGAACCGGTCCTCCGTGCCGAAAGGCGAGACGGTGCGGTTCACCCTGACGCGGACGGACACCGGCGCGGGCGTCGACGGGACGGTGACGGTCAACGGCACCGACTACCGGACCGACGCGAACGGGACCGTCGCCCCGACCGTCTCGGACCCCGGCAGAGTCATCGTCCGCGGGGACCGCCGGGACTCGGCGACCGAAACGTTCGATGCGGCGAGCGAGATCGTTACGGTCCGCGGGCCGGCGTACTCGCTCTCGTCGTTCGAGGCCCCGCCCGAGGCCGAGGCCGGCGAGAACGTCACGGCCGCGGTTACGGTCGCCAACGACGGGAACGACCCCGGCGACGAAGTGGTCGAGTACCGGTTCGACGGGCGGACCCTCGCCGAGGAACGCGTGGCGCTGGACCCGGGCGAATCGGCGACGGTGACCTTCGACGTCGCGATACCCGCGGACGCGAAACCCGGCGACTACCGGCAGTCGACGGTTTCTCCCGACGACACTCTCGGAGAGCCGATAACAGTCACCGCGTCGAACGAGACGTCGGAATAAAGACGGTCGACGCTGACTAGCTCTGTCACTGTTGTGAACTGTCTCGGTCGATCTCGTCCCGTTCTGAAACGTAGTAAGAAGCTGGTAATTACGGTGAAGAGTGGTGAAATAAAATGAACACTCGGATGGTTATATGTGGTTGTCTGACGTACGTGTGACTAGCCGCGCCCACAATGTCAAGTCCCTCACCAGTGCGCAACGAGCAAGCAACCACCGAGGCCGGGGAGAACAGTCGCCGAGGCGAGGTCGTTCGCGACCGTCTCGGCGTCGACTCCCTCGCGACCCCGATCCGGATGGTGAGTTTCTGGATGGCCGTCGCTCTGCCGTTCCTCCACGTTCCCCTCCTCCTGCAGGGGTTACACGGCCCCTCCGAGACCTTCACCTTCCTCGGCCTCCTCGCGCTGAACCTCGTGGCCCTGCTCGTCGGTCACCCGCACAACAGCGAGTAACGCCCGACGAACGGTCCCGCCGGCCCACCGGTCGGCGAGTGACTCTTCGGACCCCGGTCACTCCGCGAGCGACCGCCGGAGCCAGTCGAACTCCTCCAGCAGCGCCCGGCGCTTGATCAGGACGAACCCGGCGAAGATGACGAGGAAGCCGCCGACCGTCGGTGCGCCGATGACCTCGTCGAGGAACATCCACCCGGACACCGCCGCGAACACCGGCGCGACGTACGACACGAGGTTGATCTCGATGGGGCCGAGCCGCTCCAGCAGGTCGAAGTAGACCAGGAAGCCGAGCGCACTCGCCACGACCGAGAGGTACGCGAGCGCCGCGATCGCCTCCAGCGTCCACGCCACGTCCGCGAGCGACTCGCTCGGCAGCAGCGCGCTCAGGGCGTGCATCAGCAACGCACCGCCGACCATCGACCACGCCTCCATCGTCTCGACCGGCATCTCGGCGTCGATGCGCCGGGTGAGGACGCTCCCGAGCGCGAACGACGCGGCCGCGGCGAACACGAGCAGTTTCGCCACCACGTCGTCCGCGAGCAGGTCCGACGGGTCGGGTTGCGCGAGGACGGCGACGCCGAGCAGGCCGAGCAGGAGGCCGGCGACGCCCGCCGTAGTCAGCCGCTCGCCCGGCAGGAGCAGTCGCGCGAACCCGGTCGTTAGCACGGGTGAGAGCGAGACGATGACGGCAGCCGCGGCGCTGGTCGTGTTCAGTTCGCCGATGAAGAGGAAGGCGTGGTAGGCGGCGATGAGCAGCGCCGACCCGACCCCGACGAGCGCCCACTGCCCGCGCCCTCGCGGGAAGGGGTCGTCGACGACGTAGGCGGCGTAGCCGAGCATCAACACGCCGGCGATGTCGTAGCGGACGGCGGCGAAAAGCACCGGCGGGAAGTACTCCAGTCCGGCCTTGATCGCCATGAACGCCGTCCCCCACGCGGCGGCGAGCAGCACGAACAGCGACAGGTTCCGATAACGGCTCACAGTGCCCGTTTCGCACCCATCCGACTCAAGGTTTCGATCCGCAACACGATCGCCGGAGTGGTCGCCGGATGCGGGGCCAGCAGGACCGGCGTCGGCCGCTCGCGACGCGTCGGCGGCCTCAGTCGTCGGACCGGGCCTCCGGACCGGCGGGCCGCTCGACCAGTTCCTCCGGTGGGTCTCGCGGCTGTTCGTAGAGGTGACACGCCGTGGCGTGCGGGCGCTCCTGTACCACCGGCACGACGCGCTCGCAGACGCTCTCGTAGTGTGCGCGGAGCAGGCCGGCGGCGTCCACACGGCTCCCCGCGGCGAGCAGTTCGAACGCCTCCTGAACCCGCTCGTCGTGCGGAGACGGGAGCGACCGGTCGAGTTCGCGGTCGCGGACGGCCTCGGCGACGGCGTCGGGCGGCGCGTCCTCACCGGTCTCTTCTCGGACGCTCTCGACGGGGACCTCGTCGCCCTCGATCCGCTCGCGGACGGTCATGATCGCGCGGTAGTCGTCCTGGTCGATACGGACGTCCTCCGGCGGTATCACCTTCGGGCAGCGCGTGCGGAACCGACACCCGCTCGGCGGGTTCCGCGGCGACGGCACGTCGCCCTCCAGCGTGTCGACGCTCCGCCTCTGCTCGTCCGTCGAGGCCCGGGGGACGCTCTCCAAGAGCGCCCGGGTGTAGGGGTGTTCTGGCTCCTCGAAGATCTCGTCGGTCGGACCGATCTCGGCGACCTTGCCGAGATACATGACGGCGACGCGGTCGCAGATGTGCCTGACCACGGAGAGGTCGTGGGCGATGAACAGGTATGTCAGGTCGAACTCGTCCTGGAGGTCCTCCAGCAGGTTGAGGATCTGGGCCTGCACGGAGACGTCCAGCGCCGACACCGGTTCGTCGAGCACGACGAACTCCGGTTCCAGCGCGAGCGCCCTCGCGATGCCGATCCGCTGGCGCTGACCGCCGGAGAACTCGCTCGGGTATCGACCGCGCTGCTCGGCCGAGAGGCCGACGCGTTCGAGCAGTTCGGCGGCCCGCTCCTCGCGCTCCTCGCCGGTGCCGATGTCGTGGATCCGGAGCGGTTCGGTGACGATGTCGCCAGCGGTCATCCGCGGGTCGAGCGAGGAGAAGGGGTCCTGAAAGACTATCTGGGCGCGCTTGCGGAACTCGGTCAGTTCCGCGTCGTCCATCTCGAACACCGATCCGCCGTCGAACGTGACGCCGCCGCCGGTCGCCTCCCGCAGACACAGCAGCGTCTCGCCGGTCGTCGACTTGCCGCAGCCGGACTCGCCGACCAGACCCAGCGTCTCCCCGCGCTCGATGCTGAAGGAGACGCCGTCGACGGCCTGCACGCTCACGGGGTCGTTGCCGAGCAGGCGGTCGACGAGGGTATCCTGCTCGTAGTAGTGTTTCTCCAGACCGTCGACGGAGAGCAGTCGGTCAGTCATCGGCTTCCTCCGCGAAGTAGTCGTCCGGTAACGCTTCGTTCGGGTCGTACGGTCGCTCGGCGAGGACGCATCGCGCGAGGTGGCCGTCCTCTCCGTCTGCGGGCAGTTCCGGCGGGTGTTCGAGACACGACTCCATCGCCTTCGGGCAGCGGTCGGCGAAGTAACACCGGTCGCCCATCTCCGAGTCGTACAGGTCCGGGACGTTCCCCTCGATGGGGTTCAACCGCGGCGCGGGGTCGTCGAGGTCGGGGACGCTCCCGAGCAGGCCCTCGGTGTACGGGTGGACGGACCGGTCGAACACGTCCTCCAAGGTGCCGCGTTCGACGATCTCGCCGGCGTACATCACGCCGACGCGGTCGCACATCCGCGCGATGACGCCGAGGTTGTGGGTGATCATCAACACGCTCATCCCGATATCGTCCTGCAGGTCCCGCAGCAGGTCCAGTATCTGGGCCTGAATGGTGACGTCCAGCGCCGTCGTCGGTTCGTCCGCGATGAGCACGTCCGGTTCGCCGGCGAGCGCTTGCGCGACCATCGCGCGCTGGAGCATCCCGCCGGAGAACTGATGGGGGTACTCGTCGGCGCGCTCCTCGGGGTCGGGGATGCCGACCTGGTCGAGCAGTTCGACCGCGCGTTCGCGGCTTTCGGCGGTGACGAACTCCCGCGAGTCGAAGACCGTTCCGACGAGCAGGTCGCCGAGACCGAACCCCTGCGTTCGCGAGCGGGTCGACCGGGGATCCGACGACGCCCGGCGCTGGACCTCGACCGCCTCGGCGATCTGCTCGCCGACGGTGAGCGAGGGGTTCAGGCTGCTCATCGGGTCCTGGAAGATCATGCTGAACGAGGGGCCGCGGAGCGTCCGTCGCACCCGCGAGGGCAACCGGCGGACGTCGACGTGGTCGCCGTCCACGGCCTCGGGGTGGTCGTCGGCGACGCTGTCGGCGAGGTCGGCGTTGCGGTACCGGATCTCGCCGCTTGTCACCTCGCCGGGCGACTCCACGAGGTCGACGACGGAAAGCGCGGTGACGCTCTTGCCGGACCCGCTCTCGCCGACGACGCCGAACACCTCGCTCTCGCCGACGTCGAAGCTGACGGACTCAACGGCGTTGACCTGCCCCGACTCCGTGAAAAAGCGGGTCGAGAGGTCGCGGACCTCGAGTATCGGGTCGGTCACGTCAGACACCTCCCTCCCCGCCGATGTCCGGGTCGAGCGCGTCGCGCAACCAGTCGCCGAGCAGGTTCAGGCCGACGACGGTGAGGACGATCGCGAGGCCGGGCATCGCCGCGATCCACCACGACGTCGACTGGTACTGCCGCCCCAGCGCGATGTCGAAGCCCCAGGACAGCGACGTGCCGGAGAACCCGAGGAACGACAGCGCGCTCTCCAGCAGGATGATCGCCGCCACCTGTATCGTCCCGAGCACGATGATCGGGGTGATGGCGTTGGGCAGGACGTGCCTGGCGATGATGTAGCGGTCGCTCGCGCCCAGCGCGCGCGCCGCCTTGACGTACTCCTCCTGCCGGAGCGACAGCGCCTCGCCGCGCGCGACCCGGGCGAACCACACCCAGTTCACCAGCGCGACGACGATGACGACGGTACCCGGTATTACGATGCTCTCGGGCATCCCCGTCTCCCACCCCACCATCGGCCGCATCGTCTCCGAGAGGCCGGAGGTGACGATGGGGTCCGGTATCCGCTTCGCCGCGGTTCCCCACACCCCGACGAGAGCGATGGCGAGGACCAGCGACGGGAACGCGAGCATGATGTCGGCCCCGCGCATCAGTGCGTCGTCAACTCGGCCGCCGTAGTAGCCGGCGGTGAGGCCGACGGTGACGCCGACCACGGCGGCCAGCAGCGTCCCGAGGATGCCGACGAGCATGGACGTGCGAGCGCCGTAGACGACCCGCGAGAGGATGTCGCGGCCGTTCGCGTCGGTGCCGAGCGGATGAGCGAGCGAGGCGTTCTGATACACCGTTCGCTCCTCGGTCTTCGGCGTCCCGTTCTCGATGACGACGCTCCCGTTTTCCTGTACGGACACCTCCTCGGTTTCCTGGGTGCTGAATCCGAGCGGCGGGTTCTGCGATTCGCCCAGGTTCTGTTGCGTCGGGTCGTGGGGAGCGAAAAGCGGCGCGAACGCCGCCATCGCGACCATGAACAACACGATGACGATGCCGACTTTCGCCAGCGCCGACTGGCGCAGTTCGCGACGGAGGTTTCGAAGGGTGCGCGGCGAGACGCCCCGTTCGAGCGCGCGTCCGAGGAGTCGTAGTCGGTCAATCATAGGTCACCTGCGGATTCACGTAGGCGTAGAGGGCGTCGACGAGGATGTTGAGGACCACGAAGCCGACGCCGATGACGATGATAGAGCCCTGTACGACCGGCCAGTCCCGGGCCTGGATGCCGTTGATGATCAGCGTCCCCAGGCCGGGCCAGTTGAACACCGCCTCGGTGATGACGGCCCCGCCGATGAGCGTCCCCAGTTGGAGGCCGACGACGGTGATGATCGGGATCAGCGTGTTCCGGAGCGCGTGCTTGTACCGCACCAGCGTCTCCGGCAGCCCCTTCGCCCGCGCGGCGCGGACGTACCCCTGCCCCAGCTCTTCGAGCATCCCGCTCCGGGTGAGCCGCGTGATGAGCGCGGTGAAGTACGTCCCGAGCGTGATCGCGGGGAGCGTGACGTGCCAGAGCCACGTCGTCAGTTCGCTCCACGCCAGCCCGAACTGGAAGGCGACCAGGTGCGCGAACGCGTCGTCGATTCCGACGGGCCGACGGCTCGTCGGAAAGAGGTTCAACTGGACCGCGAGGACGATGATCAGCATGATGCCGAGCCAGAAGTTCGGCGTGCTGATCCCCGCCAGCGAGAACACCGTCGCCCCGTAGTCGGCGGGCTGGTGTCGCCGCGTCGCGCTGACGACGCCGAGCGGGACCGCGATGACGACCGCGACGACGGTCGCGGCGACGGCGAGTTCGAGCGTCGCCGGGAGTTTCCCGAGGATGCGGCCGCTGGCATCGGTCCTCGTCACCAGCGACATGCCCATATCGCCGGTGAGGAGACCGGCGATGTAGTCCACGTACTGTACGTACAGCGGCTTGTCGAGGCCGAGTTCGGCGACCACCTGCTGGCGGGTGCCCTCGCTCACGTCGGGGGGCAACAGCACGTTCGCGGGGTCGCCCGGCGAGATGAACCGCAGACCGAAGACGACGGTCACGACGCCCCAGATGACGAACAGCCCCTGTAGCGTCCGTTTGAGGAGAAACCGGGCGAGGGACATTCGGTTACTTCGGGGACATCTCGTAGGCGTCGATCCGCTCGTCGCTCCGGGCCTCCCACTCGACCCGTTCGCTCGCCCCGTAGACGCTGTACTGCCGGTTCAGGTATATCCACGGCGCGCGCTCGTGGAGCATCGCGTTGAGCTCCTGTATGGTCTGTTCGCGCTCCTCGGCCGCCTGCGAGCTCGCCTCCGCCATCATCCGGTCCACCTCCTCGTCGCTGTAGCTGGAGAGCGCGCCGTCGGTGGTGACTTGTCCTCGATGTTCCCGGTCAGCAACTCGTCGACGAGCGCGCCGAAGTCGCGCTGGTTCACCGACGCGGAGACGTTGTCGAGTTCGTCGATGAAGCCGGCGACGGCCTGGGCGATCTCCAGATCCTTCAGGTACCGGCCCACCGGGGTGTGGAGTTCGATCTCCGCGCCCGCGTAGCCGCTCTCCTCGACGAGCTGTTCGGCCTGCTCCGGGTCGTACGGGTAGGGATCGACGTCCGAGTTGTAGCCCACGAACCCGTCGAGCGTCGGCTGGCCGGTCCGTTCTCCGAACCCGTCCAGGACGTTGCTGACGATGCTCTCGAGGTCGACCGCGTAGTTCATCGCCTGCCGGAACTCCTGACTGTCGAACGGCTCGACGTCGTAACGCATCGCGTTGTAGATGACCCGCGTACTCGGCGCGGCGGCGATGCGGGTGACGTCGTCGCCCTGAATGCGGCCGACCTCCTGGGGCGGCACGTTGACCACTACGTCGGTCTCCTCGTTGAGGAGCTGGTTCACTCGCGTGCTGGCCTCTTCCGCCGCGGTGAAGGTGAGGTCCGAGACGTCCGCCGGGTCCCGCCAGTAGTCCTCGTTCCGGCTCATGACGACCTCCTCGTCCTCGCTGTAGTCCTCGAGAACGAACGGGCCGGTGCCGTTCATCTCCTTGCCGACGTCGTCCTTGGAGCGGTCCTCGACCCACGACTGCTGCATGACGTCGCAGTACGTCGCGAACTCCTGGAAGACGACCGGGTTGAGGCCGTCGGACATCACGTCGACCGCGCGCTCGTCGTCGGCCGCCTCCGCGCCCGTGACGCCCGCTAACTGGTCGCGCTGGGGACTGGCGAAGCCGACGTCTTCCTGCACGATGCGGTTGATGCTGTACGCGACGTCCTCGGGGGTGAGGTCGTCACCGTTGTGGAACTGGACGTCCTCGCGGACCGAGAAACGGACGTGGCCGTCCTCGACGCGTTCGTACTCCGTCGCGAGCTTCTCGACGACCGCGCCCTGCGCGTCGCGGCTCAGCACGCCCTCGTAGGCGTGGAGCATCACGACGTCGGTCGGCGTCTCGCGGTGGTCGTGCGGGTCGAGTCCGGACGGCATCTGGCCCTGCGTGATCCGCACCTCGAACTCCTCCTGCATCTCGTCGCCCTCGTCGCCGCCGTCGCTGTCGTTGCCGTCGTCCGTTCCGCCGCCGTCGCCGTCTCCGCCCTCGCCGTCGCTACCACAGCCCGCGAGCGAGACGGCGGCGGCGGTACCGCCGGCCATCTTCAGGAAGCGTCGTCGCCCCACAGGCGATCCGGTATCACGTGACATGGACCATACATTGCGCCTGGGTTTTATATAGATGGTGGTGCATCCCCCGAGGGAACGGCGATACGGGGCCGTATCGTGACAGGCGATACCAACCCACCAGTGTCTTTAAGTTCATGAATATCGGAACACGAGTATGGCCGTTCATGGCCGGCCCGCGTTGCGGGATCTCTTCGACGAGTCACCGACGCCGCACATCGCTCATCCGCCCGAAACCCACCACCGGGACTTCTACGTGGCAACCGACGGATCGTTCAGAGCCTCGGATCCGGGCGGACTCGGCGTCGTCATCGAGACTCGCGACGGGACGAAAGTGACGCGGCTCTCCGTTCCGGACAGCCCACCGGACAACAACGTCGCCGAGTACCGCGCGCTCCATCTCGGCCTCGACGTCCTCGCTGCCCGCGCGCCGCCGAACGCCCGCGTCGGGTTGTTGCTCGACCACGACGACCTCGCCGAGAACGTCAACGCCGCGGTGCTCGCCGCCCGTCACCCGGACAACGAGCCGCCGCGCCCGTACTCGATCCCGGGCGCGAGCGAGAACCACTGGCGCGGTATCCGCGCCCGCCTCTCGCGGTTCGACGAGGTCAGGGCGGCCCGCATCCGGAGCGAGCAGAACCCGGCCCATCCGCTCGCGAACACCCCGGACCACTACCGACACGTCAACCGCGAAGCCGCGCGCTGTGTCCTGCCGCGGACGCCCGACCCGGACGCCCCCGCCGACCAGCAGTTCCCGCCGCCGTCGCGGGCCGACCGCCACGCTAACGGGGCGTCCGACTGACCGTCGACGCCGTTCTCTCGCCGACCCGCTCCGGCGGAACCGCGGCCGTCACGTCGAGACCGGCGGGAGGTGTGCCTGTCCGAACCAGAACTGCTCGAGCGCCGCCACCAGAGCGGTGAACTCGTCGGGTCCCGTCGGCTTCGAGAGGTAGGCGTTCGCGTCGGCGTCGTAGCACTGGGCGATGTCGTCCCTTTCCTCGGATCCGGTGAACATTATCACCGGCAGGCGGCCGAGTTCGGGGTCGTCTCTGATCGCTTCGAGGACCTCGCACCCGTCTCTCCCGGGGAGATCTAGGTTTATTAGCGCGAGGTCCGGTGACGCCCCCGGGTCGTCCCCGTCCCGTCGCGTCAGGCGCTCGACAGCGGCGTCACCGTCGCGGACGACGTGGAGCGTCGTCTCGGCGTCAGGAGCACGTCGACCGGTTCGCTCGGAGACCGTTGGCGCGCGTGGTTGGACATAGTTGGACAACACGAGGTGGGGCATGGGTGCGCTCCCGGCCGTCACCGACGGGTCCGCCGAGACGGTGCAAGTCTTCCGGAGAGACGCACAGTGTACGACCTCTCGTGTATGACTAAAGTCCACCCCGACGCACATAAGCGCTGTTTTCACTCCCGCACTCACACCCGCGGCGGCGTGCAGTTCCGGGGGTCCTCTCGGCGGCGCGGACCGCTCGCCGGGAGTTACCGTTCGGCCGGCGACACGAACCCGTCGTTCCCGGGACTACAGGCCCCGTCCGTTCCGACCGGGCGCAACTCGCCGTCGTCGGTCGCCTGAACCGGGTATATCGTCCCGCAGTCGGCGCTCTTTCCGAACATCTCGGGTATCCCGCCCGCGTCGGATCCGGTCGCCATAGGCTCTCCTGTTCAGGAGGTAACACGTGTTTATATAGACTTCACCTCTGCGACCGCGATCGGTATCGCTACCACTCGGTATCGAAGACGTCCCCGGCGTCGATACGCTCCGAGTAGGTGATGGGTCCCGACGACCAGGCCGTGGTCCTGTCCGCTCGCCCGGATAGCGGTCCCCTCCAGTTCGCCCGGGAGGGAACCCTCCGAAACGCCGCTCGGCAACACCGATGACCGGTCCACCGTCACCATTCGTCCCAGCCACTTCGACCCCGTCCGCGCCGGGTCACTCGCCGACTCCGTCACGGCCACGTTCGCTACGGGCGCTGACGTTTCGATCGTCTCTTTCGCGTCCTCGGACGGGACCTCCGCCGGAACGTCGATGCCGTGGTCACAGGCGGCGGAGAGCGGTTCGGAGAACTCCGGGTCGACCGTCCGGTCGTCGGCGACGAGAGTGTAAACCTCGCCCTCGGCGTCCTCCGCGAGCGTCGCGATCCGGTTCGACACGTGGTCCTGATCGGCGATCGCCCACGTGCCGGACTCCTCTAGGTTCTCGGACCGGCTCAGCCCGCTCATCACCTTGTCGGCCGCCTCCAGCGTCGACTCGTAGTCGTCTCGGAGTACCTCGAAGGCCTTGTCCTTCGATATCGCCCGGTACTCTCGCGGGTCGGACCGCTGGACGTCGACCAGTCCCCGGCGGTGAAGTCGGTCGACCGCGTCGTACACCCGGGAGCGCGGGACGCTGGAGAGTCGCTCACCTCCTTCGCAGTCGCCTTTCCTCCCCGCCGTGAACGGCGGGGTTTCCTCGCTAACCAGAGATGATCGAAACGGGTCGCCGCGTCGACTGCGGGCACACGCAACCGGGGACGAAGCGCGACGGCCGAGTCGTCCCCCTCGCGGGGACCGCCTGTGCGAACGAGAACCGCGTCTCCGAGGTCGCCGACCCCGACAGCGACGGTTGACGTTCGCCTCATGGCCCGGTAACTCGCCGCGCGCCGGACCACAGCCGTTTTCCGCGGGGTCCGCCGCCACGAGCGCGGGAACCGCCGGGTCGTCTCGCGGGCGGTTTGGACACGGTTATCAGACGGAGTCACGAAACACCACCCGATGAACGGTCTCGTCGTCGCGTTCGGGCTGGTCGTCGTCGGCACCGCCGTCATCTGGAAGGGGAGCGAACGCCTCGAAGGGTCCGCGGAACGCCTCAGCAAGCACTACGGGCTCCCCGTCGCCGTCCACGGGGCTATCGTCGTCGCCGTGGGGTCGAGCTTTCCCGAACTCAGTTCCGTCGTCATCAGCACGCTCGTCCACGGCGAGTTCTCGCTCGGCGTGGGTGCCATCGTCGGGAGCGCTATCTTCAACCTCCTCGTCATCCCGGCGGCGTCGGCCCTCGCTAGCGAGCAACTGGAGACCACCCGGGACGTGGTTCTCAAGGACGCGCAGTTCTACGTCATCAGCGTCCTCGTCCTCTTTATCGCGTTCGCTCTCGGCGCGACGTACGTCCCCGACGGGACGAACCGGGCCGCCGTCCTGACGCCGACGCTCGCCCTCCTCCCGCTCGCAACGTACGGCGTCTACGTCTTCCTTCACCAGCAGGACGCGCAAGAGTACGTCGCGCCCGACGTCGACGTGACCCTGTACCGGGAGTGGGCGACGCTCGCCGGCGCACTGCTTTTCATCGCCGTCGGCGTCGAGGGCATCGTCCGCGCCGCCCTCACGTTCGGCGAGGCGTTCGGTACGCCGTCGTTCCTGTGGGGACTGACGGTTATCGCCGCCGCGACGAGCCTTCCGGACGCGTTCGTCAGCGTCCGCGCCGCGAGAGCCGGTGAGAACGTCACCAGCCTCACGAACGTCCTCGGGAGCAACACGTTCAACCTCCTCGTCGCCATCCCCGTCGGCGTCCTCCTGTCCGGGTCGGCGACCGTCAACTTCCTCGCGGCCGTCCCGACGATGGGCTTTCTCGCGTTCGCGACGGTCGTGTTCATCGTCTTCACCCGCACGAGCCTCGAACTCTCCGACCCCGAAGCCTACGGATTCCTAGGGCTGTACGCCGCGTTTCTCGTCTGGATGACGCTCGAATCGACCGGCGTCGTCGAGACCGTGCAGGGGATCTGAAAGGGATCGAGGAGACGCCGGCGGTCACGGCCCCGTCACGCCCGTCCACGACAACCGGGTCCCGACCACCGACAGGAGGGCGTCCACCGCGGCGGCCCGGTAGCGGTCGGGGATCCACGTTCCGAGACGCTTTCCGGCCGCCACGCCGACGAGGCCCGGCAGCGCGGCCGCGAGCGAGACCGCCAGCAGGCCGCTGTCGTCGTGGAACCCGAGCGCCCCGGCCGTCCCCACACTACCCCGACGCCGAGGAGGACCGACGCGAGGACGCCCACGAACGTCCTATTCCTCTTCCTGCGCGTCCACGACCGCGACGCCCGCGAGGTTCACGATGTCTTTGACCTCGTCGCCGCGCTGGAGGACGTGGACGGGCTGGTCCATGCCGACGAGCATCGGGCCGATGGCCTCCGCGCCGCCGAGGCGCTGGAGGAGTTTGTAGCCGATGTTGCCCGCTTCGAGGTTGGGGAAGACGAGGACGTTGGCGGGGTCGTCGAGGTCGGAGAACTCGTAGCTCCCCTGCAGGATGTCCTCGACGACGGCGGTGTCGGCCTGCATCTCGCCGTCGACCGGGCAGTCGACCTCGGGGTCCTCCCGCAGGCGGCGAGCGGCCTCGCGGGGCTTTCGCGTCCCCTCGTTGTCGACGCTCCCGAAGTTGGAGTACGACAGCATCGCTGCGCGCGGTTCCACGTTGAACCGCCGGGCCAGTTCGGCCGTGTGGCGGGTCACCTCCGCGAGGACGTCCTCGTCGGGGCTCTGGTTGACGGTCGCGTCAGCGCAGAAGACGACGCGGTTCTTGAACGTCAGCATGTAGACGCCGGCCGCGTAGTCGGCGTCCGCCGCGGTGCCGATCACCTGCAGGGGCGGGCGCAGCGCCGAGGGATAGTGGTGGGTGAGTCCGGTCAGGAGCGCGTCGGCGTCGCCCTGCTCGACCATCACGCTCCCGAAGTAGTTGGTGTCGCCGCGGATGAGCTCGCGGGCCTCGTTCTCGGTGACCCCCTTGCGCTGGCGGATCTCGTAGAGCCGGTCGGCGTAGTGCCCGTAGTCGCCCTCGCGCGGGTCGGCGACGGTGGGGTCGAAGTCGAGGCCGAGGCGGCGGGAGGTGGTCCGGATGCTGTCCTCGTTGCCGATGAGGACGGGCTGCGCGATCCCCTGCTCCTCGATCTGGTAGGCGGCGCGGATCATCTTCTCGTCGTCGCCCTCCGCGAGCGCGACGCGTTTCGGGTCCGCGCGGGCCTTGTTCAGGACGACCCGCATCATCTCGCGGGACTTGCCGAGACGGGCCTCCAGCGTCTCGACGTACTCCTCGGTGTCGAGTTCGGCGCGGGCCGCGCCGGAGTCCATGGCGGCCTGCGCGACCGAGGGCGCGACCTCGAAGAGGACGCGGGGGTCGAGCGGCTTGGGGATGATGTAGTCGGGACCGAACTGCAGGGGCTGGTCGCCGTAGGCCTTGACGACGGCGTCGGGGACGTCCTGCTTGGCGAGGTCGGCCAACGCCTCGGCGGCAGCGACCTTCATCGCCTCGTTGATCTCGGTGGCGCGGACGTCCAGCGCGCCGCGGAAGATGAAGGGGAACCCCAGCACGTTGTTGACCTGGTTCGGATAGTCCGAGCGCCCGGTCGCCATGATGACGGTGTCGTCGCGGGCCGCCTTGGCGTCCTCGTAGTCGATCTCCGGGTCCGGGTTCGCCATCGCGAAGACGATCGGGTCCTCGGCCATCGACCGCACCATCTCCTGCGAGACGATGCCGCCGATCGAGAGGCCGATGAACACGTCGGCACCCTCCATCGCGTCCGCGAGGTCGCCCTCGGGCACGTCCCGGGCGAACTGCTGTTTATACTCGTTGACGTCGCCGTGGCGCGCTCGGTCCTCGGTGATGATCCCCGAGGAGTCACACATCGTGATGTTCTCCTTCCCCGCGCCGAGCGAGACGTAGAAGCGGGCGGTGGCGATGGCCGACGCGCCCGCGCCGGAGAAGACGACCTCCAGGTCGGCGAGGTCCTTGCCGGCGATCTCGGCGGCGTTGAGGAGGGCGGCCCCGCTGATGATGGCGGTGCCGTGCTGGTCGTCGTGGAAGACGGGGATGTCGAGTTCCTCGCGCAGGCGCTCCTCGATGGTGAAGCACTCGGGCGCTTTGATGTCCTCCAGATTGATCCCTCCGAACGTCGGTTCCATCGCGTTCACCGAGTCGATGACCGCCTCCGGGTCGTCCTCGTCGAGTTCGACGTCGAACACGTCGATGTCGGCGAAGCGCTTGAACAGCACGCCCTTCCCCTCCATGACGGGTTTCGACGCCTGTGCCCCGATGTCGCCGAGCCCCAGCACCGCGGAGCCGTTGGAGACGACCCCGACGAGGTTCCCCTTCGCCGTGTACGAGTACGCCTCGGTCGGGTCGTCGCGGATCGCTCGACACGGCGCGGCCACCCCCGGCGAGTACGCCAGACTCAGGTCTCGCTGCGTGTTCGTCGGCTTCGTCGTCGAGATCTCTATCTTTCCCGGCGGCTCCTCCCGGTGGTACTCCAGTGAGTCCTCGTCTAGTCCCATGGGTTGGAGACTCCATATCCCGGGTTAAAAACTTTGTCGAGAAAACAGTTCGACAGGCGTCGAAATCGGGGCGGCGCGGGCGGCTACTCGTCGCGTTCGCCGTCATTGCCGCCGCCGTCGTATCGCCGGTCGGCGACGGGGTCCCCGTCCGCATCCCTGACGACGACGGTCCCGCTCTCGCCGAGCACGGAGGTCTCGACGCCCGGGCCGAACCCCGCGAAGCGGTGGTAGATCGGCGGCGACCGGTCCAGCACGACCCCCTCACCGCTCCGACTCGATAGCACCAGCGTCGCGCCGGGCTCCAGCGTGAGGTCGTCGAGGACGTGCGTGCGACCGCCGTCGTACTCCACGGTGTACCCGGAAACGTCGACCGGGTCGCCCCCGGCGTTTTCGAGTTCGACGTACTCGTAGTCGAAGAAGGTGCGTTCCGTCTCCCGCGGATAGACGCCGCTGATCACGATCCCGTCGGTCTCGGACGCCACGGTGTCGGACTGTGACTCGTCCGCCGCCCCGTCGGGGCCGGTCGCCTCCCCGTCGGTTCCCGTGCCGTCCGACCCGTTCGTCGCGGAGGACGTGGCACCGTCGAGACAGCCGGCGGAGAGCGCCGTCGCGAGGGCACCGGCGAACGCGCGTCGGTTCACGGCCCGAGTTCACCCGCTCGTTTCATAATCGTTCGGGAGAAGGCGGGCGACCCGCCGCAACCGCGCCGCCGTGTGGCGACCCGCGTCGGACGCCGCTCAGTCGTCGCTCGACCGGTCCAGAGGCAGGTGACGGTCGATCCGGGCGTCGTAACCGACGGCGTCGACCGTCTCCGTCGGCCACCGGCCCGTCCGGGTGAGCACCGCGAACCCGTCGTCCGTGACCAACACCGTGTCCTCGCTTTTCGCCCCCCGAACGGTGGGGTTCCAGGCGTACCCCATCGGCGTCGTCACCGGTCCGTCGTGGCCCGGCGTCGCGACCCACTCGCGCCCGGCGAACCCCGCGGCTCCGCCCTGGTGGTGGCGCTCCCACTCGCCCTCGTGGCCGACGGCCGCGTAGGCGTTCCGTATCTCCTCGAACACCGCGCCGGCGTCGTCGCCGTTCGCGGCCGCCGTCCGCGTCGCGGCCAGCGCCGTGGTCCCGACGCGCATCGCCGCCTCGTGGCGGTCCGCCAGCCACGCCGGCGGGTCGAAGCCGACGGTCCGGGTGAGGCTGGCGTGGAGGCCGCCGCTCTCCGCGGTGACCGACACCAGTGCGTAGTCGCCCAGTTCCTCCTTCTTCGGCGTGTAGTGGCGGTAGCGCTGCGCTCGCTCCGCGCCGCCGACGAGGATCACCGGCGCTTCGACGTCCCGGGCCGAGAGCGCGACCCGCAGGGCCGAGGCCACCTCGTGTTCGGTGTCGCCGGGTTCGATCTCCTTGCACACCGCCTCCACCGCGGCGGCGGCCTTCTGGCCGAGCCTTCGGTAGCGCTCTACGTCGTCGTCCGTCAGCGGGTGCCGGAGCGGCGAGGCGTCGACCGACTCGAACCCCGGTACGTCGAAGTCCGCCGCGGCCGGTTCCGGGGCGTGCTCCGTCACGCCGTCGGCGAGCGACTCGGCGTGCCAGTCCGTCTCGACGACCGCCACGCCCTCGTCGAGTTCCTCGTCCGCGAGTCGCTGTCCCTCGATGTCGTTCGTGACGACCGTGACCCCGTCGCCGTCGTACCCCGCCGCGGCGACGCCGACGTCGCCCGCTCGGTCGACGACGTTGTCGCCACCGGTGAGCCACGCGAAACTGTTCGGCCGGGCGAACCAGACGGATTCGAGGTCGTTCTCCGCCAGATAGGCGTCGAGTCGGTCCTCTCGCATGGTCGGAACCAGTCGACACCCGCTTTTCAACCCACCGAACGGCCGCCGTTCCGAGCTGGTCCGCCCGCCGCGGTGACGGGAGCGGTCCGCGTTGCGCCGCCGAAACCGGGCGACCTAAGTTCGCGAGCGCCCGAGTTACAGAGACGAGCATGCCTTCCGTCATCCCCGACGGCGAGCAGCGGTTCCGGTCCCTCGCCGTCGCCACGGCCGTCCTGACGTACCTGCTGATCCTGATCGGGATCTACACGGCGACCGCCGGATTCGGCCTCACCTGTGAGGCCCGATGGCCGGTCTGCGACGGCGCGGTGTTCGGCCTGTTCCCGGCGAACTGGGGCAGTTTCGTCGAGTGGTTCCACCGCCTCGTGGCGATGGTCGCCGGGTTCGCGATCCTCGGTCTCGCCGGCGCGGCGTGGCGCGGCGGCCGGTCCCGCCGGGTCCGCTACGCGACGGCGGCGGCCGCGCTCGTCCTCCCGAGCCAGATAATCCTCGGCGCGCTCACCGTCACGCAGTACGAACTGCTGATACTCGCGGCGCATTTCGCCACCGCCTTGCTTATCTTCCTCCCGGTGACGGCGGTCGCTGTCTGGTCGCTCGCCGGGAGCGACGCCGTTGACGCCCGCCGGCTGGCGACCGTCGCCGCCGTGCCGCCGGTCGCCCTCGCGCTGTTCGTCGCCGGGGCG
>PXSA01000035.1:0-9029 GCA_003023565.1 Halobacteriales archaeon QS_9_68_17
TTGTGTCGGTCGGCGCGGTCGGCTCACGTGTTTGATTCCGGCTCTCGCCGTGGCAAACACCGAGTCAACTGCCAGTTGTCCGCGCACAGTCCACGATACACCACGTTAGACTGTAAAACTGCCGATACGCACGAAAACAAGACGATGACGGCGTGGACGAATCGCGGAGCGATTCGTTCGCACACCAGAAATCAGAGATTTCTGGGGACGCTGTATCCCCGCCGTAAACGGCGGGGTTTTAGCGCCTGCAATTCAGATAATGCGGATCAGATCTCGCCGCGGAACACGTGTTCGTCGAGGGTCTCCCCGGCGAGCGTCGTCCGGCGCGTCTCGACGCGGTCGAACCCGCGAGACCGGTAGAACTCGACGCCGACCGCGTTCTCGGCGAGGACGAGGATCCGCAACTCGGTGGCTCCGCGGTCGGCGAGGGTCGACTCGACGGCATCGAGCAGGCGCGTGCCGACCCCACTGTCCCAGCGGTCCGGGTGGACGTAGAGGCTGGACAGGCGGCCGACCGACTCCGAACGGGTCACGTCCCCACTGGCGTAGCCGATCACGCCGTCGTCCACCGCGACGAAGTACCCGACCGACGGTTCGGTCACTGCGCGTTCGACGGTCTCCGGCGAGTACCACTCGGTGAGACACCGTGCCCTCGTCTCGGGGGCGAGGATGTCGCCGTAGGCGGCTTCCCAGCCGGCTTCGGCGACGCGGCGGATGCCGTCGACGTCGTCGAGCGTGGCAGGGCGAACCTCCACGGTCATACCGACGCGTTCGGTCCATCGAGTGAAAACGTTGGGGGACGGGGTTCGCCGATCGGCGTGCGATCTGGCCGCACGGGAGACAGAGTCCGTTACCGCGACTACTGCCCGGAGTGCGACGCGCAGGCGACCGTCGTCGGCGGCGAGTGCCCGGGGTGCGAACCTCGATGACGCCGAGCGGTGAGGGAAGCGAGGGGGATGGGCTTGAGCGGGGTCGAACCGCTGATCTCGGCCTTGTAAGGGCCGCGTCATAACCGACTAGACCACAAGCCCGTATTCGGACGAACTCCCTCGGGAGGAATAACTGTTGCTTTCCTCGTCGGAATCGATTAGGGAGCCGAACGCGTGAGAAGGACCATGGAACGCTGGAAGGTCTTGAACGCGGCGGGCGTGTTGGTCGTCCTCGCTCTCGTGGGCGCTGCGGCCGTGCAGGCGGGACTCCTGGCGAACCCGTTCGTCGACGACCGCGACCGGGCGACGGTGACGGTCACCGGCGCGGACGGGAAACCGCTGGCCGTCGTCGAGGCGGAGGTAGCGGACACGAGCGAGGAGCGGTACACCGGACTAAGCGACCACGAGTCGCTGGAGAACGGGTCCGGCATGCTGTTCGTCCACGACGACGAGAACGAGCGGACGTACGTGATGCGCCGGATGGACTTCGGCATCGACATCGTCTTCGTCGCCGCGAACCGGACGATAACGACGGTCCACGAAGCGCCGGAACCGGGACCGAACGAGGACGGCGAGCAGCAGCGCTACAGCGGCGTCGCGAAGTGGGTACTCGAAGTGCCGAAAGGCTACACCGACGTGCAGGGCATCGAGGAGGGCGACAGCATCGGAATAGAGTACGGGAACGGGACGGCGAACGCGAGCGCGAACGCGACCGTGACTATCGACGAGTCCGAGCGCCACACGGGCGCGGTCGTGTCGCCATGAGCGACCGAGTGGCGGCGCTGGCCGGCCAGCGCGGGTGGCACAGCGAGGGGTTCGCCGCCAGAGCCCACTACGAGGGCGCTGGCGAGCGCTACAGCGTTGAGTACTACGCGCCGAGCGAGTGCGTGTTGTACTGGAAGGTGAAAGGCGACGGCGAGACCGCCGTACCGGTCGCCCGCGACTCGGTGCCCGGTCCTCTCAGAGACCGCATTCGGGAGGATTTAGCCGACGCCGGCATCGACCCCGAGGTCGAAGACCGCTCGCTCTGATGTTTCGTATCGAAGGGATCGTTTTTCAACGAGTAGCCGTTGCTGTTAGCCAATGGGAATCCACGAGGAGGACGACGACCCCTTCGAGGAACAGCGCGAGAGCGCCGAGAACCCGATGCAGCGGTTGTTCGGGAGGTACGGCCGGGAGAACACTCTCCAGTTCGTCGTCGGCCTCGTCGCGAGCGTCTTCGCGCGACTGCTCGACCTGGTTCCGCCGGTGCTGCTGGGGTTCGCGCTCGACGCCATCTTTCGAAGCGAGAAGTCGTTCACGGCGCTCTGGCTGGTCCCGGACGCGTGGCTCCCGGCCGACCAGCAGGACCAATTGTTGCTCTCCGTCGGCCTGATCGCCGGCGCGTTCCTCTTCGGGGCGGGCTTTCACTGGATCCGCAACTGGGGCTGGAACTCGTTCGCGCAGAACATCCAGCACGAGGTGCGGACGGACACCTACAACAAGATGCAGCGGCTGAACATGGACTTCTTCGCCGACAAGCAGACCGGCGAGATGATGTCGATCCTCTCGAACGACGTGAACCGCCTGGAGCGCTTTCTCAACGACGGGATGAACTCCATGTTCCGCCTGTCGGTGATGGTGCTCGGCATCGCGGGGATCCTCTTTTACTACAACTGGCAACTCGCGCTGGTCGCACTGGTCGCGGTGCCGCTCATCGGCCTGTTCACTTACAAGTTCATCCAGACGATCCAGCCGAAGTACGCGGACGTCCGCTCCAGCGTCGGCAAGGTCAACTCTCGGCTGGAGAACAACCTCGGCGGCATCCAGGTGATCAAGACGAGCAACACCGAGAGCTACGAGTCCGACCGCGTCGAGGACGCCTCGCGGAGCTACTTCGACGCCAACTGGGACGCCATCTCGACGCGGATCAAGTTCTTCCCCGGCCTGCGACTGCTCGCCGGCGTGAGCTTCGTGACGACGTTCCTCGTCGGCGGCTACTGGGTCCTCATGCCCGCGGAGGCCGGCGGCCCCGGTCCCCTGACCGGCACACTCAGCGAAGGGGAGTTCGTCACTTTCATCCTGCTCACGCAGCGGTTCATCTGGCCGATGGCGCAGTTCGGGCAGATAATCAACATGTACCAGCGCGCCCGCGCCTCCAGTGAACGCATCTTCGGGCTGATGGACGAGCCGAGCCGGATCGAGGAGGACCCCGCCGCGGAGGAACTCGCCGTCGACGACGGCGACGTCGAGTACGACAGCGTCCCCTTCGGCTACGACGCGGGCGAGACGATCATCGAGGACGTCTCCTTCGAGGTCGGCGGCGGCGACACGCTCGCGCTGGTCGGGCCGACCGGGGCCGGCAAGTCGACGGTTCTGAAGCTCCTCCTGCGGATGTACGACGTGAACGACGGCGCGATCCGCATCGACGGCACCGACGTGCGGGACGTGACGATCCCCAGCCTCCGGCGGTCGATCGGTTACGTCAGTCAGGAGACGTTCCTGTTCTACGGGACCGTGGAGGAGAACCTCACCTACGGCACGTTCGACGCCGACGAGGACGAAATCGTCGAGGCCGCGAAGATGGCCGAGGCCCACGAGTTCATCCGGAACCTCCCGGACGGCTACGACACGGACATCGGGGAGCGCGGCGTGAAACTCTCCGGCGGCCAGCGCCAGCGCATCTCCATCGCGCGGGCGATCCTGAAGGACCCGGAGGTCCTGGTCCTCGACGAGGCGACCAGCGACGTGGACACGGAGACGGAGATGCTCATCCAGCGGAGCCTCGACAGGCTCACCGAGGACCGCACCACCTTCGCTATCGCGCACCGCCTCTCCACGATCAGGGACGCCGACCGGATCGTCGTCTTGGAGGACGGGAAGATCGTCGAGCGCGGCGCGCACGAGGACCTGCTGGAGAACGACGGCCTCTACGCTCACCTCTGGGGCGTGCAGGCCGGCGAGATCGACGAGCTACCGGAGGAGTTCGTCGAGCGCGCGGCGAAGCGGCAGGCGCGAACGGAGGCGAACGACGATTGACCGGTGGCGAGTGGGCCGGCGGTCCCGAGGCACTGCGAGCGTCGTTGGCGGACGGGCGACGACCGGGCGACCCGAGCGCCGCGCGACGCCCGGCGGCGCGACCTACTCGTCGTCCGCGTCGGGGGCGGGTTCCGACAGCGCGGGCGAGGCGGCGACGCGTTCGAGGAACGCGGTAACCTCGTCCACGCCGTCCACGCGGTAGTCCGCGGCCGTCTCGCCGTCGCCGACTTTCACGCCGACGCCGCCGTCCGGGAGCGCGCGGAAGGCCGCCTCGTCCGTGACGTCGTCGCCGGCGTACGCGGCGACCCACTCCTCCCCGTCCGGAACGAGCGAGCCGCGTAACCACTCGACCGCGCGGCCCTTGTCCCAGTCGACGTCGGGCCGGAGTTCGAGTATCTCCTTTCCCTCGGTCACGCGAAGCGGCGTGTTCGCGGCGGCGTCCCGGACGCGTTCCTCGACCGCGGGAACGTCCGTCTCGTCGACCATGCGGTAGTGGACCGTCGCCGTCACTCGCTTGTTCTCGACGATCACTCCCTCGACGTCGAGGGTCTCGCGGAGGCGCGTCGTCACGGCTTCGAGCGTGCCCTCGGCCTCCGCCGCGGCGGGGTGGACGGTCGTCTCGCCCTCGGCGTGGAGTTCGAGGCCGTGGTTGCCGGCGTAGGCGAGGCCGTCGACGGTGAGGCGCTCGCGAAGGTCGTCCAGCGCACGACCGCTGACCGCCGCGACGGTCGCGTCCGGGACGTCGCGCAGCAGTTCGAGGGCGTCCTCGGCCGCGGGGTCTATCGCCGCCGCGTCGGGACGGTCGACGATGGGCGCGAGCGTGCCGTCGAAGTCGGTGAACAGGGCGAGGCCGTCGGCGTCCGCGAGGCGGTCCGAGAGCGCCTCGGCGGCGTCCGCTCCGTCCGTGTCCGGGTCGGCGGTCATCAGTGGGACCGGCGGCGCGGCGGCGGTTCGTACTGCTGTCCGGTCTGCACCGAGCGCGCCGCCCGGAACTGCCGCGCGATCCACGCGTACACGTCGTTCTCGTGGACCTGCTCGTCGAGGGTCTGCATCCGGCGCTGGCGCTCCGTGGCCGGCATCCGCAGGCCGCGCTCTACGGCGTCGGCGACGGCGTCCACGTCGTACGGGTTTACCAGTTCGGCACCGTCCCCGAGTTCTTCCGCCGCGCCGGCGAACCCGCTCAGGACGAGCGTCCCCGGGTCGTCGACCTGCGCCGCCACGTACTCCTTCGCCACGAGGTTCATCCCGTCCCGGACCGGCGTGACGAGCGCGAGGTCGGCACCGCGGTACAGCCCCGCGAGGCGCTCCTGTGAGAGCATCTCGGTGGTGTAGACGACCGGCTGCCAGTCGTCGGTGCCGAACCGCTCGTTGATCGCCGCGACCCGGTCGTCGATCCGGTCCTGCAGACGGCTGTACGCGGGGATGGAGCTCCGGCTCTCGGCCCCCTTCTGGACGAAGGTGAGCTTCCCGCGCCACTCCGGCGAGCGCTCCCAAACGCGTTCCAGGGCGTCGAAGCGGCGTTCGATCCCCTTCGTGTAGTCGAGGCGGTCGACGCCGACCGCGACGCGCGTGTCCTCGCCGATGTCCCACTCGTCGCGGAACCCCCTCGCGAACGCCTCGGCCGCGGACGACCGGGCCTGTTCCGCCTGCGCGGCGGCGTCGATGCCGAGACGGAAGGGGCGGACGGTGGTCGTATCGCCGCGATAGCGGATGGTTCCGGTGTCGCGGTCGACGGAGGCGTCGAGCGTCCGGTCGACGCAGTCGAAGAAGTTCCGGCAGTACTCCGGCGTGTGGAAGCCCAGCAGGTCGTTCGCGAGCAGGCCGTCGAGTATCGAGACGGCGCGCGGACAGATCCTGAACGAGTCCCAGCCGGGCCACGGGAGATGCCAGAAATGCATGCAGAACGCGTCGGGCAGGAGGCGCTCGCGGACGATGCGCGGCGCGAGCGAGAGATGGTAGTCCTGGAACCAGACGACCGGCTCCTGCCTGTCGGCGGCCGACGTCACCGACTCCGCGAACTGCCGGTTGACGGCCTGGTACTGCTCCCAGTCAGCCGTCGAGAAACGGACACGCGCGGTGTCGCTGTGACACAGCGGCCACAGGGTCTGGTTGCTGAAGCCGTAGTAGTACCCCTCCAGTTGGTCGTCGTCGAGCCAGACTCGCTGGAGGTCGTAAGACGGGTCGTCCGGCGGGACGCGAACCGCGCCGCCGTCGCTCACGTCCCGGTCGGCGTCGCCGCTTCCCCACGCCACCCAGGTGCCGTTGACGGTCTGCATGACCGGGTCGAGGGCAGCGGTCAGCCCGCCCGCGGGACGGTCGACCGACATCTCGCCGTCCTCGTACTCGTGGCTGTAGGGCTGACGGTTGGAGACGACGATGGGCGCGCCGTCGCCGTCGAGGGACGACGCCGCGCGGACCGCTTCGGAGACGCTATCGCCGGTCACGGCGACCACCTCCCTCGAAGCGGCGAGCACGGGCGCCCGGTCCGCGTGCTCGCCCCGCGCGAGAACGGTCGCTCCGGACCGAACGCCGTACGCTACTCTCGGGGTGCATGTGGGTGTACCTCCTGCTAGCTCAGCCGAGCCGTTAATACGGCGAGACAGTTTCGGCAGGTTCAGAAAATAACACGGGGCTACCGGGACGGAAACCCCGACTTACGAGGACCGAACGCGGCTACCGTCTTCGGTCGTCGGCATAACACCTGCCTAGAACGACTCCTGGTCCTCGGAGGCGTCCTGGCCGGGCGCGCCCTCGTCCTGTCGGTCCTCGCCGGGCGCGGGCGGCGTCCGGTCGCTGTAGTTCTTCCGTCCGATCGCTTCGTCCCCGACCATGGTGAACACCATCTGTCGGACGTCGTCGACGGTGTCGAACTCCTGGTCGCCAGTCGGTTCGATGAGTTCCCGGAAGGTGGCCTCCCCATCGGAGAAGGTGACCGTCTCGTCTCCGTACGCGTCGAGCAGTTCTTCCGTGTCCGCGGGGTAGTCGTGATTCTCCAGTTCCTCTTCGAGGTCGCCGAAGTCGACGCCCATCTCCGTTTCGTCGTCTGTCATCGTAGTTCCCCCGTGGGAAACGACGAGAAGCGAACTCAAACAGTTTGCCCCACCTATAAATCAGCCGAGGTGCAGCATCGGGACGTGTACCTGACCGACGCCACCTGGACGGACGCCGCGGCCGCCGAGACGGACCTCGCCGTGGTGCCCGTCGGCAGCACGGAACAGCACGGCCCGCACGCCTCGCTGGGGACCGACGCGGTTACCGCCGAGGCCGTCGCGGAGGCGGGCGTCGAGGCCTACGACGGCGAGGTGGTCGTCGCCCCGCCCGTGTCGGTTGGCGTGGCCGAGGAACACCGGCAGTTCCCGGGGACACTGTGGGTGAGCGAGGACACGTTCCGCGAGTACGTCCGCGAGACCGTCGCCAGCCTCGCGCACCACGGCTGGGACCGGGTCGTCCTCGTCAACGGCCACGGGGGCAACATCGCGGCGCTCCGCGAGGTGGCGGGGACCGTTACGCGTCGCGACGACGCGTACGCCGTCCCGTTCACGTGGTTCGACGCCGTCGGCGACCACGCGGCCGACATGGGCCACGGCGGTCCGCTCGAAACCGCGCTCCTGCGGCACGTCCGACCCGAGATGGTCGACGAGGCCCGGGTCGACGAGGCGAAGGAGGGCGCGAGCGACGGCTGGGGCGACTGGGTGAGCGGGACGAACCTCGCGTTCGACTCCGCCGAGTTCACCGAGAACGGCGTCGTCGGCGACCCGGACGAGGGCGACGCGGAACGGGGCGCGGAACTGCTCGACCTTGCCGCCGCGGCGCTGGCGGACCTGCTCGCGGCGGTCGAAAAACGGGACGTGCGCCGACCGCCGGACCGGTGACCGCGCCGCGGCCGTGAGTTACGTCTCGACCGGCGGGTTCACTCCTCGTCTTCCTCGCTTTCGTCGTCGGCCTCCGCTTCCGCCTCGTCCGCGTCTTCGCTGACCGCCGCCTCGGCGTCCTGCAGCGACCCGCGGAGCTCCGGCACCGTGGACGTGAGATCGCCGACCTGATCGGCGGCGTCCTCCATCCCCGCGACGAGTTCGTCCAGCTCCGCGATGGCCGCCTCGAGGTCGTCGGCGTCGTCGAAGGCGTCCGCGCGCTGGCCCATGGTGAACCACTTCTTCGCGTCGTGAAGCTCCTCCTCGGCGTCGCCGGTGTCGAGCGCCGAGCGGAGCCCGTTGAGCACCCCGAGGACGTTGTCGGCGTCCGTCTCCCAGACGTCGTCGGCGTCGGGAAGCGCCGACCGCACGGCGTCGAGGGACTCCTCGACGTCCGCTCGCATCTCGGAGGCCGCTTCGCCGAACAGCTCGTCGTCGTCCAGGCTGGATTGACTCATACTGACAAGTTCTACCCCGTTGAGTTTAAAGAGTGGCCCGAAAGCGAAAGTGAAACGCGGCGATATCGCGGCCGAAACAGGGGATCAGCGATATCGGCGGTCGCCGGGGACCCGGTCAGTCCTCGACGTCGACGACCGTCATCAGGGGGTAGCCGTCCTCCATCGCCATCCGCGTCCGAACGACGCTGCCCTCGTACTCGACGCGCATCTCGACCTCCATGAACCGGCCGGTGAGTTCGGTGTAGTCGGCCGCGGCGTCGGCCAGTGCCGTTTCGAGCGCGTCGTCGATGATATCGACGGTCACCGACTCGCAGAAGGGCTGGTTCTCGACCGCTTCAGCCATCGCCCGCTCCAGACTCCGCGCGCTGTCGGGGCTGACGGGCGTCCCGGCGAACTGGTGATAGAGCGTGCCGAACTTGATGCCGGCCTCGAAGCAGGCCTCCTCGCGCTCCGTCGGTGTCATGGCCGACCCGAAGCGCCCCCGGGGCAAGTGGGTTCCGTTCGAGCGTTCGACGCACGCACTACCTCGGACCGGCGAGAGGCGCGCGGCCGCGTGTCCGCACCGACGGCGTGGATCGCACGTTACTTATCCCGGAACCCTCTGGACTCACACGAATGGACGACCCTGTCTTACTCACGGGCGCGGAGGGCCGTGTCGGGCAGGCGATCCTGGGCGAGTTAGCGGACGAGTACGAGTGGCGACTCCTCGATAG
>PXSA01000035.1:9100-54536 GCA_003023565.1 Halobacteriales archaeon QS_9_68_17
GTCGACGCCGGCGTCGACCGCGTCGTCTTCGCCTCCTCGAACCACGCCGTCGGCGCGTACGAGACGGCCGACCGAACCCCCGAGATGTACCGACCGGCGGACGACTTCCTCCTCGACGGCTCGGAGCTGCAGCGGCCGAGCAACCTCTACGGCGTCTCGAAGGCGACCGGCGAAGTGCTCGGGCGCTACTACCACGACAACCACGACCTCTCGGTCTGTTGCGTCCGCATCGGCAACCTCACGGAGAACCACCCGCCGATCGACTACGAGCGCGGACAGGCCATGTGGCTCTCCTACCGCGACTGCGCGCACCTGTTCGACCGCTCGCTCAGGGCCGACTACGGCTACGAAGTCGTCTACGGCATCAGCGACAACGACCGCAGGTACTACTCCCTCGACCGCGCCCGCGAGGTGCTGGGCTACGACCCGCGGGACAACTCCGCGCACCACGACGACGCGTAGAGCATCGCCCGAACGCCGCTTATTCGAACAGCCCCTCGACGTCCGCCGCCCGCCGGTCGCGCCGCGACACGTGGTCGGCGAGACGCTGGTGGACGATGTCGCGGTTCGTCTCGTCGCGTGCGAAGTCCATCACGAGCGTGACGAACTCGTTGGTGCCTCGCCCCGCGTTCAGGTCCTCGCGGGCGTACGTCGTCGCCGTCGCCAGTACGTCCGCGTCGTATCGCTCGTACTCCCCGGCGAGGACTTCCGCCGCGGTCGCCGCCGACTCGAAGCGGAGGCCCCCGAGCGAGAGCACCTCGCCGTCGTGCGCGAGCCGCGGTGCCGGGCCGCGCTCGATCCGCTCCGGGTCCGCCCGTAGCCGCGAGAGGTGGGACCGGACCGTCGCGACGTCGACGCCGCGGTGCTCGTCCGGCAGGTCCGCGAAGTAACCGCCAGCGCTCTCGGCGAGGCCGACCGCGCCCTCCCAGTTCCGCTCTGCGGCGTGGTGGACCGCCGCCGTGAACTGGATGAGACCGTGGAGCAGTCGCTCGTCGTCGGTGCCGCGTTCGAGGTCCAGCCAGTAGTCCTCCCAGGCGTCGTGCGCGGCGTGGTGCTCGCCCGCGTTGTACACCGCGATCCCCGCCCGGAGGTGGTCGCGCATGCCCCACGTTCGGCCGAGAGCGAGAAACGCGTTTCGTTCGGGGCGCAAGCGGCGACCGCGAGGAGGCGACGCTGGTGAAGCCGAAACCGGAAGAAGCGTCCGGACGGCGATTTGAACGCCGGTCCCTGGCTCCGCAAGCCAAGAGGATAGTCCACTACCCTACCCGGACTCGGTTCCACGTACCCGGGTGATACGTAAAGCGGTTACGGTATTCCCCCGTAGTGCGTCGGGGTCACACGGCGCGTTCGAACCGATCGGCGGTGAGGCCTCGCCGGACGGCGGCGAGAGCGGCCGAACCGTCCGCGACGGCTCGGTCGAGTCGCGTGCCGGCGAGGGTAAAACGCCGCTTTGACCGTACGAAAGGGTTTTTCCCGCGGATGGTACATTCGAAGGCATGAAACGACGAGATCTGATCCGGCGGACGACCGCTGCACTCACCGTCGGTGCGACGGCGGGGTGCCTCTCGGAGTCGGACGACGCGGCCAGCGAGGACGACGGCGATGGGGAGTCGACGACCGACGACGAGGAAACGACGACCGGGAGCGACGACGCCGCGGTCCGCGCCACGTCCATGTCGGCGAGCGAGGCGGAGTGTCAGTCCGCCGACGGCGAGGAGTCGGTCGAGGTGACGTTCGGGGACGGGCAGGTCGTCGTCAGCGGTGCCGTCTCCCTGCCGGACCCCTGTCACACGCCGGCACTCGCGGCCGCGGAGTACGACGGCGACGGCGAACTCCTCGTCGCTGTCGACGCGGGGCAGACGGGCTCCGAGGCGTGCACGCAGTGTACCGGTATCGCCGAGTACGAGGCGACGGTGTCGTTCGACGACGAGGGACCCACAGCGGTGCGAGTCGAGCACCGGACGATGGGGGAGACGCGGACGATAACGGACACCTCGCGGTAGCGAGGGTTTATCCCGGATGCGGGGGCAAACCGGGAACGAGATGGCAGCGACAGACGGCAGACGATCGGCGGACGGCGGCGGGGAGAACGGGCAAGGACAACGCTTAAGCGCGGCCCAGCCCTGCCTGTCCGTATATTCATGGGCGAGATAGAGGATATCTATGCGGACTTAGACGCCGACGTCTCTCTCGAGGAGTTCCGGGAGGCCGTCGAGGAGAAAGTCGAGCAGATGGGTGGGTTAGCCGACGAGGAGACGGCGGCGATGCTCATCGCCCACGAACTCGACGAGGGCGAGGTCGACGGCGTGGCGGACGTCGAACCGGGGATGGAAGACGTCGAGTTCACCGCGAAGGTGGTCGGCATCGGCGACGTGCGCACGTTCGAGCGCGACGGCGAGGACGAGGAGGACGGCCGCGTGGTCAACGTCGAACTGGCCGACGAGACCGGCTCCGTCCGCGTCACGTTCTGGGACCAGATGGCCGAGGGAGCGGTCGAACAGCTCGCGGTCGGCGACGTCATCGGGATCAAGGGCCGCCCGAAGGAGGGGTACAACGGCGTCGAGGTGAACGTCAGCGACGTCGACCCCGACGCGGACGAGGAGATAGACGTACAGGTGCAAGACACCTACCGCGTCGAGGACCTCTCGCTCGGTCTCTCGAACGTCAACCTCGCCGGCAAGGTGCTCGACACGGAGTCCGTGCGCACCTTCGACCGCGACGACGGCAGCGAGGGCAAGGTGTCGAACCTCGTCCTCGGCGACCCGACGGGCAAGGTCCGCGTGACGATGTGGGACGACATGGCCGACCGCGCGACGGAGCTCTCCTCGGGGGGCTCCGTCGAGGTCGTCGACGGCTACGTGCGCGAGCGTGACGGGTCGCTCGAACTCCACGTCGGCGAGCGCGGCGCGATAGAGGAGATCGACGAGGTGGTCGAGTACGCCCCGGAGAGCACGCCCATCGAGACGCTGGAGATCGGCCAGACCGTCGACATCAGCGGCGTCGTCCGCTCCGCCGACCCGAAGCGGACGTTCGACCGCGACGACGGCAGCCAGGGGCAGGTCCGGAACGTCCGCGTGCAGGACGACACCGGCGACGTGCGCGTGGCGCTGTGGGGCGACGAGGCGGACAAGGACATCGCGCCCGGCGACGAGGTCGCGGTGGCCGACGTGGAGATTCAGGACGGCTGGCAGGACGACGTGGAGGCCTCGGCCGGGTGGCAGTCGACGGTGACCGTACTGGACGAGGGCGACGCCGTCGGCGGGGGCGGCGCGAGCGACGACGGCGACGGATCGGCAGACCTCGGGTCGTTCGGCGGAAGCGACGGCGCGTCGAGCGATGCGGCGTCGGACGGCGAGGACGACGCGGCGTCCGGCGGGACCGCGTCGGGCGGGGCCGCCGCGGCGGTCACGGCGGACGGCGAGGACGTGGAGTTCACGGGCACCGTCGTGCAGGCCGGGGAACCGGTCGTACTCGACGACGGCGAGGAAACCATGAGCGTCGACACCGACGAGGACGTACGATTGGGACAGGAAGTGACGGTCAGGGGGACCGCCGCGGACGGCCGGATCGACGCCGACGACGTGTTCTGAGTTCCATACTTTCGGTCTGAAACCCACGCAGACCGACGAAACGCCGCTACGAAAAAGGTTAAGGGCGCGACCGACCCGGGGTTTGGTATGAGCGTCGAGTTACCGTTCGCCCCGGTCGACACCGTTATTCGACGAAACGCCGGGGATCTGCGGGTGAGCGCGGACGCGGCGGAGGAACTCGCGCGTCGGATCCAGGACCACGGGGCGATGCTGGCCATCGACGCGGCCGAGCACGCCACCGGGGAGGGGCGCAAGACGCTGATGGCCGCCGACTTCGGCGTCGAGCAGGTCGTCGACAAGGACTCGCTGGAGCTCCCGGTCGCGCCAGTGGACCGCATTGCGCGCATCGATATCGACGACAGCTACCGCGTCTCGATGGACGCCCGGACCGCGCTCGCGGACATCCTCGAGGACTACGCCGACAACGTCGCGGCGGCGGCCGCGACGCTCGCGCGACACGCCGACCGGCGAACCATTAAGGCCGAGGACATCGAGACGTACTTCAAGCTCTTCGATTGATGAAGTTCGGCTACAGCGAGGTCTGCCTCGAACACGACACGGGCGATCGCCACCCCGAGATCCCCGACCGCCTGCGGGCGATCCGAGAGGGACTGAAGCGGGAGTACGGCGTTCGGTACGTCGACCCCGACCCCGCGGACAGGTCGGCGGTCGAGGCGGTCCACGACCCGGACTACGTCGCGGAGTTCCGCGAGTTCTGCGAGGGCGGCGGCGGGAACTGGGACCCCGACACGGTCGCCGTCGAGCGAACGTGGGACGCCGCGCTCAAAAGCGCCGGTATCGCCCAGTGGGCGGCCGAGGCGGCGCTCGCTGGAGCCGACGGCCGGGAGACGCCGTTCTCGATCGGCCGACCGCCGGGGCATCACGCCGTCACCGACGACGCGATGGGGTTCTGTTTCGTCAACAACGTCGCCGTCGCCGCCCGGACCGCGCTCGACGAGTACGAGGGAGTCGACAGCGTCGGCGTCGTCGACTGGGACGTCCACCACGGCAACGGCACGCAGGAGATATTCTACGACCGCGACGACGTCTACTTCGTCTCGACCCACGAGGAGGGGATCTACCCCGGGACGGGCGAAGTCGGCGAGACCGGCGAGGGCGACGGGTCGGGACACACGCTGAACGCGCCGCTTCCCGCCGGGTCCGGCGACGCGGAGTTCGCCGCCGTGTTCGACGACGTCATCGCGCCGGCGGTGGCGGAGTACGACCCGGACCTTCTGCTCGTCTCCGCCGGGTTCGACGCCCACCGCCACGACCCCATCTCCCGACTGCGCGTCTCGACGGAGGGGTACGGCGTCCTCACCGACCGCGTCCGGCGCATGGCCGACGAGACGGACGCGCCGCTGGCGTTCGTCCTCGAAGGCGGGTACGGCCTCGACGTGCTCGCGGAGGGCGTGCGGATGGTCCACGAGGTGTTCGACGGACGGGAGCCGGTGGAGACGGACGACGACGTCGACGAGGACGTCGAAGAGCGGGTCGAGGAACTACGCGAGACTCACGGCCTCGGCGAGAAGTAACGCGCGAGTGCCGCGCCGAACGCCGACGCGAGGGCCGCGACCTCGTCCCCGACCAGCACCTCGTAGCCGTCGCGGAGTGCCTCCTCGACCGTCGCGCCGAGGCCCACGTCGAACAGCGCGTCGCTCGCGACGAAGTCGGCGGCGCTGGGGTGTGCACGGTCGCGCTCGACGACGTAGCGGTCGCCGTCGACGAACGGCCCGTAGTCGTCGCCGTCGGCGTACTTCTCGAAGAAGCCGGTCGCGTGCTGGCGGACGTGGACCGGCGGGCCGTCGTGGCGCTCGACCGCGGGGAGTTCGGCGACGGCGAGTTCGACGAACAGCACCGCGTCGTCGCCGGCGAACGCCGCAGCGCGCAGCACGTCGAACCCGCGGCGGTCGAGTTCCTCGGTCACGCCGGACAGCGACTTGCGCAGTTGCGGGTACAGCTGGTCCTCGACGACGTCCGGCGCGTCGAAGCGGACCGCGACCGGCGACGTCCCGCGGTCGGCGAGGTGCTCGCGCACCGCGTCGGCAGCGATCGGTTCGGGGGGGTCGGGGAAGAACAGGTCGGACCGCGGGTCGGCAAGGAGTTCGCGGGCGTAGTGCTGGACGCGGGCCACGTTGTCGGGCGACAGCACGGCGGCGACGTTGCGCTCGGGGTCGGTCGGGTCGACGACGACGAGCGGGTCGTCGAACGTCGCCTCGCCGTGGTCCTCGGGGTCGAGTCGGACCGGCGGATGCCAGTCGGCGGCGGCCTCGACGAACTCGCGGAAGCCGCCGTACCGCAGGACGAGCAGTTCGGTGAGGTAGCCGCTGAACCCGCGGGTCCCGGTGACGTACGGGTGTTCGGCGTACTCCTCGTGGCCCTCCGGCAGCACCTCGTCGCCGACGCGGAGGCCGTACTTCTCCAGCGTCTCGCGGTCGAGGTCGGCCGGGAACCGGACGAACACGTCGATGTCGCGGTCGCCGCCGATCCACGTCCCCCGCGCCGTGCTGCCGACGAGCAGGGCGTCGGCCGCCACGTCCAGGTCGGCGACCGCGTCCTCGGCGCGCTCGATCAAGTCCTCGGCGGCGGCCGCGAGGCGCTCGCGCTCCCCCGGGGCCGGGTCTATCTCCTCGCGGACCGCCCGAACGGCGGCGTCGAACGCGTCGTCTGTCATGCCCGGCGGTTCTCGCCGTCGCGCCGAAAGGGTGTCGGTGCCGCCGCCTTGCGGCGAAAACGAAAGCCCTATCAAATACCCCACCGCTACGGGTGAATGACGGCGGAGCCGCCGTAGCTCAGCTGGTAGAGCACCTGGTTGTTACCCAGGTTGTCACAGGTTCGAGCCCTGTCGGCGGCGCTTCTCTCGGACGCTCGCTCCGATAGACAGCCGTCCGCGTCGCTTCAAAAGACTTGAAAAGCGCCCCGTCGTACCCGGTACTGAGGGCCCGTAGCTAAGTCCGGTAAAGCGCCCGGCTCATAACCGGGCGATTCCTTGGTTCGAATCCGAGCGGGCCCATCGGTTCTGCGAGGAGCGGACGCGACGAGCGAATCGTCTACGGCGCGAGGATTCTCACCCAGCAAGTCGCGCGCAGCGAGCGGTGCGAGCGAGCACGTCTTGCTTCGGTTCGAATCCGAGCGGGCCCATTTCTGCGACGAGCGGACGCGAGGAGCGAACGGTCCGTGGATGCGAACGAGAGAACGCCGGACGCGTTCGCGTAGTTCGAGCCCCTCGTTTCCGGCCGGCGGGGTCGATATCGAGCGCCCGCGAGACGACCGACGACCCCACTGTGCGACAGCCACGTCGGCCCGCGGGTACCGCCCCGAACCGAGAGGACCGCCGGAATCGGGCGTCCTATCGCGACTCAAAGACTTATTACGACGACGGGCCTGGATCCGGTAACTACCGGCCGGCGTCCCCGCACCGGCCGAACCTCTGAGACATGGCCGGACGATCCCCCGACGACCGACAGGACGCGTCGAACGACGCCGCGACGGACGACCGCGACCTCCGGACGGCGGCGCTCGCGGTCTGCTGTGCGGTCGGGCTCGCCGTCGCCGGGATGGCGCTGGGGTCGCTGGGCGGTCAGGACGGCGGTCTCCGCAACCAGTCCGCGGCGACGCACTTCTACGTCGAGAGCGACGAGGCCGCCTACTGGCGCACCGGCGCGTACGCGGAGTACACGGGCGACGGCTGGGAAGACGGCGGCACGAACGGACTCGGCGCGGGGCGGACCGACGACGGCCGGCGGGTAACACAGACCGTCGAACTCGAACGGTCGGCGACGGCGCTGCCGGCGGCCTGGCGGCCGTACGACATCGACATCGACGCGGACGTGCGGGCGGAGCGGCTCGGTCTCGTCGCCGAGGACCCGGTGCCGGCGGGGACGGAGTACACCGTGTACAGTTACCGGAAGAACCCGACCCCGTCGACGCTGCGGGCCGCGGGCGACGGCTACCGCGACGAAGTCAAGCGGTACACCCGGCTTCCGGAGTCGACGCCGGAGCGCGTCGAGTCGTTCACCAGCAGGCTGACCGCGGACGACGGGACGAACTACGACAGGGCGCGGACGATCGAGCGGTGGCTGGAGGCGAACCACGGTTACTCGCTGAACGCCTCGCACGACACGAGCGGCGACGTGGCCGACGAGCTCGTCTTCGAGATGGACCGGGGGTACTGCGAGTACTTCGCGACGGCGATGACGG
This sequence comes from Halobacteriales archaeon QS_9_68_17, assembly GCA_003023565.1. Taxonomy (GTDB): domain Archaea; phylum Halobacteriota; class Halobacteria; order Halobacteriales; family Natronoarchaeaceae; genus Halostella. Next base: position 16,891 of record PXSA01000035.1, read on the forward strand.
TGATGCTCCGTTCGCAGGACGTCCCGGCGCGGTACGTCGTCGGCTACAGTCAGGGCGAACCGGTCGGCGAGAACCGCTATCAGGTGCGGGGGATGAACGCCCACGCCTGGGTCGAGGTGTACTTCGAGGGCGTCGGGTGGGTGAAGTTCGACCCGACGCCGGCCGCCGACCGCCAGACCGTCGAACAGCAGGCGCTCGAATCGCAGACCAACGAGAGCGGGGAGTACGCCCACGAGGTGCAGACGGGGCCGAACGAGACGTTCGAACCGACTAACGACAGCATCGTGAACGCGGGGCCGCCGTACGACCTCCGGGTGAACCCCGACCCCGCGCCGGGCCGAGAGGTGACGGTGACGGTGGAGAAGGCCGACACCCCCGTCGAGGGCGTCGTCGTCTCGTTCGACGGCGAGCGCGTCGGCGTCACGGACGAGAACGGGGAGGTGACGGGGACGGTGCCGTACGAGGAGTCGTTCGACGTGAGCGTCGGCCCGCGGTCGAACGAGACGGACGGCGAGTTCGCGTTCGGGGAGGCCACGGGGGGCGGACCGACCGCCCCCGACGGCGACGCCGCGCCGGCGCTCGCGCCCGCGACGCGGGAGGGGGACAACGAGACCCGGACGTACGAGGTCGACACGAGCGTCTCCGTCGAGGTGGCGGGGACGCCGACGCCCGGGGCGACGGTCGACCTCCTCGCCGCCGCCGGCGGCGAGCCGATGCGGAACGCGACCGTCCGCATCGACGGCGAGCGGGTCGGCGGGACGGACCGGGGCGGGGTGATCACGGTCACGATCCCGGACGACGCGGGCGACGAGATGCGAGTGGCGGTCGAGCGCGGGTCGGTGGGCGGCGAGGCGACGGTACGACTCGGGGAACTGGACGTGAGCGTCGACGGGACGGCCGTGGCCGGCCGGGACGCGACGGTCGTCGTCACCGTCGGCGACGAACCGGTGCCGAACGCGTCGGTCGCGGTGAACGGCGAGACGGTCGGTCGGACCGACTGGAACGGCGAACTGACGGCGTCGCTCCCCCTCTCGAACGAGGCGACGCTGACCGCGTCGGTCGACGGCCGCGAAACGGAGACGACGCTCGACTGGCTGTTGCTCCCGCTCGCCGGCGGGGCCGCCGTCGCCGTCGCCGCGCTCGCGGGCGTCGCGGCGCTGGCGCGGCGTCGGGACGTGACGCTCGACGACGTTCGGGCGCGACTGCGGTGGCTCGCCGCCGGGGCGGTCGCCGCGCTGCTGGCGCTGGGCGACGGCCTCGACGAGGCGGCGCGACTGGGCCGGCGAGCGCTCGACCGCGTCGACTGGGTGCCCGAGCGCCTGCGGGCACTGGCCGGTCGGGTCGCCGCGGTGAGCGTCGTCGCGACCGCGGTCACGGCGATGCGGCGGGTGCTCCAGCTATTCGGCGCGTCGGCGGGCGGGCGACCCGGACGGGAGGCGGCGGCGAACGGCCGCGGCGGCCGCGTCCGCGCCGCGACCGACGAAGCGGTCTCGGAGGAAAGACGGTCGCTCCGACGCTTCTGGCGGCAGTTCGTGCGGCTCGTCTCGCCGGGGGACTGGCGGACGCGGACGCCGGGCGAGGTGGCGCGGGCGGCCGTCCGCAAGGGGTTCCCGGACGGACCGGTGTACCGGCTGACGGAGGCGTTCCGGCGCGCGGAGTACGGCGAGGACCCGCCGGACGAGGAGCGACTCTCGACCGCCAGACGCGCGCTCGACCGGCTTCGCGACCGGTCGGAGGAGCGATGACGTACCGACGGCGGGTCGTGGTCGGACTCGGGGCCGCCGCCCTGCTCACCGGGCTCGGCCTCGCGTTCGCGCCGGAGACGGTGCCACGCGCGCTCCGGGACCCGGCGCGGAACGCGGTCGAGTCGCTCGGCGACGACCTGACGGCCGCGGCCGTCGCGATAGTCGGACTGGCCGCCGCGCTGTGGATCACCTGGTCGTCCGGCGAGCGCGACGCCGCGGCCGAACCGCTGACCGCGACGCCGCCCGAAGCCGCGACGACCGAGACGACCGTCGCCGGCGGCGGCTTCGACGCCGCGGTCGAGCGGGTCGGCGACCGGGATGTCTCGCTGGGGGCGACCGAGCGCCCGGAGCCGGCGGACCGCCTCCGGGCGTCGGCACGGACGGTGCTGTCGCGGACCAGACCCGACGACGCGGGGGTTGAGGAGATGATGGCGACCGGGGCGTGGACGAACGACCGGGTCGCGGCGGCGTTCCTCGGGAACGAGCGGGGGCCGGGGTGGACGTTCCGCGAGCGCCTGCGTGCGTGGCTGGCCCCGGAACGCGAAACCGAGCGCCGCGCGGAGCGGACCGTCGCCGCGCTCGCGCGGGAACTGGAGCGCCACGAGCAGCGGTGGCACCGGCGGCAGGGCGACGACGGCCGCGTGGGCGAGGAGGTGCGTCGCTGATGCGGTCGGTCCCGCGGTGGGGCGGCGCGGCGGCCGGGAGCGCCGCGTTGGCGACGGGCGGCGTCGCGAGCGGCGAGCAGGTCCTGCTCGCGGCGGCCGTCGTCCCGCTCGTGTTCGTCTGCTACGGCGCGCTCGCCACCACGCCCCCGGCCAGGACAGTCCGCGTCGAGCGGTCGGTCCGACCGGACGCGCCGCTGCCCGGCGAGACGGTCCGGGTCGACCTGACGGTGACCAACCCGACGGAGCAACCGCTTCCCGACGTGCGCGTCGTGGACGGCGTCCCCGACGCGCTCCGCGTCACCGCGGGGACGCCGCGGGGCGGGTTCGCGCTCCGGCCGAGCGAGTCCGCGACGCTGTCGTACTCGGTCGTCGCCCGCCGCGGCGAGTACGCGTTCGACGCGCCGACGGTGCGGACGCGCAACGTCAGCGGGACCGGATACGACACCGCGGCCGCGTCGGTCGCGGGGACCGCGCGGCTCTCCTGCGAGGTCGGCGTCAACGACGTGTTCCTGCACGAGCGGACCACGGGCTTCACGGGACGGTTGCCGACCGACGCCGGCGGCACCGGCGTGGAGTTCTACGCCACCCGCGAGTACCGGACCGGCGACCCGCCGAGCAGGATCGACTGGCGACACCTCGCCAGGAGCGGGTCGCTGACCACCATCGACTACCGCCGCCAGCAGGCGGCCCGCATCGTCGTCGTCCTCGACGCCCGGGCGGCGTGCGACGTCGCGCGGCGGTCCGGGTCCCCGACCGGCGTGGACCTCGGCGTCTACGCCGCGGCGCGAGTGGTCGGCACGCTCGCGGACGCGGACCATCAGGTCGGCGTCGCGGCGGTCGGGGACGGCGCGTCGGGACCGCGGATCGCGTGGGTCGAACCGTCGAGCGGGCCGGAACTCCGCGCGCGCGCCGAACGGCTGTTCGACGGCGTTCTCGACGCGTCGACGGAGGAACGGAGCGTCGCCGACGGGGGCGACGGTTCCCCGGGCGGCGACGGGGCGGGGTCGGACGCGCTCACCGAACTGCGCCAGCGCCTCGGCGGCGACGCGCAGGTGCTTTTCGTCAGTCCCTTCGTCGACGACCACCCGGCGAAGGTGGCCCCCACGCTGTCGGCCCACGGCCACGCCGTGACCGTCGTCTCCCCGGACGTGACGGGGACTGACACGGCCGGCAAGCGGATGGCGGCCGTCGAGCGGGAGGTCCGCCTCGCCGACGTGCGCGACCGGGGGATCCCCGTCACCGACTGGCACCCGGACGTGCCGCTCGCGACCGCGCTCGCGGACGCGCTGGAGGGGGTGCGATGAGCGTCCCCTTCGTCACCCCCGAGTCGGCGTCGAACGGGGACGCGACGCCGCCGCGGACGAGCAGGGTCCTCGTCACCGCGGTCGTCGGTCTCGGCGTCCTGTTCGTGGGGTCGGAGACGACCGTGCTCGGACAGGTGGTCGAGAGCGCACTGACGGGGCTGGTCGTCGCCGCGGCGCTGTCGCTGTTGAACGACGACGAACCCGAGTCGCTGGCCGCGGGCTGTCTGCTGCTCGCGCCCGCCGCCGCGTCGCTCGCCGGGGATCTGGTCGCCATCGCGGGCGGCCCGCCGGTGCGGGCGCTGCGCGCCGTCGCGCTGGTCGTCGCGTCGTTCGGCGTCGCCGCCTGCTGGACGGGCATCGTCGGGAACCGGACGCTCACCGCCGGCATCTCGCGGTTCGGCTACGCGCTGCTGCCGCTGTCGGTCGCGGCGCTGGCCGCGATGGTGTCGAACGTCGGTGCCGAGGCGGCGGCGGCCGCGAGCACCCCCGTCGTCGACGTGCTGTGGCGGGAACTCACCGCTCCGACGGGACCGGCACCGCGGATCGCGGACTTCCTCCTCCTGCTCGCGGTCGGCGGTTTCGCGGTTCGGGCGGCCGTCGAGCGCCTGCCGGTGGCCGAACTGGCGAGCAAGCGCGACACCGCGCGCCGGGCGGCGCAGGTAGCGCGCACGGTCGACGTCCTGCGGACGACCTCCTGGGTCTGCGCCCCGGCAGGGGTCCTGCTCGGCGTCCTCCATCTGGCGGGTACGGGGCCGTACGAGATGCTCCCCGGCGCGCTCGTCGACCTCCTCGCGGGCGTCGCGAAGACCGAGGGCTTCCGGGTCCTGCTCGTCGCCGCGACCGTCGGCGGGGCCGTCGCCGTCGCCGCCGTCGAGGCGGTGCTGTGGGCGCGCGAGGCCACGGCGTCGGACGTGGCATCAAAAGTAGTCCCGTTCGCGTCCGGCCTCGCGCTCATCGCCGGCGTTGCGGTGTTCACCGACCTCGTCCTCGCGCGGGTCCGGTCGCGGATCCCGTCGGTCGCGGCACCTGCGCTGGAGCAACTGGTGGGCGTCGTCGGCGGGACGCCGGTCGCCCTGCTGGTCGTCGCCGGCACGCTCGTGCTGTTCGTCGCGCTCGTCGGCGTCCTCGCGTTGCTCGGTCGCTGTGGCTTCCTGACCGACCGGGTCGCCCCCGTCGCCCTCGCCAGCGCGGGCCTGTTTCTCGCCGCGCTCGTCTCCGGCATGGTCGGTGACGGCCCGCTCGTCGTGTTCGCCGGCGTCGCCGCCGCGACGGTCGCATGGGACGTCGGCGAGTTCGGCGTCGGCGTGACCGAGAGCCTCGGCCGCCGGGCGCTGAGCAGGCAGGGCGAACTCGCCCACGGACTGGCGAGCGTCGCCGTCGGCGCGGTGAGCGTCGTCGCGGCGTACGTCCTCCTCGGGGCGATGCGCCGGGCGGTCCCGGAGGCGTCGCTCGTCGCCGCGGGCGCGTCGGCCGCGTTCGTCGGCACCCTGCTCCTGCTGTCGCGGTTGCGGTAGCGACGCGGTCCCGACGGGGTACGTTCCGCCGGCGTCAGCGGCCGACGACCGCGGCCGACAGGTCGAGCCGAACACATACGTAGGGGCCGCCACTACGGGGAGGTGATGAGCGACGCCCCGCAACTCACCGTCGACGAGGCCGCGTCGGAGTGCGCTGCCGTCCTCGACGCCGTCCACGACGCCGTCATCGCTGACAGAGAGTTCCTCCGCACCGTCCTTCTGGGGGTGCTCGCCCGCGGGCACGTCCTGCTGGAGGACGTACCTGGGACGGGCAAGACCCTCACCGCCCGCTCGATGTCGGAGGCGCTCGGCCTCTCGTTCAACCGGATCCAGTTCACGCCCGACCTCCTGCCGAGCGACATCACCGGCACGCACGTGTACGACGAGACCGACGGCACCTTCGAGTTCAACGAGGGACCGGTCTTCGCGAACGTGGTGCTGGCCGACGAGATCAACCGCGCGCCGCCGAAGACGCAGGCCGCCCTGCTCGAAGCGATGGAGGAGGACGTTCGAACTCCCCGAGGCCCAGCGCGACCGCTTCGTCGTGAAGACGGCGATGGGCTACCCCGGCCGCGGCGGCGAACTCCAACTGCTCAAGCGCCGCGCGAACCGCCACGAGCAGGCACCGACCGTCGAGCGCGCGACCGAGAACGCGGACGTGACGGACCTGCAGGCGGTGCCCGAGACGGTGACCGTCGACGACAAGGTCCGCGGATACATCGTCGACCTCTCCCGCGAGACGCGCACCGATCCCCGCGTCGAAGTGGGGGTCTCCCCCCGCGGGGTCCAGCGCCTGTTCGAGGCGGCCCGCGCCCACGCCGCGCTCTCCGGTCGGGAGTACGTCGCGCCGGACGACGTGAAACGCGTCGCCCACCCCGTCCTCGACCACCGCCTCGTCCTCGCCACGGAGGCGTCGGTCAACGGCGTCGAGAAGGGCGCGGTCGTCGCGGACGTGCTCGACCGCGTCGAGGTGCCGGCGATGGCGACGAACTGAGCCGGTCGGGCCGTTTCGGCGGCCGACGGCCGAGCCGCGGAGCGCCGGATCCGGGGGACTCAAGGGAGAGACGCGAGTCCCCGACCCTATGAACGACACGCACTCCGGGACGCCGACGGTCGGACAGGTGGCGCTGATCGCCCTGTTCGTCACGGCGCTCGTGACGGCGCAGTTGACGGCGACGAAGATACTCGCGTTCGAGATACCGTTCTCGCTGCCGGTGACCGGCGCGACGCTCGTCCTGCCGGGCGCGGCCCTCGCCTACGCGGTGACCTTCCTCGCGAGCGACTGCTACGCCGAACTGTACGGACGCCGGGCGGCGCAGGTCGTGGTCAACGTCGCGTTCGCGACGAACTTCGTCGTACTAGCGTTGGTGTGGTCGACCATCGCCGCGCCGGCCGCGGGGACGGGCGTCGACCCCGCCGTCTTCGAGACGGCGCTCGGCGCGAGCACCAACATCGTCCTCGGGAGCCTGCTCGCGTACGTCGTCTCGCAGAACTGGGACGTCGTCGTCTTCCACCGCATCCGCGACTACACCGACGGCGACGCGCTGTGGCTCCGCAACGTCGGGTCGACGGCGTCCAGTCAGGCCATCGACACGGTCATCTTCGTCGCCGTCGCCTTCCTCGCCGCGCCGACCGTCCTCGGCGTCGGTCAAGCGCCCCCGCTCGCCGTCGTCGCCCAGTTGATGGTCGGGCAGTACCTGCTGAAACTCGCCATCGCCGTCGTCGACACGCCGGTCGTGTACGCCATCGTGGGCGCCGTCCGCGAGCGCGAGGGCGACCGTACCGCCCCCGCCTGAGCCGTTCGGATCCTCCGCGTTCGGACCGGTCAGTCGCCTTACGGCGACGCTTTTGTGCCTGCTCGTGCCGGGGACAGGCGTGGCAGACACCCCGAGCACCGAGACGGTCGAAGAGGGTGACGACTACTACCACGTTCGGTACCGCGACCCCGACGAGTTCGACGGTATCCGCACGCCGGACTGGGCCGAGGAGGCGGACGCGGTCTCCGAGGGCAGTGCGGTCCCCGCTCGAACCCGAACGCACGCGCCGCGATCCGAACGCTGACATACTCCTGTCCGCTACACGTTGACATGCGAGTACTCAGGACGTCCGCGACGGGGTCGGGAGGTGTACTGTCGTGACAGCGAGTCACAGCGACATCGATGCGGCGGGGCCGGACCCCAGCGGCGACGACCGGGCCGACTACGACTATCAGGGCGGTGACGTCGACCGGCCCGGCCTCGTCGACGACTTAGAGAAAGTCGTCGACGGCGAGGTGCGTTTCGACGAGTACAGCCGTCAGCTGTACGCGACGGACGCCAGCGCCTACGAGCGGACGCCGATCGGCGTCGTCTTTCCGGTGTCGACCGACGACGTAGCGAGCGTCGTCGAGTACTGCGCCATGCGGGAGATACCGGTTCTCCCGCGCGGCGGCGGCACCAGCCTCGCGGGCCAGACGGTCAACGAGGCGGTCGTCCTCGACTTCACGAAGCACATGGACGCCGTCATCGAGACGGATCCCGCGGCCCGCCACGCCAAGGTTCAACCCGGCGCAGTCCTCGGGGACCTGAACGCGCAGTTGGAACCGCACGGTCTGAAGTTCGCCCCCGACCCCGCGTGGGGCGACAAGAGCGCCATCGGCGGGGCCGTCGGCAACAACTCGACGGGCGCGCACTCGCTGCAGTACGGGAAAACCGACGCCTACGTCGAATCCGCCGAGGTCGTTCTCGCGGACGGCACCGTCACCCGGTTCGGCGAGGTGACGCTCGACGAAGCGCGGGAGCGCGCCGGCGACGAGGGCGTCGAATCGCGGATCTACGCCGAGGTCCTCCGAATACTCGACGAGGAGACCGACGAGATAGACGCACGCTACCCCGAACTCAAGCGCAACGTCTCGGGGTACAACCTCGACATGCTCGTCGATCAGGCGGAGGAGGGCGTCGTCAACGTCGCCAAACTGCTGGCCGGGAGCGAAGGGACACTGGCCGTCGTCACCGAGGTGACGGTGAGCCTCGAACCGATCCCCGAGACGAAGAGCATGGTGCTGCTGTCCTACGGGAGCGTCGTCGAGGCGATGGAGGACGTCGCGCCGATCCTCGAACACGACCCCGCCGCGGTCGAACTCGTCGACGACGTGCTGATCGACCTCGCGAGAGACACCGCCGAGTTCGAGGACGTGGTGGCGATGCTCCCCGAGGGGACGAACTCCGTCCTGCTCGTGGAGTTCTACGCCGCGGACGACGACGAGGGCCGCGAGAAGGCGGCCGAACTGCTGGCGGACCGCGTGTCCGACGCCGCCCCCGACGGCGCGTCCGCCGCGGCCGGGGCCGACGACCGGCACGCGGTCGCCGCGCTGGAGGCCCACGACGACGAGGAGCGCGCGACGTTCTGGAAGCTTCGCAAGTCCGGCCTCCCGATCCTGCTCTCGCGAACCACCGACGAGAAGCACGTCTCCTTCATCGAGGACTGCGCGGTGCCGCCGGAGCACCTGCCGGAGTACGTCGCCGACTTCCAGGAGATACTGGAGGACCACGACACGTTCGCCAGCTTCTACGCCCACGCCGGCCCCGGCGTGCTCCACATCCGGCCGCTGGTCAACACGAAAAGCGATCTCGGCGCGGAGACGATGGAGTCCATCGCCGACGACGTGACGGACCTGATCGTCGAGTACGGCGGGAGCGTCTCGGGCGAGCACGGCGACGGCCACGCCCGCACACAGTGGAACCGGAAGCTGTACGGCGAGGACCTCTGGCGGACGTTCCGCGACCTGAAGTCGGCGTTCGACCCCGACTGGCTCCTCAACCCGGGGAACGTCTGTGGCGACCACGACATGACGGAGCACCTCCGCTACGGCGGCGACTACGAGTTCGACGCCGGCTTCGACCCCGACCTCGAATGGCGAAACGACGACGGGTTCCAGGGAATGACCGAGCTCTGTCACGGCTGCGGCGGCTGTCGCGGCTTCCAGGAGACCACCGGCGGCGTGATGTGTCCCACCTACCGCGCCGAGGACGAGGAGATCTTAAGCACCCGCGGCCGGGCGAACGCGCTCCGACAGGCGATGAGCGGCGACCTCGACGGGGCCGCCGCCACCTCGGACCGGCGGGACGACCGGTTCGCGGTCGAAGAGCGCGGAGAGGGAGCGGAGGACGCCCCGGAACAGTTCTCCGACGAGTTCCTCGACGAGGTGCTGGACCTCTGTATCGGCTGCAAGGGCTGTGCGAAGGACTGCCCCAGCGAGGTGGACATGGCGAAGCTGAAAGTCGAGGTGACCCACCAGAAACACCAGCGCGACGGGGCCGGCCTCCGCGAGCGGGCGTTCGCCAACATCGACGCCCTCTCCGCGCTGGGAAGCGCGACCGCGCCGATGTCGAACTGGCTCCCGAAGCTCCCCGGCGCGCGGGTCGCGATGGAGAAGGCGCTCGGCATCGCCCGCGAGCGCTCGCTCCCGACGTTCCGCCGGGAGACGCTTCGGGACTGGTTCGCCGAGCGCGGCGGCCCGGCGGTGCCCGAACCGGAGGCCGAGCGGAAGGCCGTCCTCCTGCCGGACACGTTCACCAACTACAGCTACCCCGAGCGCGGGAAGGCGGCCGTCCGCGTGCTGGAGGCCGCCGGCGTGCACGTCGACCTCGCCACGCGCACGGACAGCGGTCGGCCGGCCCACTCGAAGGGCTTCCTCGACGCCGCGCGCGAGGCGGCGAGCGACACCGTCGCCGAACTCGCCCCGCGCGTCGAGGAGGGGTGGGACGTGGTCGTCGTCGAGCCCTCCGACGCCGTCATGCTCCAGTCGGACTACCTCGACCTCCTGTCGGGCAACGAGCCGCGGAGCGCCTCGGGAAGCGCGAGCGGTGACGACCCGCGAGCGGACGTCGAGACGCTCGCCGCCAACGCCTACGGCGTCTGCGAGTACCTCGACGCGTTCCGCCTCGACGACGCGGTCGACGCCGACGCGAGCGGCGCGCTCACCTACCACGGCCACTGCCACCAGAAGGCGACGAAGAAGGACCACCACGCCGTCGGCGTCCTGCGGCGGGCGGGCTACGAGGTGGACCCGCTCGACTCCACCTGCTGCGGGATGGCCGGCTCGTTCGGCTACGAGGCCGAGCACTACTCGATGAGTCAGGCGATCGGGTCGCTGCTGTTCGACCAGGTCGAGGAGAGCGACGGCGAGGCGGTCGTCGCCCCCGGCGCGTCCTGCCGGACGCAGTTGAAGGACCGTGACGGCGGCGAGGAGCCGGCGCATCCGGTCGAGACACTGGCGGCCGCGCTGGAGTGAAGCCGGCGGTCGCGCCGAGCGCGCCGGCACACCGCGACGACCGCGTGCCGCGACGGACCGCGCGCTCCGTCAGACCGCGTCCCGGATCGCCGGCAGCACCTCGGTGACGTCCGCCCGGAATGCGTAGTCGGCGCGGTCCTCGACCGAGGTCGGGTCGTGGTCGACGACCGCGCGTCCGCCTTCCCGGCGAGCGCCCGCGCCTCCGCGAGCGCCGCCTGCGGCAGCCGCTCGCCGAAGAGGACGGTGTCGGGCTTCAGGAGGCCGCCACAGTCGCAGTTCGGCGGCGTCTCACCGTCCTCGCGAGACGGCGTCGAGCGAGGGCTCGATGAGCTTCGCTCATCGGCGGCCTCGACGCGCTCGATGACCCCCTCGGTGTCGCGCGTCTCACCGCAGTCCCGACAGACCGTCCGGTCGCCGGTGCCGTGGAGTTCGACGACGCGCTCCGACCCCGCTTCCTGATGCAGGCCGTCGACGTTCTGCGTTACGACGGCGTCGAGGTGTCCGGCGGCCTCCAGGTCCGCGAGCGCCTCGTGGGCGGCGTTCGGGGAGACGTCGCCGCGTATCTCGGCGTGGAGGTCGAGCTAGTCCTCCCAGAACGGCCCCGGTTCGGCGAGGAAGCGCCGGACGTGGAAATCGTCCGTGTCGTAGCGCTCCCAGAGGCCGTCCTCCCCGCGGAAGTCGGGGATGCCGGAGGCCGTGCTGACGCCCGCGCCGGTCAGCGCGACGGCCTCGTCGGCGGCCGCGAGGGCGCGCGCGACCGCGTCGACGTCGTCGGCCCGTGCGGTACCGGCGTCCGCCGCGTCGTCGCGAGGGGTCTGACCGTCGTCGTCCATACCGCCGCGTAGGGCCGCCCGGTCGAAAAAGGCGGCGTCGCAGCGCGTCAGTCGTCCGCCTTCAGGTTGAACACCGGCGTCAGCGTCTCCTCGACGGTCGCCGTTTCCTCGATGCGGTCGAGGACGACGTCGCGGTCCTTGTACGCCATCGGGGCCTCGTCGAGGGTCGCCTCGGAGACGCTGGTCGAGAACACCCCGTCCATCTCGTCGGCGAACTCCGCGACCGAGAACTCCTCGTGGGCCCAGCGCCGCGACCCCCGGCGGCCGGCACCGTGAGGCGCGGACCGGTTCCACGCGTCGGCCCCCTTCCCGCGGACGATGACCGCCCCGTCGCGCATGTCGAACGGGACGACCGCGCGCTCCCCCTCGTGGACCCGGGTCGCCCCCTTCCGGATCACGTGGTCCTCGAAATCGATGTAGTTGTGCGTCGACTCGATCGTCTCCTCGACGGCGGCGTCGAGCGCGTCGGCGACGGCTCGCGTCATAACGCGTCGGCTCTCGGCGGCGTAGGTCTGTGCGAACACCATGTCGCGCAGGTAGCCGTGGCGGTCAGCGCCCTCGAGGTAGTCGAGGTCGTCCCCGTCGCCTTCCTCGCGGACCGCCTCGGTGACCGCCTTGAGGCGACCGTGGATCTCGTCGATCCGGTCGGGGTCGCTGTCCTCGAACCGCGCCGCGACGGCGTCCATCGCCTTCCAGTCCTCGCCCATGCCGCCCTGCAACCAGTTCAGCAGGTCGCGGTCGGTCACCTCGTCGAGGTCGAAGCGGTAGAAGTCGCTGTCGACCGCCGCGAGGCTGGCGCGCGCCGTCGCGGCGCGGTCGTCGCAGGCGCGGTGGGCCTGCTCCTGCCAGTATTCGGCGATAGTGAGGCCGATGCCGCGGGACCCGGAGTGGACGACGGCCCAGAACGCGCCGGTCTCCTCGGACCGCGCTATCTCGACGAAGTGGTTCCCGCCGCCGAGCGTCCCGAGCGAGTCGATCGCGCGCTTCGGACTGTAACCGAGGCGGTCACAGAGCCCGAGGAAGTACTCCTTCCCGTACCCCGGCGACTCGATGGGCCGGCCGTCCCAACCCTCGTTGAGCGTGCTGAGCTTCGCCTCGCATCGCTCCCACGGGAAGTCGTCGACGAGGTGGTACTCCTGTGCGGGGTAGCCCTCGTCGCCGAACGTGCTCCGCCCGAGGGGGACGGCGGCGCGGACCCGCTCGTCGAGTTCGCGCAGTCGCTCGGGCGACCCGAACTCGTCGGCGAGGCGGTCGGTGTCGCCGAGGCGGACGGCGGCCACCCCGCAACCGATGTCGACGCCGACCGTGTTCGGGCAGATCCGGTCGCCGAGTTCCATCGTGAACCCGATGACCGCGCCCGCGCCGGCGTGGGCGTCCGGCATGACCCGGACGGGGTTGCGGAACGCCTCGTGGTCCACGAGCGTCTCCACCTGCTCGATGCAGGACTCGTCGACCGCCTCGGTCTTGATCTCCGCGGTCGTGTGTTCGCCCTCGACCTCGATGGTTCCCGACCGACGGTCCCCGCCGGTCATCGGTCGTCACCTCGCGAACGTCGCCGGTGCCGACGCGACGGCCGGCGGGCGGTAGCGTTCATACCGACCCGGTTCGGGCGACCCCCTAATGCCTCTTGTTGAGAGGTGGTAACACGGCGGGGGGACCGGAATCGAGGCGATCGCGACGGTTCAGCGCCTCTCGCTGCGTCTCAGCCTTCGTACCGCGTAACGCCCTCGATGGCGGACTCGTCGACGTCCGCGAAGGCGTCCCGGGCGATCACCCGGCGGTGGACCTCGTCCGCGCCGTCGATGACGCGGAACGCCCGGACGTTCTCGTAGAAGTCGGCGAGCGGCAGGTCCTTCCCGATGCCGTTGCCGCCGCAGACCTGGATCGACTCGTCGATGGCGTGCTGGACGGTGTTGGCGGTGAACACCTTCGACATGGCGACCGGGACGCGGGCCTCCTCGCCCTCGGCGATAGAGCGGGCGGCCTGTCGGACCATCGACCGGGCGGCGTGCAGTTCCGTCTCCACGTCGGCGATGCGGTGGCGGATCGCCTGTTTCTCCGCGATGGGGCCGTCGAAGGCCTGCCGCTCGGTGGCGTACGCCTTCGCCACGTCGAGCGCCCGGTCGGCCATGCCGGAGAAGCGCATGCAGTGGGTGAGGCGAGCGGGGCCGAGTCGGCGCTGGGCGACGGCGAAGCCGGCGTTCTCCGCGCCCAGCAGGTGCTCCTCGGGCACCCGGACGTTCTCGTACCGTATCTCCGCGTGGCCCGTCCCCGTCACCTCGCCGCCGGTATGGGGGATATCGCGGACGACCTCCACGCCGTCCGTGTCCGCGGGGACGAGGATCATCGAACAGCCCTCGTAGGGGTGAACGTCCTCGTCCGTGCGGGCCATCACGATGAGGACGTCGGCCTCCGTGCCCTGCGTCGTCCACCACTTGTGGCCGTCGATGACCCACTCGTCGCCGTCTCGCTCCGCGGTCGTCTCGATCATCTTCGGGTCCGACCCGCCGCCCTGCATCGGCTCGGTCATCGAGAAGCCGGAGCGGATCTCACCCGCCGCGAGCGGGCGGAGCCAGCGTTCCTTCTGTTCCTCCGTTCCGACCATCTCCAGCGTGTGCATGTTCCCCTCGTCGGGCGCGTCGCAGCGCAGCGCCGCCGCGCCAAGCAGGCTCCGGCCCGCCGCCTCGAAGACGGGCAGCATCTCGCGGAAGTCGAGGCCGAGACCGCCGTACTCCTCCGGGATCTGCGGACCGTACAGGTCGCGCTCGCGGGCCTCGTCGCGGAGGTCGGCGACCGTCGACTCGCCCACGGGGCCGTTCCCCAGCAGCTCTCGCTCGACGGGGATCACCTCCTCGTTCACGAACCCGCGCGTCCGCTCGGCCACCTCGCGCCCTCGCTCCGGATCGTGGTAGTCCATGGCGCTTACCATGCGCGGCGCGGGGTAAAAACTTTCCCCGGATTGGCTGTTCACACGGTTGCCTCCGGTCGGCCATCGCGCGGAACCGCGCCGCCGGGAACCGCTTCGAGACACGCTGCCGGTTGCACCCGCGTTTGTTCCGGGTCGTGGTGACGAGTACCGTATGAGGGAGACGCCGCGGCTCACCCTGACTCCGGACGACCGGCGCTACCGGTACTACCGGAACGCGGTCGAGCGTCACCGGGACCCCGGCGAGTTCGACCTTTCGGCCGACCGCGGACGCATCACCGCGCTCCCGGAACGCGGCCTCACCGACTTCCGCCGGACGCCGGCGCTGTTCAGTGCCGGGGAGCAGGCCGTCACGGAAGCCCTCGCGCCGCCTGCCGTCGTACTGGAGGACCCGAACGATCGGGCGTTCGTGGCGAGTCAGGTCTACGAGGAGGAAGCACGCGGACTTCTTCGACAGGTACCGGCGAGAGGTGATCCGCCACGCCGAGGACGAACTCGGCGTCGAGCGGACCGACCCGTCGGACCCCCGGTGGTTCGCCGACGCTTGCGAGGAGCTGTTCGACCGCGACGAGCGCGCGATGGGACGCTTACTGACAGAGGACAGGTCGGAGACCCGCGCCGGCGCGTACTACCACTGCCACCTCACCGTCGAGGGGATACTGGCGCGGACCGGCTACTACGGCGTGCGGACGAACTTCGGCGGCGACGCGGCGGAACTGCCGACCCTTCCCGGACTCGTCGGGGGCCTCTCGAACACCCGCAGCGACGAGGGGCGACACGGGGGTCCGGGATGGCGAAACCGAAGGCCCTCGTCGGCGACGGGAGCGTCGACCCCGAGTTCCTCCGGGAGACGGTCGGCGAACTCGTCCCGCTCACGCAGTCTATCGTCGGCGCGTCGGCCGACGACAGTCGCCCGGCCTCGGGGAGGACGACCTCATCGCCTACGCCGCCGAGCGTCACACGGACAGGATGACCCGGATCGCCGACAGCGGTGCCGGACTGCCGAGCGTCGCGGAACCGACGCGGCTGGAGGAGAACTATTAGTCGTGAAAACTACACTAAAATTTAATATTTATGCCCCCGAAGGAGGCGGTATGGCGGACGAACAAGAGATCCGACAGCAGATGATCGACGCTTTCGAAGGCGCAGACTACCCCATCTCCAGCCCCATGGACCTCGTTCCCGCGCTCCCCGACGGCCCGGGGACGAAGTTCGAGTCCGGCGACTTCTCGATGACGGCGATGGAACTGAACACGAAACTGCCCGGCGGCGACTTCCCCTACGACTCCCCCGAGGCGTTCGTCGACGACGTCATCCAGAACCTCAAAAGCGAGGACTACATCTAGGCCGGCCCGATGGTCGAGCCGGTCGATGACCGCCCCGACGTGTACGCCGTCGATACCGAACTCCTCGACTCTCCGGGGCCGATAGCCGCCCACGTCGTCGACGCGGAACGGCCCGCCGTCGTCGACCCCGGCGCGGCCACCGTCACCGGTCCCGTCCCCACGAGACGGCGTCGAGTGGGGGCTCGTGGAACTCGTTCCACGGCGTTCTCGACGCGCTCGACGAACTGGGCATCGCGCCCGATGGCGTCGCGTATCCGTTCCCGACGTACGTCCACCTCGACCACGCCGGCGCGGCCGGGGCGCTCGCCGACGCCCGTCCGAACGCGACAGTGCTGGTCCCCGAGGACGGCGCGCCGTACGCCACGGACCCGGAGCGACTCGACGCGCCGTTCGAGAGCGCGAAGCGGGCCATCGCCGAAGTCGCAGAGGCGTACGGCGAACCCGACCCCGTACCCGCCGAGCGGTGCGAGACGCTGGCCGACGGGGACGTTATCGACCTCGGCGACCGCCGCCTCGAAGCGGTCGACGCGCCGGGACACGCGCCCCACCAGCACGCGCTGCTCGCGGAGGACGGCACCCTGTTCGCGGGCGCGCCGCCGGCGCGTGGCCGGGCGACCGCTGTATCCGACCAGGCCCGGTCCGGACTTCGGTCCGGAGGAGGCGGTCGACACCGTCGAGCGCCTGCGCGACCGCGCCCCGGACGCCGTGCTGTACGGGCACTTCGGTGCCCGCGAGGGGTGCGACGACGCCGACGCCGTCGTCTCGAACCTGCCGTCGCGGTGGGCGTCCAGTCCGGCAATAGCGGGCGACGTGCGGGGCGTCCTCCGCTACCTGCGGACTGAGTGAGCGGTCCCCGCCACCGGTGACCGATGCCGGTTACCCGAGGCCCGAGGTCCGCGCGCCGATCCGCCGCGGCGGTCCCCTCGTCGTGCCGGCGGATGGGGGCGGAACCCCGCCGACGGTTATCGCCGGTGGTCCACCGAGGGAACGGCGTACCTTCCGCGAACGCTTTGGTTGTTATTCACACCCATGGCACCGGAAGGTTTACTTTCCCGACCGTTCACAGTTGGAGCTACATCGCACGCCCGGTACTCCGGGCACTCTGGGTGAATCACGATGACCATCGCACTACCATCACGGACGGCCGCTCCCTGGAAGAGCGGGATGTTCGTTCCTGCCGGCTATGACCCGGCTGTCGCCAACGATGGCGAGGAACGCCGTGATGGGTGCGTCGTCGTGACTCGCCCGCGCGCTCTGTCCGGCACCCTCGCCGCGTAAGGCGTCGCCGAGGGGCGGACCGTTTCTCCGGGACTCCACGTCGCCGGGGACGAGTCCGTCCCCGACGGGTGTCGGGGCCGAGCGCGGTTCTCCGGCGCGTCCGTCGTTTTCAGTGACTCCTTTCGACCGGCGAGACACGGGCACGCGATGATCGTCGCGGGGCGGTCCCACGACGCAGTCCGCGACCCGCTGACGCCTCGACCCCGGCGTTCTCCGTGACGCCGCCGGGGTGTACGGCACCGGAGAGAGGCATCG
The DNA here is from genome assembly GCA_003023565.1 of Halobacteriales archaeon QS_9_68_17. GTDB lineage: Archaea > Halobacteriota > Halobacteria > Halobacteriales > Natronoarchaeaceae > Halostella. The sequence goes on from PXSA01000035.1 coordinate 34,029, forward strand.
CTGTGGACGGCCGACAGTATCGCGGCCGGCCGACTCGCCCCCGCCGCGGCCCGCGACCGCGGACGGACCGTCGCCTCGCGCGACGGGCGCGTTCGACTCGCGCCGGGGGTCTCATGCAAGCGCGACGAACGCCAACGACGACCGCGACCGCCGAGGTGGAGATCCGGGTGCCCCGCGACGGCGACACGCTGGAGCGCGACGCCGAGGCCGTCCTCGAACGGGTCGACGCCGTCGACCGCGCGGAGGTCGACGGCTTGACCGGCGTCACGCCGACGCTGAACGACCTCGAAGTCGGCGCGACCGTCCGACTGACGCTCCGACTCGACGACGCGGCCGACCCCGTCGCGGCGACCCGCGAGGCGCTCGCCGACGGCTTCGGCGTCCGCGACGTGTCGGCCGTCGAGGTCCGCGAGCCCGCCTGACCCGGCCCGCAGCGGTTCGGGACCGGGCTCGCCCCCCGGCCCCGCCGGGAACGGACCGGGATGCACCGACGACCGGTCGTCCGGGGGCCAGCCCCGTATCGCTCGCAAACCGACGCTTCACGCACGCAAAACCGATAGACCGTGTTACGCGAATACGCCCACTCGGTCGCCGAGGCCGAGTGGCCCGACAGCCTCGCATCGGCTTCCGAACGCGCGTCCGCGGCCGCCGCGGACGCGTACGCCCGCTCGCCGCTCGCCACGCGCCGGCTGCCACCGGTGCCGAACGGCGTCGTCGCCGTCGCGCTCGTCGCCGTGCTGTTCGGCGCGGCCGCCGCGTCGGCCCTCGCCGTCGCCGTCGCGCTCGCGGTGTTGCCGGCCGTCCCCGCGCTGCAGGCGGTCGTCGTCGCGACGGGTGCCGCGAACGTCTTCGTCGGCCTGCCGCTGGTCGCGGTCAAGGCCGCCGAGGTCGTCGCGGAGCGGCTCTAGCGGCCCTCGAACTCGGGGGACCGACCCTCCATGAACGCCTCCGCGCCCTCGCGGTGGTCGTGCGTCTCGAACACCGCGCCCTGGGCGTCGGCCTCGCACTCTATCGCCTCGCGGAGCGACCGGTCGAGACCGCGGTTGAGCTGCCGCTTCGACGTGCGGAGCGCGACGGTCGGGCCGGACGCTATCTCCTCGACCAGTTCCGCCGTTTCCGCTTTGAACTCGTCGTCCGGGTAGACGTGGTTCACGAGACCGATCGCCTCGGCCTTCGCGGCGGAGATGCGTTCGCCGGTGAACACGAGTTCCTTCGCGACGTTCTCGCCGACGATCCGGGGGAGGAGATACGACGTGCCGGAGTCGACGGCCAGTCCGACCTGCCGGAAGCCGAAGCTCATCGACGACGACTCGCTGGCGACCTGCAGGTCGCAGGCGATAGCGAGGTTCGCGCCCGCGCCGAAGGCCGCGCCGTCTATCTTCGCGACGGCGGGGAGCGGGCACTCCACGACGCGGGCGACGGCCCGACTCGTCTGCTCGATGACGAGGCGGACCTTCTCGTCGGTCGGGACATCGCCGGAGAGCCCCTCGATCATCGAGTTGATGTCGCCGCCGGCGGAGAACGTCGACCCTTCGCCCTCGACGACGAGACAGCGCGCGTCGCCGTCCTCGACCTCGTCGATGGCCGCTATCAGCTCGCTCGATATCTCGTGGGTGAGGGCGTTGCTGGTCCCCGGCTGGTCGAGCGTGATCGTCGCCACGTCGTCCTCGTGCGTGAGATGGACCGCCTCGTCGCTCATTCGTCGGCCTCTCGGAGTTCGAACTTCTGGACCTTGCCGGTGGTCGTGCGGGGCAGTTCCTCGACGAAGTCGACCTGGCGGGGGTGCTTGTACTCCGCGAGGGTCGACAGGCAGTACTCCCTGATCTCGTCTTCGGTCACGTCCGCGTCGGGCGTCGGCACAACGTAAGCCTTCACGGTCTCGCCGCGGCGCTCGTCCGGGATCCCCACGACGGCGGCGTCGGCGACGGCCTCGTGTTCGAACAGCAACTCCTCGACCTCGCGCGGGTAGACGTTGTACCCGCCGGTGACGATCACGTGCTTCTCCCGGTCGATGACGTAGAAGAAGCCGTCCTCGTCGTGGTAGCCGATGTCGCCGGTGTGGAACCAGCGCTTGCCGTCGCGCTCGGTAAACGCCTCCTCGTTCGCCTCCGGCAGCCCGGAGTAGCCCTTCATCACGTTCGGGCCGGCGACGACGACCTCGCCGGTGATCTCGTCGAGGTCGACCGCCTCCTCGTCGACTGGCCCCGTCTCTATCGGCGGCACCTCCTCGAACCCCTCGTTATCGGACGCTGTCCGGTCGCTCGAGGCGCTTCGTGCCTCGGTGTCGACCACTCTCGAGTCGACGCCCGGCAGGGACTTGCCGATGCTGCCGACGCGCCGACCGGCTTCGGGGCTGTTGAAGTGGGTGACGGGGCTGGTCTCGGTGAGGCCGTACCCCTCGTAGACCGTCGCGTCGTACAGTTCCTCGAACCGGCGAAGCACCTCGACCGGGATACCGGAGCCGCCGACGCCGCAGAGCCGCAGCGACGAGAGGTCGAACTCCTCGGCGTCCGGCTGGTTGATGATGTCGTTGTACATCGCCGGTACACCTTGGAACAGCGATAGCCCCTCGGACTGGATGAGCCCCACCGCCTGCTCGGCGTCCCACGACGGCAGCGGGTAGTACGCGCCGCCGCTGAACAGCGTCGCGTTCATCACGACGGTCATCCCGTAGATGTGAAACAGCGGCAACACGCCCAGGCTCTTGTCGTCCGGGCGAATGCCGTCGGGCACCAGATCCGCGGCGACCTCCGCGTTCGACGTGAGGTTGTCGTGCGTTAGCTGGACCCCTTTCGGCTGTCCCGTCGTCCCACTGGTGTACGGCTGGACGGCGAGGTCGTCGTCCCCGCGGTCGACCACGTCGTGCGTCCCGTCGGCGAGGAACTCCTCGAACGGGGTCCCCGTCTCGGCCTCGCCGCCGACCGTGATCAGGTGTTTTACCGCCGTCTCGTCGCGAACCGCCTCGACGAACGGCGCGAGGTCCGCGAGCGCGACGACCGCCTTGGCCCCGCTGTCGCCGAGCAGGTGGCTGATCTCCCGCGACTTGTACTGCGGGTTCATCGGCACGACGACGCCGCCGGCCCGGAGCGTGCCGTGGAACGCGGTGACGAACTGCGGCAGGTTCGGCAGGTACACGCCGACCGGGTCGTCGGGTTCGAGCCCGTGGTCCGCGAGCGCCTGCGCGAACTGCCCAGTCCGCCGCCAGAGCGCCCCGTAGGAGACGTCCGTCCCGTCGAACTGTACGGCCGTCCCCTCCGGCCGCTCGTCCGCTCCCGAGGCGACGTTCCTGACGAGATTTGTCATAGTCCATCGTGAACATGAGGGGCACGGCTATAAAACATTCCGCTCGTTGGGTGTTTCTGCCGCCGCCACCGCTCGCGGCGGCGGATCGACGGGTCGCCGTGGTAGCGTCGCCCGACCCGACGCGGACCGTGGATCGCTGGAACTTACTGGCGTTCGCCCGTCGCCGGGCGTATGGACGACCGAGTGCGCGAGCACGCCGACGTGCTCGTCGACTGGAGCGCGCGCATCGAGGAGGGCGACGACGTCGTGGTCGACGTCGGGCCGGACGCCCACGACCTCGCGGTCGCCGTCGCGGAGGAACTCGGCGACCGCGGCGCGAACGTCGTCACGCTGTATCGCTCGGACGAAGTGAGGCGGGCGTACCTCCGCGCACACGACGGCGACTTCGACGAGGACCCCGACCACGAACTCGCGCTGCTTGAGAACGCCGACGCCGTCCTCGCGCTCGGCGGCGGGCGAAAAACCGCCGCCACCGCGGACGTGCCGAGCGAGCGACGGCAGGCGAACCGGAAGGCGAAAGAGGGCGTCCGCGAGGCGTACATGGACGCGGACTGGGTATCGACGGTCCACCCCACGCGGTCGCTGGCCCAGCAAGCGGGGATGGCGTTCGAGGAGTACCGCGACTTCGTTTACGACGCTGTGCTCCGCGACTGGGAGGAACTGGCCGACGAGATGGCGAAGATGAAGGACGTCCTCGACGAGGGGAGCGAGCAGCGGCGAGGTGTTCACCGCGCCGTACGACACGGAGGGCACCGTCTACTTCGACGTGCCGATGACGCTACAGAGCGCGTCCGTCCGCGGGGTCCGCCTCACCTTCGAGAACGGCGGAGTCGTCGACTACAGCGCCGAGCAGGGCGAAGAGGTCGTCGGCGACGTCCTCGACACCGACGAGGGGGCGCGCCGACTGGGCGAACTCGGCATCGGCATGAACCGCGGCATCGACCGCGTCACCGACACCGTCCTCTTCGACGAGAAGATGGGCGACACCGTTCACCTCGCGCTCGGCCGCGCCTACGACAGCAACCTGCCAGAGGGCGAGTCCGGCAACGACAGCGCCGTCCACGAGGACATGATCACCGACGTGAGCGGGGACTCCCGCCTCGAAGTCGACGGGGAAGTGGTCCAGCGCAGCGGGACGTTCCGGTGGGAAGACGGCTTCGAGGAGTAAGACCGCGGAGCGTGGCGCGACGCGCCGCGGAGTCGCGAGCCTAACGAGCGCGGTCTTTTTCGCCCACGTTTTTGCGCCGAGCGGGCGCGAACGGAGAGCGCCCCCGAGGCGGAAAAAGGTGGTACTGGGACGTTCCGGTGGGAAGACGGGGTCGAGGGGGAAGGCCGCGGAGCGCAACCCGCCGCGGGATCGCGAGCGGTGAAACCGCGACCGCGAGCGACTACGCCGGCCTCGTCTTCGGACCCCGTCTGACGGCGTTCACCGCCGCGCCAAGCAGCACCACGATGCCGCCGAAGTAGAGCCACGTGACGAACAGCAGGACCGCGCCGATGACGCCGTACGCTCGGTAGCTCCCCGCGTTGGCGGCGTAGATACGGAGCCCGACCTGCAGGAGAACCCACCCGACGGCGGCGACCACCGTTCCCGGAAGCACCTCCGCACGGCCACCAGCACCAGCGTGCCGAGGACGTTGACAAACGGTATCTGGAGGTTCAGTACCGAGAGCGCCGCGCCGGTCGCGACCACGAGAGCGACGGCGAGCGCGATGCCCACGATCACGACGATGCCGTCCCTAACCTGGTCGAGGAGGGAACTCTCGACGTCGTCCTCGTACACCTCGTCGAACGCCTTATCGAGGCCGCGAAAGAGTTTCAGGGCGCTCCAGCCCAGCCCGACGAACCCGACGACCGAGGCACCGGCCCGGCCGCTCGACCCGGTCAGGGCCTCGGTGACGAGTTCCTGTCCGGACGACGAGAGCTGCTGGTTGAGCACGTCCGCGACCCGGTCGGCCAGCGCCTCGCCGCCGACGAACGACGCCACCGCCAGCGCGACCAGGAGGAGCGGAACTACCGAGACGAACGCGTAGTAGGCGATCGCCGCCGCCAGATAGGTCAGGTTCCGGTCCCGCGCGAGGTCGATGACGGAGCGAGCGGTTGACACGTCCGCCCTACAACACCCAGAACCACGTTCGTTGGGTTCCGGGAGCCGGTCACCGCCACCACTCGCTCCGGCGGTCGCCGCTGTCGGCGTCGCGGAAGGGGTCCGGCCAGTCCGACCCGTCGGTGAAGCCGAAGCCGTAGCCGAGCCAGTACCCCACGTGCCAGCCGACCGCGTCCGTGTTCACACCCGACACCGAGATCCGAAGCCGGTTGTAGCGTTCGAGTTCGCCGTCGTCGTCTACATCCACGCCGCCGCGCGTGCCACAGGATCCGGTGCCGTCGTCGCAGGGCAACTCGTCGGTAAAGTCTATCACTACGTCCGCCATAGACCGGTTCCCGACGAGGCGGAACGACACGTTCTCCGGCACCGTCGCCTCGCCGCCGCGCTCGTAGTAGTCGAGCGCGTGCCGGACTTGCTTTCGCGCGCCGTCCGGGTCCGACGCGTTCGCGGCGTCGACGGCGACCGTGAGCGTCGAGTCGTTCCAGGGGAGCGCGCGCTCGGTCGCGTCCGGCTCGGGAAGCGTCGCGAGCGACGACTCGTTGCCCATCACGTCCTGCGGTTCGTCGTCGTGGGTGAGTCCCAGAACGTGGCCGAACTCGTGTTTCACCACGAACGTCGTCGACTCGTTCGAGAGGTCCGACTGTATCTCCACGGTGAGCGGCGTATCGACGCGGTCGTCGGCCGACAGACGTGGCGCGCACCCGGCCGGCCCGCTGACGTCGCCACACTGCCCGACCTCCGGGACGAAATCGACGACGAGGTCGGGATCCCCCGCGTCGGGCCGGAGAACGAACTCCGCATCGTACGCCGCGTACCGGCTCCCGTTCGTCTCCCAGTAGTCGACCGCCTCGCGGACGAACGGAGCGTAGTTCCGGTCGTCGTCGCCGTCGATAGCGACGACTATCGGGTCGTCGCCCCACTGCTCGCCCGTCGTCGCACCCTCGTCTTCGAAGTCCGTAACCTCGCCGAGGCCCGCGACGCAACCGGCGAGAGCGATCAGCGCGGCGACGGCCAAAGCCCGATGCATCCGACAGGGTATAAAACGCTCTCCGATATGAACCTTGTCGCTTTCGGTCGGAAAACTGGCAGAGAGGAGTAAGCCCCCTTCTGTTCGTTCCGGCATTCGGCTGAGCGTCCGCGCCGCGTCCGGGCTACCCCGTAGCGCGGACTTGCACCGGCGAGGTTTCGCCGTTCCATCGTTCCTCGACCGTCTGTCCTCGGCGGGTCAACTCCCCTCCCTCGCGGTCGGGTTCGCGCGCCCTCATCGGTCACCCGCCCGGACGGTGGGGGGACTTTCCTCGCGGGCGCGGGCCGCCCTGAGGCAGGCCCGCGTTGGACGAACGGGACGTCTCCGACCCGAACGCCGCGGCAGCCGGACTCTCTCTACCGGTCTCCTTTAGATCACTCCGGGCGTTAAGTGGATCGGTCGCCCCCGCGGAACCGCCGGGAAACACCACATTACCTCTAGTAGGAGGCTGCTTCGCCGCCCGATTTCGGGTAACCTCCGCTTTCCAGTCCGTCTCCGATATCGACGCTTCGCCCTCTGCGTCGCGGCCCCGATCGCATCGGGAAATCCGAACGTTCTCGTTTCTGAGCCTCTGTCCGTCGAATTATGTCAGCTCTGACCGGTAGAAGGGAAGGGTTCAAGGTCGTCCTACTCCTTGTGCCCGTATGTCTCAGGTACAGAGTATCGATCTATCGTATGAAGACGGCGCGCGAGCGGTCAAGCTGGCGCGGGAAGCCGTCGAATCGTACGTTCGCAACGGACAACGCAAGCAGCCGGGCAGCATGCGTGACGCGTTCTACGCGCGCACCGGCGCGTTCATCCGTCTGGAGTCGACGCGAGGGCGAGGGAGTCTTCGGGGCTGTTCCGGCGGGTATCAGGGCGACGAACAACTGGGCCACGTCATCGTCGACTCGGCCATCCGCGCCGCGAGCGACGACTCCTGTAGCTCCGAGGTGACCCCTGCCGAACTCTCGAACCTCACCGTCTCCGTCTTCGCCGTCCGCAACGTCGTGCTGACCGACGACCCCGTCGGCGACATGGAACTGGGCACGCACGGCGTCGCGGTCGACGCCGGCGGCGACAGCGGCTGGCTCTATCCTACCGTCCCCGTCGAGAACGACTGGTCCGAGTCCGAGTACCTCGCGCGCGTCTGCCGCAAGGCCGGCCTTCGGCCCGACGCGTGGCGGGACGACGACGTGATGGTCTCTCTTTTCGAGGGGCAGACCTTCCGGGAGCGCGACCCGGAAGGAAGCATCGAGGAACTGTAACGCGACCTTTCTTCGTCGGGTCCGCCCGCTTCGCTCGCGCACCCCTCCTCGAAGAAACGTCGACCAGAGAAGCCCGCGAACGCCGACGGCGCTCGCGGTGAACCGCGTTCGCTGCACGCGGACGCTTTCCCATCGAACGAGTTTCCCGACGGCCCGCCCTCCCCCGAGTCGCGCGGCTCGTCGGGTCCGCTCCTCGCCGCGCTCCCGGCCGCTTGCCGTTCCTCTACTCGAACCCGACCGCCTCGGCGTCGGCCCGCGCTCGCGCCGCCGCCTCGTCGATGTCGAACTCGCGAACGATTTCGCCGTCGCGGACGAGCGGTTTCAGGAGTTCCTCGCCGTCTTCGGGGCCGTCGCGACTCGCGAGGCCGACGTGATGGCCGCCGTCCAGCGTTCGGTACACCGCCTTGACGCCCGATAGCTTGCCGCGCTTGGCGATGGGGTCGCCGTCGACCTCGACGATGTCGAGGCCGAAGTCGACCGGGTCGGCGTCGGTCACGTAGCTGCCGATGCCGAACCCGTCGGCCACGTCCCGGAGATGCCGGAGTTCGCCGGGCGTCAGCCCGCCGGAGAGGAAGATACCGACGTCCTCGCGGCCGCGGGCGTCGAGTTCCCAACGGACCTCGCGGACGATGTGGCGGAAGTCGCCGCGGCGCGACCCCGTGGTATCGAGGCGGACGCTGTCCAGCGCGTCGCCGAGGGTCTCCGCCGCGCGAACCGTCTCGTCTTTCTCGTCGGTGAAGGTGTCACAGAGCGCGACGCGGGGGACGTCCTCGTCGACGGCCTCGTCGAACGCCGCCCACGCCGCCTCCTGCCCGCCGCGGCCGAAGCAGATGACCAGGGCGTGGGGCATCGTGCCGCCGGCCTCCCGGCCGAGCACCTCGCCGGCAGCGACGTGCGAGAAGCCGTCGAGGCCGGCGATCAGGCCGGACCGCTCCACGACGGGGGTGATCGCGGGGTGGACGTGACGCGCGCCGAACGAGAGGACGAGCGACTCCGGCGCGGCCCTTCGGGCGCGCAGCGCGTTCGTCGTGAACGCGCTCGCCTGCGAGAGGAAGCCGAGCAGGGAGGTCTCGAAGCGCGCGAACTCCAGGTAGTCCCCCTTGATGCGGAGGACGGGGCCGCCGTCGAACAGTTGCCCTTCGGCCAGCGCGTCGGCGTCGACCGCCAGCCCCTCGAACAGGTGCGCGACGTCCTTGACGCCGCCGAAGGCCTCGAACTCCCCGGTCGGGAACTGGTCGACCGTCACCTCGGCGACGACGTTCTGGTTCCGGTCGGCGCGGTCGAGCGTCCGCTCGGTGCGCTCGAAGTAGGCGTCCGTCGCGGTGCCATCGAGGATGGCGTCTGCCGACACCGTGTCGAACGGGTTCGTCATACCGGCGATTGCCCGTCGACTTCGAAAAAGCTACCCGTTGCGGTCCGCGTGGACGTCGTCCAGGTCGTCGACCGTCGGCGCGTTGACCACGGTGACGGTACGCCCGTCGCGGACGACACGGAACGCGTCGTCGAACGCGCTCTCTCCGGGGACGCGGTAGGTGTTCTCGCCGACCCCTTCCGCGGCGTGTTCGTTCAGCAAGTCGAGGTACGCGTCCCTGAACGCGCGGGCGTCGGCGGTCGTGTCCCACTCCGTCCGGAACACGTAACCCCGGTCGTCGCCGTTTCGGTAGGGAACGACCCGGTCGCCGGCCCACCCGTCGGTGACCGGGTGGGAGTAGTTGTACCGCCGCTCGTCGGTCCGGAGGTGGTCCTCGGGGATGACCCCGTTCTCCCAGAAGGCGGCGTACAGCGCCCCCTCGCCGAGCGTCTCGCCGCCGCGGTCGAACCGCTCCCAGTCGGCGGCCGACCGGTCGGGCACCGACACGTCCGCGGGCGTCTCGTCGGGGTAGCGCTCGGGGTGGATCACCTGCTCGGTGCTTTCCGGGTAGTTCTCGTAGGCGTCGTTGACGGCCTCCCACCCGCCGCGGTCGTGCAGGTCACCGACCAGTTCGGGTCCCTCGGAGTACGGCAGGAAGGTGACGAGAAACAGACCCATGTCGTACGACCGGTCGCCCGACACGCGGGGCGTCCGCTCGATGCAGTCCCACTCGGCCTCACAGCGCTTCTGATACCGGTCCATCACGTAGTTCGCGTCCCCTTCGACGACCGAGGTGACGGCCTTGCGACCGTCGAGACTGTTCCGCGGTCCGCCGAGGTTGAGCTGTTGCGCCTGGAGCGCGTGCACGAGTTCGTGCACCAGCGTCGCCCGGTCGACCGCCACCGCGTCGGGGTCGTCGGCGACGAGGACGATCCGACCGTCGGCGTAGTAGCCGGCGACCGACCCGCCGTACACCTCGTCAAACGCCTCGTCGACCGTCGTGTCCTCGCCGACGAGGAACGCCGCTTCCCAGACCTGGTCGTCCCACTCGCCGTAGCTCCCGCCGACGCCGCCGCCGGAGCGGAACTCCCCGCGGGAGACCACCTCGACGGACACCGAGTCCGTGAACTCCAGGCCGCGGAGGCGTTCGACCCGGGCCATGGCGCGCGAGGTGACCGCGCGGAGTTCGGACCGGTTCGCTCCGTCGCTCGTGTCGACCGCGACGCTGCTGTTGTGCCAGTAGCCGTCCTCCCAGCCGAGGGGGTCCTCGTCGTGGTCCGGCGGGGACGCCGGTCCCGTCGTGTCGGTCGGGGCGGTACAGCCGGCGACAACGAGCAAGCAGACGACGGCCAGCGCTCGAACTCGCATCGTGTCAACGGGAGGTCCCCGAGGAAATAAAGGTGGGTTTACGTCCGGCGGGCGAGCAGCGCGGTGGCGGCGAGCGCGACCAGCGCCGCGCCGATGCCGAAGCCGGGCATGTCTTCGGTGCCGGACCCGTCGTCGTCGGTCGTCTCGTTCCCGCTACCGCCGTCGTCAGCGGTCGTCTCCCCGTCGTCGGACGACTCCTCGCCGTCCGGGGTCCAGTCGGACTCGCTCACGTCGGGCGCGTCGTCGTCGACGGCGCTCAGGTCGTTGAGCGTCGGCGCGTTGACGACGACGACGCGGTCGCCGCGCCGGTCGACGTAGAACGCGTCGCCGAACTCCCCGGAGTCCGGGATGCGGTAGACGCCGTCGTACCCGTCGACGGACTCCGCGCCGCGGTACTCCAGTAGCTCCCGATAGCCGGTGACGAACTGCTCGGCGTCGGCGTCGGAGTCCCACGCGGACGCCCAGACGTAGCCGGTCTCGTTCGTCTCGGCGGAGTCGTCGGTGACGTACGGCACGAGGCGGTCACCGTCCCAGCCCTCGGTGTAGCGGTGGGTGAAGTTCAGCGGGTCGATCGGGTCTAGCTCCTGGCTCCCGTCCTGATAGTTGAAGAAGCTCCGCGCGTCGATGAGCTGGTCCTGCTGGTTCGACTCGTAGAACGGGTACATGAACATCGTGAACACGCCCGCCTCGCCGAGCGACGCGTGGTCGATGCTCCCGTTCAGTTCGAGGACGCTCCACTCGTCGTCGCTGCGGTCCTCGACGGTGACGTTCGTCGGCGAGTCGCTCAGGTAGCGGTCGGGGTAGATCACCTGCTCGGTGCTCTCCGGGGTCGCGTCGTACACCTCGTTCACGGCCTCCCAGCCGCCCTGGTCGTACCGGTGCTCGACGAACGCCGCGCCGTCGCTGTAGGGCTGGAAGGAGACGAGATAGAGGCCGAAGTTCGCGAGTTCGCCGCCCTGCTGACTGCCGCGGGGGTCGAGACAGTCCCACGCCTCGCCGCAGCGCTGTTCGTAGCGGTACTCGACGTAGCTCGCGTCGCCCTCGATGAGCCCGCTGTTGGCGTTGCTCCCGTCCGTCGTGTTCGCCCGAATGGACGAGAGGTTGTAGTGCTGGTCCTGGAGCGCGTGGTGGAACTCGTGGCCCAGCGTCAACTCGCCCTCCAGTCGCGGCGAGGTCTGGTTCTCGGAGACGATGACGAGGCGGTCCTCCTCCGGACTGTAGAAGCCGAGGACGCTCGACCCGAGGTTCGACGCCTGCGCGCTCACGGCGTCGGTGGTCTCGTTGACGAAGAACGTCGCCTCCCACTTGACGTTCTGGTGGAGGCGTTCCTCCCCGCTCGTGTTCCGGAACCGTTCCATGGAGATGTTCCGGTACTCGTCGCGAGAGATGACTTCGACCGGGACCGTCTCCTCGAACTCGAGGCCGCGGACCTCCTCGACGCGGGCCATCGAGCGGGCGGCGACCCGCTCGCGCTCGCTGCCGTTCAGCCCGTCGCTCCGGTCGACGTCGAGGCTCTCGTTGTGCCAGTAGCCGCCCTCCCAGCCGATGACGTCGTCGTCCGGGTCGGCGGGGGCGGTGTCGTCGTCCTCCTCCTGGTCGAGCGCCGGCGACGCGTCAGCCGGCACCGCCGTCGCCTCGGCGGCGTCCGTCGTCGCTGCGGGCGACGCGGCGGCCACAGCGGGCGTCGCGGCGGTCGCGACCAGCAGGGTCGCGATCAAGAGTGTGATGGTGGTTCGCATGCGGTAGTTAGGGATCCGCACGGATATGTAAAAAAGGTTGGAAACGCGATCGCCGGAGACAGGTCGGCGACGTAACCGTTTTTGAGCGCCCGCGAGTAGCGACGGGTATGGAACTCGAGCCGGAATCCACCGCGATAGTCGTGGTAGACATGCAGAACGGCTTCGCGCACCCGGACGGGAGCCTCTACGCCCCCGCGAGCGAGGACGTGGTCGAACCCATCGGCGAACTGGTCCGGCGGGGCAGCGAGGCCGGCGTGACGGCCGTGTTCACCCGCGACGTCCACCCGCCCGAGCAGTTCGAGGACGCCCACTACTACGACGAGTTCGACCGCTGGGGCGAACACGTCGTCGAGGGGTCATGGGAGGCCGAGATCGTCGACGGTCTCCCCGTCGGGGCGGCCGACCACGTCGTCGAGAAACACACCTACGACGCCTTCTACGGGACGGAACTCGACGGGTGGCTGTCGGCCCGCGGGATCGACGACCTCGTGGTCTGCGGGACGCTGGCGAACGTCTGCGTCCTCCACACCGCCGGCAGCGCCGGCCTGCGGGACTACCGGCCGGTCCTCGCGGCGGACGCCGTCGGGTTCATCGAGGAGGACCACCGGGCGTACGCGCTCGACCACGCGGAGTGGCTGTTCGGCGAGGTCCGCGAGCGCGAGGCGATCGAGTTCGCCTGATCACTCGACGGCGACGCCGGTGACCTCGAAGCGAGCGCCGCCGGCGTCGCTCTCCGTCGCGGACACCGACCAGCCGTGAGCCTCCGCGACCTCGCGGACGATCGCGAGGCCGAAGCCCGTCCCCTTGAGCGTCGAGGAGTACCCCCATTCGAAGACCGTGTCCCGGTCCCCCGGCGGGATCCCCGGCCCGTCGTCCTCGACGTAGAACCCGACGGGGCCGCGGGACTCCCCCGCCGCCTCCGAGTCGTCGGTACGCGCATCCGCCGACAGACTGCCGACGGAGACCGAAAGCACCGCGTCGCCGGGAGCGCCGCCGGCCTCGGCCGCGCCCTCCTGTGGCAGGCGGTCCGCGGCGGCTCCTGACCCGACATCGTCCGCGGAGGGAGCGTCGAGCACGTCGTCGCGAGGGGGTGCAGTTGACCCGGCGGACGCGTCGTGTTCGACCGCGTCGTCGGCCGCCGACCGACTGCTCGCGGAACCGCGTTCCACGGCGTCCCGACGAGCATGAGCGTCGGGACTGGTCGAACCGTGTTCGACCGCGTTGCGAAAGAGGTTCTCGAACAGTTGCAGGAGGCGGCGGCGGTCGGCCCCTACCGCGGCGTCGGTCCGAACGTCGAGTCGCGCGCCGCGGGTGTCGACGTTCCCCCACGCTTCCGCGGCCGCCTCCGACAGCGAGACCGGCGACGGGTCGGTGACGTCGCGCCCCGAGCGGGCGAGTTCGAGGAGGTCGTCCGTCATGCGCTCCATCCGGTCGATCGCGTCTGCCACCTTGTCCAGGGCGTCGACGTCGCCCTCCTCGCGGGCCAGTTCCAGATAGCCGTCGGCGACGGAGATCGGGTTGCGGAGGTCGTGACTGACGACGCTCGCGAACTCGTCGAGTTGCTCGTTCTGGCGCGCCAGCGTCCGCTCGCGCTCCCGGAGCTCCGCCTCGCGTTCCGCCCGTGTCATCGCGGCCGCGGCGTTCGCGGCGAGCACCGACGCGAGCCGAACCTGTGCGTGGTCGGGGTCGAACGCGTCGGTCGTCGCCGCGCCCAGCGTGCCGCGGTCGCCGAGCGGAAACACGGCGACGCCGCTGAGCGGCGTCTCCTCGTCCCGCAGGGCGTCGACCTCGCTGACGTCGTGGTACACGATCGGGTCCCCCGTCTCCAGCACCGTCCCCTGTACCCCCTCCCCGACCTCGAACGAGGGGACCGGGTCGTACAGGTCGAGCACCGTGTCGGTGTACGCGACGGGGCGCAACTCGCCCTGCTCGGCCAGATGGACCGACGCGTATTCGAGGCCGAAGATCTCCTGGACGGCGTCGACGGTGCGCTCGGCGACGGCCTCGGGGGTCTCGGCGCGCATCAGGTCGCGGCTGGCCGCCTGAATCGCTTCGAGCGACCGCTCCCGCGACCGCCGTCGCGTCACGTCCCGGAGGACGATGACGGCCCCCTGCCGGTCGCCAAGCGGGGTCAGTCTGGGTTCGAAGTACCGGGCGTCCGCGCCGGCGTCGAACGCGACCTCGTCGGTTATCGCGTCCGCGTCGAGGTCGACGGCGGCGGCCACTTCGGGGAACGCCCCGGGGAACTGCTGGCCGAGCGGGTCGGCCACGGCGGACAGGTCGAGCGCTGCCGGGTTGACGTCGACGACGTGCCCGCTCCCGTCGATTGCCACCATCGGGTCGTCCATCCGGTCGACGACCGCCGAGCGGGCGACCGGCGAGATGTCGAACAGCCGGTAGTCGTACAGCGCCCAGAACACGACGACGCCGTTGACGACGAAACCGAACGGCGTCAGGTCGAGGTACGGGACCGGCGAGACGCGGGTTTGGTACGCCACGTTGGCGAGCGTGGGCGCGACCGACGCGCCGAGAACGAGCAGCGACTGCCGCCGGTAGAGACCCGTCGATTGGACAGCGATGCTCGCGATGAGGACCATGCCCGCCGTCACGAGGAGGTAGCTGACGGCGACGCTCGCCCACCAGCCGATGGCGTACTCGACGACGAGGAGCCGGTACGGCCCCTCCGTCACCAGAGCGGGGTCGGACCAGAACAGGCCGTGGACCGGGTTCGTGAACGAGAGCGCCGCCGTGACCACCGCCGGAGCGACGACGGCGACCACGACACTGGGGGTCATCCGGTCCCCGTAGTCCGCGTAGTCGAGCGTGAACAGCGTCCACAGCGCCGGGACGAACGCGATGACGGCCGAACGCAACTGGAACAGCGAGAGCGCCGTCGACACGTCCGTCGCGGTGAGTTCGACCGCGAACCCGAGGAGCCACAGCGCGTTCGCCGCCATCATCGCGGCGAAGTACCGCCCGCCCGGCCGCTCGCGGCGCTGCCAGGTGAACGCCGCGAGACCCCCGGCCAGGAGCGTCGCGGCGACCGTCCCCGCCAGCAGAGCAGTCATCTCCACGGAGTAAACCACTAGCAACTGAGATGTATCTCACAGCGTCACCCTATATAGATAACGGCCGGTCAGCCTGCTATCTCGACGGTCACGCGTTCGCCCTCGCGGAACTCGGCGTCCGGACAGATCAGTTTCGCGCCGAACCCCGCGTCCCGAGCGAGAAACAGCGAGAGGCCGGTGATCGGTTCGCCGTTCGCCACCACGGCGAGCCCGCCCCACGCGACGGTCCGACCGACGGCGACACCCAGGCGCGACCCGAGCAGCGAGACCGGGCGGTCGCCGTCGGGCGGGGCGGCACCGCCGGCGGCCAGCGCTCCCCCGCCAGCGTAGTGCGGGAGGCCGCCGTCGAGGACCGCGGGATCCCCACCGTTCGGCGACGGGTCTGCCGCGATGCCCGCGAAGCACTCGCCCGGGGCCGGGTGCGCGGGAGCGTCGAGCGCCGCGTACGTCTCCCCCGTCTCGGCGACGGTGCCGGTCCCGTCCCAGGGGAGCGCCCGGAGGTCGGCGTCGACCTCGATCGGGAGCGACCCCGACGCGCGGTACGGGTTCGCGTCCGGGTCGCGGAAGCCGAGGTGGACGTGGTTGTCGACCCAGGGCGCGAAAAAACCCGAGCGCACCATCTCGCCGAGCGAGTCGCCGACCGCCACCTCGTCGCCCGCCGAGACGGCGGGGTCGACGTGGAGGACGCGAGCGATCCGGTCGCCCCGATCGATCAGGATCAGGTGGTCGTGCTCGACGGCGTACGGTTTCTCGGGCGCGGTCACGGTCCGCGTGTCGACCACCTCGCCTGCGACGGGGCTGGGCGCGTCGTTCGTCTCGGGGTAGAGGTCGATCGCGCACCCCTCGTCGTGGGCGTCGTACGGCGAGTTGTACAGCGAGAACCGCGGATACCGTTCGACGACGGTCTCCGGCAGCGTGACGGCCATCGCTTTCGCCTTCGGTCCGAGGCGTTTAGTCGTCTCGGATCCACGCCCGAGGTATGCGCGTACTTCGGGGCCGCGCGGCGTCGATCGACGCCGACCGCGAGGCGACGGCCGAGATGCTCTCCGCGGTCGCAACGGACGGCGACGCCGCGGTCCGCGTCTGGACGCCCCACCGGCAGGTCGCCTTCGGCCGCCGCGACGCCCGCGAGAACGGGTACGAGGCGGCCCGCGAGGCGGCCGGCGACCGCGGCTTCCCGCCGGTCGAGCGCAGCGTCGGCGGCCGCGCCGTCGCGTACGCGGGGACGACGCTGGCGTTCGCGCTCGCGGAACCGATCGACGACCTGCGGGAGGGCCTCGACGACCGCTACGAGCGCGCGACCGCGGCCATCGAGCGCGCGCTCCGCGAGGTCGGCGTCGGGACCGAGCGCGGCGAACCGGACGACTCGTTCTGTCCCGGCACCCACTCGCTCCAGTGCGACGGGAAGGTCGTCGGCATCGCCCAGCGCGTCCGACAGGACGCCGCGCTCACGGCCGGCGTCGTGGTCACCGACGAGCGCGACGCGGTCGCCGCGGTTCTCGACGACGTGTACGGCGCGCTCGGCGTGCCGTTCGACCCCGACTCCGTGGGGAGCGTCGCCGCCGCCGGCGGTACCGGCGACCCGGAGAGGGTTCGGACGGCGATAGAGCGGGAGTTCGTCGGCGACGCCGACGCCGCCGTCGAGCGCGTGGGCTGACCCGGGACACGTACGCCGGCCTCGCGTCGGGTGGGCGTGCCGTCGGTCGTAACTGTTTACACGGGGTCGCCGCAACGTACCGGAGAACCCTTTCCTTTGACTCACGACCGACAGTACATGCTCATCGGCAACGCGACCCTGCCCGACGGTCGCGAGCGAGACGTCCGCATCGAGGGCGAAACGATCGCGGCGGTCGGCGAGGACCTCGGCGACCCCGACGTTGACGCGACCGGAAAGCGGCTGTTTCCGGGCGCGATCGACGTTCACGTCCACTTCCGCCAGCCCGGATTCCCGCACAAGGAGACGTGGGAGACCGGCAGTCGGAGCGCCGCGGCCGGCGGCGTGACGACCGTGGTCGACCAGCCGAACACCGATCCGCCGACGGTCTCGGGCGGGGCGTTCGACGAGAAGGCCGCCCTCGCCGAGGCGTCGCTCGTCGACTACGGGATCAACGGCGGCGTCACGCCGGACTGGGACCCCGACGCGCTGTTCGACCGGCCGCTGTTCGCCCTCGGCGAGGTGTTTCTCGCCGACTCGACGGGTGACATGGGGATCGACGCCGACCGCTTCGCGGACGCTGTCTCGCGGGCGGGCGCTGCGGACGCCACGGTGACGGTCCACGCGGAGGACGCGACGCTGTTCGACGAGGCCGCGAGAGAGCGCGACGACGCGGACGCCTGGAGCGCCTACCGAACCGCCGAGGCCGAGGCGGCGGCCGTGAAGCGGGCCGTGGAAGTGGGCGCGGACGCGGACGCCGACCTCCACGTCGCCCACACCAGCACGCCGGAGGGGATCGACGCGGCCAGCGACGCCGGCGTCACCTGCGAGGTGACGCCCCACCACCTCTTTCTCTCCCGCGACGACCTCCCCGACCTCGGGACCGTCGGCCGGATGAACCCGCCGCTCCGGAGCGAGAAGCGCCGCGGGGCGGTGTACGAGCGCGTCGCCGACGGCACTGTCGACGTGATGGCGACGGACCACGCGCCGCACACGCGCGCGGAGAAAGCCCCGGGTATCTGGGACGCGCCCAGCGGCGTTCCCGGGGTCGAGACGGTGCTCCCGCTCCTGCTGGAGGAGGCCCGGCAGGGACACCTCTCCTACGAGCGCGTTCGCGACCTGCTCGCCGCGAACCCCGCCGAGGTCTTCGGCCTGCCGGAGAAGGGGCGGATCGAGGCGGGCCGCGACGCCGACCTCGTCCTGTTCGACCCCGACGACGCCCGCGAGATCCGCGGCGGCGACCTGCACTCGAAATGCGGGTGGACGCCGTTCGAGGGTCGCCCCGGCGTGTTCCCGGAGCTGACGGTGGTGCGGGGTAACGTGGCCTACGACGCCCGCGACGGCGAGGCGTTCGGCGACGCGAACGGCGAGAACGTCCGAACGTAGACCTGTACTCCATCGTTGTCGGGGTCGTCTGCCGGGTCATCGCCTGGTCACAGCCACACCGTCGCCAGCGACGCCGCGAGCATCACGCCGAGACCGACCCCGGCCACCCCGCTCATCGCGCGTCTGGAGTCCGCTTCGGTCCAGTTCGACCCGGTCTCCATGTACCGCTGCATGTTCTCGATGCCGCGGCCGGCCATCACCGACCCCGACCAGCCCAGCAGGCCGACGCCGAACGCGAGCGCGCCCACCGCGAACGTCTGCTCGGTCGCGGTGCGCAGGTCCGCGCCGGCGGTGAGGGCGACGACGCCGACGACGCCGAGTCCGCCGCCGACCGCCGCGGCGACGAGAAAGCGGCGGGTCGCCGCGGCGAGTCGGTCGGGGAGCGCCACGGTCAGTCGACCGCTTCCCGCATCCGCGGGTCCAGTGCGTCGCGCATGCCGTCACCGAGGAGGTTGAACCCGAGGACGGTCACCGCGAGGAACAGGCCCGGGAAGAAGGACCACCACCACTGCCCGGTGAGCAGGCCGTTGTCGACGCCGTTGGTAAGCATCAGCCCCCACGAGGGGGTGCCGGCCTGCGCGCCGAACCCCAGGAACGAGAGGGCGGCGAGGTCGATGATCGCCAGCCCGAAGTTCAGCGTGCTCTGGACGGTGATGGGCGCGAGCGAGTTCGGCAGCACGTGGCGGACGAGCACGCGGGCGTCCCGCGCGCCGAGCGCCTGCGTGGCGTCGATGTACTCGTCCTCCAGCACTTTCAGCGCCGCGCCGCGGACGACGCGCGCGAACCGCGGCGTGTAGACCAGCGTCAGCGCGATGACCGCCTTCCAGAGGCCGACGCCGAAGATGGCGACCAGCGCGAGCGCCAGCAGCAGCGACGGGAACGCGAGCAGGACGTCCATCGTGCGCATGATGACGTTGTCCTGCCACCCGCCGTAGTACGCCGCGACGATGCCGAGGCCGACGCCGAGCACCGTCGACGCGGTGACGATGATGGTGCCGTACTTCATCGCCAGCCAGGAGCCGTAGACGGTCCGGAGGAAGATGTTCCGAGCCTGGATGTCCGTCCCGAACGGGAGCTGGCAGGAGCCGACGTTGCCGAGCGCGCCGGTCAGCGTCGGTTCCCCGCAGGGACCCGCGAGGCGCGGGTTCGCGGAGAGTTGCGTCGTCGCGAGCGCGCCGGGGTCGAGGAACAGCCTGGCGTAGACGGCCATCCCGACCATCGTGACGATGATCGCGAGGCCGAAGACGGCGAGGCGATTCGACAGGAGTTCGGTGAGGAACGGGGAGGCCCGCAGTCGGTCCAGCAGACTGCGACTCGCGCGCTCCTCGGCCGCTGATTCCGTGTCCGTGCTCATTGTTGGATCCTCGGGTCGAGGGAGGAGTAGGTCAGGTCCACGAGCAGGTTCACCAGCGTGAAGACGAACGCGAACACGAGGACGGTCCCCTGAACGATCGGGTAGTCACCGTCCTGAATGGCGTCGACGAGCAGGCGACCGATGCCGGGGATGGCGAAGACGGTCTCGGTCAACACCGCGCCGCCGAGCAGGCTCCCGAACTGGATGCCGATGACGGTGACTACGGGGATGAGCGCGTTCCGGAACCCGTGTTTCATCAGCGTGATCTTCGCGCCCTGGCCCTTCGCCCGGGCGGTGCGGATGTAGTCCTGCCGGACGACTTCGAGCATCGACGAGCGCATCATCCGGGAGATAAGCGCCATCGAGTAGATGCCGATGACGATAGACGGCAGGAACAGGTGTTTCGCCGCCGAGACGAACGCGCCGTAGCGTCCGAGCAACAGCGTGTCGACGGTCAACAGCCCCGTCAACTGCGGCACCGCGTAGTCCGTGCTGATCCGACCGCTCGTCGGGAACCACCCGAGTTCGACCGAGAACAGCAGGATCACGAGCGGGCCGCTCCAGAATATCGGGACGCTGATCCCGGTGAGCGCGCCGAACCGACCGAGGTGGTCGGTGATGGTGTCCTGCTTGACGGCGCTGATGATGCCGACCGGGATGCCGAAGAGGATACCGGCTATCTGGCCGAAGACGGCGAGTTCCAGCGTGATGGGGAACTTCCAGCGCAGCACGTCCGAGACGGGCTGTCCGCGGCGGATGATGTAGGACTGACCGAAGTCGAGACGCAGGAGGTCCCGGAGGAATCGCCCGTACTGTACCCAGATCGGGTCGTTGAGGCCGAGTTGGCGTTCGATCTCCCGGACGGCCTCCGTGCTGGCCCGCTCGCCCGCGATCACGCGGGCGG
>PXSA01000035.1:54584-81794 GCA_003023565.1 Halobacteriales archaeon QS_9_68_17
GGGCGGGGTTGCCGGGGGAGAGGTGGAGGATCGAGAACACCAGCGTCGCCACTCCGACCAGGACCGGGACCAACAGCAGCAGCCGCTTCAAGACGTAGCGCTTGCTAATCATCGAGAGAGATCCAGGGAGTTAGCTCAGCTGGACCTGCTCAAGGAAGGGACCCCCGATGAGTTCGACGGTGTAGTTCTCGACGTCGGGGCCGACGCCGCGGATCTCCTCGGCGTGAACGAGCGGTACCCAGGGGCACTCCTCGTGGAAGATCTCCGCCGCCTGCTGGTAGATCTCGTCGCGTTCGGAGTCCTCGTAGGCGGCCTGACCGTCTTCGGTCAGCCCCATGAACTCGCTGTTGGCCCAGGCCGCGCGGTTGGAGGTGTTGTACCCCTCGGCGTCCCAGTCGGCGAAGTCCCGGTCCTCGGGCACGTCCATCTGGGGGTGAAGCAGGGCGTAGTAGAAGTTGTCCGGGTCGCCGTTGTCGGTCATCCAGCCGAGGAAACAGGCGTCGTGGCGGCCCTCACCCGTGTAACTGAGGTAGGTCTCCCACGTCTTCTGCTCGATGGTGGCCTCGATGCCGACCTCCTGTAGGTACGAGCGGATCGTCTCTGCGGCCTGCACCGGCGACGGGTTGTACGCGCGCGGGTTCTGGAACGTCGCGAGTTCGAGTTCGAACCCGTCGCCGTAGCCCGCCTCCTCCAGGAGCGACTGCGCCTGCTCGGGGTCGTGCGGGTAGGGATCGAGGTCCTCGTTGTAGCCGAGGATCTCCTCGGTGATCGGCTGGCTCGCCGGCGTGGCGATGCCCTCGTAGATGCTGTTCGCTAACTCCTCCGTGTTGACGGCGTAGTTCATCGCCTGCCGGACGCGCTTGTCCTTGAACGGCTCGAACTGCGCGCCGTTCAGCGCCATGTAGCCGATGTTCATCCCGTCGATACGGCGCACCTCCGCGTCGCCGCCCTCGACCTGCTGGACCGTCTGGGAGTCGAGACCGTCGATGACGTCGAGTTCGCCCGCGTTGAGCGACTGCGCGCGCGTCGAGTTCTCGCCGACGACCCGGAAGACGACCTCGTCGACGTTCGGGCCGTCGCCGTAGTAATCGTCGTAGCCGGCGAGCCGGATGCGGCCGCTACCCTGGTCGATGTTGTCGAGTTCGAACGCGCCGGTCCCGACCGTCTCCGTCGAGAAGTCGGTGTCGCTCTCGATCTCCGACTTCGGCAGGACGGCCAGCGCGAACACCGCGAGGTTGGCTATGAACGGGGCGTAGCGCTTCTCGATCTCGAGCGTCAGCGTGTAGTCGTCCTCGGCGCTGACGTCCTCGACGTAGCCGAGCAGGTACGGACCGTAGATGGAGCCGTCCTCGTTGTAGTACTCGTAGTCCTCGTCGAGATAGCGGCGGTACGTGGCGATGAAGTCGTCGGCGGTGAACTCGTCGCCGTTGTGAAACGTCGCGCCCTCGCGGAGTTCGAGCGTCGCCGTCGTCCCGTCGAGTTCGAAGCTCGTCGCCAGCGACTCCACGAGCGCAGCGCCGCCCGGTTCGAAGCCGACCAGCTGGTCGTACACCTGGTTCGTCACCTTGGCGACCTCGCCGCTCGTCGACCCCTGCGGGTCGAGCGTGTCCGACGCGGCCCCGCGGCCGTAGGTGAGCGTCCCCCCTTCCCCGCCGTCGTCGTCGTTTCCTTCCTCACCGACGAGACCGGAGATACAGCCGGCGGTCATCGACGTCGTTGCCGTAGCGGCACCTGCCGCCTTCAGAAAGCTTCGGCGGTCTATATCACGCGACATGACCGTGATGTGCGATGACTCCCCGTATAAATATAACGGACTTACGGTATCATTCGCCGAAATCGCCCCGGATACCGGCGGTCTTCAACTATAAGGCTGGTTAACTTTTCGGATACAGGTGGCAGGCGGCGGGATGGTGAACGGCACCCAACTCGGGAGAGTCGCGTTCGCAGACGCTCTCGAAGCGCTCGCGGAGCAGGTCGGCGGCCCGTTCCCACTCCTCCTCGACGACGAGTCGGAGCGACTCGTTTATCACGTCGTCGACCGCTGGCGGGAGCGGCCCGTCGAACAGACGTTGGCGGAGGTCCGCCACGGTCGGTTCACGCACGGCGTCCGCCTCGACGGGGTCGCTTGCGGAGGCCCGCCCGCCGTCGGCCGCCGCGCGGGAGTCCGCGACGTCGGCGGTGGAGTCCTCGATGGCCGCGACGGAGATGGCCTCGTTCTCGACGCGCTCGCGGTAGTCCATTATCTCGCGGTAGACGGCCTGGTCGACGTCCAGGTCATCGGGCGGGATCACCGCCGGGCAGCGCGTGCGGAAGCGACAGCCGCTCGGCGGGTCGATCGGGCTCGGGACGTCCCCCTCCAGGATGATCCGGTCGTCGGTGTCGGCGAGGGGGTCCGGCTCGGGGATGGAGGAGAGCAACGCCTGCGTGTACGGGTGTTTCGGGTCCGCGAACAGCTCGTCCGTCTCCGCTACCTCGGCTATCTTGCCGAGGTACATCACGGCGACGCGGTCGCTGATGTGGCGCACCACCGAGAGGTCGTGCGCGATGAACAGGTAGGTCAGGTCGAACTCCTCCTGCAGGTCCTCCAGTAGGTTGAGGATCTGGGCCTGCACGGAGACGTCCAGCGCCGAGACGGGCTCGTCCGCGACGATGAAGTCCGGGTCGACCGCGAGCGCGCGAGCGATGCCGACGCGCTGGCGCTGGCCGCCGGAGAGTTCGTGGGGGTAGCGGTCTCGCTGGTCGAGGTCGAGACCGACCGCCTCGATCAGTTCGTCGACGCGCTCCTGACGCGCCTGCCGCGCCGACCGGTCGTCGCCCGCCTCCTGCTCCGGCAGGTCGTGGACCTTCAGCGGCTCCATGATCGTCTGGGCGACGGTCATGCGCGGGTCCAGCGAGGACAGCGGGTCCTGGAAGATCATCTGCACGTCCTTGCGGCGCTCGCGCAGGCCCTCGGCGTCGAGCGTCGCGAGGTCGTCGCCCGCGTAGAGGACGGTGCCGTCCGTCGGCTCGACGAGGCGGAGCAGCGCCCGCCCGGTCGTGGACTTGCCGCAGCCGGACTCCCCGACGAGGCCGAGCGTCTCCCCCTCGTAGAGGTCGAAGTCGACGCCGTCGACGGCCTGTACCGCCTGCGGTCCGTCCGCGAGCCACCTGTCGAGCAGGTCGTCGGCCTGCGAGAAGTGCTTTTGCAGGCCGTCGACCGAGACGAGCGGGTCGCCGGTGAACACCTCGCTCTCGGCGCTGACGCCCGCTGCGTCGTCGCCGTAGGTGGAAGTGTCGAACGCCTCTAGGACGCATTTCGAGCGGTGGTCCACGTCGTCGGGACCGTGCTGGAGATAGGGTATCTCTCCCTCCGTACACTCCGGCTGGGTCCACGGACAGCGCGGAGCGAAGTTACAGCCCGGCGGGTTATCGATCAGGTTAGGGACGTTGCCCTCGATGGGCGTCAGGCGGTCCTTGTCCTCGCTGGGGATCGACTCCAGCAGCGTGTACGTGTACGGGTGACTGGGGTTGTGGAAGATCTCCTCGACGGGTCCCTCCTCGACGATCTCGCCGGCGTACATCACGGCGACGCGGTCGCAGGTCTCCGCGACGACGCCGAGGTCGTGGGTGATGAAGAGGACGGACATCCCGAACTCGTCCTGCAGGTCGTTGATCAGGTCCAGTATCTGGGCCTGAATGGTCACGTCGAGCGCCGTCGTCGGCTCGTCGGCGACCAGTAGCTGCGGCCGGCAGGCGAGCGCGATGGCGATGAGCACGCGCTGGCGCATCCCGCCGGAGAACTCGTGGGGGTAGTCGTCGAGGCGGGCCTCCGGTTCGGGGATGCCGACCTCGGCGAGTATCTCCGCCGTCGCGTCGAGCACCTCCTCGCTGATCCCGCCGCCGCGGAGCGAAGGCAGCGTCTCCTGCACGGCGTTCCACCACGTGTCGGGCTTTCGTCCGCCGTACTGGTGAAGCCGGAGGCTCTCGGCGACCTGCTCGCCCACCGTCAGGGCGGGGTTGAGCGAGGTCATCGGGTCCTGGAAGATCATGCTCATCTCGCCGCCGCGGACGCTCCGCATCGCGGCCTCCGGGGCACGTGCGAGGTCGACGACGCTCTCGCTCCGGTCGACGAACTCGTCGGCCTGCTTCGGGTGTTCCTCGGCGAGGCGGCGAGCGAGGTCCGGGTCGTGGAACCGCACCTGGCCGTCGACGACCTCCCCGGGGTCGTCGACGAGGCCCATCGCGGACAGCGCCGTCACGCTCTTGCCGGACCCGCTCTCGCCGACGAGGCCGACGGTCTCGCCCTCGTGGACGGTCAGGTCGAGCCCGTCGACCGCCTTCACGCGGCCGCGGTCCGTGACGAACTGCGTTCGGAGACCGGAGAGTGACAGTAGATCGGGCACTGTTTGCCAACTCCCGCCCCGCGGCGTCAAATAACTTTCTACACGGTTAACTCCCGGTGTTGACGGGAACGCTTTTGGACGTTCGCCGTCGCCGTACCGGTATGGCGAGTAGCGGGACCGACGACAGCGTGATGCAGTTCTGGGACGAGGTCGTCGACGACATGGAGGCGACGGCCGAGGAGTACCGCGAGAGCGGGTGGGACCCGATCGAACTCCACCCCGGCGACGTGACGGCGCTCCCGCCGGACCACGAGCGGTTCGGCCTCGACGTGCTGGTACCCGACGACGAGTTCGAGACCGTTCGCGCGGCCGTCGAGGCCGAGAATGCGTCGTTCGACGACGTGGAGGTGTACCGCGCGTCGACCGGCGGCACGGTCTTTCTCGTCGTCGCAGTGCGGGACGAGGCCACCGGCACGGTCGCGCTCGTGCCGGCGTTCTACGGCGTCCGCGAGGCCCGGGAGACGCTCGAGGGAGCGAACGAGCGCGGCGAACTCCCCGTCCACCTGCGGACGCTGTCGAACGAGGAGATAGTCACGTTCGAACCGGACGACCCGACGCCGCTGTTCCCGCCGGGCGGCGAGGAGTAGCCGGCGTTACCGATACGTGGGGACCGCGAAGCCGTTCTAACCAATGGAAGGTAGAAACGAGATCCGCCGCGGGTACGACGAACTCGCGGAGACGTACGCGGCGAGGCGCTCCGAGAGCGAACGTGAGGGAGCGATACTCGACGAGTTTCTCGACTCGCTGTCGGACCCCGTCCGAGTCCTCGACGCCGGTTGCGGACAGGGGACGCCGGCTCTCCGCCGGCTGTGCGAGGAGACGACAGCGGTCGGCCTCGATATCTCTCGGCAGCAGCTCGAAATCACCGCCGAGACCGTTCCCGCCGCCCGGGTCGTCCACGGCGACGTGACGAGGCTTCCGTTCCGAAACGGCGCGTTCGACGCCGTGACCGCGTTCAACTCGCTGATCCACGTCCCGCTTTCCGATCATCAGCGGGTCGTCGACGAGTTCGCGCGCGTCCTGCGTCCCGGCGGGAGCGTCCTCCTCTCGGAGGCGTCCGACGAACTCGAACGGACGAACCGCGACTGGCTCGACGGCGGCGTCTCGATGCGGTGGACCATGGCGGGAGCGGAAGCGACCCGGGAGCAGTTACGGGAGGCAGGGTTCCGCATCGTGAACGAGTGGGACGCTCCGGGGGCGTCGGCCGAAGACGGCCCGAAACCGCCGTTCTTCCACGCACAGCTGTCGGCGTAGGACTGCGGCACGTCCGCGAGGGACTCACTGGGTGATTCGGCCTATGCAAGCGAGACCGCGGTTCGCCCACGAGGGCTCACCGCTCAGTCGTCGTGTGCTGCGCTGCCGCGATCGCGGTTCGCCCATACAGGGCTCACCGATCAATCGTCGCATGCTGCGCTGCCGCGATCGCGGTTCGCCCATACAGGGCTCACCGATCAATCGTCGCGTGCTGCGCTGCCGCGATCGCGGTTCGCCCATACAGGGCTCACCGATCAATCGTCGGCAGCGATCTCCTCGCCGCAGTGCGGACACTCCGTCCCCTCGTGACGCAGTTGCTCGCTCGACTCGCGCACGTCGCGCATGACCGCGGAGATACGGTCTTCGGCCTCCAGTTCCTCCTCCACCGAGAGGTCGACGCCCTCGACTTCGAGCAGGAACTTCGCGACCTCGGTCGTCTCGTACATCACCTCGTCGAGTTCCTCGGCGGTGAAGAAGTCGCTCATCGCGCCGTAGAGGAAGGTCGCACCGGCCGTCCGGACCTTCTCCTCGAACGAGGAGCGGGCCTGATTGACCGCCTGCGGGGTGTACGTGTCGGTCATGAACGGCACGAGGTCGGGGAGGTTCTCGCCGATCTTCGTCATCTCGACGCCGGTCTCCGTCCGGAAGTCCGCACAGAGTCGCGCGATCGCCCACTCGCGGGCCGTGATGTACGTCCGGTCCCGCAGGAACTCGTTGACGCGCTCGTACTGCGCGCCGTCCATCTTCCGGAAGCGGTCGTACTTCCGTACGTCGTCCGGGATGCGGGGCTGGGCCGACGGATCGCCTGACTCGTCGCCGTCGTCCGGCACGCCGAGAGACGGGTCCTCGGCCGCCTCGTCGCCCTCGGGCGCGTCCGGTTGCGCGGCGGCCGTCGACGCCTCGTCGGCGGCCGCGGACTCGCGAGAGTCCGAGCGCTGGGTCGGTGAGCCTGCGTCGTCGGAGTCTCCATCGGGGGCCGTCGTCGGCGCGTCGTCGCTCATGGCGCTCACTTACCAAGCGGCCGGCAAAAGGATTGCCACGCGGGGGCGCGTCCGGGACCGTGGTCGCGCGCCGGTACGGCGGTCGAGGGCCACGAGGGCGAGAGTCCCGACCGGAAACCGGCGTGAACGGTCCCAACCGTTTTGAGACACCGCGCGGAACACGCTCCTAATGAACGTACTGTTGGGCATCGCGGGGAGCGACGAGAGCGACGACGCGCTCCGGGAGACGGTCGACCGCGCCGTCGAGGCGGGCGACGACCTGACGGCAGCCATCCTCGAAGGGGCCGACCACGACCGGTCGGCGGATGATCTGGAGTCGCAGGCGCGGGAGATGATCGACGACGCGGGGCTCGACGCGACCATCCGACGGGTCTCCGGCGACCCGGGGAGCGAACTGGTCGAGATCGCCGAGCGGGAGGGGTTCGACCGCCTCGTCATCGGCGGCGGACAGCGGAGTCCGATGGGGAAGATCCAGCTCGGCTCGATCACGGAGTTCGTCCTGCTGAACGCGCAGGTGTCGGTGACGCTGGTACGATGAGCGGCGACCGGATCTACCCCGACGAGGCGACCGGGGGGTTCGCCGCGCCGCCGCTGTCGTTCGAGGACCGGGAGGGCCGCGAGGTCGAGATCCGCGCGTTCGAGCCGAAGGAACTCGACGCCGTCTCCGAGATGTACGCCGACTTCGACCCGGCGGACCGCGCGCAGGGCATCCCGCCGACGGGCGAGGACCGGATCGAGGGGTGGCTCTCGACGCTCGTCGAGGAGGGCCTGAACGTCGTCGCGTGGCACGGGGAGCGGGCCGCCGGCCACGCGACGCTGGTCCCGGACGCCGAGAACGGGGAGACGTACGAACTCGCCATCTTCGTCCTGCAGGAGTATCAGGAGGCCGGCATCGGAAGCCGGATGATGGAGTGCCTGCTCGGCCACGGCGAGGCGGAGGGCGTCGAGCGCGTGTGGCTGACGGTCGAGCGCTGGAACCGGGCCGCCGTCAGCCTCTACGAGAAGATGGGGTTCGAGACGAGCAACGCCGAGAGCTTCGAACTGGAGATGTCGCTGCGGCTACACTGAGAGGACGGGCTGGCTCGCGTACAGCAGGACGTACTCCGCGGCTTTCGACAGGATCTTGCCGTCATCGCCCGACAGCGGTTCGCGCGGGACGACGATGAAGTCCGCGTCCGCGTCGTCGGCCGTGTCGAGGACGACGCTGCCGGGGTGGGTCGTCTTTCTCGTCGGCGAGAAACCGTACGCCGACGAGTTCGTCATGGTGACGCCGTACCCCGCCACGAGGTCGCGGACGTCGTCGATGAACGACTGCGCCTCGGCGGCGGCATCGTCCTCGTCGACAGCGCCGGACTGTATCGCTCTGACGATCTCCTGACCGTGGACGTACACGGCATGAACGGCGGCGTCGTAGCGGTCGGCGACCGCACCGGCGTACTCGACGGCCCGTTCCGACGACTCGCTCCCGTCGACCGGGACGAGCACCGTTTCGACCGTCAGCGGCCCGTCCGTATCGGAAACCCGTTCCGTGCTCATACGTGACGTTGCGGAACCGGGGACGAAAAACCCTCCCCCTTCGAAAGAGGATTTATTATCGCGGGGGGAGCAGGTGGTCGGTATGCGACGCGCACTCGTCGTCGTCGACGGGCAGGAATCGACGAAGGAGCTCGTCCGCGAGGCCGGCGAACTCGCCGCCGGCGTCGAGGCGGAACTGCTCCTGTTACACGTGACGAGCGAGCAGGAGTTCGCCGACCGAGAGGAGGCGCTCGCCAACATCGCCGGGTTCGATGCGACCTACGGCATCGAGCAGGCGAAGGAGGGAGCGACGCAGTTCGCCCGGGAAGTCGGTCGGGAGTCGCTCTCGGACGGCGTCGACTTCGAGGCGATCGGCCGCATCGGCAACGAGGTGAACGAGATCCTCACCGCGGCCGAGGACCGGGACTGCGACCACGTGTTCGTTCAGGGTCGGCAGCGCTCCCCGACCGGAAAGGCGCTGTTCGGTGACCGGGCGCAGAAAGTCGCGCTCGACTTCGAGGGACCGGTGACGATCCTGACCGCCTGACCGACGGCCGTCGGGGTCGGCGGCGACCGCGGTCACGGAGACAGGCGACGCCGGCGTCCGGTCGCGACGGCCGGCACCGAACGGGACGGTCGCCGTGACGACCCGTCTCGATATCCGAAGAAATCCTCGATAACCCTTCTGAGAACGTGCAGGCAGAGCTTTAAAGCCCCGGCCCCGGGAAACGGGACGTATGATCGAGACGGTTGTCATCGCCACTGACGGCTCCGAGAGCGTCGAGCGGGCCGTCGACGTCGCACTGGACCTCGCGCGGCGGTTCGACGCGACCGTCCACGCCCTGTACGTCGTCGACGAGAGCGAGGTGGACTCCTCGCCGGAGGCGGTCGAGGCGGACATGCGCGAGGCGCTCGAAGAGAGCGGCGAGGAGGCGCTCGACGACGTCCGGGAGCGAACGGACAGCGGCGTGCGGACGGTCGTCCGGAACGGGCGTCCCGCCGCCGAGGTCTGTGGCTACGCCCGGGAGAACGACGTGGATCTGGTCGCGACCGGCACCCGTGGCCGTCACGGCGAGAACCGGTTTCTCATCGGGAGCGTCGCCGAGCGCGTCGTCCGGTCCTGCCCCACGCCCGTGCTGACGGTGCGACAGCTACAGGAAACGTAGCCTCAGCGCGCGACCCAGTGCAGGAACGCCCGTAACTCCGCGTACGCGGCCTCGTACTCCGACCAGAACACGTGGTGTCGGCCCCGGGCACGTGGACGAGTCGGCCGTCCGGTAGTGCGTCCGCGGCCGCCAGGTCCTCGGCGCGCTCCTCGGGAGCGGCATCGGCTTTCAGTACGAGCGTGGGGGCCGCGACGTCCGGGAACGCCGCTGGCGTCCGCCGGAACTCCTCCTTCGCGAAGCGCGCGATGTTCGCGGCTCGGTTCCGTGTTAGCGACCGCGACGCGCGCTCGCCGTCGCGGTCGCTCTCGGCGGCGATGTCCTCGACGGACCGCTCGGTCAGTTCCGCGACGCGGTCGCGGACGAACGCCTCCATCTCCGTAGGACTCGTCTCGGGTTCGCCGCGCCAGGCGTCGGGGTCCTCCAGAACGACGGCGCTGGGGAGTTCGAGGCGGCGGGCGGCCGCCCGCGCGACCGTCGACCCGCCGGCGGAGTGGCCGAAGAGGACCGGGTCCCAAAGCCCCAGCGCCTCAACCGGACCGACGAGGTCGGCCACGCGGTCGTCGATACCGTAGCCCCAGTCCGGGCCGTCGGACCCGCCATGGCCGCGGGCGTCGTAGGCGACCACGTCGAAGCTGTCGGCCGGATCCTCGACGAGCGTCGCTCGACAGCGCGCGTTCTCGTAGAAGCCGTGGGCCACGACCGGTGGCGGACTCTCACCGGTCCGATGGTACTGGAGGTCGATGCCGTTGGCGCGGACGGTGTCGGTGGTCCAGCCGTCGGGGACGCCCATGCCGCTACCGGCGCGACGGCACGTCGAAAAGCCACCGGTGGCGTCTCCCGACCCGTCCGTAACTCGCTCGAACTGCGGCAGTGAGTCGAATCGGCGGGTTCTTGCGTCGCGGGACGCTCCGTCAACGTATGGAAGACTCGCTCATCGACCCGGACGACCTCTCGCTCGGACGCAGATCCGTCATCCCCGGCGAGGGCTTTTTCATCCCCGACTCGCTGGAGGAGAGCCACGAGGAGGAGGCCGCCGCGGAAGCGCTAGACGGCGCGAGCGTCGCCGTCGTCGCCGACCCGGACGCCGACGGTCTCGCCTGCGTGGCGCTTATCAGGGAACTGTACGGCGACGACCCGCCCGAGGAACCGGCGGGCGACCCGGAAGACGCCGGAACCGCCGACGGCGACGCCGACGCGGGAACCGTTCCCGACGCCGACGGAGGCGTGGTCGACGACGCGTCCGGGCGCGTCGCTCGCGACGTAGCGCTCGTGCCCGCGGGTCCCCACGACCTCGAAGACGGCATCGAGTACGTCGCGGAGTACGGCGCTGAGGGGCTCGACCTGTTCGTCTGCGACCTCTGCCCGGACCGCTACGAGTACGTCGAGGACGAACTGGAAGCGGCCATCGAGCGGGCCGAGCAGGTTCGGTGGTTCGACCACCACGAGTGGGACGACGAGGTCGCGGAACGGGTCCGCGAGACCGGCGTCGACCTCGTGGTCGGCGGCAGCAACGAGGAGTGCTCGGCCGACGTGGCCCTGCGCTCGCTCGACCACGAGTTCCCGCGGCGTTACGAGGAACTCGCGGCCGTCACCCGCGACCACGACCTCTGGATCCGCGAGGACCCCCGGAGCGACGACCTCGCGGACTACTCCTACTGGAGCGACGCCGACGAGTACGTCGACACGGTGATGCGCCACGGCCCGGACCTGCCGGAACACGTCACCGAGTTCGTCGAGGAGCGACGCGTCGAGAAGCAGGCGCTCATCGACCGCGCCGTCGACCGCGCGGACATGCGGGAGGTCGGCCCGTGGACGGTCGGCGTCACCTACGGCCGCTGTTCGCAGAACGAGGTCGCCGAGGCGCTCCGCGAGCGGGGCGCTGACGCGTCGGTCGTCGTCAAGCCCGCGGGGAGCGCGAGCATCCGCGGCACCGACGGGTTCGATCGCTGCCACGAGGTCGCCCGGCAGGTCAACGGCGGCGGCCACCCGAAGGCCGCGGGCTGTAAACCCGACATCTACGACGACATGCTGGACTACGCCAACCACTGGACCACCCGCGGGGCCGTGACGAAGCAGGTGATCCTGGAGGCGTTCCGCGAACTCGAACCGGAAGACGGCGAGGGCGCGGACGGCGAACTCGACGACGACATCGAGACGCCCGAGTGAGAGCGCCGAGGGCGGGCGCTCGTCACCCATCGCCGCACCGGTCGACGGCGCGGCTTACCGCGGCTTGCGAAACTCGTAGGACAGGTCGCCCCCTTCGATCCTGATCCGGTCCCGGTCGTGATCGACGTAGAGGGCTTCGACCCCGCCGTCCTCGAACTCGTGGAGGGGCATCCCCGCCTCGACGCGGCCGTCGCGCGTGACCGAGAACCGGGCGCTACCGACCGTCACTGCGACGCCCTCGTCGCTGCGGGAGAGTTCGCCGCCCTCGGCGAACCGTCGGAGGTGGTCCTCGACGGCCGCCCAGTCCGCGATCCGGACTCGCTCGTAATCGTCGAGCATAGCGGGGGTTCGGTGCGAACGACCAAAACAGGGCGGGGCCGCCGGCCCTACCGCTCGCCGGCGACCCACTTTCGGGAGTACGCCGTCCCGCACTCGCACTGGGCGTACGCGTGGATGACGTCGCCTTCGCCGTAGAGGCCGCCGACCTCCTCGTTCTCCTCCTCGGCGAACGCGAAGACGAACCGCGTTCCGTGGTCCGGCCCCTCGCCCTCGGGGCAGGTGCCGCCGGTGAGCGACGGACTGACGGCCCCCTCTTCGGCCATCGCCTGCTTGGCGAACGCCATCGGGTCCTTGCCAGTCGCCGCCTGGAAGGCGTTCCGGCCGTCGTCGCCGTCGACGACGATGACGATACCGCCGGGGACCGACTCCCCGTAGTCCGCTAGCTTCCCGGGGTCGCCGACCGCGTCCTCTGCCAGGAAGAAGGCGACGTCCTCCGGCCGCTCGCCCGCGAGAAACGCGTCGCGCTTCGAATCGGTCATACGATCGATCGCCGGGCGAGCGGGAAAAAGGGCGCGTTAGAGGGCGGGCGTCGACAGGGCCGTGGAGTCGGACTCACACCGGTCAAGCGCCGGCCGGCCTCGAACTCGTCGTTTGCGGTCTCTCGGTCGCCGTCGGCCAGCACCCGCGACCCCGCGACGAAGCGTCGACTACCGTCCGACAGCGCGCTCGCGAAACAGGTAACGCCGGTGACATCCTCCCCGGCCTAAAGGGCGGGGCTTCCCGAACCGCACAAGCGGCGGTTCCCGTCGATTCGGAAGGTTGGGAATCTACGGTTTGCGACCGACGGCGCTGGCTCTGCCATCGGCTCTCGCCGTGGCAAACACCGAGTCAACTGCCAGTTATCCGCGCACAGTCCACGATATACCGCGTTGGACTGTAAACCTGCTGATTCACACGGAAACGAGACGATGACGGCGTGGACGAATCGCGGAGCGATTCGTTCGCACACCAGAAATCTCTGATTTCTGGGGACGCTGTATCCCCGCCGTAAACGGCGGGGTTTTAGCGCCTGTAAATCACATAACGTCGGAGCGAATCCCCGGCGGCGCGAGGTCTTCAGCCTCCTTGAGCTTCGAGTCGCCGAGGCGGACCGCCGTGGAGTGCTCGTCGGCCGCGTCGCGGTACCGGTTCGCCTCCAGCGCGGGCGTCCCCGACGAGAAGTCGTCGAGGTTCTCCGACTCCGCCGCCAGTCGGTCCGCCGCGTCGGAGAGCGCCGACGCCGCTGCCTCGACCGATTCGCCCGGCGGTGCCGCCGGTTCCGCGGTCGTGGTAGCATCGTCGTCGCCCGACGAGGAACAGCCCGCAGTGCCGGCGAGCGCGCCGGCGGCCGCCAGTCGAAGGTGCGGGCGTCGGTTCACGTCGCTGTAACTGTCACAAGTAAAATATCTGGTGGTGGACGCCCAGCGTCGGTCAGGAGTCCTCCAACCGCTCGGCGATCGACGCCAGGCTGTCGTCGGGGGACTCGGTCGCCGTGTAGACGACGCGCTCACCGGGGTCGCGGACGCCGTACTTGAACTCGGCCTCGACCACGTCCACCAGCACCGACCCGCCGACGGCGAGGTCGGCGCGGTCGATCCACTCCAGTAGTCGATTCGGCGCGTCGCCCGGCGACCGGGCGAACCGGGGGGAGTCGTACGCGCCGGCGACGACCCGGGTGTCGTCGGTCAGCGCCGTGTCGATGCGGGCGTGGTACTCCGAGCCGTCGACGACGAGGCGGATCACCTCGTCGGCGGGGAAGCGGTCGGCCTCGTCGGCCGGGATCTCGACGCGCGGCCGGCGCGTGGACCCGGTGGTCGCGAGCGCGGCGCGGACGGTGTGGACGGAGTCGTGGTCGCTGGGGACGCGGTCTGCCATACGCGGACCCAGGGCCGGCGAGGCCCTATATCCGGCGGAAGGAAAGCGGAGTTACTCCTCGTCGCCGTCGCCGAACAGGTCCTCGACGGACTGGTCGCCGCGGGCGACGATCTTCGCGTTGATCTGGGAGACGGCCTCACTGACCTCCGCGCCACGGACGGTGACGCGCTTGCGCTCGCCCTCGCGGGTGGGGCGGAAGCCGGTACCGCCGTCGGAGAGGGTCTCCTGCAGGTTCGGGCCGGCGACGTCGCCGCGCATCGGCCGGCCGGCGTCGTCGGAGCCGCCGGTGATCTCGAGCGCGTAACCGTCGAGGCCGACGGCGCTGCCGTCGACCTCCTCGCCGATGGATCGGCTCATGAACCGGTTCGCGTCCTGGTCGTCCGCGTCGCGCTGGTACGTCTCGCCCGACTCGGGGTCCGAGACGACGACTTTGAAGCTTGCCATGGCTCGATGCAGTCGGTCGCGCCCCAAAAGCACATCGAAAAGATGCGTTTCCGCGTTCGCGCGGAAACCGACGGCGCGGAGGAGTATCACTCATCCGATGTTCCTCGGGCGGGAGACTCAAGCCCCAGGGGTCCGTACGGCGGCGTATGGAACGCGAGGTGCTGATGCTTCACCTGCGCCAGGCGTTCGGCGGCACGCCGGCGGAGCGCCGCACCGTCGCTCGCGCCGCCTCGGATCTGGCCGACTCGGGGAAGCTCGACGACGACCGCGGCGAGGAGTTAACCGCCGACGTCGTCGTCGAGAACCTCGCCGACTGTCGGGAGGGGTCGCCGGCCGAGCGGTGGAACTGGTGGATGGGAGCGCTCGAAGCGGCCCACGGCGATTACGAGCAGTTCGTCGTCCAGCGCTGGAACGAGGAAGACGCGCCGAACGCGTGACTCGGGCCGCCCTCACTCGCTCCCCCGCGCCCCGTCGAGGCTCCGACCGACGGCCGCGACGCCGACGATGCCCTCGTCCGTCTCGACCGGCACGCCGGAGAACTCGTACGGTCGCGTCTCCCCGTCTTTCGCGACGAGGTCGGCCCGCACGGTGACCCGTTCTCGCCCCTCGACGGCCCGCGCTATCGCCGCGTCGACGCGCGCGGCGTCCCCGCCTTCGAAGCAGGCCGCAAGCGAGCGTCCCGCGATGGCCTCGGACTCGTAGCCGGTCACCGCCTCGAACCGCTCGTTCCAGCGCACGACGGTCCCGTCCCGGTCCAGCCCGCAGAACGGGTCGTCGAGCGCGTCGACGGTCGCAGCAAGGAACCGCTTCTCCCGGGCGAACTCCCGCTCTCGTTCGCGTCGCTCCCGGTTGCTGAGCGCGTGCAACACTTGGTCGGCGACCTCCGCGCCGAAGCGGACCTCGTCGTCGCGCCACGTCCGCGGGTCGCCGACGTGTTCGAGACAGACGACGCCGACCGTGGTGCCGCCCGACCGCACCGTGGAGTCGAGCAGCGACGCGACCCCGTGTTCCTCGGCGTACCCCTCCAGTTCGCTCGTCCGGGGGTCCGCGAAGACGTCCGCCGCGTCGACGGACCGGTTGTTCTCCAGCGCGTCGAAGTACGCCGGACACTCGTCGGCGTCGACCGTCAGCCCCGACGAGTACTCGCCCGTCGACCGGTCGTAGAGGACCTCGCACCGGAGCTCCGTTCGGTCGTCGTCCAGCAGCCACACGCCCGCCCGCTGGACGTCGAGCGTCTCCGCCGCTCGCGTCGTGATCGTTCGCAGAGCGGCCGGGAGGTTCCCCGCGATCACGTCCTCGTCGTGGGCGAGGTCGATCAGCGTCTCCTGCTGACGCTCCTGTCGGCGCTGCTTCCGGTACTTCTCGGTGACGTCCCGGAACACGACGACGACGCCG
Source organism: Halobacteriales archaeon QS_9_68_17 (assembly GCA_003023565.1). GTDB lineage: Archaea > Halobacteriota > Halobacteria > Halobacteriales > Natronoarchaeaceae > Halostella. The sequence continues at coordinate 70,101 of PXSA01000035.1, forward strand.
ACGACGTTGCCGTGTTCGTCCTCCATGGGCGTCCCGCTCTCGGCCACGTGGCGCTCGTTCCCGTCGCGGTCAACCAGCAGGGTCTCGTCGGCGAACGAAACCGCTGCACCGGTCGAGAGCACCGTCCCCGCCGGGTCCTCGACCGGCGCTCCCGACTCGTGGTCGTAGACGGTGAACACCTCGTTCAGCGGCTCGCCGGTCGCCGTCGTGCGGTCCCAGCCGGTCAGCTCCTCGGCGACGCCGTTCAGCCGCGTGATCGTCCCGTCCGCGTCCGTGGCGATGACCGCTTCCCCGATCGACTCGAGGATGATGCGGAGGTTCTCCTCGCGCTCCTGGAGGCGCTGTTGGGTCCGGTAGTAGTCGACCTCCTGCTCGATGCACCGTGCCAGCATCCCGTACTGCGAGGACGGGTCGCCGCCCTTCTGGAGGTAGCGGTCGGCACCGAGGTTGAGCGCCTCCATCGCCACGTCCTCGCGACCCTTCCCGGTGAAGACGACGAAGGGGATCGCCGACCCGAGGTCGTTCCGGACGGCGTCTAACAGTTCGAGGCCGTCCATCTCGGGCATCTGGTAGTCGGACACGACGGCGTCGTACTCACCGCTCTCGACGACCGACAGCGCCTCGTGCGGTCGCCGAACGGTGTCGATGGTGAAGTGCTCGTTCCGCGTCTCCAGGAACTCGCGCGTGAGATCGAGGAGGCTCGGGTCGTCGTCGACGTAGAGTACGTGGATCACGGTATCGTGTCCGGTATCGGTCCACGGAGAGGTTCCCGCAAGACATATAAGAACTTATCGGCCGTCCCGGCGGGCCGGACCGCGGTCGCCCTCGACGACCACCTCGTCGCCGACCGCGGGTGCCGCCGCCGCGACCCCGTCGTCCGCCAGCTCCGCCGCGAAAGCCGAGCACCGGTCACCGTGGTTCACCAGCACGCGGGCGTCCCGATACTCGTCGAGGAGCGACCACAGGCCGTCGCGATCGGCGTGCGCCGAGAAGTCGAACCAGTCGACCCCGGCGCTCACCGGCATCACGCGGCCGTCTATCTCGCACCGGCCCGTTTCGAGTAGCTCGCGCCCCGGCGTCCCCTCCACCTGATAGCCCGTGAGCGCGATGGCGTTCGTCGGGTTCGACCGCACCTCGGGGACGTACGTCATCGCCGGCCCGCCGGAGAGCATCCCGCTGGTCGTGACGACCACCGCGTTCTTCGCGGCGATGCGCCTCCGCTGGCCGTCGCGGCCCGTGACGAAGCGCGCGTTCGACGCGGCCCGCCGGAGCGCGTCGGCGTCGCGGACGAACCCGGGGTGTTCGCGGAGCATCCTCGTCACTTCCTTGCCCATCCCGTCGACGTAGCAGTCGATACCGCTGGCTTCGCAGACCAGTAGCATCTCCTGGGTCCTGCCGATGGCGAACGCGGGGACGACGACCGTCCCGCCCTCCCAGAGCGTCGTCTCGACGCGCTCGACGAACCGCGACTCGATCGCCGCCCGCGGGTCGTGAGTGACGTCGGAGTAGGTGCTCTCGCAGACGACCACGTCGGCATCGGGACGGGCGGTGGAGGCCGACACCAGCCGTTGGTCCTCGGTGTGGAAGTCCGCCGTGTAGAACAGCCGCGTCTCCCCGTCGTCCACGAGGACGTGGGCGCTCCCGGGGATGTGGCCGGCGTCGAAGAAGGTCACCTCGTGGCCCGCCGCCGCGAACGTCTCGCGATAGCCGTGGGTCTCGGAGACCTGCGTGACGCGCTTGACTTCGGTCTCGGTGAACGGACAGTCGTAGGTCCCGCCGCGTCGCCGGTGGCGCCGCGAGCCTCGCCTCGCTCCGCTCGGCGAGACGCCGTGTAGCTTCAGCGTGTCCCGAGCGAGCGTCAGCGCGAGTTCTCGCGTCGGCGGCGTCCAGTGGACCGGCGGCCGGCGGTCCCCGGAGAGTAGCGACGGGACGGCCCCGACGTGGTCGAGGTGACCGTGCGAGACGACGACCGCCTCGGGGTCGACCGAGTCGACGGGGAACTGCGGCGGGTTTCCCGTCTTCATCCCGTAGTCGAGAAGCAGGGAGTCGTTCACGAGGACGGCGCTGCGGCCGACCTCGCGCGCGCCGCCGAGAAACCGGATCTTCATCGCCGTACCGTACCACCTCGCCGCGTTTGGGTCCGTCGGTTCGCGGCAGGCAGGCCGCTGTCGACACTACCGCGAAGTCGTTCCCGAAAAACCGTCGGCGGACCCGGATCACGCGAGGGCGGCAGTCTCGACGCTTGCGAGAACGCCGCCGCCGTCGGACTGGAATCGCGCTCGCTGTTTCGCGTCTCGTACGAGCGACCGGAGGGCGGTGACGTGCATAAACACGTGAAACCGTTGTCGGTGCAAAACGGAGGTTTACGGGCCTCGCAAGAGGTTTCCGGTCCACGCGCGCACCTGTTCGGCGGCGGAAGGAAGTCGGACGCACGTCCGACGAGTGATACAGGTTACGAGGGTATATCCGCGTCTCCAGGCGTGGGTTGAGCGGTAGGCCCAGCCAACCAACCGCTGCCGGGTCCCCAACCGGATATCCACTATCGGTGCGTTTGAGCGGCTGTATCTCTTGTTTCCACTTACCACGCCAGTGGAGAGAGTCGTGCCAGAGAACACACGCACGCCGATGACTCGGCTGGCGATGGGGCCTGTTTGACCGGGCCACAGCCCTACCACGGGAATCAAACCGAGAGGTTCCGCCGGTATGCTGCCGGTTCCTGTAGAAGTGCGGGTTGAAACCTCGAAGGCCGCGCCCGGCCGACATCCCGTGGTGGGATTCCACGTCCTTCAGGGCGTGGAGGAGGTCAAACCCCCAGCGACGCTCGTCTAACCTCTGTTTGGGGGGGACGGGGTGCGGGAAGTGACCGGTGGAAACCGCCCGAACGAATCCATGCGGTGGCGTCCGACAGGAGTCGGCTCCGGTGTAACCTCCTGTTCCGTTGCTTCCGGCTGGCGGGAGAACGAAACGCGGCGAGGGACCGCGAGGGGTAATTATGGTCGGCGGGAACGCGAAACGACGCGTCAGTCGTCGCCGTCCGAACCCTCGACCTCGGAGGCGTGTTTCTCCAGGTCGGCGGCGAGTTCCCGGGCCTCCTTCGGAGAGAGCGTCACTTCCTCCATGTGCGCCGGGAGGTGTTCCTCCCGCATGTTGTCCAGTTCGAGCTGGAGTTTCACGTGGTCCGGGTTCTTGCGGGGCGACGTCGCGTTGAGCACGGCGAACGCCTCCTCCTCGAAGTCGTGGCCCCTGACGGTCGCGTCGACCAGGTCGAACGTGGTGTAGGCGTTGACCTTCATCAAGCGGTCTGCCATAGCGAACGAGAGGAGAGGAAGCTACTTAGCCGCCGCGGACGACCGACATCGAGAGAACGGCGGTCCGCGGACCGGCCGCGTCACGCTGCCGGCGGTATCAGTCGTCGGCGGGCGCGGGGCCTTCGTCTGCCGAGTTCGGCGCGGGACTGGCGTCCATGTCGTCGTCCTCGGCGTAGGGGTACCACGTCTTCTTCGTGTTGTGCATGTACGGGTCCTCGTAGTCCGTCTCCTCGGGCTCGACGAGTTCGGCGAGCTCCTCCTCGTCGCGGTCGACGACGAACTCGCGGAACGTCTCGCGCTCGACGGCTTCGCCGTCTCCCTCCCGTTGTTCCTCCGGAACGACGCGCTCCTCGCGCAGTTCGTCGTAGTGCTGCACGAGGTTCCGGATCGCCCCGGGTACCTCGTCGGCGGGGACCCGCTCGGTCACCCAGTCGGCGAAGTTCGGGTTCTCGCCGAGGCCGCCGCCGAGGCCGATGTCGAGCGCCTCGACCGGTTCGCCGTTCTTGCGCGTCTTCATGCCGCGCAGGCTGACGTCCGCGATCTGCGGCTGGGCGCACGACGCCGTGCAGCCCGAGAGGTGGATGTGGAAGTCCTCCACGTCGTCGGGCAGGTCGACGTTCGCCTTGAGCCAGCGCGAGAACCGCACCTGTCGGTTCTTCGTCTCGACGATGGAGAGCGAGCAGAACTCCGTCCCGGTGCAGGCGATGGAGCCGCGCTGGAAGGGGTGCGGGTCGGGGCTGTACTCCTCCAGCAGCGGCTCGTCCAGCAGCGCGTCGAGGTTCTCCTCGGGCACGTCGGTGAGGACGACGTTCTGGCGCTGGGTGAGGCGGGCCTCGCCGCTGCCGCTCGTGGACGCCGACGTGGTCGGCGTGGCCGTGGTCGACGCCGGCGTTGTAGGAGTACTGCTCGCGCATGTCCTCGCCGGCGGTGTACATCTCGAAGTCGACGTACTCCTCCTGGAGCGTCTCGCGGACCGTCTCGGGACCCCATTCGTCGACGAGGAACTTGATGCGTGCGTTGTAGCGGTTCTCGCGGTCGCCGTAGTCCCGGAACAGGGCGGACAGCCCGCCCGCGACGCCGGCAGCCTGCTCGGGCGTGACGAACACGTCGACGTTCTCGGCGAAGCGCGGCTCGTTGCGGGCCAGACCGCCGCCGACGCGGACGTTGAAGCCTCGGACGGTATCGCCGTCGATCTCCTTTTCGGCGGGCTCGAAGGCGAGGTCGTTGATGTCGCCCTGCCCGCAGCCCTCGTGACAGCCGGTCACGGAGACCTTCCACTTGCGGGGGAGGTTCGCGTGGTCCTCGTCGCCCTTGAACGTGTCGTGGAGCTCGTGGATGGTGTCGAGCGCGTCGACGTGCTCGTTCTCGTCTTTCCCGGCGACGGGACAGCCGACGATGTTCCGCCAGGAGTCGCCGCAGGCCTGCAGAGTAGAGAGACCGTTCGCCTCCAGCCTGTCCCAGATCTCCGGGATGTCCTCGATCTCGATCCAGTGGAGCTGGATCGCCTGTCGGGTGGTCACGTCGGCCCAGCCGTTGCCGAACTCGGGGTTCTCGGCGGGACCGGTCGAGTACTCCTTCGCGATCTCGCCGACGGTGCGGAGCTGCCCCGGTTCGAGCACGCCGTTAGCGGGGCCGATCCGCATCATGAAGTAGCTCTCCTGGCCGGCGCGCTGGTGGTACAGGCCGTACCACTTGAAGCGCTCGAACCAGGCGTCGTGCTCGTCTTCCGGGATGGCCTCCCATCCCTCTTCGGCGAACCGCTCCATGTGGTCACGGATGTCCGTTCCGTAGACCTCGGCTTTCCATTCCTCGACGTCGGTAGGCATGTGCGCCCGTTAGGGGTCTCCCTCTTATACTACCGCCCCTACCGACAGTACTCCCCTCGTCTCCCACTTACCGGAGAGGCTTGCCTGACGTGGGATCGCATATCACGACCGGGGCTCGTTGGTCGCCTGGAACGACCCCGGGCCGAACCGGTGGAACTCGCCGTCGATGACGCGACCCACCGGCAGGGCGTCTACGGTGTCTTTCGTGCCGCAGTCGATGCACTGGCCGACCGCACCGACCGCGAGCACGTCGCGGTGGACAGAGACGTCGAAGAAGGCCTCACAGAGCACGTGGGCGACGTCGCAGTCGCAGAAGTCGTAGGACGCGAGCGGCCAGATGTCGCTGTTGCTGACCGCGCGAGCGTTGTTGACGCTGATCCACGCTCCGTCGTCGAGCGTGCGAGCGGGAACCGTCATCGCCCTCCGTAACCGGTCCAGCATCGTCAGCCCGTCGGCCGTCGCAACGCTTACCGGCGGATGACGCATTATCTGGCGATGATCGCGTGACTGCGACCCGATCGACGCCGGATCCCGCGACCGGGAAAGGGGCCAGTGTTTCTGGTAAGCGGGAGACGGGGTAGGGCTTGTCGATTGAAGCGTCGTTAAGGGGGTACCGCCACAAGGAACAGCCGATGACCGACGACGCTCGCCGGCGCGCCGAACGGCGACAGCATACGTCCGCTGACGTCGCGCCCGAGCTCTACGAAGCCGACCCGGAGGACCACCGATGACGACGACCACTCACGACGGCGACGAAGAGGAGGAGCAGGTCGACGACCATCTGGCGGACGTCGAAGAGGGTGCCGGCTGCACCGAGATCTGGGAGCACCTCTCGGAGCAGCGCGACGACTAATGGGGGTTTTTGACCGTTCCCGCCATACCGTGGGCTGATGACCGCAGACCGGTCGGACGACGGTGACGACGACGCCGACGAGCCGCTGCCGATCGACCGGGAGTCGCCGGTCGGTCAGCCCGTCGTCCGCGGCGACGCCGAGGTCACCGGGCAACACGCCCGCGAGGCCGTCCAGTTCGATCCCGACGACCCCGAGAGCCTCGCCGACGCCGCCGAGACGGTCCGCGCGTTCGCCGAGAACACGGTCGGCGGCGAGGACAACGTGTACATGCTCCGTGGGGCGGCCGCCTGCGCCGCCCTCGTCCGCAGCGAGGGGGCGTACAAGGCCGCCGCGGAGCGCGCCGGGGGCGAGGCGACCGTCGCGTTCATCCGGAAGTGGGCCCGCGTCCACGACCTCCCGCAGTCGATCCGCCGCCACGTCGCCATGGGCCACGTCGCTCCGACGGCGGCGAAACACGTCGCGCGGGTCTCCGGGAACGCCCGCTTTCTGCTCGCGTTCGCCGTCCTCGACGACGGCCTCACGGTCCGCGAGGTCCGCACTATCGCGAGCGACGTGAACAGCGGGACGCCCGTCGAGGCGGCGCTCGCGAACCACGGCGTCACCGTCGGCGAACTCGCTCTGACGCTCCCGCCGGAGGTCTACCAGCAACTGCGCCGCGAGGCCGCGCTCCAGAGCACCGACCCCGACGCGGTCGTCGAGGACGCTCTCGACGAGTATCTCTGAGCGCTCGCCGTCCGACGACGGACGGACCCCGCTTTACTTTCGAGCAGGCGCAAGGCTCCTTCCTCAGCGAGCGAGCGAAGGGAGCGAGCAGGGAGGGGATACCGCCCGCAGAACCGTTCCGCCGCGTCCGCGAGCACTACGCTCGCCGTCGCCACCTCACCCACGTCGACGGACTCGTCGGGGAAATGCGCCTGTTCGATGCTCCCGGGACCGAACGGAACGGTCGGGATCCCGGCCGCCTGACAGTGTCGGCTGTCAGCACCGTACTCACGCCCCCGCGGCGTCGCATCGAGGCCGCGGCCGCTCCGACATCGCCCTCCTCCTCCCCGGCGACGCTCTCGACGACGACCCGACCGTCGACGTCCGACCCCTCGGCGAGCCGACGCGCCGCGAAGACGCGGGCCGCCTTTCATGTCGGCGGCCCCGCGGGCGGTCACGCGGTCGCCGTCCCGGACCGGGTCGAACGGGCCGCTCGTCCACGCTGACCGCGTCGCCGGGACGACGTCGACGTGGCCGTTCAGCACCAGCGTCGGTCCGGCGTCGGGGTCGCCCGACTCGACGACGCCGCCGACCGACGGCCGGTCCGTCGTCGATATCTCCGCCGGGTCGTCGGGAAACGACGGGTTGGCGGCCGGTTCGTCGGCGTCTGCGGTCCACTGGTACGTGTCGAACCCCCTGCCCTCGAAGCGCTCGCGGAGCCACGCCTGTGCACTGCTCTCCCCGCCATCGGGCGTGTCGAACCGAAGGAACTCGTCCAGGAACTCGCGCAGGTCGCTCCCGAGGATCGAGGGGTTCGTCCATAGATGCGGGTGGCGAAGAGGGCGGATAAAAAGGCTACTGATGGGCGTGACCGCCCGAACGGAACAGCAACTCTTTAACCACTCTACTGCGAAGCCTTGGGTACGCGGGCCGGTAGCTCAGTCAGGCAGAGCGTCTGGCTTTTAACCAGATGGTCGGGGGTTCAATTCCCTCCCGGCCCGTTTCTCACGCGAACGACAGTGAGCGGTGAGCAACGTCTCCGAGAGGATCGAACCGAGGAGTGAGAGGTGAGCGAGCACAGCGAGCGAACGGGAACGACCGAGGTTCAGTTCCCTCCCGGCCCGTTTGCCGCGCGAACGACAGTGAGCGGTGAGAAACGTCCCCAAGAGACGAGAGCCGGAAACGGCGGACGGCGACGGTCGACACATCGGACGCTCGGGGGCGGCGCGAGAAAAACGGGAGTCGGGACGGAACGCGGGCTACTCCTTCCGGGGGAGGTACGCGAGGCCGGTCAGCAGCACCGTCGCGATGCTACTGATGATGACGACGCCCCAGACGCCGTTGATCCGCTCGTGGAAGTGGTTCTGCTCTTCGACCTGGTCGTGGTAGCCCTCGACCTCCGAGGAGAGCAGCACGCGGTCCTCGGAGGGGAAATGAGCGACGTACTCCGTGCCCTCGGTTCGCGACGAGTTGAGGATGAACTCTTCACCGTCCGCGAAGGTGGTCTCCTCGGTGCGCTCGCCAGTCCACTCAAGCAGGACGCTCGTGTTGGTGACGTCCGCGACGGTGGTCGCGTTACCCTGATAGGTGATCTCCTGGCCCTCGCTGACCGTCTCGTTGGTGAACTCCTCGTCCTGCAGGTACGGCGTCAGTTCGCGCGTGCCGTCGTCGGCCTCGCGGACGACGTACCAGCGCTCGGCCTGCCCGTCGTATGTCAGGTTCGCGGCGGAGCCGTTAGCGGGGACGGTCCGGAGCGTCGCCTCGGAGGGGTCGGAACCGTTCTGGATGAACACGTGGTAGTCGGTGTTCCCGAGCGTCACCGTGGTGTTGTCTTCCCACGTACCGGAAAACACCGCGGAGTCGTTCGTCCGGGTGAGCGTGGCTTCGAGCGTCTCGCCTCCACCGCCGCCGTGGCCGCCACCGCCGCCGGAGGACGCTTCGACGCTCGTCACCGTGTACGTCCGTTCGCCGAGCGTGAATTCGGACCCGTTCTCCAGCTCGTGGTCGGGGTCGTCGATCGATATCGACGGCCCCTGTGCCGTCGCGATGAACGCGTACGACCCTGCAGCGAGCACGAGGAAGAACGCGATGTACACCGCCGCTGCTCGTCGTTGCATGTTTCGACCGACGTACGCTCCCCGTAAAACGATTGCTTTTCGGCCGAAACGGACGCGCCGCCGGCGGGGAAAGGTGAGGTGAACGCCCGCTGGCTCTCCGCTTACCGGCGGCGGTCCTCTGCCGGAGGGTTGTTTATATCAGTATCTATATATGCGGCTGTAGGGAAGTGGTGGAGCCCAAAACGAGGTCATCTCGGGCTTTAGGATAACGTGTGAAAGCCAAGGGCCGGATTTGAACCGGCGATGGGCGGCTCTGCAGGCCGCTGCGTTCGGCCAGACTCTGCCACCTTGGCGCGGTTCCTACTAACTGCGTCCACCGCTTAAGCCTAGCGTTTCGCTCTGCCGAACCGTACTCGTGTGCTGATATTCACCGTGATATGATACCACACTAACCTCCTTTAGCACAACACTTTACCGGTCACAGCCCTCGTTGCCGGTGACGCCACGTAAAGCGCGGTGCCGAACGTCAATTACCGGATCAATTACTCAGTCGACTGACCGCCCGACGCCCGGCCGACCCGAAGGCCTGAATCAGGTCGGACGACCTCCGTCTGATCGAACGATAACGACGCCCCCTCCTCATTGGTCGTCCGCGTCGGCGGACCGCCGAAAGCGGTATACCGTGTGAAGTGGTAGCAACGTTCATGAAGCTTTCCGAACCACTGACGATAGAACACGACGACCGGCGGCAGACCTTCGAGGAGATCGAACGGAACGGGGGGCTCCCGAAGAGCCAGGTCGTCTCCGGGACGGTCGAACAACAGCGAGCGGCCCGCCACCACGTCGCGGTCCTGAAGCGGGATGGATACCTCCGTGAAACGGAGGAAGGGAGACTCGAACCGGCGCTCGAAGTGGACGCCGAGGCCGAGGAGTTCAATGCGGACGACGCGACAGTCACGATCCGACCGGCCCGGCAGGCGGACCTGACTGGCATCGTCGGGGCCATCAGACAGGTCGCCGCCGAGAAGACGTACATCGTCGCGGAGTCGGTGGCGGACGAACTCGACCACCAGGACGTGTTGCTCCGTCATAACAGCCTCGAATCCCGGATGTTCTTCGTCGCCACCGTCGACGAGTCCGTGATCGGCTGGGTCCACCTCAACGCGCCGGAACTGGAGAAACTCGACCACACCGCCGAACTGACCGTCGGCGTCATCGAGGAATACCGCAGTGACGGCATCGGCAAGGAACTGCTCGACCGCGCGACTGACTGGGCCAGCGAGAACGGCTTCGAACGGCTATACCAGAGCGTCCCGTCTACGAACCAGCGCGCGATCGACTTCCTCGAAGACAACGGCTGGCGGGTCGAAGCCGTGCGGGAGGACCACTACAAGCTCGACGAGGAGTACATCGACGAAGTGATGATGGCCGCGACGCCGTAGCGTCGCGGGCCCACCGACAGCTCTCGCAAACGTACTTCGTTTCGCTCGTGAAGCGCTCCCGTTCCGGCCGCGCCACGTACTCGCCGCACCACGTCCAGTAGATCGTCCGCCCCGTTTCGGGGGGCGTCCGCCCGCCCCCGTCGGATGGGCGAGTGATCTCGACGTAGTGGTCGCTCACTTCGGTCACCTCGCCGTCGATCGAGGCGTGCTGTGCGTTGCTGATCCCGTCGCCAGACGGAACAGCGATCATCTCGTCCGTGGCTACCTCGTCGCCAGGTTCGACGACGGGCCGAGTCGGCGATACGACACCCTCGAAATCAGGGTCGGTGACTATCGGAATCCACACGCGGTCCGGGTCGAGTACCGTCGGGTCCGTCTCGTGGTCCGCCTCCCACTCGACCGGGTGCAGGACGTTGATACAGTCGCCGCCAGGCGTGTTCTCCGCGACGAGTCATCGGCCAGAACGCTCAGACAGTTCGTTCGCTTGCTCGTTCCGAACACCGCGAGGTCGGACTCGGTCTCGAAGCACCACCCCGGCCCGCCGTCAGCCAGCACCTCGTCCCCAGCGATGTCGTTCGGATCGCGTCTCGCTGCCGCGAGCAGGTGGGAAGCCGGCGTGCCGACCGGCACCTTCGGGAACCGATGGTCCTGGACGTTCCCATCGACGTGGACGTACTTGTGCGTCATCGGCTCGTCGCGATCCACAGTTCTGAAGACACTGAACAGGGTCTCTAAACTATCCAGCCGTGGTACATCGGCAGGCCGTCGCTCATGGCCACGTCGGCAATCAGCCGAAGGAGGAGGCTCTCCACCCCGTACTCGTACCGATCTTCGGTGTACGCGATGACGACTCCCGACTCGGCCCCCGGGTCGAGCAGTAGATCCGACGGTTCACACACCGTCGCGTCCGTCGCCGTTCCGAGCGGCCACCCCACGGGTCGCGCTCCTTCGTTCGCGCCGATCACGACCGCGTCGAAGGCGCGGTCGAGCAAGGCGTCGGAGAGTCGTCCCGGCTCGTCGGCGCGCTCGCGACTCAGCCACTCGTCGATGTAGTAGTTCGGCTCACTCTTCTAGTGCACTAGGAGATGGTCGACCTCGTCGAGGCGGTTCCACTTCGCGTGTGCCGGGGATCCCGCTCCCCCCCCCTCCGCGATCCCCGCGTTTCCGAGCGTCGCCAACTTCGATAGCTCGATCTGGTTCAGTCGTTGCAGGCTTACGCTCACGTTCCGTCCCCCTAAACCGGGACTTTTCGCCGCTATTTCATGACTCTAACGAGACGCATAACAACAATGAGACCGTTGGTAGAAGTCGGCAAACAACAGCGGAGACTCACAGTCCGGGCTCTGCATACAAGAGGACCGGAGCTCGCTCCGGGGTAAAGACGAAACCCCCCAGTGGACGCTCCCCTACTGAGTGTAAGTATGAGTGGGGGCGGCGAATCGGTGTTTCCAGAGGGTCGCCCACTCCAGTACTCTCCGAAACGCTTGTAGGCTTAACTTCCGTGT
>PXSA01000036.1 GCA_003023565.1 Halobacteriales archaeon QS_9_68_17
TGGCGGGTCAGCACCTGCACCGGCCCGCGCGAGCGGGCGTGCAGCTTGTTCGAGACCATGTGGTAGAGCTTCTGGTAGAAGATGGTCCCGACGAAGATCATCACGGCCGACACCTACGACGACGACGGGTTCCCCATCGACATGGGGCTGATGGACCCGCGACTCGGTGTCATCGACCCCGGCCTGGAGTGCAAGACGTGCGGCCAGCACTCGGGCTCCTGTAACGGTCACTTCGGCCACATCGAGCTCGCCGCGCCCGTCATCCACGTCGGCTTCACGAAGCTCATCCGCCGCCTGCTGCGGGGCACCTGCCGCGACTGCTCGCGGCTCACCCTCACCGAGGACGAGAAGGCTGAGTTCCGCGATCAGCTCCAGACGACGGTCGATCTGGGCAACGACATCAGCGACGTGACGAAGGCCGCCATCCGGCAGGCCCGCAAGGAGGACCGCTGCCCCCACTGCGACGAGGTCCAGTTCGACATCAACCACGAGAAGCCGACCACGTACTACGAGGTCCAGCAGGTCCTCTCCAGCGAGTACCCGCAGATGATCGCCGCCGCGATGCAGGGCGACGACGAGGGCGACGCCGAGCCGACGAGCCCGAACGAGCTCGCCGACGAGACCGGCATCGCGCTCTCGCGGGTCAACGAGATCCTCTCGGGCGAGTTCCGCCCGCGCGAGGACGACCGCAAGGCCATCGAGAAGGCGCTCGACGTGGACCTCACCGAGGAGGACATGAACAAGCTGATGCCGAGCGACATCCGGGACTGGTTCGAGGACATCCCGGACGAGGACATCGAGGTGCTCGGCATCAACCCCGAGCGCTCGCGTCCCGAGTGGATGATCCTGACGGTGCTGCCGGTGCCGCCGGTCACCGCGCGGCCCTCGATCACGCTCGACAACGGCCAGCGCAGCGAGGACGACCTCACGCACAAGCTGGTCGACATCATCCGCATCAACCAGCGGTTCATGGAGAACCGCGAGGCCGGCGCGCCCCAGCTCATCATCGAGGACCTCTGGGAGCTGCTGCAGTACCACGTCACCACGTTCATGGACAACGAGATCTCGGGGACGCCGCCGGCGCGCCACCGCTCCGGCCGGCCGCTGAAGACGCTCTCCCAGCGCCTCAAGGGCAAGGAGGGCCGGTTCCGCGGCTCCCTGTCGGGGAAGCGCGTGAACTTCTCCGCCCGGACCGTCATCTCGCCGGACCCGACGCTCTCGCTCAACGAGGTCGGCGTTCCCGACCGCGTCGCGAAGGAGATGACCCAGACGATGAACGTCAACGCGCGGAACCTCGCCGACGCCCGGCGCTACGTCTCTAACGGCCCCGAGGGCCACCCGGGCGCGAACTACGTGCGACGACCGGACGGCCGCCGCCTGAAAGTGACCGAGAAGAACTGCGAGGAACTCGCGGAGAAGGTCGAGCCGGGATGGGAGGTCAACCGCCACCTCATCGACGGCGACATCGTCATCTTCAACCGCCAGCCGTCGCTGCACCGGATGTCGATCATGGCCCACGAAGTGGTCGTGATGCCGTACAAGACGTTCCGGCTCAACACCGTCGTCTGTCCGCCGTACAACGCGGACTTCGACGGCGACGAGATGAACATGCACGCCCTTCAGAACGAGGAGGCGCGCGCCGAGGCCCGCGTCCTGATGCGCGTTCAGGAGCAGATCCTCTCGCCGCGGTTCGGCGAGAACATCATCGGCGCGATCCAGGACCACATCAGCGGGACCTACCTGCTGACGCACACGAACCCGCGGTTCAACGAGACGCAGGCGCTCGACCTGCTGCGCGCGACGCGCATCGACGAACTGCCCGAGCCGAGCGGCACCGACGAGGAGGGCCTGCCCTACTGGACGGGTCAGGACATCTTCTCGGAGCTGCTGCCCGGCGACCTGAATCTGGAGTTCACCAGCGAGGCCGGCGACACGGTCGTCGTCGAGGACGGCCAGCACGTCTCCGGCACCATCGACGAGGGCGGCGTCGGCGCGTTCGGCGGCGAGGTCGTCGACACCATCGCGAAGGTGTACGGCAAGACCCGCGCCCGCCAGTTCATCAACGAGGTCGCGTCGCTCGCGATGCGCTCTATCATGCATTTCGGCTTCTCCATCGGCATCGACGACGAGACGGTGCCCCAGGAGGCCGAAGAGCGCATCAACGAGACGATCACCGACGCGAACGACCGCGTCGAGGAGCTGATCGAGACGTACGAGAACGGCGACCTCGAATCCCTGCCGGGCCGCACGGTCGACGAGACGCTGGAGATGAAGATCATGCAGACGCTCGGCCGCGCGCGTGACAACGCGGGCGACATCGCCGAGGAGCACTTCGACGACGACAACCCCGCGGTCGTGATGGCCGAGTCCGGCGCGCGCGGGTCGCTCCTGAACCTGACCCAGATGGCCGGCTGCGTCGGCCAGCAGGCGGTTCGGGGCGAGCGGATCAACCGCGGCTACGAGGACCGCACCCTCAGCCACTACAAGCCCGACGACCTGTCGGCCGACGCTCACGGCTTCGTGGAGAACTCCTACGCGAACGGCCTCACCCCGCGGGAGTTCTTCTTCCACGCGATGGGCGGCCGCGAGGGGCTAGTCGACACGGCGGTCCGGACCTCGAAGTCCGGCTACCTGCAGCGCCGGCTCATCAACGCGCTCTCCGAACTGGAGACGCAGTACGACGGCACCGTCCGCGACACGAGCGACACCATCGTCCAGTTCGAGTTCGGCGAGGACGGCACCAGCCCCGTGAAGGTGTCCTCGAACGCCGAAAACGAGATCGACGTCGACCGGATCGCGGACCGCGTCCTCGAGTCGGAGTTCGACGACGACGCCGCGCTGCAGGAGTTCCTCGGCGAGAAGCGTCCGCCGACGAACCTCTCCGAGCACGCCGACTCCCGGCGCGCGGAGGAGATCCCGGAGCCCAGCGAGCCGACCGCACCCTCGGAACCCCCAATGAACGATGACTGAGATCACGGACGACATCGAAGCCGTCGTGGAGGACACCGGCCTCCCGAAGCGGCTCAAAGACGAAGTGTACAGCACGGTCGAGGAGCGCGACGGCGTCACCGTCGAGCACGCCGACCGGATCGCGAAGGCCGTCGAGAACCGCTATCTCGACACCCGCGTCGACCCCCTCGACCCCGTCGGCACCGTCTCCGCGCAGTCGATCGGGGAGCCCGGCACGCAGATGAGCGTTCCGCACGACGAGCGGGTGCTCGTTCGGCGCGACGGCGAGACGTCGGTCGCGGAGATCGGCCCGCTGGTCGACGAAGTTATTGAGGCACGCGAAACGCGGTCGTTCGACGGTCACGAAGTTGCACTCGGACCCGGCGGTTTAGAGGTGCTGAGCCTCCGATCGGACGAACAGGTCCAGTGGAAGCCCGTCGAGGAAGTCAGCCGCCACGATACGCCGGACGAACTCCTCCGGTTCGAACTCGGGTCCGGCCGCACGATTCGGGCGACGAAGGCGCACTCGTTCGTCACGAAGACCGACGATGAGATCACCCCCGTTGCAGGCGACTCCTTGACTGCTGGCGATGAACTTCCAGTGATCGGTTCGTTCGACGGTACATCGGACACTGCCGACTTTAGCTCGGTCGATGTCGATGAACGACTGCTTACTGACGGTGGTTCACTCGTCAGCGACCGGACGACCGCGACTACGGATTCGGTCGTCGGTGCTGCGTCGTGGGAACGCATCGAGTCCGTCGAGACGGTCGCGAGCGACCACGAGTACGTGTACGACTTCTCGGTCGAGGGGCTGGAGACGTTCACGACCGCCGAGGGCGTCGTGACCCACAACACGATGAACACGTTCCACTACGCGGGCGTCGCGGAGATCGACGTCACGCAGGGCCTCCCCCGGCTCATCGAACTGGTGGACGCCCGGAAGACCCCGGACACGCCGATGATGACGGTGTTTCTGGAGGAGGAGTTCGCGGACGACCGCGAGCGCGCCCACGAGGTCGTCTGGGGGATCGAGGCGACGAAGATCCTCGCGCTCGGCGACATCTCGACGAACGTCGCCGACATGCGCGTCCAGATCAGCCTCAACGAGGACACGCTCCAGGAGCGCTGGCCCCGCGTCGACAGCACCGACGAGGTCGCCGGAGAGATCGCGGGCATCATCGAGGACTCGCTGGGCGTGCAGACGGTCCAGCAGGGGACGTCCATCGAGTTCGGCCCCGAGGAACCCAGCTACCGCGACCTCCTGCAGCTGGTCGAGGAGCTGCGCGACATCACGTTCAAAGGGATCGAGGAGGTCACCCGCGTCGTCATCCGCAAGGAGGACCTCGACGACGGCGAGGAGTTCGTCCTCTACACCGAAGGGTCGGCCTTCGGGGACGTCCTCTCGATCGAGGGCGTGGACGCCTCCCGCACCACGTGTAACAACATCCACGAGATCTACCGGAACCTCGGCGTCGAGGCCGCCCGCGAGGCCATCATCGAGGAGACGATGGACACGCTGGAAGAGCAGGGTCTCGACGACGTGAACATCCGGCACCTGATGCTGGTCGCCGACATCATGACCAATCAGGGCACCATCGAGTCCATCGGTCGCCACGGCATCTCCGGGTCGAAGGACTCCGTGCTCGCCCGCGCGGCGTTCGAGGTGACGGTCAACCACCTGCTCGACGCGGCGATCCACGGCGAGGTCGACGACTTGGACGGCGTCACCGAGAACGTCATCGTCGGCAAGCCGATCAAGCTCGGCACCGGCGACGTCGACCTGAAGATGGGCTCGTTCGACCGGCGGTCCGAACAGGCCGACTGAACCGATGCCGACGCGCACCCTGTCCGACGCCGCCCGCCAGTTCATCGCGGCGTTCGAGGGAGAGACCGAGGCCGCCGCCCGGGACTGCGTGGTCGAGGAGGACCGCGCGCTCATCCTCGTCGCCGCGGGCGACATGGGCGAGGCGATCGGGCCGGGCGGCCAGCACGTCCGCCGCGTCGAGGAGACGATCGGCAGGGACGTGAAACTCGTCGAGGACGCCGACACCGCGGAGGCGTTCGTCGCCAACGCGCTGTCGCCGGCAGCCGTCTACAACGTGACGATCAGCGAGGACGACGAGACCATCGCTTACGCGGAGGTCGCCGAGGAGGACACCGGCGCGGCCATCGGCAAGGGCGGCGAGAACATCGAAGCGGCGCGCACGCTCGTGGCGCGTCACTACGACGTCGACGACATCCAGTTGACGTAGCCGACCGCCGACCTCCGCTTTCTCTCGGTCCTCTCAGCCGATCTGCTGACCGTATCCGTCCCGAGCGTCGCGCAGAGCTAGTCTCCAGAGACGCGTTCAGATCCCGGCATCGCACCCGCTCGCGCGTCCTCAGGCCGTAACTCCTCGTCACGAAAGGGGACCCTTAAGTGCCTTCGTTAGCTACGGGGATGTACTATGGCAAACGGCAAATACGCCGCGCGCAAACTCAAGCAGGACCGCCAGAAGCGACGGTGGTCCGACTCGGAGTACGCCCGCCGTGAGCGGGGTCTTCGGGAGCAGTCCGACCCGCTTGAGGGCGCGCCACAGGGCCGCGGTATCGTCCTCGAAAAAGTGGGCATCGAAGCGAAGCAGCCCAACTCCGCGATCCGGAAGTGCGTCCGGGTCCAGCTCATCAAGAACGGGAAGCAGGTCACCGCGTTCTGTCCCGGTGACGGCGCTATCTCCTTTATCGACGAGCACGACGAGGTCACCATCGCCGGCATCGGCGGCGCGAAGGGCCGCGCGATGGGCGACCTCTCCGGTGTGAACTACAAGGTCGAGAAGGTCAACGGCGTCTCGCTCATCGAACTCGTCCGCGGGAACGCGGAGAAGCCGGTGCGATAACGATGGCGGCGGAAGACACTCCCGAGGCCGAGGAGGCCGCGGGCGCGGAGGAGGCAGACGGGCTCGGCGCGAAACTGTTCGGCGAGTACGAGGTCACCGGCATCGAGTACGCCGACCCCTCGACCGAGCGCTACATCACCGTCACGCCCGTCGCGCACACGATGGGGCGACACGCCCAGAAACAGTTCCAGAAGTCCGAGATCTCCATCGTCGAGCGCCTGATCAACCGCCTGATGCAGACCGACGAGAACACGGGCAAGAAACAGCAGTCGCTGAACATCGTCAGCGACGCCTTCGACATCATCGAGAACCGGGCCGACGAGAACCCGGTGCAGGTGCTCGTCACCGCCGTCGAGAACGCGGCCCCCCGCGAGGAGACCGTCCGCCTGAAGTACGGCGGCATCTCCGTCCCGAAGGCCGTCGACGTCGCGCCCCAGCGCCGCGTCGACCAGGCGCTGAAGTTCGTCGCCGACGGCGTCTATCAGGACTCCTTCAAGAGCCCGACCGACGTCGAGGCGGCGCTCGCCGACCAACTGCTCGGCGCTGCCAACTACGACGTCCAGACGTACGCGATCAACCAGAAAGAAGAGAAAGAGCGCGTCGCCGCCGCCGCGCGGTAACTCTCCGTCCCTTCTCTCTCGACTCTCCGCCGGTCGGCGGTGCCGCCGGTCACGGCCACTCGTCGACCTCGTCGAGCGGCGCGAGTCCCGGGGCCTCGTCGCCGGTGACCGGTCGGTCCGGGGCGTCGCCGGTCGAGGGGCCTGCGGTCGCCGTTCCGGACGGAGCGGTCGTCTCGGAGACGGTGTCGTTCGTCGTCGGACTCCCGGGGTCCGCCGACCCCACACAGCCGGCGGTCCCGATTCCGGTGGCCAGCGCGGCCGGCCGAAGGACTCGACGACGCGTTCGTTCCGAGGACACGGTCGGTTCGTCTCTCTCCCGACGGACGTGAGTATTACGGTGTCGCGTCCGCGAGTACCACGTTCCTGTGTCCGCCGCGACGAACGTACCCCTGAAGCTACAAAAACCGCGTTCAGCGAACCCTTTTGTCGGTGCTGCGAGTCGTGTCGTCCGAATGGGGGCCATCGGAGGACGGCGGCATGTTGCATGAGGAGTTCCAGGCCGTCAGGCGGTACTACCTGTACCAGGCCACCGCCTCGGCGGGCTTCGTCACGCCGATATTCACGCTGTTCATGCTCGCTCGCGGCCTCTCCTACAGCGAGATCGCGACGCTGTCGGCGGTCGTCGCCGTGCTCGTGACCGCGGGAGAGATCCCCACGGGTTACGTCGGCGACCGCATCGGCCGGCGGAACAGCCTGGTCGCCAGCGCGGCGCTGCTCCTGTCGTCGCTCGTCGGGTTCGTGTGGGCGCGGACGTTCGCCGCGTTCGTCGTCCTCTACGCGCTCTGGGCGTTCGGGCTGACGTTCCGGTCGGGGAGCGACAGCGCGTGGCTGTACGACACGCTCCGGGAGCGCGACGCCGAGGACCGGTTCACGAGCGTCCGCGGTCGCGGCGAGTCGATCAAACGGGGCGCGAGCGTGGCCGCCATGGTCGCCGGGGGACTGCTGTACGTCGCCGACCCGACGGTCCCGTTCGTCGCCGCGGCGCTTCTCGCCGTCGCCGGGGTCCCCGTCCTCCTCTCGATGCCGCGGAACAAGGGGTACGCGGAGGGCACCGGCGACCGCCTCACCGTCGGCGAGGCCGTCGAGGTGGTCCGGACGGCGTTCGGGCGGGCCGAACTCCGGACCTTCGTGCTCTACGTCGGGCTGTTCTTCGGCGCGGTGTCGGCGTCGAACACGTACGTCCAGCCGATCACCGTCGCGGTGCTGGAACGCGACGCCGGGTGGCTCACCGTCCCCGAAGCGGCGACGCTCGGGGTCCTGTACGCGGGCTTCACCGGCGTCGCCGCGGCAGCGAGCTATCACTCGGGAACCGTGGAGTCGACGCTCGGACTCCGGACCGCGGTGCTTCTCGTCCCGGTCGGTCTCGGCGCGGCGCTCGTCGTCCCGTGGGTCGTGCCGGCGCTCGCCGTCCCAGTGTTCCTCGCGATGCGGGCGGGCGACGCCCTCCTCCGGCCGCTCGCCGGCCGATACCTCAACGACCGGATCGACGCCGCGGGCCGGGCGACGGTGCTCTCGGCGGCGTCGATGGCCTACGCCCTACTGCGCGTGCCGCTGATCCTCGCCGGGGGTGTCGTCGCCGACATCGCGGGGCCGCTCGTCGCCGTCGCCGGGTTCGGCGGCGTCTTCCTCGTCGCGGCCGCCGTCCTGACCGCGTTCGCGACGCCGGTCGCGCCCGACACCGACCGGTCAAGCGTCGCGAAGCAGTCCTGAACCCGTACTCTCCGTCCGTTTTACCTGTCGAAAGAACGGAAAGGCTTTAGGCGACCCTAAACCATCGGGCGGGTATGAGCGAACGCTGGTCCCGCCGACGCCTTCTCGCCCTCGCGGGCGCGACGGGTCTCGCCGGCTGCATCTCCTCTCGGCCGACCGGGAGCGACTCGGACACCCCCGAACAGCCCGACTACGACCTCTCCGTCTCCCACGACCTGTCGTCGTGGGGCCGATACGACCCCGACTGGGAGTCGCCGACGGCGTCGCCCGTGGAGACGCCCGTAGCGACCGAGGTGCTGGTCGAGAACCTGGAGATACCGTGGGACCTCTCGTTCGCACCGAACGGCGAACTGTTCATCACGGAGCGGGTGGGTCGCATCAAGGTGTTCGACGGCGGCGAGGTCAGAGCGGTGACCCGACCCGCCGACGCCATCGACGCCGGGTCGCTCGACCCCGGTTCCGACGAGAGCAGTTGGTGGGTCGAGGGCGGCGAGGGCGGCACTCTCGGCGTCGCGGTCCATCCCGCGTACCCCGACCCGCCGGTGGTGTACGTCTACTACACCTACGAGGACGGCGACGACCGGTACAACCGGGTCGCGTACGTCGACGTGGGCGCGGACGACCCGTCGGCTACCGAGACGACTATCGTCGACGAGATACCCGCGGACAGCTATCACAACGGCGGCCGCCTCACCTTCGGTCCGGAGAACTACCTCTGGGTCAGCACGGGCGACGCCGGCGAGAAACCGCTGGCCGCGGACCCGGAGTCCGTCGCGGGGAAGATACTGCGGGTGACGCCCGACGGCGACGCCGCGCCGAAGAACCCCGCCGTCGGTGACCCGCGGGTGTTCAGCTACGGCCACCGTAACCCGCAGGGAGTCACGTTCCTCCCCGACGGCACGCCGGTCGTCGACGAACACGGCCCTGGCGGCCACGACGAGGTGAACGTGTTGACGCCCGGGGAGAACTACGGGTGGCCGGCGGTCCGCGACGAGGAGGAGTATCCCGGTTCCGGGGTCGAGCCGCCGGTCGCGAACACCGGATCGGACACCTGGGCACCCGCCGGCTCCGTGTTCTACACGGGCGACGCCCTCCCGCAGTGGCGGAACCGGCTGGTACTCGGGGCGCTCGGCGGCCAGCACGTGAACGTCGTCACGCTCTCGCAACCGGACCGGGACCTACCGCCCGCGGACCGGGGCCGTCGGTTCGACGACGACTTTTACGACGACCGCTACACCGCGACCTCGCACAGGACGTTCGAGGACGAACTCGGTCGCGTCCGACACGTCGAACAGGGGCCGGACGGGTCGCTGTACGCCGTCACCTGCAACCGGGACGGCCGGGCCGGAGACGGCTTCCCGACGGAGCGCGACGACGTGCTGGTGCGACTGACGCCGAGCGGAAGCAGTAACTGAATGCTCGTCTGCGTGCGCTCGGTGACGGGTCGTTGTTCCAGCAACAGGTGCGGTCGCTGTTGGGGTGCGGTTCTCAGTGGCTCAACGGTAGTTGCGGTCACGAACTTAACAATAGCTGTGGAACCGTTTCCGAAGCTCCCTCCGCCCGGTCGCAGTCGCCGGTTTAAGACCACAGAAAGTGTTGTCTTGCGACTACACGTTCTGTAGGGCCGAGGCTACAGTGCCCCTGGCTACTGCTTGAACCGATGAGTACCGCAACTGCACCGCGACCGCGTGCCGCGACCGGGCGGCCCTTTCAACCCCGCACGGTCTGGTCGGCTGGCTCTCGCTGGTCGGAACACCGGGGCTCTCACACGGTAAGAGTCGCTGGCGTCGGCAGGCTCTCGTAGCTACGGACGAAGCACTCGAAGTCGTCAACCTGCTCGCGGATTCGGGTCTCGAAGGCGTCGTGACGTGGTTCCTCCGACTGGTCGGTCTGCTCGCGATCCTCGCTGGCGTCAGCCTCTGGCTGTTCACCGAGATGGGACTGCTCGTGGTTCCGGCCCTGCTAATAGCCGTCGGCGTCGTTCTACTGGTCGCGCCGAGTGTCCTGCTCGCGCTCGTCGATCTAACGTGACTCTGAACTGATCCTCTTCTGGGACCCCGTTCCGATTCTGTTCGGAAACCCGTCCGAACTGACTTGACGTCGAACTCACGGTCCGTAGTGCGACGGATACGATGGCACCGAAAAAGAACTGGTTTTCGAGGTTGCGCTGGCGAAACTACCGGTCGCTGTAGGTGGGGTTGGTGCCGCCGTCGGTGAAGCCAGCGACGAAGACGCCGTTGCGGTAGTCGTATGAGTCGGTCGATCCGTCCCAGACGGTGCCGCTGATGGTACGATCGGACACCGTGTCACTCCCCGAAATCCCGTCGTACGCGCCAGCACCACCGACGACCGAGAACTGGTACTCCTGGGCGTCGCCGGTCCCGTTCATGTTGATGACGTTGTGGCCGAGCGAAGCAGTGAACACCTCGTCGCCATCGATGAGTGGGTCGATAGGAGCGTCGACGCTGAAGTCGGTGATCTCACCTGTGAATCGGTAGCTGTCCCGACCGTTGGTGACTTGACCGGACGCAGAGCTTCCTGAGACCGAGTCGTTGCTGTCGACGGTCGCGCCGTACGCGTCTGTCTTCTCCAACGACCCCGTCACGGAGAGGCTGTAGTCGGCGGTCGCCCCGTCGTCGTCGATGTCATCGATGGTGAGGACGTGCGAGCGAGTCACATCGATGATACAGGTGCTATCGTCGAGGTCGAGGAGTTCGAGTTCGCCGGTGTAACTGAAGACCTCGGTGGCACCGTCGGCGACGCCGCCGGAGACACTGTCCCCGGCGTCGTTGATGTTGTCACCGCTGTCGATGCCGCTTTCGGGCGTGATGTCGCCACTGACCGTCGCGGTGTAACGGGTGTAATCGGTGTTGCTTCCGGCTTGGAAGGGGATTTCGCGGTTCGCGCGGTCGACGGTCGCGGAGATGTAGCCACCCCCGACTTCGACGTTCAGGGTACTCACATCGCCCGAGAACTCGTAACCGTCCTTGTACCCGCCGACGCCACCGTTCGCGGTACTCTCAGAGGCATTGTCACCCTGTGGGTCGTCCATCGTGGTGACGTTACCAGTGACTGAGAAGTCGTAGCTCGCGCTGGTGCTGTCGAGTGACCCGTCCACGATGAGGTCGTGAGGCGTGCCGGAACTCGGCTCCGGGTCGGAGTTCGGTCCGCCGCTCGCGGCCTCGTCGGGCGAGGTCGGCACGCCAGACGGGACCGAGAGGTCGGCCCCGTCCGTCGGTGCGTCGCCCGTGTAGCCACCAGAGGTCATGTCTCCGCCGGTGCCTTCACAGTCGATGAGGTAGGCTTTCGCGTCCTCGTCGTGTTGGCTCCCGGAGACGATCTTCGTAGCGAATTGGAGATTGTCGTAAGTCGGGTTGTTCAAGTACGCCCACGCGCTTCGGGCTGGGCCGTCGCTCTCGTAGGGGTTGGCGACGACGCAGTCGATACACTTCGAACCGTCCGTGCCCAGTCGGTAGGCAGTGTGGGCGAATCGCTCGGTGTAGAGGTTCTGGAAGATGATGTCTCCACCGTACCCCTCGTGATCGCTGTTTCGGTCCGGCGGGTTCCCGCTGTTCGAGCAGTAGTAGGGCTGATACCAGTCGGTAACGAACCCGTTTTTGAACTCGGCCTCGCCAGCGTGGTCGATACTGTTGAAGACCACCGTGCTACTGTCGTCGTTTTTGTCTCGTCCGCCACCGGCCGACCCGCCGATGTAATAGTTGTCGAGGACGAACTTTTCACCATCGGGAACCTGAACGTTGAAGATGCCAGCACTTCCCGCCTGACCTTGGTGGGTCCCTTCGTCGATGGCGAAGTTCTCCCAGGTGCCGCCCGAGTCGACGGTCACCTCTATCGACGCCCCGTTCGGGATGATGCGTGTGTTTGAGAGGTCGTCTTGGGAGGTGTAGTACTGCACCGAGTCACCGTCGCTCAGTTCGATGGTGGTGTAAGACGCCGCCTGTACAGAGGGGGCGAAACTCGCTCCGACGACGGCCGCACCCACTCCTTGCAGGTACTGTCGTCGGCCGAGAGAACCGATTTTCTCCGTGCTTCGACTGCGTTTGCTGTTCTGTTCCATTCGTTCGTCAGTAGTTTTGTGGTCGTCGCTCATGGTTACGTTTGATTACTGTGTTTTCGTAGCGTGCCGACGCAGGTGCTACATACCGGACACAGCGCTCTGAAGTGCCACCCGCATAGATATTAATCAATCGAAAGAAAAATGAAATTATGATAGAAGATGAAATTAGCCCCGGATGAGACTACCGGTCGCTATAAGTGGGGTTGGTGCCGCCGTCGGTGAAGCCAGCGACGAAGACGCCGTTGCGGTAGTCGTAGGAGTCGGTCGATCCGTCCCAGACGGTGCCGCTGATGGTACGATCGGACACCGTGTCACTCCCCGAAATCCCGTCGTACGCGCCAGCACCACCGACGACTGAGAACTGGTACTCCTGGGCGTCGCCGGTCCCATTCATGTTGATGACGTTGTGACCCAGCGAATCGGTGACGACCTCGTCGCCATCGATGAGTGGGTTGATAGGAGCGTCAACGCTGAAGTCGGTGATCTCACCTGTGAATCGGTAGCTGTCCCGACCGTTGGTGACTTGACCGGACGCAGAGCTTCCTGAGACGGAATCGCTCGTGTCGATGGTCGCATCATAGGCGTCGCTCTTTTCGAGACTCCCGCTCACCGTGAAGTCGTAGCTGGCGGTGTTGCCATCGTCGTCAACGTCGTCGATAGTGAGAACGTACGACCGCGTCACGTCGATGATGCAGGTGCTGTCGTCGAGATCGATGGATTTGAGCTCGCCGGTGTAGCCAAAGGCATCGCTACCGCCGCCGCCGACGCCGCCGGAGACGCCGTCGCCTGTGGCATTGATATCGTCGCCGCTGTCGCTGCTGCTTTTGCCTGTGAGGTCGCCGGTGACGGCGATTTCGTAATTGGTGTAGTCAGCGTTGCTTCCAGAGGTAATCGTGATTTCGCGATTCGCGCGATCCACGTTCGCGGAGATGTAGCCGCCGCCGACCCAGGTGGCGGTCATGGTGAGGATGCCGATCCACAGCGGCAGACCGCGCCCGGCGACCATCATCCCGGCGAGCGATGCGGATCCGCGCTTGCCGCCGACGCTCGAGCCGAGGTAGACGTTCTCGATGAGTCCGGCTCGCACCGTCCGGGCCGTCTGCGGCGTCCGCAGCGCTGGTCGGGACGCCGTCGGGAACCGATACATCGGGGTTCGACCCGATGTTCGACGTGTCGACGTTGCCTCTGTACTTACCTTCCGCTCCATCGCGGGCGACGACCTCGGAGTTCGACACGCGCGCCAGTCCCGTCTCGTCGTTGTCGCCTTCCCAGACGCAGTAACTCGCGTCAGGGTCTTCGAGCAAGAGGTCGCAATTCTCGATCTCCACCGTGCCACCCTCTTTCACCCAGACGCCGCGGGCGTTTTCCGCGCCACCCTTGTCTGGCACGTCGCCGTTGACGTGTGCGACCGAATCGCGGACGTACGATCCGTCGGTGCCGAGGCGGTAGCAGTCGGTGTTGTTGTTCTTCGCATAACAGCTCTCGATGTGGACCTCGCCGAGCCCGGCGTCGTCTCGGTCGGTGTCTCGTCCGGGTGCGCTGGCGTAGATGCCGTTGTCCGGCCACTCCTGGACGTTGCAGTTACGAATCGTCAGCGTCCCGGCGTGTTCGAGCGACACGAACACACCGCCCTGGTAGCCGTCGACGGCCCCATCGCCGAGGTAGACGTTCTCGATGAGTCCGGTTGACCCAGAGTCGACCTCCGCAGTAATCATCTGGTCCTTATCGTCGCTGGTACACTTGCCCTTGATGCCGATGTCTCGGATGACCCAGTCGGAGCCACTCCCGGTGATTTCGACCTCTGCGTTGCTGGCGGTGATGTCGATGAGCTTGTTCTGGAACGTTTCGCCGCTGTTGACGCGGTGGACGTACGTGTCACCTGAACCGACCGTAATAGTCTCGTAACTCTCGGCACCCGCAGTACCACTGGCAGCACCCAGCGCAGTAGCCGACACAGCAGCTGCGCCAGTGAGCTTCAGGTACCCCCGTCGAGTCGTTTCGTACAGGTTGCTCGATTCATCTGATCGATGGTTTATCTCTCTTGCCACCATCTAAAAATGGTAATGGGGTGTGAAGAATTTACTGTGAATGAGAATGGCTACCATCGATGGGCAGCGTTACTGACGAACACTCAGTCGGCCGCCTGCTTGCCACCCCCGCCGACCGCATATTCACGGGTCGCGTCCACGAGGGCTCGCCGGTACTCGCTCTCGCCGGGTTCCGGGCCGAGCGACGCGAAGCGATGCTTGAACCCCGAGAGGCTGACCTCGGGCGCGTCCTTCGCGGCCGCGTGGGCCAGATCGTAGAGACGGTGGTCCGGGTCCACGAGGTCGTGGCGCTCGACCAGCGCCAGCGCGAACGCCGCGTTGACGGCGGTTATCTCGGGGTCGGCCGTGCCCGTGAGTCGCAGACCGTCGCGCCCGCGGGCGGGGTCGTCGCCCTGTCCGGTCGGCCGGTCGGCCACCGCGGTCGCGAGTTCGGATTCGAGGAAGGAGACCAGCTTGTCGGTCGGGCCGACCTGCAGGGTGATGTCGTCGGCGTAGATGTCCTTCATGTGGTTGGCGATCTGGTAGCAGTGGGTCACCCGGCGCTGTTCGACCGACTTGCCCGACAGCGCGAGGAACAGGACCTCCTCGGTCGACTGGGTGTGTGAGGGGTGAGCCTGCTCGTTGCGGGCCATGTGAGCGAACTCGTGGAGCGCCAACTCGCGCGCCATCGCGCTGGTCGCCGCCTGCCGCGAGATGTTGAGGACGTGCTTCTCGGCGTCGTGACCCGTCCAGGTCCGTTCGTCCGGGTCCTCGCGGACGCGGACGTGGACCGGTCGGTCGAGGTCGTACTCGGTCTCGAAGCGGTCCTGTGCGCTGAGAAACGGCGCGGCCGGCCCAGGCCCCTGCACGCGAACGTCCATGCGTATCGCTAATAGGAGTCCGAGCGGTATGGCTCTTACCCCTGCTATCGTCCCGCCCCGGCCGCGGGGACCCGCTTCGCGTCGACGACGGTCCGACCGACCCCGTCGACGCCGAGGACGAAGTCGGCACCGAACGCCGAGGCGGGCGTCTGGAAACCGTCCGGCGCGTCGTCATCGAGCACGCGGACCGCGGCGTCGACCGCGCTCGCCGTCGCGAAGTCGTACGTGTCCGGCGTCTCCAGTCGCGCCGTCACGCGGTTACCCTCGTCGTCGGTGACCTCGCCCCGGACCCGGGTCGAACTCCGGGAGCGCTCCTCCGCCGTCGGCCCCGACACCGTCGCATCGATCGGGGCAGTCAGCGCGGCCTTCGCCGGGCCGCGGCCGAGCAGCGGCAGCAGTCGCCGGGTCCGGCGCATCGCGCCGAGGGCGTACGCCGGGACGGTCGCGTACACCTCGATGTTCGGGATGCCCGTCGTGTAGTACGCGGAGGAGACGTCCCCCCACGGCACGGAGACGGCGGTCTTCGGTCCCCGTCCGAAGTCGAACTCCCGCGTCTTCCACGCCGCCGGCTTGTACCGGATCGTCCCGCCCTCTCTGACGGCCCCCGCCCGGGAAAGGTCGTCGACGATGGACTTCAGCGTTCCCGGCGAGAACGTCCCGAGGCCGTCGAGCGCCAGCGTCAGACCGGTCGACGTGCGGAGTCGCGACTCCAGGAACCCGGCCAGACAGTCGGTCGCCGCCACGTCGAAGCCGACGCCCGGGACGAGCGACACGCCGGCCTTCTCCGCCTCGCGGTCCCGCTCGGCGACCCACTCCAGTACGTCGATCTCGCCGGCCAGATCGAGGTAGTCCGTCCCGACCGCCATGCAGGCCGACGCGAGGCGACCGGTCGTCGCGGAGAACGGCCCGGCGCAGTTCAGCACCGCGTCGGCCGCGGCGACGTGGTCCTCGACGACCTGCCGGTGTTCGAGGCTGAACACGCGGTGGTCGACGCCGAGGCCGGTCGCCTGCCGCTCCACTCGCTCGGCGTCGCGCCCGGCGACCACCGGGTCCAGCCCGCGGTCGACGGCGCGTTGCGTGACCAGGCTCCCCGCGTAGCCGTACGACCCGTAGACCAGAAGGTCCCCCACCATACCCCCTGGTACGATGCGCCCCCTCAAAACTGTGGGTCGCGCGCCGCCGGTTCCGGACCCACCGATGTCCGTACTCCGTCGCCGCGCTCGGACCGTGTTTCGCCCTCTCACACCCCGGCGACGAAACGCCGTCACTTCGCTCCGCTCGTGACGAGCTTCGTCGGCGTCGGGACCGCCGACGAAACACTACCCTTTTCACTCCGCTGGCGATTATGGGGTACCAATGGGCCGACGTAAGAAGATCGTCGAACAGTGCGAACGGTTGATGGACGAGCCGGAGCAGATCCGGAACATCGCCATCGCCGCGCACGTTGACCACGGCAAGACGACGCTGACGGACAACCTGCTCGCCGGTGCGGGCATGATCTCCGACGAGACCGCGGGCGAACAGCTCGCCATGGACACGGAGGAGGACGAGCAGGAACGCGGCATCACGATCGACGCCGCGAACGTCTCCATGACGCACGAGTACGAGGGCGAAGACCACCTCATCAACCTCATCGACACGCCGGGCCACGTCGACTTCGGCGGCGACGTGACCCGCGCGATGCGCGCCGTCGACGGCGCGCTCGTCGTGGTCGACGCCGTCGAGGGCGCGATGCCCCAGACCGAGACCGTGCTGCGACAGGCGTTGCGCGAGGGTGTCAAGCCGACGCTGTTCATCAACAAGGTCGACCGCCTCATCTCCGAGCTCCAGGAGGGACCCGAGGAGATGCAGGAGCGGCTCCTCTCCGTCATCCGCGAGGTCAACGACCTCATCCGCGGCATGACCGAGGAGATGGACGACATCGACGACGACTGGACCGTCTCCGTCGAGGGCGGCACGGTCGGCTTCGGGTCCGCCCTGTACAAGTGGGGCGTCTCGTTCCCGTCGATGCAACGCACCGGGATGGACTTCGCCGACATCATGGAACTCGAGCGCGACGACAAGCGCCAGGAGCTCCACGAGCGCACGCCGCTTTCCGACGTGGTGCTCGACATGGTCTGTGAGCACTTCCCGAACCCCATCGACGCCCAGCCCCGTCGTATCCCGCGCATCTGGCGCGGCGACGC
>PXSA01000037.1:0-64472 GCA_003023565.1 Halobacteriales archaeon QS_9_68_17
GAACCGGTCGCGGCGACTGCCGAACCGCTCGGACAGCGCCTGATAGACGACCGGGAGCGGCACTTCCTGTTTCAACGCCTCCTGGACGGTCCACGTCCCGGTCGACCCGCCGGCGACGCGGTCGGCGACGTCGCCGAGGTCGTTGCCCTCCTCGCGGAACGCCCCCTCGCAGAGTTCGAGCAGCCACGAGCGGATGACCGCGCCGTTGTTCCACGTGCGGGCGACCGCTTCGAGGTCGAATTCGTAGCGGCCGTTCGCGAGCAGTTCGAACCCTTCGCCGTACGCCTGCATCAGCGCGTACTCGACGCCGTTGTGGACCATCTTCACGTAGTGGCCGGAGCCCGCGGGACCCATGCGGTCGTGGCCGTCCGGACCGGTGGCGACGGCGTCGAAGACGGGCGTCAGTTCCTCGTACGCCCGCTCGGGACCACCGACCATCAGGGAGAAGCCGAGTTCCGCGCCGGCGGGGCCGCCGCTGGTGCCGCAGTCGAGGTAGGCGGCGGGCGTCGCCTCGGCGCGGCGGACCGAGTCCTCGAAGTGGGAGTTCCCGCCGTCGACGACTACGTCGTCGCCGTCGAGGTGCGGGTCGAGGTCGTCGAGCGCGGCGTCGACCGCCTCGCCCGCGGGGACCATCAGCCAGACCCGCTTCTCCTCCCCCAGTCGCCCGGCGAGGTCGGTGACGGAGTCGGCGGGCGTCGCGCCCGCGTCTGCCGCCGTCGCGACCGCTTCCTCGTCGAGGTCGAACGCGACGACGTCGTGGCCCGCGTCGAGCGTCCGCTCGACGACGATCCGTCCCATGCGCCCGAGTCCGATGACGCCCAGTTGCATGCGGTGTGCTGTCGCGCGGGCGCAGGTAGGGGTTGCGGTTCGGTCGCGGCGCGGTCAGCACCGACCGACGGTCACTGCGGGAGGCTACCGATGCGTTCCCAGCCGACCGCCGTTACGACGACAGTCGTGTCGCCGTATTCGACGTAGACGCCGCTCTCGTGGGTCTCGCCCGGCGAGGAGACGTAGTACGGCAGGTCGTTCTGGACCAGGTCGACGAGTTCGAGCGCGTCCCGCCCGTCGATGTCGACGCCCCGCCACTCGTCGCGAGCGTCGGTGCGGACGGCCCGCCGGATCGCATCGGTGACGCCGGGAACCCGTTCGAAGAAGCCGTCGTCGGAGAGGACCGTCGCCCGGTCCGGTGCCTGGTCGACGACGCGCGCTGCGACGCTCGTGGTTGCCGTCTCGTTCTCGGAGTCCTTCCGCCGGAACAGTCCGTACGCGGCCGTTGCCGCGACGACCCCCAGCGAGAGGAGCAGATCCCTCACGTCCCGATTCATACCGGACGCATGTAATTATCACACAAGTATCTTTCGACGGGGGTAATCGCACGAAGAGAGACGCGAATCCCGGATACGAAATCCTACACGAGCGCGTTCGTCGTGATCGCGCCGGCGACGAGCAACAGGAGGACGCCGACGGCGGTGGCCGCGCGGAACAGCGGGAGCGCGTCCTGCGCCGGCGCGCGGACCTTCTTCATCCGGAGGCCGTCGGTCAGCTTCGAACTCCCGACCTCGACGAGCGCCGCGAGCGCCGCCCACAACACCAGCATCGCGATCACGAGGTTACCGTTCGTGGTCGACAGCAGGTCGTCGCCCGGGTAGCCGTTGGCCGCCATGTGACCGCCGGTGACGAACAGCAGGAGAGCGCTGGCACGCGACACCGTCGTCAACCGGCCGGCGACCCGCTCGATCGGGTCGGCGTTGACGTCGCCGTCCCGGGCCAGCGGGAGTATCGCGACCGTAACGAAGAGCACGCTTCCGACCCATATCGCCCCGAACAGGAGATGCGTCGTCCGCATCGCCGCATCGACGAGACTCATGATAGTATCGTCCGGTCCGAGGGGTTTCAGCGTTTCCACCTCGTCGGGCCGACGGGCCGCGTCGTCGCCGGCGCACGGGGCTGCTCCCCCGAACAACCGGCTCCGACACCGCTCCGCCCGCCGTCGCAACGTCGGGTCGCTTATGCCGACCGACGTTATGTTCGAACGCATGGAAGTATTATCGCCGCCCTCGGACGGTATCCCGTCGGGGGCCGCCGCTCCGACCGCCGTCAGCGAGGTGACCCGGCCGTGAGCGTCGTCCCCTCGCCGCGTCGGAGCGCCCTCATCGCGCGGACCGAGGTCAGGCGGTCGTTCCGCACGTTCACCGACAACCGGACGCGTCTGGCGCTGACCGCGCTGTCGGCGCTCGTGCTCGCGGCCGTCGTCGCCGGAGGCACGTACGGCGTCTACCTCGCCGGCCGCGCCGTCCGTGACGGCGGTCTCGCCGAGTTCGACGTCCTGCCCGCGCTCCGCGGTGTCGTCGGCCTCGCGTGGGTCGGCGTGACGGCGCTCGTCGCCGCCCGCGCGGTGGCCCAGCGCGGGGAGGTCGACGAACCGGAGGGGCTGCTGACCGCCGTCCCGACGCGGGACGCCCTCGGCGGGGTGCTCCTCTCCGAACTCGCCTTCGTCCTGCTGTGGGGGCTGCCGGCGGTGTGGGTCCTGACCGCCGGTTTCTCCTACGGCGCGGGGACGCCCGGCCCGTTGCTGGCGACGCTGCCGGTCGCCGTCGCGCTCGCCGCGCTCGCCGTGGCGGTCGGCTACGGCGTCGGCCTGCTGGTCCGACAGCTCGTCACGCGCTACGAGTTCCTCGCACGCCACCGGCAGGCGCTGTTCGCGCTCGCCTTCCTCGGCTACTTCGCGCTGGTGTTCAGCGGCGGCCTCAACGTCCTCGGGTCGACCCTGTTCGACCCGCTCTCGCGGACGCCCGTCGGGTGGCTCGCGGACCTCCTCCTCGTCGGGACGCCCGGGGTCGACCCGTCGCTCGCCCGCGCCGCCGCCGCGCCGGTGCTCGTCCTCGCCGCCGTCGCCCCGGCGTTCGTCGGCACCCTCCGGATCGCCTCGGTGCACTGGTTCGCGGACCCGGCGACCTCGTCCGCGGAGCCGGAGGAAGCGGACGGCGCGACCGGCAGCCGGCTCTCGGCACCCGACCTCGCGCTCCCGATGCCGTCGTCGCTCTCGCGGCCGACGCGGGCGGTCGCGACGGCCGCGTGGCGTCGGGCGGTCCGAGCGCCGATCAAACTCGCCTACGTCGCCTACCCGCTGTTCGGCGTGGTCCCGATCGCCCAGATCGCCGTCGAACAGGGGCAGGTGCCGGCGGAACTCCCCTACGTTCTCGTCGTTTACGGCGGCTGGGCGGCGGGGGTGCTCGTCACGCTGAACGTCTTCTACATCGGGTTCAACACGGCGCAGGTCGAGAAACCCGCGCGGCAGGCCGCCGCCTACGCGATGAACCAGCAACAGGTCATCGAGCACTCGCGGGTCGCGACGCTGACTGTCGCTGGGGCCGCGCTCGCCACCGCCACGCCGCTACTGGCGACCGGGATCGGCGCGGTGTTCCCCCGTCAGGGGGCCGTCCGGGTCGTCGGGAACCGCGCCGCGGTGATGCCGAGCAAGCGGGCGTTCCTCACCTACACCGCCGCGATCGCCGCCGCCGTGGTCGCCGGCGGCCTCGCGGTCGAGGCGACGCTCCGGCAGTTCGTCGCCGGGGTGCTCCCGCTGTTGCACTCGGCGCTCACGGTTTCGCCCGAAACGCTGCGGACCGCCGGGACCGTCGCGCTCGTCGTCCTGCTCGCCTCGCCGTTCGCGTCGGTCGCCTACGCCGCTCGCCGGTTCGAGTCGTACACGCTCGACTAAGCAGCCGTCGCCGCGCGCACCGGACCGGCGACCCCCACGGGACCGCCTACTCTATCCACTCCGGTGCCCACTCCACGATCCGCTTCCTGAGCGCGGTGTAGAGCAGCGACCCGGCGAGCGCGGCGAGTACGAGCGAGCGGGTCCGACCGTCGAACGTCACCAGCGCCGGCACCGCGAACAGCGCGCCGACGAGGAAGTCCTCCGGCGACCCGTCGTAGCGGACCCACCGGCGCGGCCGGACCCACGTCCGAATCGGGTGGACGTACACCGCGCGGTCGGACCTGCCCTCCCACGGCCTCAGTTCGAGGCCGCCGCCGAACATATCGCTCGCGGAGTGGAGCGCCGCGGAGACGAGAAACAGCGCCGCGCCGACGGACAGCGCCCCCGGCGCGAGCGCCGCCCACGCGGCGGCCGGCACCGCGAGCACGCTGTAGTAGACGGGGTAATGCAGCGTCTTGCGGTGCGCGCCCACGAGGTCAAGGTCCGGAAACAGTCCGCCCGCGGCACCACCGACCGCCGCGGGAACGGCGAGTTCCGGCGCGACCGCGGCGACCGCGCTCGCCAGCGCGAGGCCGACGAACGCGTGCGTCGTCGCCATCATGTGCCGCGAGTAGGGGCAGGACGGGCAAAACGCTGTTCGTTGCGGCGTTCGCGTCTCCGGGCGGTCGCGTTCGGACGCTCACTCGTCGACCGTCTGCCGCGCCCACGCCGGGTCGGTCGGTGCTTCGAGGCGCGCCGTCTCCTTGCCGGTCAGGTCGATCCCCAGCGCCGCGACGTTCTCCTCCAGTTGCGGGACCGTCTTGGGGCCGACTATCGGCGCGGTGACGACGTTCCTGTGCAGCAGCCACGCGAGGCTCACCTGCAGGGGACTCGCTCCCTTCTCCTCGGCGACGGCGCGGACCTCGTCCAGCACCGCCCACGCATCGTCGCCGTACTCCTCGGCCGGGTCGGCGTCTCGCTGTGCCAGCCGCGACCCCTCGGGCGCGGGCTCGCCGCGCTCGTACTTCCCGGTGAGGAAGCCGCCGGCCAGCGGCGACCACGGGATGACGCCGAGGCCCTGGTCCTCGGCGACGGGGAGCGCGTTCAGTTCCTCGTGGCGACGCGTCAGGCTGTACTCCGGCTGGACCGCGACGAACCGCTCGTAGTTCTCGGCGTCGCTCCGTTCGAGTGCCTTCATTAGCTTCCGGCCCGCCATCGTGCTCGCGCCGACGTAGCGGACCGTCCCCTCCTCGACGAGGTGGTCGAGCGCGGACAGCGTCTCCTCGGCCGGCGTCCCGTCGTCCCACCGGCGGACCTGGTAGAGGTCGATGTAATCGGTGCCGAGGCGGTCGAGGCTCTTCGCCGCCTGCTCCAGCACGTGTTTGCGCGACAGGCCCATCCCGTTCGGCCCGTCGCGGGTCCGGTGGTACGCCTTCGTCGCGACGACGAGTTCGTCCCGGTCGTGCTCGGCCAGCGCCTCCCCGACTATCTCCTCGCTCTCGCCCTGCGAGTAGAGGTTCGCCGTGTTGCCGGACTACGTCCGGCAGCTAACCAGAACGCGAAGCGTTCTGGTGATGTCGACGACGTTGATCCCCATCTCGACCGCGCGGTCGATCACCTCGATGCAGTGCCCGTGGTCGTCGATCCCCCACTCCTCGAAGTTCATCGTCCCCAGACAGAGCCGCGACACTTCGAGGCCCGTGTCGCCGAGATACGTGTACTCCATCTCGTTCCATGCTCGCCGCGTTTCGCCGCCGGAGTGCTAAGAGCTTCGACGGCGGCAGGAGGCGGCCCGGGGTGCGCCGGCTACAGGTCGGCGAGCCGACGGTCCATCTCCGCGTCGACCCACGCCGCGAACGCCGCGACGGGTTCGCCGACGAACTCGGCCGTCTTCTCGACGAACCCGGAGGTCCCGAGGAACTCGACGGCACGGTAGACCGGGCGGCGCTCCGCGAACCCCGGCGGGAGGCTCCCGGCGCGGTCCCGGTACCCCTCCCGGAGCGCCGTCACGACGCGCTCGTCGCCGGGATCTCGCGATCCGTCTATCGCTCGCGCCCGGAAACAGTGGAGTTCCCGCGCGGGGTCGCCGACGTGCGCGGCCTCCCAGTCCACGAACCCGACCCCCGCTTCACCGCGGAAGCAGTTCGGCATCGCCGGGTCGCCGTGGACGAGCGCGGCCGGCGCGTCGTCGAGCAGGTCGCGGTTCGCCTCGACGGCGGCGATCACCTCGTCGTAGTGGCGGTCGAAGCGGTCCGCGGGAGCGAGCGCCCGCATCGCCTCGATCCGGTCGACGAGGACCTCGGTCCACGGCGCGGTATCGAGGGTG
Source organism: Halobacteriales archaeon QS_9_68_17 (assembly GCA_003023565.1). GTDB lineage: Archaea > Halobacteriota > Halobacteria > Halobacteriales > Natronoarchaeaceae > Halostella. The sequence continues at coordinate 6,027 of PXSA01000037.1, forward strand.
AGCCCCCCGGCCCCGCCGCCGGTGACGTGCCCGTGGGCGTCGAACGTCGCCGCGTGGACGCTCGCCAGCGCCCGGCCGATCCGCCGCGCCGCCTTGGCCCGTTCCTCGACGCTCCACTCGCTCCACCGTTCCGCGACGCTCTCGCCCGGAAGCGGTGCCGTGGCGAGGTACGGGACATCGCCGCCGGCGTCGCTCGAAAGCACCGTCGGCGCGGGGACGTCGCGGTTCGCGCTGACGTAGTCGGTCACCGTTCGCTCCCGGGCGATCCGGGTGCCGTCCCCGTCGACGGCGATCTTCAGGTAGGCGGCCCCGCCGTCGGTGAAGTCGACCCGCACGGTCCGGTTGGTCGGGTTCCACGACGGCCCCGCGGGGGTCGTCTCCGCCGCCTCGCGGTCCGGAAACGCGGCGGCCAGCGCCGCGGCGATACGGTCGTCCATATTGGTCCCCCGTCGATGCGCGGCAAGTGCTTTGCGGCGGGTCGCCACCGACCCCCACACCATCGACCCGGCCATCGAAACGCTTTTTCCGCCGCCGCGAGCGCAACCACTTATGGACGAACAGCAACGCGTCGCGGCGTTCGTCGAGGAGCACGGCCTGCACGCGGACCCCGCGTATCGAGTCCTCGACCTGGAATCGGAGGTCGGCGAGATCGCGAAGGACGCCGCCGAATCGACCGATTACGGCGATGCGCCCGGAAACGTCGACGTGGCGAGCGACGAGGTCGGCGACGCGCTGTTCGCGCTGCTCGCCCTCGCGGACTCGCTGGAGGTCGACGCCGCGGCGGCGCTGGACGAGGCGCTCGCGAAGTACCGCGACCGGCTGGGCGAGACCGGGTCGGCGGCGTCGGGCGAGTAAGCGCCGCTCGCCACCGCAACCGGCACGTGCCACCGTGTCCCGCGGCTTTTTGCCCGGTCCACCCCAACGCTCCCTCATGAGCGACATCACCCTGTACGAACTCGACGGCTGCCCATACTGCGAGAAGGTCCACGAGCGCCTGCAGGCACTCGATATCGACTACGAGAGCGTCTGGGTTGACGGCCTCCACTCCGAGCGCGACGAGGTGGCCCGCGTCTCCAACCAGCGCTCGGTGCCCGTCCTCGTCGACGAGGAGTACGGCGTGACGATGGGCGAGTCCGAGCGCATCCTAGAGTTCATCGAGACGACGTACGCTTGAGCGGACGCGGACCTGTCGGTTTCGCGTCGCCGCCGGAAGCGGTGCCCCATTGTTCTCGACCACGACGAGCTGGACCGAACGCGGCGAAGCTATTTGCTGCTCGTCGGGCAACGACGGCGCATGGAGAAAGTGAACCTCGAAGACGCGTTCGCGTCGTTCGACGAGCGCTGGTCGCCCCGCCTCGCGGGCGAGCTCAACGGACAGGCGGTCAAGCTCGCCAGAGCCGAGGGCGAGTTCGTCTGGCACGAACACGGGGACGCGGACGAACTGTTTCTCGTCGTGTCCGGCGAACTGCGGATCGAGTTCCGGGACGAGTCCGACGTGGTGCTGCGGGAGGGGGAACTCGTCGTCGTCCCTCGGGGCGTCGAACACCGCCCGGTCGCCGAGGAGGCGGCGGAGATACTGCTGTTCGAACCGACCGACACGCGGAACACCGGGAACGTCGAGACCGAGCGGACGGAGACGGATATCGAGCGGATCGAGTGACGCGCTGACGCTCGCGCTCGCTCCGCCACCGCTCAGAACTCCGTCACGATGGGGATGCCGACCGTGTCGAAGTCGCTCATCGAGGCGATCCGCTCGGGAACCTGGTCCAGCGACACCGTCTCCGAGACGATCGCGCCGGGGTCGAGCGTGCCGTGCTCGACCATGCGGAAGACCTCGTCGTACGGTTCGGCGGCATGCCGAACGACCCGAGGAAGTCGATCTCCTGCATCACCATCGCGTCGGTCGGCAGGGGCACCTGTCCGCCCTCGTCGCTCGTGGTGAGGCCGATCTGGAGGTGCTGGCCGTGCGTGCCGAGGCTGTCGAGGGCGTTCCGACAGGTCTCGGCGATGCCGAGCGCGTCGACCGCGACGTTCGCGCCGCCGCCCGCGAGCGCCTGCACCTCGCTGCCGACGTTCTCCGCGCCGGACGCGTCCAGCGTCTCGTCCGCGCCGAGGTCGCTCGCGGCGTCGAGTTTCGACTGCTCGACGTCGACCGCGACCACGTTCGCGCCCAGCGCGTCGGCGATGTGGACCGCCGAGAGGCCGACGCCGTCATCAGAAATCAGAGATTTCTGATCGGCTCGCAAGAGCGAAGCTCTTGCGAACGCCGCAGCCGTGGACGGCGACCCAGTCGCCGGCGTCCAGGTCGGCGCGGTGGGCGAGGCCGTGGAAGGCGGTGGCGAACCGGCAGCCGAGGCCGGCCATGTCGACCGCGTCCACGCCGTCGGGGAGCTTCACGGCGTTGTAGTCGGCGGCCCGCACCGGGAACGCCTCCGCGAACGCGCCCGGCGCTATCTCCGTGAAGCCCAGCGGGACGACCGTCTCGCAGACGTTCGCGTGCCCCGCACGGCAGCGGGGGCAGGACCCGTCCGAGAGCGTGAAGGGGACGGCGACGCGGTCGCCCTCGCGGAGCGTCTCCACGTCCTCGCCGACCGCCTCGACGACGCCCGCGGGCTCGTGACCGAGGACCTGGCCCGGCTGGGCCTGCGCGCCGATCCACTCCCAGTCGCCCTGCTACGCGTGCCAGTCGCTCCGGCAGATGCCGCAGGCCTCCGTCTCGACCACGACCTGGTCCGGCGCGGGCTCGGGCCGCTCTACGTCGTCTATCGCCAGCGGTTCGCCGTGCTCTCCGAGGACAGCGGCTCTCATACGGCACACGTCGGCATCTATCGTTATAAACTCCCGACTCCCGCCGACTCCCGCCGGATCCCCCGCGGCGGCCGCGAACCGGCCGTTTCCGGGCGGCCGGGCCGCCGCGAACCGGCGTCGCCCGCCCGGGACCGCACGCGTTAAGAGCGCTCCGTGCGCCACGTCTCCCAATGCGACTAGAGGAGTACTGGGGCGTCGGCCCGAAGACGCGCGAGCTACTGACCGAGGAGCTCGGCGTCGAGGCCGCCGTCGAGGCGATCGAGTCCGCCGACGTGCGGACGCTGACCGAGGCGGGACTGAGCCGCGGCCGGGCGACGCGCATCCTGCGCCGCGCGACCGGTGAGGCGGGGATGGACGTGCTGGCGACGAGCGACGCCCGGTCGGTGTACAAGGAACTACTGGACCTTGCGCGGGAGCACGCCGTCACGCGGGACGCCGCCGACCGGATCCAGGTGCTCACCCCGACCGCGGACCACGAGACGCGCGAGGACCGACTCGACGCCGTCCTCGCGGCGCGGGACATCTGGACGGCGCTCGACGACGACACCCGCGACACCGTGCTCGCGGCGTTCGAGGAGTACGACGGGACGGGCGGCGGCGAGCGCCCCGCGGTCGAGGCTGTGCTGGCGCTCCGCGAGGCGGGCGTCACCGCGGGCCCGTTCGCGCCCATCGCGGACGTGGACCCGGACGCGCTGGCGGACGCCGCCGAGGCGCTCGCGGCGCTGGACGACGGGCGGGTCCGCGAGGGCGTCGACGACGAGCTCGACGACCTCCGGGCGGCGCTCGCGGCGGCCGAGTCCATGTCCGCCTCCCCCGTCGAGGTGGTCGACGGGGTGCGCGAGTCGTTCGTCGACCGCGTCGTCGACGAGACGGGCGTCACCGTCGACCGGGTGCGCGACGCCATGCCCTCGGACGCGGCGGACGCGACGGACTTCGCCGCCCGAACGCTCCGGGGGCTGGTCGACGACCTCCGGACGGCCGTGGACGAGCGCGAGCGTGCCGTCGCCCGCGACCTGCGCGGCGAGGTGGCGGCCGCTCGCGAGGACGTCGACGTCGCCGTGGCGGCGGTCGACGACATCGCTTTCCGCCTCTCGCTGGCGCGCTTCGCCGAGGCGTACGGCCTGACCCGCCCCGAGTACGCCGACGACGCCGACACGGTCGCCGTCCAGGGGGCGCGCAACCTCTCGCTCGCGGCGGGCGACGAGGCGGTTCAGCCGGTCACCTACGCGCTGGGCGACCACGGCATCGAGGCGGTAGCCACCGTCGCACGCGACGTGGCCGCCGATGAGGTGGGCGTCCCCGGCGGGGAACGCGTCTCCGTCCTGACCGGGGCCAACAGCGGCGGGAAGACGACCCTGCTCGAAACGCTGTGTCAGGTCGTCCTGCTGGCGGCGATGGGCCTGCCCGTCCCGGCCGACCGCGCCCGGGTGGCGACTTTCGACGCGGTCGTGTTCCACCGTCGGCACGCGAGCTTCAACGCCGGCGTGCTGGAGTCGACGCTGCGCTCCATCGTCCCGCCGCTGTCGGAGTCCGAGCGAACCCTGATGCTCGTCGACGAGTTCGAGGCCATCACCGAACCCGGGAGCGCCGCCGACCTCCTGTACGGTCTCGTCCGCCTCACCGTCGACGAGGGGGCGCTCGGCACGTTCGTCACCCACCTCGCGGACGTCATCGAGCAACGCTCGACGGCTCGTCACGCCTCGCGTGACGGTGACCTCGACCCGCTCCCCGACGCCGCGCGGACCGACGGCATCTTCGCCGAGGGGCTGACGCCGGAGCTCGAACTGCGCGTCGACTACCAGCCGCGGTTCGGCACCGTGGGGCGCTCGACGCCGGAGTTCATCGTCTCCCGGCTCGTCGCCGACGCGGGCGACCGGCGCGAGCGCGCGGGGTTCGAGACGCTCGCCGAGGCGGTTGGCCACGACACGGTCCAGCGGACGCTCGCGGAGGCGTGGGACGAACGACCGGCGGGCGGGGACTGACGGCGGTAGGGGCCGCGCTCGGCGACGCCGCCGCTGGCGGACGGGTACTCGAAAAGCGGTCCCGGTCAGCGCCGACCGCTCACCGCTTGTACGTCCGCAGGCGCGAGTGGTCGACGTCCGGGCGCTCCGTGCCGCTCGGCGTGACGAGTTTCTTCGTGCTCCAGACGAGCATCATCGCTCCGATGACGAACCACGTCCCCGCGCCGACGAGGTGCAGTCTCGGCGGGAGCGCCTCACCGAGCAGCGGCGCGCGCAGGATGAACCACGCGGCTATAACGGTCACTAGCAACCCCACGATGCTGACGAATCCACTGATGTACTTGCCCATAGTTGTGCTACCCCCCGCGACGGCCGCCCCTGACCGCCGCTTGAGTCAACTGAGGTGTATGTGATAACCGCATGTAAATGTATTGGTGATTGTAGTTCAAGAACACGAACCAGGTTTCTCGGGTAAGTCGGATCGCGTATCCGTTCGAGAAATTGAAAACCTCGGGTCCGTTTACGGCGAGAGCGAGCGCCGGGACCCGGAACTCACCCCTCGATTTCGATGGCGCGGCCGCGGTCGGCGTCGTCCGACGCGGGGAGCCGACCTTCGAGGACGCCGTTGCGGTAGGTCGCGCTGACGGCGTCGTCGGGCGACCGTCCCCGGCTCCGCGGTCGCCGGTCGCCAGGGGACCTCGAGGGTCCGACGCCCTCACGCTCGAAGGAACCGACCGGCCGGCCCGGCATCGCCGAGGCGAGCGCCATCGCGGCCGGTGCCGAGCACGAACCCCTGCTGGGGAAGACCAGTTACGACGACGCAGTGACGGTCGCAGTCGGACGGTAGCGGCGGGCCGCCGCGCCCTGTACCGAGGACTTCGTTTTCCGTCCGGCTCTACACGGTCTCGTTTTCCATCGCCCCTCGACCGAGGGTGTTCCCCCGGGATCACGCGCTCGAACTGTGTCGACGACCTGTAGCACCGCTTTGATGCCCGAACAGGCGACGCCGACCGGAACGAGTGCCGGTCCCATGCCTACGCCGTCGACCCGGAAAACGAGCGTACTCCCGGTCAGCGCCCACGGCGTCGTTAGCGCGTGCTGCCCGACGAGCCGGACCACCGCGCCGCCGGCGGCGGCCCCAGCGGTGAGCAGTCGCCGCGGCCACTCGTTCGGCGTCGCCGTCCGCTCGACGAGACACAGCAGTCCCGCTCCGGCGACCGCGCAGACGACGAGGATCCCCCCGAGTCCCGCCGCGACCCCGTCGCCGGACGGCGTTTCGGGGGTCCGCGAGGAGACGATGCCCGCGGTGGCGACACCGACCGCGCCGAGGCGGGCGGTTGCGAGCGCGACGAAGCGGGGATTCGGGTTCCACACGATTCCGGCACCCGGTTGGCGTACGCACCGACGGGCTGCGAAAACTCCGCGCAGCGTCACTCCAGCAGTCGCGACTGCACGTCGCCGTCCGGGACCTCGCACCGGTCTTTCTTCCCGAACACCCGGTAGCGGTTCGCGGCGACGACGTCGTAGACGCGGTCGCGGACCGACCGCGGGACGACCCGGAACGGCGCGAACAGGGCGTAGGGACCACCGAGATACTCGGCGATCCGGATGACGGCGTTCGACTTCACGTAGCAGTCGTCGCCCTCTACCAGGACGACCGACTCCAGGTCGTCGGTCGGGAGGCCGTGTTCGGCGAGCAGTTCCCGCCCCGCGTCGGACTGGAGCGACGCGAAGCGGAACCGCCCCTCCGGGTCCCGCGGCGCGACGAACCGGACGAAGCCGCTACAGAGGTTACAGACCCCGTCGAAGAGGACGACCGGACCGTCCGGACCCGCGGTCATCGAGTACGTCTCGGTTGGGCGAGGCGACAGTTGAGTGTTTCGACCGGTCGCGCAGCGACTTCGTTTCAGCGTACAGAAAGCTTATCTACCGCCGGTCGGGATACCGGCGAACGAACCGCCCCGTTCACGCATGTCTCGTCGCTCCCCCTCCACGCTCTCCGAGACGCTGGACCGACTCTCCGCCGCGTTCGCGCGTCGAGTCGCGGTCGATCGCCGCGCGCTCGCCGCGTTCCGCGTCGCGCTGGGGACCCTCGTGATCGCCGACCTCGCGCTCCGGTCGCGGGACCTGGTCGCGTTCTACACCGACGCGGGCGTCCTCCCGCGCTCGGCGCTGTTCGCGGATTACGGACCGGTGTCGCTCCACGCTGTCTCCGGCGCGGCGTGGGTCCAGGGCCTCCTCTTCCTGCTCGCGGGCGCGGTCGCTCTCGCGCTGGTCGTCGGCTACCGGACGCGGACCGCCACGGCCGTCACGTGGATGCTGCTCGTCTCGCTCCACATGCGCAACCCGATGGTGCTCAACGCCGGCGACACCCTGTTACGCATGCTGCTGTTCTGGGCGATGTTCCTGCCGCTCGGCGACCGGTGGGCGGTCGATGCCCGGGACGGGGACCGAACGCGAACCTCGGTCCGCTCCGTCGCGACGATGGCACTGCTGCTTCAGGTCGTCCTGATGTACGGGACGAACGCCGTCCACAAGACCAGAAGCGACGCGTGGACGAGCGGCGAGGCGGTCGCTTACGTCTTGCAGGCCGACCACCTGACCGTCCTGCTCGGCGACGTACTCGCGGCGTATCCCGGGGTCCTCGAACTCCTCACCTATCTCTGGATGGCGACGGTTCTCGCCTCGCCGCTGTTGCTCGTCCTCACCGGCCCGCGGCGGGCGGCGCTCGCCTCGATATTCGCCGGCATGCATCTCGGCATGCTCGTCACGCTCCGGATCGACCTGTTCCCGCTGGTCGCCATCGCCGGGCTGGTCCCGTTTTTCCCGCCGGTCGTGTGGGACGCGGCGAGCGCGCTGGCCGACCGGACGGGCGTCGCGGACGGGCTGGAGGTCGCGTCGAAACGCGTCGGCTCGCTCTCCGTTCCCGCCGCCGACACCGTTTCACCCCCTGTCGCGCCCGCGAAGCTCGCGGACGGACTCGCTGACGGTCTCGACCGAGCGCGCGGGGCGTTCCTGACGGTCGTCCCCTGCGTGTTCCTCGTGCTGGTCGTTACGTCCAACGCCGCGGCGGTGGACTACGCGTCGATGCCGGACCCCGGCGACCGGGCGCTGGACGCCATCCAGGGCGACCAGAACTGGCGCATGTTCGCCCCCACCCCGACGCGGACCACGAAGCGGTTCGCGGCCCCGGCGACGCTGGAGAACGGCTCCGAGGTCGACGCACTCTATCGGTCGCGCGTTGACTTCGACGGACCGGAACGAGCGCAGGACGCGTACCCCACCTCGCGCTGGCGGAAGTACCTCGTGAACATGCGGTTCGCGGACAACGAGAAACACCGGTCGTACTTCGCGAACTACCTCTGTGAGCGCTGGAACGGGGAGCGCGACACCGATGCCGAATCGGTCACGGTCTACTACCTGTACGAACGCACCGATCCGTACGACGGCACCTCGACGTCGGGCGAAACGGCGATACTGACGTACGACTGCTCCGGGGAGTTCGTGCAGAACGAGCGGTGACCCGTCGGGACGAGCCCATCATTCGCGGCCGGTCCCTATCTCGAACCGCGCACCGCCTGCCTCGCCGTCGGTCACGTCGAGACGCCAGCCGTGCGCGTTCGCGACGTCGCTCACGATGGTGAGACCGAACCCGGTCCCGTCCGCGCTCGTCGTGTAGCCGTGTTCCAGCACCTCGTCGCGCTCGTCCTCGGGGATCCCGGGACCGTCGTCTTCGACGTAGAAGCCGCCGGCAGCGCTTCGCTCGTTCCGAGGTCGAAGCTCATCGGACTGTCCACCACCGTCGCTTCGGGACGGGCGGGCGTCAGCGCCCGAAGCATCAGGCCGTTCGATCCCGTCAAAGGTCCCGACGCGCACCGTCACGTCGTCTTGCCCGTGTTCCACGCTGTTGCGAAAGAGGTTCTCGAACAGGGTCAGCAGTCGGTCCCGGTCGGCGTCGATCTTCCAGTCCCCGGCGGGCGCGAGCGTTCCCTCGGCAGTGTCGACGTTCCCCCACGCTTCCTCGGCGACCGTCGAGAGGGTCACCCGTTCCGTGGCGGTGATCGCTTTCCCCTGACGGGCGAGGGTGAGAGCGTCGTCGATGATGTCCTGCATCCGACCGTGGGACGCCCCGATCGCCTCGATGGTCCCGGCGTCCACCGTGACGGCATCGCCGTCGCCGAGGTCGTCGGAGACGTTCCGGAGGTGACCCTGTGCGACGTTGAGCGGGTTTCTGAGGTCGTGAGAGACGATGCCCGCGAAGCGGTCGAGGCGCTCGTTCTGGTGTTCGAGCTGGCTCTTCTGGGTTTCGAGGCTCTCCTTCTGTCGCTCTAAGGCCAGTTCCCGATCCCGGAGCGCCTCCTCCCGGCGCTTCTGCTCGGTGAGGTCGTGCAACAGGACGACGCGGCCGGCGGAGTTCCCGCCGCCGTCGGTCAGCGTGGAGATCTGCACGTCGTAGCACCGCTCGCCGACCGGCGTGTCGACCCAGACCTCGTCGTGGATCCCGTCGAGCTCCGCGCTCTCCTCTCTCTCCAGCGCGCCGGCGAGGTCGTCGGCCTCGACGATCCGGTCGACGGAGACGACATCAAAGACGCGCTTACCGACGGCCCGGTCGACGCCCAGCATCTTCTTTCCGGTCCCGTTGATGTCGACGACTCGCCCGTCAGTGTCGAGGACGACGATACCGTTGTCGATCTCCTCGACGACGAAATCGCGCGCGAGCGCAGTGACGTCGGACCCGGCGACCGCGAGGAGGCGGTCGACGGGGATCGCCCGGACGAACCGGGTACTCACGGTCGTCAGTAGGAGGACGACGCCGAAGAAGAGGTAGGCGAGCGGCATCAGGGTGAAGTGGGGGAACGGGCTTCGCCCGGCGACCGAAACGGCGGTCGCGACCGTGAGTATCGCTATCGACGCGAAGAGGACGAAGCTTATCCGCCGGTAGACGTTCCGTGACCGCAGGACCTTGAGGAGCAGCAGGCTTAGGTAGACCATGACGATGACGTACTCGACGGCCGTGAAGGCGTAGAACGCCGGTCCGAGCCCGTACGCGAGGCGGAGGAACGACCCGCTGGCGTCGAGACGCGGACCGACGAAGACGAGTCCGTGAGCACCGTTCGTCACGCTCGTCAGCAACACGACGACTGGAAGCGCGAGGAGGAGGGCGCAACGTCGGCGGGAGAGCCAGTGCCCTCGACCCGTGTAGTGGACGGTGAATCCGAAGATACCGACGGCGAGGAGCGCGGCCACGGGGGGAAAGAGCAGCAACGGGTAGAGTTTCGACTCGTAGGACGCTCCCGACAGTACGACGCCATGAAGCCCCGCCCACAGCATCAACGCGACCTGTACGACCGCTCCCCACGCCTCGGCACTGCTGTTCCCGCCTCGGTACACCACGACCGCCGCAGCAGCGCTGACGATCGTCGTGAGCGCGAGCGGGAGGGTGTAGGGGGTGTACTGGAACATGCGGGCGTTCGAAATCCACGAACAAGAATGAATCGTGACATGAAAAGACTGTCGGTGGAAAACGTCGGTACGTACCCGACCAAACGTCCTCCTGGTGCTACGTCGCCGCGTCCGCCGCCGTACCGCCGACCCCATCGCCGAGGCGGGGTCGTCCGACCTGTCGGCGACCCAGCGCGACTTCGCCGAGCGCTGGCGGGCGGTGAACCGGCGCGTGTTCGCGGCCGCTCTCCTCCTCCCGGTCGCCGCCGGGGTCGGGGCTGGCGTCGCGGTAGTCGCCTGAGGGCCGGCGGGGCGCTGCGCTCGCCTCGCCAGTGAGCGACCGCACGGCGTTCCCGGCGTTCACTGGTCGCACGACGTTCTTTCACCGACCGCAACCCTTGTAATCGCCGGCGAAGTAGCTCGTTACGTGCAACTACCGACGGTCGAACGGATCCGGATCTATCCGATCAAGTCGCTGGACGGCGCGGAGCGCGAGCGGGCGGCGCTGGTGTCGGGCGGCTGTCTCGCCGGCGACCGCGAGTTCGCTATCGTCGACGACGAGGGCGAGTACGTCAACGGCGTGCGGACCGACGCGGTCCACGGGCTGACCACGGCGGTCGACCGCGACGCGGGGACGGTGCGAATCGGCGAGCGCGGGGCGGACGAGCGCCGCGAGTTCGACCTCGACGACCGGACGGCGCTGGGCGACTGGCTCTCGGACTACTTCGGGTTCGACGTCAGCGTGGTCCGCGACGAGCGCGGGATGCCGGACCGCGCCGCCGGCGGCCCGACGGTCGTCAGCACTGCGACGCTGCGGGAGGTCGCGTCGTGGTTCGACGGCGTCACCGTCGAGGGCGTGCGCCGGCGCTTCCGGACGAACGTGGAGGTCGGCGGCGTCCCGGCGTTCTGGGAGGACAGGCTGTACGGCCCCGACGACCGCCGCGCGTTCGAGGTCGGGGACGTCCGCTTCGAAGGCGACGGCCCCTGCGGTCGCTGCGTGGTGCCGACCCGCGACCCCGACACCGGCGAGCGGACCGAGGGGTTCCAGGAGACGTTCGTCGACCGCCGCGAGGCGACGCTCCCGTCGTGGACCCCCGAGGAGCGGTTCGACCACTTCTACAAGCTTACCGTCTCGACCCGCGTGTCCGGGCCGGTCGAGGGCGCGTCGATAGCGGTCGGCGACACCGTTCGCGTGCTGGACGACGAAGCGGAGTGACCGCCGCGTCGTCACTCACCGGAGTCGAGGACCTCCTCGAACGACCGGTCCTTGCTGTCGGCGTCGGCGAACGCGTCGCCGTCACCGTCGACCGACGCGCCGCCACGGTCGCCCGGAACGCTTCCGCTGGCGTCCGTCTCGTCCACGTCGGTCTCGAAGTCGTCGAGCATCTCGCTCGGCCGCCGTGCCCGGCCGCCGAGACCGGCCGCGGAGGGCGACACGTGTTCCCGGCATCCCGTCGCTTCAGGTCGCCGCCAGTAGGGCGCGCACGCCGATGGAGGACGCCGAGTTCGTCGCGCTGCACGAGAGCGGCGGCCTGACCGATGACCTCGACCGGCTACGGGGGGCCGTCGGCGACCGCCACCTGTTCGTCCTGCCGCGCCCGTTCGACCCGATGCCCGGCGACGTGGCGGCCGAACTGTTAGACGCCGGCGCGGACCCGTCGCTCGCGGCGCTCGTGCTGGAGCGGCTGCCCCACGACGACGAGTCGATCACGCGGACCTCGCTGGGGTCGCTCGCGGAGCACGCCGGCGGGAGCGGCCCCGAGTCGACCCCGTTCTCGGACCTGTCGGCGCTGGCGTGCGGCGGTAGGGGAAACCCGTTCCTCGCCCCCGCGGCGTGTCCGTGACCCACGCTACCCCTCGCGACCGGCGACATGAATTCTCTCTCACAGTTGCCTAGGACTACCCGTGTCCGCGCCCTGTCTCCGGGTATGGTTCAAGAGGACACCGGACAGGCGACTATCGTGTACGAGGGTCCGGACGGCGACGCCGTCGAGCGGACTGTCGACAACGAGCACGTCGCGTACTTCCAGGACCACTGGATCGTCAAGATAGACGACGAGGCCTACGAGGAGGAAGAGCGGATGGAGGGCCGGGACACGGTCCGGCGCATCCCCGCCCAGCGCGTCTACTACGTCGAGCGCTCCGTCGAGGAGTTCGAACAGGAAGTCAAGACGCTCCGGGACCAGTTCCAGTCCATCACGGAAGACCTCCGCTCGAAGCTCATGGGCGGCGGTGGCGAGACTGACCGGACCGAGACGGAGCCCCACCGGATCGAGGTCGAACGCGGTGACCGAGGCAGTGGGAACCGGGGCGATGGCGACCGGGGCGACGAGACGTAAGACGGCCACGAACGACCGGACGGGGCGACGTGACGCGGATCGCTCCGGACGAGTGAGGCGTGACCTCGGCCGGCGAAGGGCGCTCCGTTCCCGCGGCGGGGTCGCGGCGACAGTTCTTCGACCGCCGCGGCCGTCGGTCGCCATCGGCCGGGCGTTCATCGTCAGCGTGGTCTCGAACGACGGCGGGTGCGCCCCGTCGACCATGACGCGCTGGGTTTCGACCGCCGCGCGGATGACGTCGGTGACGCGCTCGTGCGCGCCGAGCGCGTCGGCTAAGAGAGGCCGCCGCGGTCGAGTTCCAGTTTTCGCGGGATCTCCTCGGTGGCCGGCCCGCCGGTGAGAAACAGCGGCACGGCGACCGCGTCGTCGCCGAGTTCGTGGACGGGTCGTGCTCGTAGTAGGCGGTGCGAACGTCGTCGGCGACGCCGGTCGACCGCAGTCGTCGAGCGCGTGTCCCGACGACCTCGCGGGCCTGCGTCGTGTCGCGGGCGATGAGGAGGAGCGCGTCCGTCATCGTCCTTTGCTCAACCGCGTTTGCTTTCTAGCAACCAATTTTTACTAACGGACCGACGGAACCGGTTAATCAACTCGCGTCTCGGGGGGTTTCAGTGAGCGACCTCGCCCACGTCGGGCGATCCGACGCTCGTCACTCCCGGACACGGTCGGACGCCTCGCGGAACAGGCCGTCGAGGATCTCGGGCGTCGTCGGGTGGTACGCCCGGTCCGGCAGGTCGCGCACGTCCAGTTCCGTCTCGACCGCGACCTGCATCGTCTTCGCCATGACGTCCGCGTGGTAGTGCAGGCCCTGGTAACCGAGCACCGTCCCGTCGCCGGGGTCGACGACGAGCGTCGCGCGCCCCTCGGGTACGTCTTTCGATTTGAACACCCCGTCATCGCTCGCCTCGCGCGTGACGGCGACGTGGTCGACCCCCTTCGCCTCGGCGGACTCGACCGAGTGCCCCACGCGGGCGAAGGGGTAGACGCCGAGCCCCGAGAAGATGACGTGGTGATGGACGTTCTCGTAGGGCGACAGCGTCTGCCCGCGCCAGTGCGACAGGGCGTTGTCGGCCGCTTTGATCCCCTGCTCTTTCGCGACGTGGAGGACCGGCTCGTGGCCGTTGACGTCGCCGACGACGAACACGCGCTCGTCGTCGCGGGCCTGCATCGTGTCCCGTACCCACCCCGACCCCGGATCGAGCGCCGTGTTCTCCAGGCCGAGGCCGTCGACGTTCGGCCGGCGGCCGGTGAAGAGGAACAGTTCGTCCGCCTCGACGGCGTCGCGCTCGCCGCCGCGGTCGAGATGCAAACGCACGCCCCCGTCGCCGGTCGGTTCGAGCCGTTCCTCGTCCGTCTCCGTCAGCACGTCCACGTCCCACTCCTCCTCGTAGAGGTCGAGGAGTTCGTCGCCGTACTCGGGGTCCGCCTCGTCCAGCGGTCGCTCGGCGTGTTCGATCACGGTGAGCGAGGTCCCGGCCTCGGCGATGTACGGCACCAGTTCCAGTCCGACGTAGCCGAACCCCATCACGACCCCCGACTCCGGGAGCTCCGTCGCGTCGAGCACGTCCGCGCTCGTCGCGTAGTCCACGTCGTCGATCCCGTCGATGTCGGGCGTGTTCACCGTCGACCCGGTCGCGATCACGACGTAGTCGGGCTCTATCGTCCGGTCGCCGACGGCGATGGCGCGGTCGTCGACGAACCGCGCCGTGTCGTGGACGAACTCCACGTCGTCGCGCTCCGCCATCCCGTGGACCGACTCGCGGCGGTGTTCCGCGAACCCGAGTACGTGGTCGTCTTTCGTCTCGACGACCCGCTCTAGGTCCACGTCCGGTAGCTCTCCGGTCAGCCGGTCGTCGTGGCGCGCCCTGAAGCGGTGCGCGCCGGCCGAGATGACCTCCTTCGAGGGCATACAGCCCCGCAGGATGCAGAGGCCGCCGCCGGGGTCCCCGTCGTCGATCAGCGTCAGTTCCACGTCGGGCTCGTCGACGAGTTCGCCCGCGGCGGCGACGCCGGCGCTCCCGTACGCGCCGATGATGGCGACGTGTGGCATACGTGGGTGGTGCGTCGGCTGTCGGGTTCAAGCTTCGGGCGGCCGTGCGTCAGACGCGGGAAGGCGGAAAGCGAGAAACGGGAACCGAGTAGTTACGGGCCTATCCGCGGATCCGGGCGGCCGCGAGCGACAGCAGCGCCGCGAGCGCGGCCGTCACGCCGAACCCGGGCTGGCCGCCACCGTCGCTGGTCTCGCCGTCTGACTCGTCGTCACCGCCTTCGGTCGTCGTCTCCTCGCTCGCGCCGTCATCGGCGACGACGATCTCCCGCTCCGAGAAGTGGTTCACGGCGACGAGCACGTCCGCGCTCGCCTCGGCGCTGCCGGACTGGCGCACTGCGTAGGCCGAACTGTTGCCGCCCTCCGCGGCGTTCCGGAGTTCGGCGTACGAGGAGGCTTCGGCGGCGGCCTCGCCGTCGATGGTCACGGTGAGGGAGTCGCTCGCCGCGAGCGCCGCGTCGGAGACGCTCGCGATGACGACCGTCCCCTCCTCGGTGGCGCGCTCGGCGGTCATGCGGACCTCGCTCTCGCTCCGCTCGGTCACCTCGACCGCGGTGTCCTGCCCGTACTCGATGGTGTCCGCGACGGCCTCGCCGTCGCGCTCGGTCAGGTACACCTCGGCGGTCGCGGTGCCGTTGGCGATGAACGCCTCCGTCCGCTCGTCGTCCTCGCCGCGCTCGTCGTACGAGCGCGTGACGAGCTTGGCGTCGTCGCCGAGCGAGGCGGTGACGTTGCCGTCCTCGTTGGTCGTCACCTCGCCCTCGCCGACGACGACGAAGGCGGTCTCCGAGCCGTTGGCGGTCGTCACGGCGACCCGCGAGTCGCTCTCCTGCTCGGCCTCGGCGTCGGACGCGAGACCGACCTCGACGTACTGGGACTCGCCGCCGGCGTCGACGATGAGCACGCCGTGCTCGCTGTCATGGGCCGTCATCTCGGCCGACCCGCCGATGTCGACGCTCGCGCGCGTCGAGGACTGTGCGGCCAGCGACGTCTCCGCGCCGGCCACACCGGTCACCGTCGAGAGCTCGACGTCCGCGCCGGCGTCGACACCGGTACGGCTCTCGTGGTCGGACTGGGACTCGACCGCGACGGTCTCCGCGACCACGTCGCCGTCGACGGCGTAGTCGGTCATCGCGCTGTTCTCGACTTCGAAGGACACGTGCGCGCCGCTGTACGCCTCCGCCTCCTGCTCGGCGGGGCCGCTCGCGGCGACGCCCGCAGGGGTGACGCTCGCTATCACGAGCAGCGCTGTCAGGGCAGCTGCTATCTGTTTCATTGCATCTCTGCCAGAGACCACGCCGCCGTATACGCTTTGTGGCCACTCGTTATACTGATAACTAAAAGTCCGCCCATCAGCGATCGAAAGTGATCACTGGTGGACGAGACTATGAAACCCGGGTCGCGAAAACGGGATAGCCGCCGAGGCTTACCGCGAGATCCGGTTCAGGTCGTCGCCGATGACGGACTCGACCTCCTTCTTCGTCACCGTGGCCACGTCGCCGGGGATCGTACGCTTGAGCGCCGCCGTCGCGGAGGCGTACTCCAGCGAGCGGGCGACGTCGTCGCCGGAGAGGCGGCGACCGAGGAACGCGCCGATGAAGGCGTCGCCCGTGCCGATGGCGTCGACCGTGTCGGCCTCGTAGACGTCCTGCTCGTGGACGACGTTGTCGTGCCACGCCAGCGAGCCGTGCTCGCCCTGCGTGACGACGACCGTCTCGAAGTCGTACTTCGAGGCGAGGTGGTGCGCGAGTTCGGGGGCGGAGCCCTCGTAGTCCAGCACCGTCTCGGCGTCGCGGAAGGGGATGACCAGCACGTCGACGAGCTGGAACAGCTTCGTCACGGTCGCCCGGGCCTCCGACGGCGACCAGAGCTTCGAGCGGTAGTTCACGTCGAACGCCGTCGTCGTGTTGGCCTTCTTCGCGACCTGGAGGAGGTTCGCGGTCGCGTCGCGCAACGAGTCCGACAGCGCGGGCGTGATCCCACTGGTGAAGAAGGCGCGGGCGTCGCGGACCGTGCTCAGGTCGAACTCCTCGGCGCTGGCCGTGGTGACGGCGGCGTCCTCGCGGTCGTAGATGACGTTCGTCCCGCGGGGGCTGCCGGCCTGTTCGAGGTAGTAGGTCCCCTGCCGGCCCTCCTCGGACCAGACGATATCCGTATCGATGCCGTAGCCCCGCAGGCCGTTGTCCACGCGCCGACCGAGCGGGTTGTCCGGGAGCTTCGACAGCCACGTCGACACCGCGCCGAGGCGCTCGGCGGCGACGGCGACGTTGCTCTCCGCGCCGGCGGCGCGGAACTCGAGTTCCGGCGTCGTCTCCAGGCGCTCGTTGCCCGGCGGCGAGAGCCGCAGCATCGTCTCGCCGAAGGTGACAAGGTCGTTCATCGGCTCACCCCGGGCCTGTCGGTCGGTTCCTGTCGTGGGGACGGACGGTTCATACCTCCGTCAATGAACGGGATCGGTATAAGTTCCCCCGTTCGACGCGCCGCCGGTCGCGACACCGCGATCGGCGTCGCTGGCCCGTCACGGTTCGCGTCGGCCGCCGTGGCCGGGGTAGTCCCGCTCGAACCGCTCCGCCAGTTCGTCCTCGTCGAGTTCGATCACGACGGGCCGCCCGTGCGGACAGGCGTACGGGTTCTCGCAGCCGTCGAGCGCGGCGAGCAGTTCCGTCACCGCGCCCTCCGTCAGCGACGTGTTCCCCGTCATCGACGGGTAACAGGCGAGGTCGGCGATGAACTCGTCGGCGAGCGACTCGACCGTCTCCCGTCCGGACGCCTCGTCGGCCGTCGAGACGAACGAGGCGAGCACGTCGCGCAGGCGCTCCGGGTCGAGCGTCTCGTCGAAGACGGCCGGCACCGTCGTCACCTCGACGGTCCGGTCGTCGGCCCGGGTCGCGTAGAAGCCGAGCCCGGCGAGCGCGTCGGCGTAGTCCTCGAACAACGCCGCCTCGCCGGCGGTCAGCCCCAGTTCGACCGGTTCGGCCAGCGACTGCGCCGTCGTGTCGCCCTCGAACGCCGCGTGCAGGCGCTCGTAGTTCACCCGCTCGTCGGCGGCGTGCTGGTCGACCAGCGCCAGCCCCGTCCCCGTCTCCGCGACGACGTAGGTGTCGCTGAACTGCCCCAGCACGCGCATCGGCGGGAGGCTGTCGTACTCGCGCGTCCGGTCGACGGCGTCGCCGGTCAGCGTTCGCTGCTCGCTCGCGCCGGCGAACTTCGACGCGCCGGCGGCGTCGCTGTCGGCCGGCGTCCGTCCGTCGTCGGAAGCGGTGGACTCCGCGGTTTCTGCGGTCTCTTCGATTTCTGCGGTCTCTGGATCCGACACAGCCTCTCCCGTCTCTCTGCCGCTTTCGCCGCCTTCAGTGGTTGGTCTCTCTTTCTCGTTTCTTTTTTCTGTAGTTTCTACAGAGTTCGCAGAGCTACTCCCGTCGACGGATCCGCTCGCCGCGCTCTCGGTCGTCGCGTCGCCGTTCGCCGCGTTCCGAGTCTCGTTCGCCGGTCCGCCGTCCGCCCCGGCCGATCCGTCACCGCCGGCCGACGACGACTCGGCGGCGCGGTCCGACGCCCCGCCCGAACCGTACGCCGCGTGGTCGGCGGCCGGTTCGCGGTCGCCGGACGCGTCACCGCCCGTCCCGTCGTCGGACGAGTCACTCGCTCCCTCGTCTCTCCCGTCGTCCGCCTCGGCGGACGCGGGTTCGGGCCGAACGTCGGCCTCGTCGGGGGCCGAGCGCCCCCGCGGCGCGCCGGAGCGGACCAGGCCGTGGTCGAGCAGCGCGCTCTCGACGGCCGCCTCGACCTGTCGGCGCAGTCCCGCCTCGTCGTCGAACCGGGCCTCCATCTTCCGCGGGTGGACGTTCACGTCGACGGCGGCGGCGGGCACGTCGAGAAAGAGGACGACGAAGGGGTACCGATCCGCGGCTAACTGGCCGCCGTACGCCTCCAGCACGGCCTCGCGGACGGCGCTCACCGTCACGTAGCGGCCGTTGATGAACGTCGAGACGTACTCGCGGCTGGAGCGGTTCGTCTCGGGGTGGCTGACGTAGCCGGTTCCCGCCTCCAGCGGGCCGGGCGGCAGGTCGACCGCGTCGACCTCGATCATCGACTCGGCAACCTCGCGGCCGTAAACCGAGAGCATCGCGGAGCGCAGGTCGCCCCGGCCCGTCGTCGAGAACGTCTCGCGGCCGTCGTGTTCGAGCGACACCGCGACGTCGGGGTTCGCCAGCGCGTAGCGCGTGACGATCCGGTTCACGTGGGCGAACTCCGTCGCCTCCGTCTTCAGGTACTTCTTCCGGGCGGGCGTGTTGTAGAAGAGGTCGGTCACCTCGATGGTGGTGCCCGCCGGGCGGCCCGCCGGCGAGACGTTCGTCACCTCGCCGCCCTCCAGTCGGAGTTCGGTCGCCGCGCCGTCCGCGCCGCGGGCCTTCGTCGTGACGGTCGCCCGCGACACCGCGCCGATGGTGTGTAGTGCCTCGCCGCGGAACCCGAGCGTCGTCAGCCCGGACTCCAGATCGTCGAGGTCCCGGATCTTGCTCGTCGTGTGCTCGCGCACCGCCGTCCTGACGGCCTCTTCGGTCATCCCGACGCCGTCGTCGCTGACACAGACCCGGTCGATGCCGCCGCTCTCGACCTCGACCCCGATGCGCGAGGCGTCCGCGTCGATGCTGTTCTCGACCAGTTCCTTCACGACGCTGGCCGGGCGCTCCACCACCTCGCCGGCCGCGATGCGCCGGACCGTCGACTCGTCCAGTTCGCGGATCTCGTCGTCAGCGGCGTCCGCGTCGCTCACGGCCGTTCCACCTCCGACCTGTCGCGCGTGGGAGTCATCGGCGGTAGTTTCGAGCGCCGGTACTTGAACGTGCGGGACGAACGGCGACGGGCGCGGCGCTGTTGGTGACCGGGGGCGTCGCGCGGACCCTCGTCGCCGCCGACCCATGGCGAGCGCCGGTAACGGTCGCGTTCGCGGTGCTCGCATGGGACGCCGCGAAGACGGGCCTCGTCGACGGCGAGCGCGCGCCCGACGGACCCGGAACGGCGGCGCTCTCGACCGTCCACACGGCCGGGAACGTCGGGGTGGAGTGCGTCGCCGTCGGGGCCGCGCTCCTCCCCTACGGGCGCGCCCCGACGTCGCTTCCAGTCGCGGCGCTCGGCGCGCTGGTCGCCGCGGCGCTGGTGCGACGGCCGCACTGTTCTCTATTGCACAGTGGCACAATAGTCAATAGCGTACGTATGTAAGATATGTTCTATTCGATTCTTGTAGGAAACAGAGCTGACCGGTACAGAACGACTAAGAGAAGCCATGAGTTCGCCTCGTCCGGTATAAGCCTCCATGGAGCAAAAAGTCTTGAACAGGATCGAGCGTTCGAGCGCCCGAGAAGGATCGTATCGAGAAATAATTGAACCTCGAATATAGTCAGTATTTGAACCATTCTTCGATATTGTTCTTCCAGCAGAACATCTATTGGTGTTCGGACGCGCCCCGATCCGGGAGCAGCTACCCCGTCCCGAGAGACTAAGATCGTGGTACTTACAGACGCACTCATGTCAGTCACAGCTATCGATCACGTGACCGTGATCGGTGCCGGCAACATGGGCCACGGCATCGCCGAGGTGACCGCGATAGCGGGCTGCGACGTGACGCTCCGAGCCATCGAGGGGGACCTCGTGGAAGACGGCTACGAGGACGTCGAGTGGAGCCTGCGGAAACTCGACGAGAAGGGACGGCTGGACGAGTCGCCCGAGAGAGATCCTCTCGCGCGTCGACACCGCGGTCGACCTAGAGGAGGCGGTGTCGCACGCGGACCTGGTGGTCGAGGCCGCGCCCGAGCGGATGAGTATCGAGAAGGACCTGTTCGCGGATCTGGACGAGTACACCGACGAGGACGCCATCCTCGCGTCGAACACGTCCAGCCTCTCGACCACGGAGACAGCGACGGCGACCGACCGCTCCGGCCGGGACGTCGGGACGCACTTCTTCAACCCGCCGGTGAAGACGGACCTCGTCGAGGTGATCTACGGCGAGGAGACCAGCGACGAGACGGCGGAGACGGCCCACGACTGGGTCGAGTCGATCGACAGGACGCCAATCTACGTCCGGAAGGAGGTGAACGGCTTCGTCATCAACTCGGTGCTGGGGCCGTTCGGCGACGAGGCCGCGTGGATGGTGTCAGAGGGCGAGGCGACGGTTCGCGAGGCCGACGCCGCGATGGTCCACCGCCGGGGCTACCCGATGGGACCGTTCGAACTCGCGACCTGACGGGGATCGACGTGGGCTATCACGTCCGCAAGGAGCGCGGCCAGTCGATCCCGCCGGTCGTCGAGGAGAGGGTCGAGGCCGAGGAACTGGGTCGCAAGACCGGCGAGGGCTACTACGAGGACGGAGAGACGTCTCAGGCGGACGGCGAAGCCGTCAACGGCGACGACTACGAGGCCGGGCAGGGCGAGGGGTTCAACACGCTCCGCGTCGAGACCCGGATGATCAACGAGGCGGCGAAACTGGTCGGCGACGACGTGGCGACGCCGGACGCCATCGACACCGGGATGCGCCTCGGCGCGGGCTTCCCGGAGGGCACCTGCCGCCGCGCGGACGAGATCGGCCTCGACCGCGTGCTGGAGGAACTGGAGACGCTGTACGAGGAGACCGGCGTCGAGCGCCGCCTCGACGGTCGCGCTCCCCTCGTCGCCGGTCAGACTGCACGTGTCGAAGCCGAGCCGGGTCTCTCCGTCGAACGCGTCGCGGACTTCCCCGCCGAGGGGGAAACCTGTAACGGCTCTGGCGAGGCGCGCGGGTCTCGCAGCCCCACGATAACGACTAAATACGAGTGCGGTAAGCATCCCCCCATGGAAGCGCTCGTCATCGACGCGGAGTGGGCACCGTGCGACGACTACGACCCGACCGAGACGGAGCGAGAGCAGCGCCGCGCGGCGGACAGTTCCGCCGTCTGGCAGCACCCGGAACTGCGCGTGGAGGAGCGCGAACGCCCCGAACCGGCCGACGACGAGGCTCTGGTCCGGGTGGAGTACGCCGGCGTCTGCGGTAGCGACGTCTCGATGGTCGAGACGGACGACGACGGCTACGTCCACTACTCCGCGTACTCGTCGTTCCCGAACGTGCTGGGCCACGAGTTCTCCGGCGAGGTCGTCGAAACCGGCGGCGACGCGTGGCTGTTCGAGCCGGGCGACCTCGTCACCGCTGAGGTGACCGACTACTGCGGGCGCTGCGACGCGTGCCGCAGGGGGTCCGAGGGCCACTGCGAGAACTTCGAGCAGGTCGGCTTCACGATCCCCGGCGGGTTCGCGGAGTACGTCGCCGTCCCCGAGAAACTGCTCTGGGACGTCTCGCCGCTCGGAGACGCATACGACTCCCGCGACGACCTGCTCAAGGCCGCCGCGACGGTCGAACCGAGCACCATCACCTACCACGGCCTGTTCGGGCGCGCCGAGGGGATCCGGCCGGGCGACTACTACGCGTTCCACGGCGTCGGACCCGTCGGCCTCACGGGGATGAACGTCGCTCGCGCCGCCGGAGCGGGGAAAGTGTTCGCGTTCGAACCGTCGGACGAGCGCCGCGCCGTCGCAGTGGACCTCGGCTTCGAACACGTCTACGACCCGATCGAGACGTCTCCGACAGAGGTCGTCGACGAGGTCACCGACGGCGAGGGCGTCGACGTTCACGTCGAGACCGCCGGCGCGGTCGGGGCGACCTACCCCGTAATCCAGAACACGCTCGCGGAGGGGGCGAACGTCGTTCACATCAGCAACGCCGCCGAACCGGCAGCGGTCGACACGCGGAAGTTTCAGGGCAACGCCGCCCAGGTCTACGGCGCGGAGGGCCACACTGGCGACAGCATCTACCCCGGCGTGATCCGCCTGATGGCGGCGGGCCACCTCGACAACCTCCCGGTCGTCACGTCGACGTTCGACCTCTCGGCGGCCGACGCGGCGATCGAACGGGCCGCTCAGCGCGTCGACGGGAAAGTGCTTATCGACGTTTGAACAGAACGTCCCCGTCCTCAGGGTTCGAGTGCGGTCCGCTAACGGACGCTGGCCCCGCCGCCGGAGCAACTGTCACCCGGGAAGTGCCAGCGGTGCCCACCGGTGATCGACGACGTTGCGCTCCTCGATCGCGTTACCACGGCTCGTTCGGAAGCGCCGAACGGGAATCCGGCCGGACCGGGCGTCGGTCGACATCCGACCGCCCCCAACCCTCGGGTGACGCAGGTGATTGCAGCACCGTCCCTGTAATAACTGTCGTGAGTCGTCCGAGCGTCGGGTGAGTCGGCGAGGGAACGGATGTCATTACAGCACTACGACTGTAAGGGGATCGCCGAGAGGCCGTCGTCGATCGTCCCGACGCTGTCGTTCGCGTTCTCGACGCACTCCCTGAACTCGAGCCCGTAGCGGGAGGCGTGGCCGCCGGCGATGCCGCGGTTCCCGTCCGGCGGGTAGCGGACGGCCTCCGCGGTCCGCTCCGCCTCGTCGGCCGGTCCCACCGTCACGCCCGCCGCGCCGGTGTCGAGGACGCGCTTGATGCGGGTCGGACCGTTGCTCGGGACGCGGATCACGGCGTCGGCCGGCCCGTCGGCGGCGTCGACCGCGCGGACGTGGTTTTCGACCGTCTCGAAGCTCATCGTCGTGTGCTCCGTGTCGACGAGGACGAAGTCGAACCCCAGTTCCGTGCTGACCTCCGAGAGCGACGGATGACCGATGGAGATCCAGTTCCCCGCGGGACAGTCGCCGTCCGCGAGGACGCGTTTCAGGCACCCGCTCATGCTTGCCCCCCTTGTGCCGCGCGACCCGGCGCGAATCGCGACTCGATCGCGGCAGCGCGCCGATGCGTCTGCCGTCCCCGGGGAGGACGAACTTTACGTATGTGATACTGATACGGAGCACCTGTACAGGTCTTTGTGCGGAGTGCAGTTCGGACACAGGACCGTGCGAGGACCCGCGTCACCGGTGCCGCGAGGCCCCGGCACCGGAAGCTATAACACCGATTCCCGGCGATCGTTTGCGCGATGCGTTTCGGAATCATCGGGTGCGGCACGATCGCCCAGATAATGCACGTCCCGTACGTCGCCGAGTTGCCCGACGCCGAGCTACACGCGCTCGTCGACCCCGCGATCGACCGCGCGGAGGCGCTCTGCGACCGGTACGGTATCCCCGACGCGTACGAGACGACGGAGAACCTCGTCGCGGACGTCGGCGACGAACTCGACGCCGCGGTCGTCCTGACGCCGCCGCACACGCACGTCGACGCGGTGGCTCGGACGGTCGAGGCGGACATCCACACGCTCGTCGAGAAGCCGCTGGCCGTCTCGCCGGCGGACGCCGACCGGATGGTCGAGATCGCCGAGGAGGGCGACGTAACCACGATGGTCGCGTACATGAAGCGCTACGACCCCGCATACGAGCGGGCGAAGGAGGAGGTCGCCGACCTCGACGAGATCGACCGGATCACGGCGTACGACGTGGACCCTGACCACTTCCGCGTCATCGAGGAGGTGTACGACCTCGTGCCCGGCGACCTACCGGAGTCGTTCGTCGAGGAGAGCGCGGCGGCGCGCCACGAGGACGACCTCGCGGCGGTCGGGACGAACGACGACGACCTCGCCGAGGACTACGACTGGCACCTCGAACACGTCTGTCACGACGTGAACGCCCTGCGGGGCCTGTTCGGCGACGTCGAGCGCGTCGACCACGTCGACGTGTACGCCGACGGGCGGTACGCGACCGCCCACCTCGTCTACGAGGGGGGCCACCGCTGCACGCTCGACTCCGGCCTCTCGAAGCGCAAGTGGTTCGAGGAGTTCATCCGGGTAGACACCCCTGAAAGCGCCCTTACCGTCGACTTCACGAACCCCTTCCTCAAAAACTCGCCGACCGAACTGACGGTCAAGGAGGGAATCGAGGAGCTGACCGAGACGACGTACACGCCCTCGAACGCCGAACCGTTCAAGCGCGAACTGGAGCACTTCGTCGACTGCGTCCGCGGCGAGGCTGAGGTCCGCACCACGTTCGCCGAAGCGCGCGACGACGTCTACCTCATCGCGGACCTGTTCCGCGAGTACGGCGGCGTCGAACCGATCGGAGGACACTGACCGTGTACGAGGACTTCGCGTCGAAGCTCGCGGCCGTCAAGTCGACCACACGCGGTTCGCCGGCGTCGGTGCTGTCGCTCGCGCTCTCCCCTCGTACCCGCCCTTCGTGCGCACAGGACTTCGACGTACCCCGAAGAGCGAGTCCGCGTTCGCCGTCGACGCCGCGCCGGAGTTCAGCGGCCCCATTAACGCGCTCGCCACCGGCGCCTCACGGCGGCATCGCAGCAGTGCTCCTCGACCTCGACGCCGACCGGTACGACATCCGCGCCGCCCTCGGTCTGCTCCTCCTCGGACTGGTCGCGTTCGTCGGCGTCGCGGCGGCGACCCGCCGGACGACCGGCCCCGACCCCGCCCCCGCCGCGGCGGGCAACTGAGCCGCCCTCAGAACGCTTGCCACCCGCCGTCGACGTACAGCAGTTCGCCCGTCACGTAGCCCGCGTCCTCGCCAGTGAGAAAGAGCACCGCGCCCGCGATGTCCTCGGGGACGGCGTCGCCGTCCATCACGTCGCACTCGACGAACGCCGCCTCCCCCGCCCTCGTCCCCGATCCTCTCGCGTGTCGGTTCCTCCGCCCCCTCGTCTTTCGGGGTCGCCCGCAGGTCGGCGCTGACGACGGCCGCGCCCGCCGCGCCGAACCGGAGCGCGATCGCTTCGCCGATGCCGGAACTGCCGCCGGTGACGACCGTCTCCCCGCCGAAGTCGTAGCTAACGCTGCCCATGGCGGTTCCGCCTTGGTCCACCGAAGCCTCAGTTCCAAGCACCGCAAGGGAACCAACCGCGATCGTCCCGAGTGGTACGCTCCGTTGTCTCGATATCCCATAATGAATCTATCTTGATTAGAGAAGAGAAATATAACAAATCAACAAATAACGAGTCCCGTTTCGCCGCTCCGTCAGAGAGAATATCATATTTCGGCACCCAGTAGCCTCTGCGGCCGGAATACGAAGGGAACAACGTTCACCGACCGGCCGTTCGAGATCCCGGATTCCAGGCTCCGAGCGAAAAACACTGAATTACACCTTCAGGCCGCAGGTACCGCTTCATGGGGGGAATCGGACGGCAAAACACGTAGCGGGGATATTAGGAGCGGTCGTCAACACATAATATAAAAATAATACATATAGAAATTACTTTTCCCGGGCGACACCGATGAGCGACCGAGTTCGTGTAGCAGAACGCTCACGGACAGGCCGACGGCGGCCGCGACGTCGATGACCCACGGCGTCGACCCCGTAGCACGCCCGGGCCGGACGCGACGCCGGTCAGCCCCTCGATGATCCCCTCGTAGTCGGCGGTCTGTCTGTCGCTCCCGATGAGCTACGCCAGCACGGGGAGGAAGACGAGCAGCGACGCGTCGGTCCCGATCGGGATCCCCCGGATCCGGGCGATGCCAAAAGGATCGAGTCGCGGACGAGTCGTCCCTCTCGGCGAGTCATTCGTCGAGTCGCCCCTGCCACTCCTGGACCTTCGCCAGCAGTTCGACGGGCGGCGTCTCGTCGATGTCGACGTCCGCGAGGTCCTCCAGCACCGCCTCGGTTTCGGGGTCGAGCGCGTCGCCCGCGTCCGCCTCCGCGCCGTCCCCGTCGGTCTCGGCCTCGCTCGCCGCTCCGCCGTCCGCCGTCGCCGTCTTCATCCGTCCGCTGCCCACGTCGAAGACGACCTGTTTCGGGTCGCCGCCACCGCCGCCGGTGTCGCCTTTCGCCTCCACGGCTTTCTCCTCGCGGAGGCGTTCGAGCACGTCCCGCGAGCGGTCGACGACGGGGCTCGGAACCCCGGCCAGGTCGGCGACGTGGATGCCGTACGAGCGGTCCGTCGGGCCGTCGCGGAGCGTCCGCAGGAAGGTGACGTCGCCGTCCGTCTCGTCCGCCGCGACGTGGACGTTGGCGACCCGGTCGAGGTGGTCCGCGAGCGCCGTCAGCTCGTGGTAGTGCGTGGCGAACAGGGTTTTTGCGCGGACCTCGTTGTGCAAGTACTCCGTCGCGGCCCACGCGATGGAGATGCCGTCGTACGTCGCCGTCCCGCGGCCCACCTCGTCGAGGATCACCAGCGAGTCCCCGGTCGCGGAGTGGAGGATGTTCGAGAGCTCCTGCATCTCGACCATGAACGTCGACCGGCCCTGCGCGAGTTCGTCCAGCGCGCCGACGCGGGTGTAGATACCGTCGACGAGGCCGATTTCGGCCTCGCGGGCGGGAACGAAGCTCCCTATCTGCGCGAGCAGGGTGATCAGCGCCACCTGCCGCATGTACGTCGATTTTCCGCTCATGTTCGGCCCCGTCACGAGGAGGAAGCCGCGGTCCTCGTCCATCGCCGCGTCGTTCGGGACGAACTCCGTCGTCTGCTCCACGACGGGGTGGCGACCCTGCTCGACCCGAAGGGCGTTCCCGCGGTGGAGCGTCGGGCGCGTCCAGTCGTTGTTGACGGCGTGGGCGGCGAGACTCCCGAGCGCGTCCACCGTCGCCACCGTCCGGCCGACGTCCTGCAGGAGTTCGGCGCGGTCGGCGATCTCGCGGCGCAGGCGCTTGAACAGTTCGTACTCCAGTTCGCCGCGGCGCTCTTCGAGGCGGAGGATCTCCCGCTCTTTCTCCTCCAGTTCGTCGGTGACGAAGCGCTCGGAGTTCTTCAGCGTCTTCACGTTCTCGAAGCGGTCCGGCACCTGACCGGCCTCGCTCTTGCCGACCTGCACGTAGTAGCCGTCGGTCTTGTTCCGGTCGACGGTGACGTGGGTGAGGCCGTGCTTCGACTTCACCCGGCCCTCCAGCGTGTCGAACCACTCCTGCAGTTCCCCGTGGCGGGCGATCACCTCGTCGAGTTCCTCGTCGTAGCCGCGGGTGAGCAGGCCGCCCTGCGTGACGGTCGACGGCGGGTCCTCCGCGAGCGCCTCGTCGAGGGTGTTCCGCAGTTCCGCCGCCGCCGCGCGGTCCGGCCGCGTGACGATGTCGGTCAGCGGCGAGTCGGCGAGTTCCGGGTCGTTCTGCACCGCGTCGACGAGGTCCGGGAGCACGCCGAGCGTGTCCCGCATCCGGAGCAGGTCGGTCGCGTCCGCGGTCTCCGAACTCGCCTTCGACGCGAGGCGTTCGAGGTCGTACGCCTCATTCAGCGTCTCGCGCAGCGCCTCGCGGGCCATCACGGCGCGGGTCAGCGCGGCGACGCTCGCCTGCCGCCGCTCGAGCACCTCGACGGCGCGGCGGGGGCGCTGTATCCACTCTTTGAGCAGGCGGCCGCCGGGGCTCGTCACCGTGTGATCGATGGTCGCGCACAGCGACCCCGAGCGGTCGCCCTGCATCGTCTCCGTGAGTTCGAGGTTGCGCTGAGTTGTCGCGTCGAGTTCGACGTGGTCGTCGCCGTGGTACGGCTGGAGGCGCGTCATCGACGCCATCACGCCGGTTCCCGTCTCCTCGACGTACGAGAGGACCGCGCCGGCGGCGCGGACGGCGGGGCTCTCCTCCTCGACGCCGACGCTGTCCAACGTCTCCGCGCCGAACTGCTCGCGGGTCGCGTGACGCGCCCGCCCCGGCGCGAACGCGGCGGCGTCGTGGAGCGTCACGGCGGCGTCCACCCGGTCCCGAACCGCGGCGAGGAAGTCGTCGTCGTTGCGCACGTCGGGACCGGGCAGGACCTCCGCCGGGTCGAACCGGTACAGTTCCGTCAGCGCCTGCCCCGTCGCGTCGTCGCCGTCGACCGCCGTGACGAGGAAGCGCCCGGTGGTCACGTCCGCGAACGCCAGTCCGTACCCGTCGCCCTCGGCCACGACGGCCGCGAGGTACTGCGCGTCGGCGGAGGTCGTCTCCAGCAGCGTCCCGGGGGTGACGACCCGCGTTATCTCGCGGGCGTGGCCGTGGTCGGTCTCGTGCTGGTCGGCGACGGCGACGCGGTAGCCGCGCTCGACCAGCGCCTTCAGGTACGGCGTCAGGTCGTCCAGCGGCACGCCCGCCATCGGATAGGACGACCCGTGTGAGGACTTCTGGGACACCTTCAGGTCGAGTTCGTCGCTGACCGTCTCGGCGTCCTCCGCGAAGAACTCGTAGAAGTCCCCGCACTGCATCGCCAGCAGGTCGGCGTCGGTCCCCTCCTTCAGGGAGAGGAACTCGCCGACGATCCCCGTCGCCTCTGTCATATATCCTCCCAGGCGCGACGGCGGCTAAAACCCTGCGGGTTCGCCGTCCCGGTCCGTCCTCTCGTCGCGGCGACCACGCGACGAGTCTCCCGGCCGGATGATTCGATAGGGAAAGGATCAGCAGGCGGGCAGGGACGCCACGCGACCGGAAACGCCGCGTCGCGACGTGCCGTCCTCGCCGCCGTCGTGGCCGCGACGGCCGCCGGCTGAACCGGCCGCTCTTCCCACGGCCTGGCCACCGGGACGTCGACGAGGCGGCGTTCGCCCCGTCCGCGACGTCGAACCGGCGGTTCGTGCGACGGTCGAACCGCTCTCCGAGCGAGTCGCGCCCTTCAGCGCTCGACCGCCCCGTCCAGCGCCAGCGCCCGCTCGATCACCGCCTCGGCGTCGGGCGCGAGCAGTTTCACGATGGCCTCCTTGCCGACCTCGCCGCGGTCGATCACGGCGGCGGGCGTCCCCTCGACGGACTCGAACGCCCGGCGAGCGCCCCAGCCCATCGTGCTGCCCTCCGTCTCCTTCACGTCCTCCGGCTCGGCGTCGCGGTCGTACTCCGCGACCGCCCAGTCCACGCCGCTGAGCGCCGTCTCCACGTCCCCGTCGAACCGGCAGTTGATGGCGAAGCGGAGGTCGGCGTCGTACTCGCGGGCCGACAGCAGGAAACGCGCGACGTGGCTCGACGCGCCGAAGCGCACGCCCCGGTTCGGCTGGACGCCGCGCATCGTCCGGGTGAGCCGCCCCTCGACCGCGGCGGTCTCGCCGACCCGCTCGGCGTACGGCGTCGCGCCGACGACGTTCATTCCGACCTCGGGCACGAGTGCGCTCACGTCGGCGTCGACGAACGCGTCGACCACCGCCTCGACGGTCTCGGCGGTCGGCTGGCGGTCCGCGCGCTCGCGCAACCCCGCGAGGTGGTGGACCGCGCCCGGCCCCTCCCCCGCGTCGTGGTGGTAGCGGATCGCCCGCTCCATGAACGCCGTTGCGTCCGCGACGGCGTCGCGGAGCGGTTCGCCGCCGGCGAGGCCGGCGGCGATCGCCCTCGACCCGCGGGTGTTCGAACGTCTCGACGCCGTCCGCGGTGACGAGCACGTCCCGGACGCTGTCGTCGTCCGTCGCGACGTGGCCGCCTTTCACGAGCGCCGCGTCCGCGCCCGTCGCGACGAGTTCCTCGCCGGCCTCGCGGGCGCTCGCGGCGTCATCGGGGTCGACGCCAGTCAGCACGGCCGCCTCGTCGGCGTTCGGCGTCACGAGCGCCGCCTCGGCGACGAGGCCGTCGTAGGCGCTCTCCGCCTCGCGTTCGAGCAGGCGGTCGCCCGACGCGGCGACCATCACCGGGTCGACGACCGCCGGCGCGGCGTCCGCCGCCACGCGCTCGGTCACTGTCTCGATCACCGGCGCGGTGGCGAGCATCCCCGTCTTCACCGCCCGCACGTCGAAGTCGTCGCGGACGGCGTCGTACTGCGCCGCCACCTCCTCGACCGGCAGGACGTGCGTGCTCTCGACGCCGGTCGTGTTCTGCGCGGTGACGCTCGTCACGACGCTCGTCCCGAACGCGCCGCGGGCCTCCATCGTCTTTAGGTCCGCCTGAATTCCCGCGCCGCCGCCCGAGTCGCTCCCCGCGACGGTGAGCGCGACCGGGCGGTCGACTGGTGCTGGCTGTCGCATGCGCGGTGGTATCACCTGGTGATACAAAGCGGTGATGGACTGGGCCGTGCTGGGAAGTCTCACACCGCCCGAGTCTTTAGGTGGCCGGTGGGAGACACGCCGGTATGGTCGAAGAGTGGCCGTTCAAGCGGCGGGACGCGGCCAACACCGCGTCGACAGCCGCAAGGGGGCCGGAACGAGACCCGGAACTGTGCTGGCAGTATGACGCAGGCTCTCGGATCTACGGGACGCCCGTCGTCCGCGACTGCGTCGTCTACGTAGGGACGCAGGAGGTGGTCCCCGGTACCGCTGCGGTCCACGCGGTCGACGCCGAGACGGGCGAACGCCGGTGGGCCAGTGCCGAGGACGGCTTCGAGATCCGCGGAACGCCCGCAGTGGCGGGTGGCCGCGTGTACGCCGCTGACTTCGAGTGGAGACGGTTCACGCTTTCGGCGGCGGACGGCGAGGTGATCGATCAGGACGAACTCGGCCATGCCCCGCGAGACGGTATCGATCCGCTGGTCCACGACGGGACGCTATACACCAACCGTTACCAGGTCACCGCCCGGGACCCTGCGGACTGGTCGGTCCGTTGGCAGACCGAGGACGGATGTTTCGTGCGAATGCCCGCCGTCGTCGACGGAACCGCGTACTGTGCAGGCTTTCGGGAGGCTGAGGGCCGCGTCTACCTCGGACGGACTGATTTTGGCGTCCCGAAGTCCCTCGAAGCGCAGCAGGGTTTCGTTCGGGCCGTCGACCGCGAAAGCGGCGACCGGAACTGGGAGGCGACCGTCGACGGGTATCCCCGGACGCCGGCCGTGGCAGACGGGACGATGTATGTCGGCACCGAAGCGACGTATCCGCCGGAGACCAACGCGGGGAGAGAAACGCTCGACATGCCGGACACGCTGGACGGGATCGGCCCGGCCTTCGGTCCTCTCGACATCCCGGACGGGGAGCCTCGAGACCCGGAGGATGTCGGAGCCGTCCACGCCATCGACGCGACGACCGGCGACGAACGCTGGTCGGTGCGGCTGAGCCACCCGGTCAGGGCTGCTCCGGCAGTCAGAGACGGCGTCGTCTGCCTCAGCGCGGGCGACAGCGTGGTCGCGTACGATGCCGCTACCGGAGCCCACCGCTGGACGTCCGAGACGGGCGACACGACTGTCTCGTCGCCCGCCATCGCCGACGGCGTCGTTTACGTCGGGAGCCGAGACGAGCACCTCTACGCAGTAGATCTGTACGACGGCACCGAACTGTGGCGGTTCGAGACGGACCACAGCGTCGACTCGAACCCGTCGGTCGTCGACGGGACGGTGTACGTCGGCGACAACGGCGGAAACGTCTACGCCGTCGAGGAGGCCTGACTACTTCACCGAAAGCCGTTCGTACACCGGCCACGAGGAGTCGCCCTCGGGTTTCGGTACCGCCTTGCCGTCCGCGACGACCCCCTCGCCGTCCGTTATCCGTCCGGCGTCCGCGGCCGCCAGCCCTTCGCCCCGGAGCGCCTCCAGCACCCGGTCCGCGGCCTCGGGCGGCGCGGTCACCAGCAGCGTCCCCGAACTCGTCGCGCGCCACGGGTCGAAGTCCAGCGCGTCGGCGACCGCCCGCACGTCGTCGGGCAGGGGGACGGCGTCGCGGTCGAACTCGACCCGGACGCCCGCTCCGTCGGCGAGTTCGTGGAGCGCGCCGTGGAGACCGCCCTCGGTCGCGTCGTGCATCGCGGTGACGGGGCCGGCCGCGGCCGCCGCGCCCGCGCCGCGGACGTGGGCGACGCCCGGCAGGCGCGCGGCCGCGGCGTCGATAGCCGCCTCGTCCGCGGGGATCTGTTCGGGGTACAGCGAGGCGAACAGCGCCGCCGCCTCGACGCCCGCGCCGGTCGTGACGATCAGGTGGTCGCCGGGGCGCGCGCCGTCCGGGCGCACCACGTCCTCGCGGTCGCCCACGGCCATCGCCGTCGCGCCGCCGACCCACGGGAACGCGCACCCGGAGTACCGCGCCGTGTGGCCCGTGACGACCGCCGTGCCGAGCTCCGACAGCGTCTCGTCCATCGCGGCCCAGACCGCGGCGAACGCCCCGTCGTCCATCTCGGGCGGCAGGTGAAAGGAGACGGCGAGGTGAGAGGGCGCGAGACCCGAGACGGCCACGTCCGCGAGGACGACGCCCAGCGCGAAGCGGGCCGCCCGCTCCCACCCGAGACCGGGGAGGACCGAGACGGGGTCGGTGGCGGTCACGAGGGCGGTCCCGTCGACATCGACGACGCCGAAGTCGACGCCGTGGCGGGGTCCGACGGCCACGTCCTCGCGGTCCGCCCCGAGGTTCGGGGAGATGTACTCGTCGAAGAACGCGCGGTCTACCTTCCCGAGGTCGCTCATACCCCCGACTCCGTCCGGGGCTGGCAAAGTCGTGGTGGTCGCGACCGGGGTCGCTCCCGTGACGGCCGAGCGTCGGCGGCCGTCCCACTCTTTTTGTACGAGAGCGAGGCCACGTCCCGGTCCCGTGGCCCACAGAGCCCTCGTCGCCTACGAGCGTCCGGACGGCGACTACGACCTGCACCACTCCCGCTGGGGCGGCACCGACCTCTCGCTGGCCCGCCGCATCACCGCCGAAACGCCGTTCGGCGGCCCCGGCGGCGTTCGTGCTCGGCGCGGCCCCTCCCCCGAGGTCGGTCCGCGGCCGGTCGAGCGCCGCCCGACCGACGTCGGTCTCGACTTCGACGGCGTCCTCGACGCGGTCGACGTCCGGCGACACGAGGCGCTCTACGTCGTCGGCGAGGACTACGCGGTCACCGCCTACCTCCCGCTGTGGTTCGGCCTGCCCGGCGTCGCGCCCGACGTGACCGCGGGCGCACTGGTCGCCGTCGACCCCGACGGCGGCCCCTACGGCGGACCGCGGATCCGCCGGTGGTTCCGCGCGACGAAGGGCGTCGTCGCCGACGCGGTCGACTGCGGCGCGCTCACCCGCGACGAGGCCGTCGCCTATCTCGCCGGGCGGGTCGAGGAGCGGGCGGGCGACTCCCGGGAGGTGGTCCTCGTGGTTCCCTGACCGCGAACCGCTGCTTCTCGCCGCCCCGACGCGGTCCGCTTTTGTCCGCTCGTCCCGTACGTGCGTGCGGTGACCACGAGCGGACGACGGACGGCGGGCGTGACGCTGCGAGCGCCGACCCACGAGGAGGCGCTGGCGACGGTCGAGGACGGGATCGACCGGGGCGCGCTGGTGACGCTGCTCGGTCGCTGCACCGTCGACTACGACGGGCGCGCGTCGAGCGAACTCGGCCCGGGCGACCGCCACGTGATGCTCAAGCCCGACGGGACCATCCTCGTCCACACCGACGAGGGGCAACAGCCCGTCAACTGGCAGCCGCCGGGCTGTACGCACGAGCCGTCGCTGACCGACGACGGCCGGTTCCGCGTCCGGAGCCTCCGGTCCTCGCCGAACGAGGAGTTGCTCGTCGCGTTCGAGCGCGTCGACCAGGTGTCGGCCTTCGACCTCACCGACGGGAGCGACCTCGCGCTCGAAGGCACCGAGGAGGACCTCCGCCAGCGCGTCTTGGAGGACCCCGACCTGATCGAACCGGGCTTCGCCCCGCTGGCGACCGAGCGCGACACCCCCGCCGGCGCGGTCGACATCTACGGCGAGGACGCCGACGGCCGCACGGTCGTCGTCGAACTGAAGCGCCGCCGCGTTGGCCCCGACGCCGTCGGCCAACTCGACCGCTACGTCGACGCGCTGGAGCGGTCGCTCCACGCCGAGGCGAGCGTCCGCGGGGTCCTCGTCGCGCCCTCCGTCACCGACCGGGCGCGGCGACTGCTCAACGAGCACGGGCTGGAGTTCGTCGCGCTGTCGCCGCCGTGACGTCAGGCCCGTCGGAGGCCTCGTCCCACGACGTAGCCGACGACGCCGAAGACGACGCCGTACAGCAGCCCCATCTCCAGCGGGAAGGTGGCCGCGTACTGCGGCGTGATCGGCGCGGCGGTGTGGTTCACCGCCCACCCGAACGCCGGCGCACCGGCCAGCAGGACCGACGGAACGACGCCGCCCCCGAGCGCGGCGGCGACCGCCCCGATGGCGACGAGCGCCGTCCCCGCGAGGAGGAAGACGCCGGTCACCTCCCCGGCGTACGTCGGGAGCGCGTGTTCGATCCGCAGGTACGCGCCGCTAGACGCGACCTGTCGGGCGACGACGCCGGCGAGCGCCGCGGCCGCCACCGTCGCAACGGCGGCGACGCGCGGTCGCCCCACGAACGTCGTCCGAAGGGCCGCTGTGAGTCGGTCGATCGCTCTGTCCGTCCGCATCGAGGTTCCGTTCGTAGACACTGTACCCCTCTGCCGACCGGTTCGGCAGGGGCCGTGAAAATTTTACCCCTTACACCGACATGATATACTTCTCCGCCGATCCGTCGTCTCTCGGTCGGTGGAACGTCGGGGAACGCCGGATATGCGTCTCCGCGGTGTCGGTAAGCCGTCGCCTTCGGATCCGGAACTCCGGCAACTAGGAGCGCGGCCGTCGACGTCTCGACCGATGACCGACAGTCCCCCGCGAGCGGGCGAGACCCACACGTTCGAGCGCACGTTCACGACCGAGGACGTCCGACAGTTCGCCGACGTCTCCGGCGACGACCAGTCGCGGCACACGGACCCCGACGAGGAGGGCCGCCTGCTGGTCCACGGTCTGCTGACCGCGACGCTCCCGACGACGGTCGGCGGCGACCTGGACGTGCTCGCCCGGACGATGGAGTTCGAGTTCGTCGCCCCCGTCTACACGGGCCGGCGGGTCACCTGTACCTGGACCACCGAGTCCGTTGACGAGCGCGAGGACCGCTACGACCTCTCGGTGGACGCGGTGTGCGAGAACGGCGACGGCGAGGTGGTCCTGACGGGAACGATCACCGGTCTGGTCCGGAAGGACGAGGCGTCAGTCGATAGGAGAAACTGAAACTGTTCACACATCGAACGGCCCCGAGTGCCGTTCGAGCGTGTCACTGCGTTCGATCTCTGCTATAGCTCCCGCTTGAGTTCGTCGAGCAGTTCGAGCGCCTCCAGCGGCGTCGTGTCGGCGATGCTGGTCGAGCGCAGGCGCTCGGCCACCGAGAGCGGGACGTCCGGATCGCCGTCGGCGGCGACGGCGGGCGACTCGCCGGTGTCGGCGCGCGCGTCGGTCCGGTCGTCGGTCTCGCCGCCGTCGCGCCGGTCGGCGTCGCCGGTGTCGCCGGCCGCGGCGTCCGCGTCGCCGGCCTCGCGCTCGTCTAAGAGCGCCCGCGCCCGGTCGACGACGGCGTCGGGAACACCGGCCATGCTCGCCACTTCGACGCCGTACGAGGCCGTCGCCGGGCCGGGACGGATCTCGTGGCTGAACGCGACGTCGCCGTCCGCCTCCTCCCGGTCCGCGGCGAAGTGGCGGTTGAACGCGCCGGGGAGGTCGTCGGCGACCGCCGTGAGGTCGTGGTGGTGGGTGGCGAACAGCGTCGTCGCGCCGACGCGGTCGTGGACGTACTCGGTGACGGCCCGCGCGATGGCGAACCCGTCGGTCGTGCTGGTGCCCCGTCCCACCTCGTCCAGCAGGACGAGCGAGTCCTCGGTGGCGGCCCGCAGGATCTCCGAGAGCTCGGTCATCTCGACCATGAACGTCGACTGGCCGCCGGCGATGTCGTCGCTCGCGCCGACGCGGGTGAACACGCGGTCGACGACCCGGAGTTCGGCGGCGTCGGCGGGGACGAAACTGCCGACCTGCGCGAGGACGCAGACCAGCGCGACCTGTCGCATGTACGTCGACTTCCCGCTCATGTTGGGACCGGTGATGACGGCGACGCACGACTCCCCGTCGAACGCGGCGTCGTTGGGCACGAACGACTCCTGCGTGCGCTCGACGACGGGGTGGCGACCGCCCTCGATCCGGACGCCGTCTCCGCCCATCTCGGGGCGCGCGTAGCCATGTTTCGCCGCCACCTCCGCCAGCGAGACGAGGGCGTCGAGTTCGGCGACGGTGTCCGCGAGCCGCTGGATGCGCTCGGACTCCGCGCCGACCCGGGAGCGCACCCCGCGGAACAGGTCGTACTCCAGGTCGTCCGCGCGCTGCTCGGCGCGGATGATCTCGTCCTCTCGCTCCTTGAGCTCGGGCGTGTAGTACCGCTCGGAGTTCTTCAGCGTCTGCCGGCGGGTGTAGTCGTCCGGCACGCGGTCGAGGTTGGCGTCGGTCACCTCGATGTAGTAGCCGTGGACGGCGTTGTGCCCGACCTTCAGCGAGTCGATGCCGGTGCGCTCGCGCTCCTGCGCTTCGAGGCTGTCTATCCACTCCTTGCCCGAGCGTTCCGTCTCGCGCAGTTCGTCCAGTTCCTCGTCGTACCCCTCCCTGACGAGGTCGCCCTCGGTGATCTCGGCGGGCGGACTCTCCCGGATTGCGTCGCCGATCAGGTCGCGGACGTCTGCGAGTTCGTCGAGGCTCTCGCGGATCGCCCGGAGCCTCTCGGTCTCGGCGTCCGCGAGCGACTCCTTCAGGTCCGGCACCACGTCCAGCGTCTCCTCGAGCGAGCGCAGGTCGCGGGCGTTCGCCCGGCCGCGGGAGACGCGGGCGATGAGCCGTTCGATGTCGTACACGTCCCGCAGGCGGTCGTGGACCGCCTCGCGCGTCCGGACGCGCTCGGTCCACTCCTCGACGGCGGCGTGGCGGTCCTCGATGCGCTCGCGGTCGATCAGCGGGCGTCGGAGCCAGTCCTTGAGCTTCCGGCTCCCGATGGCGCTGGCCGTCTCGTCGACCACGTCGACGAGCGTCGCGCCCTCCGCGCCGTGGACGCCGCGGCGCTCGAACAGTTCGAGGCTCCGGAGCGCCACCGCGTCCATGAGCATGTACTCCCGCGGGTCGTACCGCGTCAGGTGGTTGAGGTAGTCCAGACAGCCGTCCTGCCCGCCCGGAGAACTCTCCGAGTTCTCCTGTGCCCGCAGGTCGTCGGCCGATTTGCCACCGCCGCGGGTGTACTCCGCGTAGGCGAGCAGCGCGCCGCAGGCCCTGACCTCGGCGTCGGAGGCGAGCAGGCGGTCCGGCGACCCGAAGTACGCCGCGACCGTCTCGCGGGCGCGGTCGCTCTCGAACGCCGCCTCGTCGTAGGGCGTCACCATGCAGTCCGCGCCGAACGCCTCCGCCGCGCCGACGCGCACGCCCGGGCCGACGATGGCCTCCGGCGGCGCGAACCGGCCCACCTCGTCGGCGACCGTCGACAGCGAGTTCGTCCCGGTCACGTAGAAGTCGCCGGTGGAGACGTCGAGCAGCGCGAGGCCGTACTCGGCGTCCGCGCCCGGGCCGTCGCTCCCGCCGGCGTCGCCCGCCGACTCCGTCAGGCAGGCGACGAAGTTGTTGTCGTCCGTCTCCAGCAGTTCGTCCTCGGTGAGCGTCCCGGGCGTGACGATGCGGGTCACCGCGCGGTCGACGACGCCCGAGGCCTCCTCCGGCGCTTGCACTTGGTCGGCGACGGCGACGCGGTAGCCCGCGTCGAGGAGGGTCTCGACGTACGACTCAGCGTTGTCCATCGGGATGCCGGCCATCGGGTACGTGCCCGTGCTGTCCTCCCGTTTCGTCAGCGTTATCTCCAGCAGCCGGGAGACGGTCTCCGCGGCCTCGCAGAAGGTCTCGTAGAAGTCCCCGACCTGAAACAGCACCAGCGAGTCGTCGTACCGCTCGCAGAGGTCGTGGTACTGACTCATCATCGGCGTCAGGTCGTCGCTTCGCTCCGCCATCTTCTCGGGCGGTCCCAGCGCCGGGTCCATATGCAGTCACCGTCTCCCCGGGCAGATATACCTCTCGAAACCCGCCCTCCGACTCCCGCCCGATCGACGCGGCCGTGCGCCCGCCGGACCGACCCCCGAAAGCCGAAAGAACCGGGACCGCCTACCGTCGGTAATGACCGACACCGCGACCGCCGACCGCTTCGACACGCCCGTCAGCGTCGACACCGGGGACGAACTCGACGCCCTCGTCGCCGAACACGAGGTCGTCCTCGTGGACTTCTACACGAAGGGCTGTCCCCTCTGTCAGGCCGTCGAACCCGTCGTCGGCAACGTCGCCCGCGCGACCGAGGCCGTCGTCGCGACGTGCAACCCCCGGGCCGACCTCGACCTCGTCGACGAGTACGACGTGTGGAGCGTCCCGACGCTCGTCCCGTTCGCCGACGGCTTCGTCGACACCGACGATCTCGATGGTCGAACGGCACGCCTGAGCGCGGTTACCGAGAGCCGGAAGACTTCCGCTCCCCGCGGCGAGAAAACCGAGACCGGCCGTAGCCGAACTACCGTCGCCGCCGCAGGGCGACCAGCGCCGCGGCGACCAGCGCGACCAGCGCGGCCGAGAGGCCGAAGCCGGGCTGCCCGGTCGTCGACGCCTCCTCGGCATCGTCGGTGGTCTCGTCGGTCTCGTCGTCGTCGGTCGTCGTGGGATCGTCGGCGGTCTCGCTCGCCGCCGCCTCGACGGTCACGTTCGCCGTCGCGTCGCCGACGGCGATGGTTCGCTCGCCGGTCTGCTCCAGTTGCGGGCCGAACGTGACGACGACGGAGCCGTTCGCGGGCACCGCGACCTCGCGGTCGAGCCGCGCCTCGCCGTCGACCTGTAGGGTGACGGTCGCGGTCCCGTCGACCGCGCCGTCGTTCGCGAGCGTCGCCTGCACGGTGACCTCGTCGCCCGCCTCGACGTTCGACTCGGCCGCGTCGAGGGCCGCCACGCCGACGGCCGGCCGGTCGACGCCGACCGCGAACACGGAGAAGCCGTCGGTGTCGACGCTGACGACCGCTTCGCCGTCGGTCCCGCTAACGTTCGCCTCGACGGGCCGCCACCCGCCGTCGCGGTACACCTGCACCGTCACGTTCTCGGCGTCGACCGCGCTCCCGTTCAGCGCGAAGCTGAACGCGCCGTCTTCGAGCGCCCCGTCGCCGAGGTCGCTCGTGACGGCGAGGTAGGTCACCGGTTCGTAGCCGGCGGCCGCGGCGTCGTCGGACAGGGGCGACGCCTCGGTCGCGTCGACCGACAGGTTCCCGTCCGCGTCCTCGGCGAGCGTCGCCGACAGGTTCTCGAACGCGACCGCGGACGTGCCGACCTCGTGGCCGGACAGGTCGAGGGCGACCGTCTCGCCGGACTCGCCGTTCTCGACGGTCGCGGTGACCTTGCCGTCCTCGCTCTCGACGTCGACGGTCATCTCGTCGTCGCTGTCGTCGCTGTCGTCGCTCGGAGCGGGCGGGGCACCGCCGCTCGGGGCGGGCGCGCCGCCGCCGGTGTTGCCGCCGTCGCCCCCGTCGCTGTCGTCACCGCCATCACTGCTATCGCCGCCGTCGCTCCCGTCGCTTCCATCGCTGCCATCGCCGCCGTCGCCGTCACCGTCCGCGTCGGTCACGGTGACGGTTGCGTTCGCGGCGTCCTCGCGGTCGCCGTCGACGACGGTGACCGTCGCGGTGTAGTCGCCGCTCTCGGCGTACGCGTGCGTCGTCGTGGCGTTCTCGGTGGTTTCGTCGACCGTTCCGTCGCCGTCGACGTCCCACTCGTACGTCGCGTCGCCGCCGGCGGTCGACCCGCTGGCGTCGAGCGTCACCGTCTCGTTCACCGCGGCCTCACCGGGGTCGGCGTCGAGCGACGCGTTCGGGTCGACGCCGTTGCTCTCCTCCCCGAGCGGCGCGACGACGACCGAGCCGTCGTTCACGTCGCTGGTCACGATCCCTTCCGCGGTGACGGCGTTCGCGGACGGGTCCGCGTCGTTCGGGTCGTCGAACTCGGTCCACGACCCGCCGTCGTGCTGCCACAGCGTCAGGGTGGACTCGTCGACGTCCGCCCCGCCAGCGTAGCGGACGGTGAACGCGTCGAGCGTCGTGCCGCCGCCCTTCGTCATGCTGAGCTCGACGTGCGCGCCGGCGTCGGTCAGGTTACCGGGCGCGGCCGGCGGGTTCTCGGTCGGTCGGAGGGCGGTGCTGCGTCCCCCTTCGAAGTCCACTGCGACGCGCGCATCGCCCTCGCCCATGGTGAGGTTCTCGACGGCGTAGTTCGCCGGCTCCTCCACCTCGTTCGTGTAGATGGCGTACTTGCTGTTCCGCGCGGCGTAGTTGTCCACGAGCCTGTGGCCCGTGCTGTTGTCCTCGAAGTGGTAGCCCCACTTGTTCTCGACGGCGGAGTTGTTCCGGTACGTCAGGTTCTCCGACTGGCGGTCGGTGACGCCGAGGGAGTTGTACCGGACCTCGGAGTCGGCGACCGTCAGCCCCTCCGCGTAGAGCGTCCGGACGCCGTAGAGGTTGCCGAGCGACCGCACGTCGCTGACGGTGCCGCCGGACGTGCGCTCGTAGTAGACGCCGAGCCGCCAGTTCTCGACGGTCATGTTCTCGACCGTGACGTTCGTCACCGACCTGTCGGTCGCGTTGACGTACACGCCGTCGGTCGACGTGTTCTCGGGGTACGGACCGGTCTGGCTGAGGAAGTGGCCGTTCCCGTCGAGCGTCACGTCGCTGGCCCGTATCTCGATACACGGCCCGCTCTCGTTGGTCGCGATATCGCCGGTGAACTCGTAGGCCCCGGGTTCGTCGATGACGGTGCAGCCGTCGACGCTCGCCGCGTTCGCGGCGGGCGCGGCCGCCCCGCTCGTCAGCGCCGCGCCGACGCCCGCAGTCGCGGCCGAGAGAACCATGACCGCCGCGGCGCAGAGCGCGCCGAGCCGTCGCGCGCTCGTCACGCCCCCCACCCCTGTCTCGCGCCGGTCCCGGTCGGGACGTCGCCCCGTCCGCCGGTCCGGCGGGTCCGTTCAGTCGATACCGCGTCGCGATACGGTTGCATCGTGACCGGTTCGACGTCGGTCGCCGCCGCCCTTTGTTACGTCCGCCATTCGAGACCGTCAGCCACCTCCTTCCGCGTCGGTGCCGTCGCTCAGCCGCCGCCTACGGCTGCGAAGCCGTCGTATACGGCGCGGACTGCCAGCAGCGTTGACACGTCGTCAGGTTCATAGGTGACCTCGTCGAACCGACCGGTGAACGATGTCAGCACCTGACGCGGGATCGGCGGACGTGATCCGACGGCTCTTCGACCGGCACCTCGAAGCGGGCCTGCACCACGGCGGGCAACTCGCGGTGTACAGCGACGGCGACCTCGTCGTGGACGCGGCCGGCGGCCGGACCGGCCCGGACGGCGGCGAGACGACGGCGGACCGACGGCACCTCCTGTTCTCCTGTACCAAGCCGTACGCCGCCGTCTGCCTCCATCAACTCGTCGAGGACGGCGACGTCGACTACGACGACCCGGTCGTCGAGCACTGGCCCGCGTTCGCCGACGACGGCACGGCGAAGGCGGGCGTCACCGTCCGGCAGGTGCTCAGCCACCAGTCGGGCCTCAACGAGAGCGGGTTCGACGACCGGCCGGACCTCTGGGGCGACTGGGACGAGGCCGCCGCGGCGATGGCGGACGCCGACCTCGCGCTCGACCCCGGAACCCCGGCGTACCAGACGCTCACGTTCGGCTGGCTGGTCGGCGAACTCGTCCGACAGGTCGCCGGGACGCGCATCGACGACTACGCCGCGGAGAACCTGTTCGGCCCGCTCGGGATGGACGACACCTCTATCGGCGTCGACGACCCCGACGCGGTCGCCACGCTGGTCGGCTTCGACGAGTTCGACCGCTGTCGCGACCCCGGCGAGGGGTTAGCGGACATGACCGAGAAGGAGGCCGCGGCGGCGTTCAACGAACCGGGCGTGCTCGGGGCCGTCGTGCCCGCGGCGACCGGCGTCGGCACCGCCCGGGACATGGCGCGGTTCTACGCCTGCATGGCGAACGGCGGCGAACTCGACGGGACGCGGGTTCTCGAACCGGGGACCGTCGAGGCGATGACGACGCTTCAGGCCGAAACCGAGGACGACGGCACGCTGTCGCGGCCCGCGCGATACGGCCTCGGCGTCTGGATCGGCGGCGGCGTCACCGACTCCTTCGGTACGGTGAGCGCTCCCTCCACGTTCGGGCACCTCGGCCTCGGGAGCATCGCGGGCTGGGGCGACCTCGATTCGGACCTCGGGTTCGCCTACGTCACGAACGGCATCCGCGAGGAGTCGTTCGAGCACTGGGCGCGGGTGAACACGATGACGGACGCCGTGAGGCAGGTGTTCGGGTAGGCTACCCGTACGCGGTCACCGCGGCGTCCTCCCGGTCCGCGAGGTAGGCCGCGATCCGCTCGCGGTCCCACTCCACCGGCGAGA
The DNA here is from genome assembly GCA_003023565.1 of Halobacteriales archaeon QS_9_68_17. Classification (GTDB taxonomy): domain Archaea; phylum Halobacteriota; class Halobacteria; order Halobacteriales; family Natronoarchaeaceae; genus Halostella. Next base: position 48,657 of record PXSA01000037.1, read on the forward strand.
GGACGCTCTCTGCGGCGCGGAGGGTCCGCTCGCGGTAGTACCCCGCGTCGTAGCTCTCGGGGTCCTCCGCGGCGAGCGCGACCCGTTCCCGCGTGTCCTTCTCGTCGTCCACCACCACGTAGTCGACGGACTGGCCCGGTTCGACGTCGATACCGGCGTCGTCCGCGCGGTCGAGCGCCGCCGTCGACCGGGTGTAGCGCGCGTACTCCCCCGGCTCCTTCGAGACGCGGTTCGTGACGGCGAGGGCCGCGGGGTCGACGCGGCCGGCGTCGAGGCGCTGGAGGAACTGCGCGAGGACGCCACAGACCGGTTCCGGCTCGCGGTACTCGTCCAGCGCCGCGATCAGGTCGCGTTGGACGCCGGCGACCCACTCGGGGGTCGAGCGCTGGCGGCACTCGATCCCGCGGTACTTGAACGCGTTTCCACCGCCCCCCGCGCCGTCTCCGGCCTTCGCACCGCCCTCCGCGTCGCCCGCGGCCTCCGTGCCGTCCCCGTTCGCCCGCTTCCCGAAGTACTTCGTGAGCGCCCCGGCGTTCGACTCCCGCTGGGGGACGAACGCCACCCAGTCGTACGCTGCCTCGCACTCCAGTCGGACGCCCGCGTCCTCGGTGATCGCCCGCGCGAGGTCGTCCAGGGGTCGCCGCTCGGCCCCCGCCCGCGGCGTCACCCAGACGCTGTCGACGATGCCGTGGACGACCTCCCAGCCCCCGTCTTCGAGGGTCTCCTTCGCGTCGAGCAGGACCTCGCGGGCGAAGGCGTTGATCGCCTCGTGACACTCGATCCGGCCGAACTTCGCGTTGCTGAACCCCTGGTAGCCGAAGCAGGCGACGAGGATCCACTTCAGCGCGGACGACCGGCCCGAGAGCGTCGCCCGGCGCTCGGGGTCGTCCGTCTCGCGGAGCGCCCGCTTGATCCCGTCCCGCGCGGCGACCAGTTCCCCCAGCACGTCCGGGAGATAGCCCCTGTCGTCGCAGACCGCGTAACCCAGTCCGGGCACGTCCGCGCGGTCGGCGTGGCAGTCGCACCGCACCGTCTCGGGGCTGACGTTGCGCGTGACGATGACGTTCGGGTACAGCGACGAGAAGTCGAGTTCGTGGACGTCCTCGTGGAGGCCGACCCGCGGCGAGAGCGTGTAGCCGCCGCGGTCCGCCGCACTCAGTTGACGCATCGACTTGAAGAACTCCGCGCGCCACGACCGCCACGGGACGAGCACGCCGCGGGCCTTCGCCTCGCGGACCTGGATCGCCGTCAGCACGTTGCCGATGGAGGCCCACGCCAGTTCCTGTAGCGGCTTGCCGGACCGGCCGACGAGGTCGAGACACCCGGCGAGGTTCGTCTCGCGGTAGAAGAAGGTGTTCTCCCGGTCGATCACCGCCCGCCCGGGGACGCCGTACCGCGCCGGCGAGTGCCCAACCTGCCCGTAGCTCTCGTACGTCGACGCGCCGGCCCGCTTCCGGTAGCCGGGGCGGCGGCCCAACCGGAAGTCGACCCCCGCCTCGCGGGCCGCCTCGAACAGGGCCGGGACGATCCGGGCGGTGTCCAGCACCAGCACGTCCGGGTCCGCCGCGGCGACGCGCTCGCCGACCGCCGCCGCGACGGTCGCCGGGTCGCCGGTGACCGTCTCCGCCTCGGCCACCGCATCGGTCGCCGCGGCGCTCGCGCCGTCGGCGTCGCCCGGACCGACCGTGCACTCCGTGATCCGGGGCTCGTCGCCGGCGAGTTCCGCGGGCGGCACCTCGACCGACAGCGTCCGGAGCGGGCTCTCCGGCGCGGGGTCCGTCCCCGTCTCCAGGCAGTAGCGAAACCCCGGCGAGAGGTCCACGTCGAACAGCCGGTACGTCCCGGTGCGCTCCCAGCCCCGGAGTTCGCGGGCCAGCGGACGGACGGCGTCGACGTCGCTCGCGTCGATCCGGAGCACGTCCGTCGGCTCCTCGCGGAACCCCGGTCGCCACTCCTCGCGGGCCGTCGAGACGACGCCCGGATGGCCCTCGACGTGGGCGCGGTTCGCGGCGATCGACGCCCAATCGTCCGCCGCGAGGTAGAGCGCCGGCGCGTACTCCTCGTCGCGCGCCACCTCGACCCCGTCGGCGGTCCGCGACCAGACGTCGACGCCGCCGTCCCGGAAGTCGAGAGCGAACATCAGTCGCCGTCGGGGGCGTCGCGGACGCCGTCGGCCGCGCCGGCCTCGCCGTCGTCGCTCTCCACCTCATCGAGGCGCGCGCCGAGTTCGTCGATCCGCCGCTGATGTTCGAGCGCCATCGAGAACAGCGCCGGGACGACGGGGTCCGGGTGGTTCAGCAGGCCGCTCGCGTCGGCGTGGCGGTGGGCGTGCTCCCACAGTTCGTCGAAGCGACGGCGCTCGTCCCGGCGGAGGCCGCGCCGGAACGTCTCCCAGCGCTCCGCGGTGCGCCGGAGCAGGTCTCGATAGGTGGGGTTCGTGCGGCCCATCACCGACCACCCGCGTCCGCGGCCGACGCGGTCGGTCCGCGGCGCTTCGCGTCCGTCTCGGCCGTCGCGCCGTGGAGCGGGTTCCGCGCCCGCAGGATCCGCGTCCAGTACGCGAGCGTCGTCTGTGCGGTGCCGTCCGGGCCGCCGGGGTAGACGAGCGTCTCGAACTCGTCGGAGCGAAAGCGCGGGCCGAACTCCGTCCGCTCGCAGGCCAGCGTCGCGTCGGCGGCGCTCGACAGCGGCGCGGCGAACCCGTCGTCGCGGTGCCGCGTCACGAGCACCGGCAGGTCGCGCTCGCGGGCGACGCGGGCGACCGTCGCGAGGCTCCGCAGGAAGAGTTCGCGGGCGTCCTCGGTCGGTAGCTCGTCGCCGCGGTACTGGCCGTCCATCGCCGGCAGGACGACCAGCGACGTCTCCGGCGCGACCCGGTCCGGCAGGCGCTCGACCAGCGTCGCGTGCTGGGTGGGCGTGAACCCGCGGGCGACGTGCACGCGGTCGAGCACGCGCCGGCACGGCGCGAGGCGAGCGAGCAACCCCGACTGTGCGTGGCCGTGGCTGTCGACCCACAGCGCGTCGCCGCCAGCCAGCAGCAGGTGGTCGAGGACGAGCGCTTGCAGGGGACCGGTCGCCCGCTTCTCCGTGTCGAGGAGCGTGATCCCCGGGTCGAGCGTCGGCAGTTCCGGCACGTCGAGTCGGTCGTCGCGGGTCGCCGTCAGGTCGCGACCGTCGGGCGGTGGCGTTCGAACCATGCGATCGAGTTCCTCGGCGGCCCGGATAAGTCGAGGCGTGGTGTTGCCAGAAGTTCCAAAAGTCGATTCGACCGCGGGAAACCGCAAGACCGCGACGGGACCGAAGCCGGCACGACCCGTTGCCAAAAGTTCCGAAAGCCGTTCCGGACCGGGTCGATCGACGGTCGGCGCGCGGTCGTCGAGAGCCTCACCCGCTCGGGCCAACCACGACCGACGGCCCGAGGCGTCACTCGGGGCCGACGACTTCGACCTTGACCCCTTCCGGGTTCTCGCAGTAGAGCGCGTAGTAGCCGCCCGCGAAGGGGTGGCGGTCCTCGTACAGCACGGTCGCGTCGCCGCGCTCGCGGACGCCCGCGGTGAGTTCGTCGACCTGCTCCCGCGAGGCGGCGTGGAAGGCGAGGTGGTTCAGTCCCGGGGACCGGCGGTCGAAGGGGCGGTCGATATCTGCCGCCTGCACGAGAACGACGTACGTCGGCCCGTTGACCCACGAGCGGCCGCCGTCCCACTCCTCTTTCGGCTCGTAGCCGAGTTCGCCGAGCAGCCAGTCCCAGAAACCGACTGACGCGTCGAGGTCGGACGCGTACAGTTCGACGTGGTGGAGTTGCCCGGCGCGCTCGGGGTCGGCGTGGTCGTGGTCCATGGAGTGTCGTGCCGTTTCGGCGGTTAGCCCCGGTCCGGGTGCCGGTACACCCGGTCGCGGGTCGATCCCTCGATCTCGATCAAGTCGTAGTGGGCCATCTTCTGCATGTAGTTCCGAACCGTGCGGTCCGCCTTCGCGTCATCGACGCGGCCCTCGTACCGCTCGTACAGCGCCCCCGGCGCGATCTCGCCGGCGTCCTCGACCACGTCGTACAGGATCTCCTGGTGGCGGGTGAGGTTCTCCAGGTTCTCCCGGTGGACCGCCTCGCGGGCGTCCGGGATGGCCGCCTCGACCACCTCGGCGGTGATCCGGTCGTTGCCCTCGCGGTCGGCGCGGCGGGCCGCGCTCCGCAGGACGCTGATCGCGACGCGGGCGTCGCCGGCGGCCGCGTCCGCGATGCGTTCGAGTTCCGCCGCGCCGACGGCGTCCTCGGCCAGTCCCGACCGCGCGCGGGCCTCCAGAACGGCGACTAACTGGTCCAGCGTGTACTTCTCGAAGCGGATGCGCTCGCTCCCGCGGAGGCGGCTGGTCATGCGCTCGCCGATCCGGCCGAACAGCTCCGCCTCGCGGTTGGCGATGAGCACCAGCGCGAACCGCGGCATCGAGTGGAGGTCGTACAGCAGGCTCAGGTCCTCCAACTGGTCGACCTCGTCGAGGACGAGCACGCGTGGCGGCCCATCGTACTCCTCCAGTCGCGCGAGCAGTTCGTCCCGCGGCGTCGACTGCCGGTGGACGTCCATCGTCTCGTTCATCCCGTCGAGGACGGCGTAGGCGCAGCGGAAGAAGGTGTAGTGCCGCCAGCAGTTGACGTACTGGAACGCGACGTCTAAGGTCTCCTCGCGCAGGCGCTCGCCGACGAACCGCGTCACGCAGGTCTTGCCCGTCCCCGTCGGCCCGGTCACGATCACGGTGTCCGCCGGCTCGCCGTCGGTCAGCGGCCGGAGCACGCCGGAGAGGTGCGTCACCTCGTGGTCGCGGTGCTCGACCTCCCGCGGGACGAAGTCGGTGCGGAGGACCCGAGCGTCGCGGATCATGCTCGTGGGATGGTCCCCGGAGCGTCATAAAACGGCCGGGCGTCGCGGCGAGTGCGAGCGAACGGCGAACCGCCTGTCGGACTCCCCGCTGACTGCCGGCGGAGCAGGGCTGTCGGTCCCGCTCTCTCCGTTCGGATCCCGGTGCTGGCGATCGGGCGATAGAACGGTATCGGGGCGTGGTTACTGAATAGAAATATAAACTCGAACGACCGAGTGTCGAACGACGGTTTCCACCGATGACAGCGTCCGACATCTCCCGCTGGTTCTCCGAGAACGCGTGGCGGATCCTCGCCGTTCACTTCGTCGGCGAGGTGGCGCTCGTCGCGTTCGTGTCGCTCTATCTGGACACCGGCCTGTCGACCGTCGTTCCCCTGTCCGTCTATCGGTGGAGCTTCTACGCGTTTCTGGGGTTTCTCCCGGTCGTCGCGGTCGCGCTTCACTACGACCGGGAGGTCTGCGCCGCGCGGGGCGACTGGACGCCGTCGACGTTCTACTACCTGGTGACGCTGCCGTTCGTGTTCAACGTCCCCATCGCGGCGCTCTACTTCTACCGCCGACACAAGCGCCTCGGCGTCCCGTGACGCCGGGGCGGTCCGCCCGACCGCTACTCCTCCGTTTTCCCGTCCCGCCGGTCCCGCTCTCGCGCGTCCGGCTCGCGGTCGGCGGGGTCGCCGTGGCCGCCGCCGCCGGGCGTCCGGACGGTGACGGTCGTGCCCGCCGACACGTCGACGGTCGCCTTCGCCGGCACCGAGTCGCCGCCGACGAGGTTCTCGCCGGTCGCGCCGTCCCCGCCGCCGGCGACGCCGCGCGGGCGGGTGCGCCGGCGCTCGGTGAGCAGGGACACCGTCGCGTCGCGCTCGACGGTGAGCGAGCGTTCGAGGCCGAGGCCGCCGCGGTGTTCGCCGTCGCCGCCGGTGCCCGGGCGGAAGGCGTAGCGCTCGACGCGGAGCGGGTACTCCGCCTCCAGCACCTCGACGGGGGTGTTCAGCGTGTTCGTCATTCCGACCTGCACGCCGTCGGTCCCGTCGCCGGCGGCGGTCGCGCCCGCGCCGCCGCCGATGGTCTCGTAGTACGCGAAGTCGCCCTCGCGCGAGCCGACGATCAGGTTGTTCATGGTGCCCTGGCCCTGCGCCGGGGCGCGCTCCGGCACCGCCTGCGCGAGGGCGGCGAACACCACGTCCGTGACGCGCTGGCTCGTCTCGACGTTGCCGCCGACGACCGCGGCCGGCGGTTCGGGGTTCAGGAGCGACCCCTTCGGAGCGTCGACCGTCACCGGGTCGTAACAGCCCTGATTCGGCGGGATCTCGGGGTCGGTGAGACAGCGCACGACGAAGTAGACGGCGCTTTTCGCGACCGCGAGCGGGGCGTTGACGTTCCCGCTCACCTGCGCGGCCGTCCCCGAGAAGTCGACGCGGAGGTCGGTGCCGTCGACGGTGACGGCCACTTCGATCGGCACGTCGTCGTCGGTGACGCCGTCGCCCTCCATCACGTCGCGGGCCTCGTAGGTACCGTCCGGCACTTCGGCGAGTTCCGCCTCGATCCGGTCGCGGGAGTAGTCGGTCACGGCGTCGAACGCCGCGAACAGCGTCTCGCCGTGTTCGCCGAGCAGGTCGCCCAGTCGCTCCTCGGCCCGGTCGTGGGCGGCCAGTTGCGCCCGGAGGTCGGCCCGGCGCTCGTCCGGCGTCCGGACGTTCGCGAGGAACAGGTCCATCACTTCGTCGTCTATCTCGCCGTCACGGACGAGACGAACGCCCGGCAGGCGGACCCCCTCCTCGTAGATCTCCCGCGCGCCGGCGGGCATGCTCCCGGGCGTCGACCCGCCCACGTCGGCGTGGTGCGCGCGCGAGACGGCGTAGCCGACGACCTCGCGGTCCTCGCCGTCACCGCCACCCCCCTCGCCGCCGGGCGCGACACCTCGCCGGGTCGGGGGTCTTTCTCGGCGACGGCGTCGACGGCCTCGGGCATCGCGCCGAGGTGGACCGGGATGTGTTCGGCCTGCGCGACCATCCGGCCGTCCGCGTCGAACAGCGCCGTCGAGCAGTCCTGCCGCTCCTTGATGTTCGGCGAGTACGCGCCGCGGATGAGCACCTGACCCATCTCCTCGGCGACGCCCTCCAGTTGGTTGCGAAGGATCTCCAGCGTGACGGGGTCGACACGCCCGTCGGCGTCGGTTCCCGTCATGCGTCTCCCCCCGTGAGGACGAGCGCGCCGTCGGCGCGCACCTCGGCGTCCCACGCGGGCGGGACGACGACGGTGCTCGCGGTCTGTTCGACCACCGCGGGGCCGCCGACCGTCCGACCGGTCGGCAGCGCGGCGTGGTCGTACACCGGCGTCTCGTACGCGGCCCCGTCGCCGAACCGCGCCTCGCGGCGGTCGGCCAGCGCTTCGCCCGCCGCCGAGCGCGAGGCGGCGGGGCCGCTCCGACCGGCCGTCGCGGTCGCGCGCAGGTTCACGAGGTCGACCGGCTCGTCCATCCGGTAGCCGTACGTCGACTCGTGGGCGTCGTGGAAGCGCTCCGCGGCGCGGGTCGGGTCGAACGACCCCGCCACGTCCACGGTGAGTTCGAAGCTCTGGCCGGCGTAGCGCAGGTCGGCGTGCCGCCGGACGACGCTCGACGCCGGGGCGCGGGCGTCGGCGAGCACCTCGCGTTCGAGGTCGTCGTACAGGTCGTCGATCCGGTCGGGGTCGGCGTCGTCGAGCGCGACGCGGTGGGTCCGGACGGCGTCGTGCTTCTCGTCGGCCGCGAGGAGGCCGTAGGCCGAGAGGACGCCCCCCTCCGGCGGGACGACGACCGTCCCGACGCCGAGGTCGGCGGCGAGCGCGCCGGCGTGCATCGGCCCCGCGCCGCCGAACGCGACGAGGCCGAACCGCCGCGGGTCGTGGCCGCGCTCGACCGTCGCCGAGCGGATTGCCCGCGCCATGTTCGCGTTGGCGACCCGGTAGACGCCCCGTGCCGCCTCGACCGGTCCGTCGAGGCCCGCCTCCCCCGCGAGCGCCGCGAGCGCGCCGTGCGCGGCGTCGACGTCAAGCGAGAGTTCGCCCCCGAGTTCCGTGCTCTCGCCGATGTAGCCGAGCACGAGGTTGGCATCGGTGACCGTCGGTTCGGTGCCGCCCTTGCCGTAACAGGCCGGTCCGGGTTCAGCGCCGGCCGAGCGGGGGCCGACGCGGAGCGCGCCGCCCTCGTCAACCCACGCGATAGAGCCGCCGCCCGCGCCCACGGTCGTCACGTCGACCATCGGCGTGTGGACGGGCCGGCCGTTGATCTCGGCGTCGGTCGTGCGCTCGGCCTCGCCGTCGCGGACGAGGCTCACGTCGCTGGACGTGCCGCCCATGTCGAAGGTGACGAGGCCCCGGAGGCCGCGCTCCTCGATAGGGTCGCTCGCGGCCGCGTTCGCGCCGACGACGCCCGCCGCGGGGCCGGACATCGTCGTGGTGACGGCGTTCTCGCGGACGGTCTCGGCGTCGGCGACGCCGCCGTTGGCCTGCATGACGAGCGGTTCCGGCAGGCCCTCGTCGACCGCCTCGCTGGTGAGTCGGCCGAGGTAGCTGTCGATCGTCGGCGTGACGTAGGCGTCGACGACGGTGGTCGACGCGCGCTCGTACTCGCGGAACTCCGCGAGCACCTCGTGGGAGGCCGAGACGGGCGCGTCGAGTTCCTCGTCGAGGACAGCGACGACCCGCCGTTCGTTCCCTGCGTCGGCGTAGGCGTGGAGCAGGCACACCGCGACGCTCTCGGCGTCGGAGTCGCGGACCCGCGCCGCGAGGTCTCGGACGGCCGCCTCGTCGACCGGGTCCTCGACGCCGTCGGGCGTCGCCCGCTCCGGCAGTTCGAAGCGGCGGCGGCGCGGCACGAGCGGGTCGGACCGCCGCCCGTCGAGGTCGTAGAGGTCCGGCCGGTCCTGCCGACCGATCTCCAGTACGTCCCGGAAGCCCTCGGTCGTGACGAGCGCCGTCTTCGCGCCCGTCTCCTCCAGCAGGGCGTTGACCGAGACGGTCATCGCGTGGGTGAACTCGTCCACGTCTCCGGGGTCGACCCCCGCCTCGGCGCAGGCCTTCCGCACGCCGTTCATCACGCCGACGCTCTGGTCGGCGGTGCTCGGGACCTTCGCCGTGACGAGGTCGTCGCCGGTGGCGAGCACGACGTCGGTGAACGTCCCGCCGACGTCCGCGCTGAGCCTGATCTCTCCCGTCATCTCAGAGGAGAGTAACGCCCGCGATGGACAGAAGCGTTCGGATGCCGAGCCAGACGACGACCAGCGTCACGACCGCGCCGAGGACGTTCGACCAGGTGCCGTTGGTGTACTCGCCGAGCGTCGCCTCGTCGTTCATCACGTAGATGAGAAAGACCGCGACGATGGGCAGGAGGATCCCGTTGGCGACCTGCGCGAAGACGATGACCTCGACGGGGCTGTAGTCGAGCGCGGAGAACACGATACCCGTCGCGATGATGGTGCCCCAGACCGCGCGGAACTTCGTCGAGGTGAGGTCCTCCTCCCAGCCGAGCGCGCCGGCGGTCGCGTACGCCCCGGCCAGCGGGGCGGTCGCGGCGGAGGTGAACCCCGCGGCGAACAGGCCGACGCTGAACAGCCACTTCGCGTGGGTTCCCGCGAGCGGTTCGAGCTGTCGGGCCATCTCCCCCACGTTGTCGAGTTCGGTCCCGGCCGGGAACGCGGCGGCCGCGGTCACGATGACCGTGATGGTGATGAGGCCGCCGACGGCGATCGAGAGGACGGTGTCCGTCCGGGACTCCGGGAGGTCGCCCGGGCCGTCCCAGCGGTCCTGGACGCTGGAGGCGTGGAGGAAGAGGTTGTAGCCGACGACGGTCGTCCCGATGAGGCCGGTCACCAGATACAGCGCCCCGTCGGGGATGCCCGGGACGAACCCGCGCGCGAGGGCGCTCCAGTCGGGGCCGACGAGGACGGCGTCGAGGACGAACGCGACGACCATCACGCCGACGAGACCGACGAGCGCCCTCTCGATGTACTCGTACTTGCCGGTCCAGAGCAGCGCGCCGGCGCAGAGACCGAGCACCGGCCCCCAGACGTTGGCGCTGATGCCGGTGACGACTTCGAGGCCGGCCGCCCCACCCAGGATGTTCCCCGCCTCGTAGGCGGCGGTGCCCACGCCGATGGCGGAGACGACGAGCACGACGCTGACGAACTGCGGCACTCTACTGTCGAACTGCTCGCGCAGCCCTTCGCCGAGTCCCTCGCCCGTGACGAGACCGAGGCGGGCGCTCATCTCCTGCAGGACGACCGTCGCGGCGACCGAGAACACGATCGTCCAGACCAGCGAGTAGCCGAAGGAAGCGCCCGTGACGCTCGCGGTCGTCACGGTGCCCGGCCCGATGAAGGCCGCGGCGACCATCGCACCGGGGCCGATCGAGCGAAGCCGTTCAATGAGACCGCTTGTCATGATGAAACCTATCGATAGCCATCCGCCTCTCCACCAAAAACGCTGTTAAGAGCGGTGCATAGGCGTTCACACGCTGTCATACGGCGTGTCAGGTACCCACGACCAAAGTCGTGGGCTTGCTCCGCCGGTGGCCACCCATGAGAGCAGATTTAATTGACCGTAGACTCGCGCTCTACCGCCACGGTGGCGGGGGAGCATGGAGCTACCACTCGCGGTCGGCGTCTCGGTCTGCGCGAGTCCGCCGGGTGGCGGACTCGCATGGGCCTCCTGACGGGTTGCCCAACCCACGGGGAGCGCGTCTCTCGCGCGGACATGGCCGAACCAGCGTCCACCGCTCGAACGCGAAGGGAGCGCAACCGCTTGCGGCTCGTTTGCCCCGTGGTACAGTTCGCATCCATGCTGGACTTCGGATGTCTCCCCGGAGAGGGCGCGCCCTCTCCGGACGGAGCGGTTTTCACGTCGCTCATTGAGCGCCCGCGACGTGTGCCTTTGTCCGGAGAGGTCCCCGAGGTGCGCCATCCCAATCAGCCGCCTTATCGTTCAAAGCCCGCGGGTATAGTGGTTTCGGGGGGTTGGCGTCTCGGCCATCGGCGGCAGTCGTACCACGGGACGCACGCGCTTCCTCCCGCGGCTAAAGCCGTGGGCTTCCGCGCTGTTCAGCGGTGGTCGGACCTCGAACGGGACCTCGGTCGTGCTCTTGCGGACGAACCGCGTCATGAACCAGCGCATCGACTCCGACGGGAACACCACGTGGTAGGTGTCGCCCTCGGCGTTCCGGACGGTAAGAAACCCACACAGCGAGAGCCAGTCGAGCAGTTCGCCGACGTCGTCGAAGCGTTCCGCGTACTCGTGGGAGTGGTAGTCGGAGACGCGGTCGACCGCCTCCATGAACTCGTCGTCGGGGTCGTCGGTGTCGATCCGGTCGAGAAAGCAGTGGAGGAAGTCGACGTCCAGCAGGACGTGTTCGCCCCCGGCGAGCATTCGGTGGTAGTCCGCGAGGTTCCCCCCGCTCCCGGCCGACGTGGCCGCCTCGAAGTTCGCCGCGTAGAAGGTCAGCGCCCGTCTCACGACCTCGCTCTGGCCCGCCCCCGACCGCTCCGCGAGGTCGTCGAGGGCCGCCTTCGCGTCGTCGTCGAGCGAGACGGTGACGCGGTCCCGTGACATGCGCGAGGACACGCGCTCTCTACGTCTATATCTCACGGATCCGACCCGAGGGGTGCTCGGTTACGCGGACGGCGGCGACCGGTCGAACAGGCGACCGAGGGCGCTCGTCGGCGTGACCTCCGCGTCGAGGTGCCCGAGCGCGTCCCACAGCGTCGCCTGATCGCTCGTGACGACGGGCTTGCCGAGGTCGCGCTCCGCGTCGGCGACCATCTCGAAGGTGCGGTAGTTCGTACAGGAGACGAACACCGCGTCGGCCTCGGGGTCGTCCGCCTCGCACGCGGCGTCGGCGGCGGTTTCGGGGGTCTGCGCGCCTATGTCGGTGTTCGAACCGATGCCGAGACCCCGCATCGCGACCACGTCGTAACCGGCGGCGGCGTCGAGAAACGCCGCCTCGCGCTCGTTCAGGTCGTCGACGTAGGGCGTCGTGACCGCGAGCGAGTCCGCATCGAGCGCGTCGAACGCGCGCTTCGCCGAGGCCGCGGTGGCGACCGCGGGGACGCCCGCCGCCTCCTCGATCCGGGCTTCTATCTCCTCGTCGTAGCCCGGCCCGTGGACGAGGCTCCCGGTCGTACGGCCGTACGCGACGACGTCCACGTCGGCCGTCGCCAGCAGGTCGGCGCACCGCTCCACGTCGTCGACCATCGCCGAGAGCGAGTCGGCGTCGACGCCGTCGAGACGCATCCGCGCGGCGTGCAGCGACACGCCCGACGGGAGCGCGCCCGCGAACTCCGGTTCGTTCGTCGTGCTCGACGAGGGGACGATCAGACCGATCCGGCCGCGGTCGCCGTACATGGCCGTCGGTACGTCGGAGGAGACGCTCAAACGCTCGCCCGTCCGATCGCCCGCCGAGCGTCGCCCGGCCGCCGTGGCTGTGCGCGGCCGGCACACCCGAACGCCCGCCTTTTCCGTCCGGATCGCCTACCGGAGGACATGAGCCAACAGCGAGAGGAGGCCGCCATCACGGTGTTCGCCGACTACGTCTGTCCGTTCTGTTACCTCGGCCGCGAGTCGCTGCGCCGGTATCAGGACACGCGCGAGGAGGAACTGCAGGTCGACTGGCACCCGTTCGACCTCCGGAGCCAGCAGCGCGACGAGAACGGCGAGATCGACCACGACGTCGACGACGGCAAGGACGAGGACTACTACTCGCAGGCCCGCGAGAACGTGAAGCGCCTGCAGGAGAAGTACGACGTCGAGATGGTCGACGAACTCGTCACCGACGTCGACTCGCTGGACGCCCAGACCGCCTCCTACTACGTAAAAGAGCACTACCCCTACGAGACGTGGGCCGAGTTCGACGAGTCGGTCTACGACGCGCTCTGGGAGGCGGGGCGCGACATCGGCGACGCGGACGTGCTCGCCGGTCTGGCCGAGGAAACCGGCATCGACGCCGACGAGGTGCGGTCGGCGATAGGCGACGACACGCTCCGGAGCGAGGTCGAAGGGCAGTTCCGCGAGGCTCGCCAGCAGGGCGTCACCGGCGTCCCGACGTTCGCGTACGACGGCCACGCCGCTCGGGGTGCGGTCCCGCCCGAACAGCTGAAGCGGCTGGTCGAAGGGGCGTAGCGACGCCCGCTCCGGTCCGTCTCTACAGCGCGCCGACGGACCGGTGACCTGAAACGAGCGACGGAGAAGTCGGCGAGTCGAACGCGCTACGGCGAGCCGGCGCGACCGTCAGCCCTCGATCCCGATAGACTGGCTACGGGTGGTCGCGCCCTCGGTCATCGAGGGTCACTTCGAGGACGCCGTCCCGGTAGGTCGCAGTGCTATCGTCCTCTTCGATCCCTTCGGGCATCCGGAAGCTGCGGTGGTCGGTCTCCTCGCGACCGCGCCCGGCGTCCTCGTGTTCCGCGGCGGCGTTCGGTCGGCTCTCGTACCAACTGACGCTCTACTCTATCGACCGTCCGCCCGGCTCGGTCGCCGCCGAAGAGCCGGTCGAGAACCCACAGGACGGCAATAAACGGTGCGAGGGGGATGGGCAGGAGCGCCGTCCCCGCGGCCGTCACTGCCGACGAAACGCGGACCGACGGGCACGCCTCGACCGCCCCGCGTGCCGAGCGTGACACAGAGCGACGGCCGCCGAGATATTTCGGCTTCGAGAGCAGCCAGTAGTACTTTCATCAGCGACGTTAAACTTCACTCACGCCCCGTCCGGCCGCCGCGTCGGCGCGACTCGGCGGGGACGGCCCGAGGACCCTTGGACATATGCAACGGAACGCACGCCGTCGGACCGGGAGGATCGTTCGCTCATCGACGCCGGACGGAGGGCCGGCATGACCACGGGCGTCTGGCTGATAGGCGCGCGGGGAAACACCGCGACGACGGCTATCGTCGGCGCTCGCGCGCTCTCGACGGGCGCGACCGATGCGACGGGGCTCGTGACGGAGCGGCCGCCCTGCACCGCGCTCGACCTGCCCCGGTCGAGGAGTTCGTCTTCGGCGGCCACGACATCCGCGACGGCGACCTCGTCGACGACGCGGAGCGCCTCCGCGCGGCGAACGGCGTGCCCGACCGCGAGACGATAGACGCCGTCCGGGACGACCTGGCGGCGATAGACGACCGGATCGAGCGCGGGACGGCGCTCAACTGCGGCGACAGGGTGGCCGACCTGGCGGACGGGGAGTTGCTCGAAGACGACCGGACCGTCGGCGAAACGGTCGAGCGCCTCCGGGCCGACTACGAGCGGTTCCGCCGCGAGAACGACCTCGACGAGGTCGTCGTGGTCAACGTCGCCTCGACCGAACCGCCGGTCGACGACCCCGAGCGGTACGACTCGCGCGACGCGTTCGAGGCCGCCGTCGCGGACGACGACCGCGACCTGCCGGCGAGCGCGCTGTACGCCTACGCCGCGCTCGCGGAGGGACACCCGTACGCGAACTTCACGCCGAGCGCCGGCAGTTCGCTCGGCGGCCTGCGCGGCCTCGCCGCCGCGGAGGGAGTCCCTCACATGGGCAACGACGGGAAGACCGGCGAGTCGCTGGTGAAGGCGGCGCTCGGCCCGATGTTCGCCGGACGGAACCTACGCGTCCGGTCGTGGGAGGGCCACAACATCCTCGGCAACACCGACGGTCGCGTGCTGGAAGACGAGGCGAACAAGGCGGGGAAAGTCGAGAGCAAGGGGGACATCCTCGACGGCATCCTCCCGGACGTGGGCCACAATCGGGTGCGGATCGACTACGCGCCGTCGCTGTCGGACTGGAAGACGGCGTGGGACTACGTCCACTTCGAGGGCTTTCTCGGCACCGAGATGACGCTGCAGTTCACGTGGGAGGGGTCGGACTCGGCGCTCGCGGCACCGCTCGTCCTCGACCTCGTCCGTCTGCTCGCGGAGGCGGACCGCCGCGGCGAGGGCGGCCTCCAGACACACCTGGCTTCCTTCTTCAAGGCCCCGGTCGGCGTCGACGAACACGGTCTCTCCCGGCAGTTCGACATGCTGGACGAGTACGTCGACGCCCGCGTCCGGGGCGGCGACCCGCCGCGTCCCCCGTCCGCGGAGTGAGGCCGGTCGTTCGCCCGCCGCTCTCAGCGACGGCGCGTCCGCTCCACGATGCGGGGCCGCCCCAACTCTTTTGCGAAACCCGACTCGATAGACGGCACGGTTAGTCCGATCCCGACGATATCGGGCCGCCGGAGAGCTACACGATGACTGATAACGACAGCCGCGACCGAGGGATCCTCACGCCGGCCGACAGGGCCTTTCTCCGCGGCGAGGCCGCGCACGAGAGCGACCAGTCGGCGTACGACGCCCGATACCGCATCCGCAAGCGCCTGCGGGACGCGGCGTTCGACCTCGCGCTCCTGTTCGAACACATGGAGCCGCGCGACCGCGACCGGGTGTTCGCCGACGAGGCGCTGGACGACCCGCTCGTCGACGCCCTCGCGTTCTTCTACCTCGGCGTCGGCGCGGGCGACCGGTCGCGGAAGGCGACGTTCCTGGAGGCGATCTACCGCGCCGAGCGCCGCCGGGCCGACGGCGAGTGCCACGTCAGCGCCACGTTCGAGGTAGAGCGGTCCGCGGCCGCCGTCGACGGCGCGCTGGCGAAGATAGCCGACGGCGCGTACCAGGAGCTATCGGCGGAAGAACTGCGCGCGTTCGCCCACTACTGCGGGGAACGCGGAGACGTGCTCGACGACCTCAGATGACGTCGTCGAAGTCCTCGTGGCCCTGGATGTCGACGCCGTCGCCGGTGATCTCGGCGAGGTAGACGCCGTTGCCGGAGCCGGTGTCGCGCTCCGCGGCGCTGTGAACGCTGCGGGCCGCGATGGCCTTGGCTTCCTCGTTGGAGAGGCCCGGCTCGTACTCCTGTTCGAGGAGGCCGTAGGCGACCTGCATGCCGGAGCCGGTGACGGTGTAGTCGTCCTTGAC
>PXSA01000037.1:64503-100662 GCA_003023565.1 Halobacteriales archaeon QS_9_68_17
GATGAACGACTGCGCGCCGCCGACGGAGCCGACGAGCGTCAGCGCCGCCGTCGGGTGGACCTGCTCGACCTTCTGGACGTTCTTGTTCGAGACGAACCGGCCGCCGAGACTGGCGCGCATGTCCGTCGCGATGACGACCCCGTCGGCCGTGGTGAGGCCGACGGTGGTCGTCCCGGTCTCGTTCACGTTGTCCAGGTCGTCCATGGTCAGGGAGTTCGTCGGCATCTCGCCGATCTCGGGCTCCCTGGCCCCGGAGAGGCCGTCGTCGATGCGTCCGTCGTTGGTGAAGTCGTCGTGCATTATTCGTCCTCCTCCCCTTCGAGGAGACCGAGTTCGTCGAGGTGGGCCTCGACGCGGTCCTCGTCGAGTTCGTCGTACCGCTCGGTTTCGACGTCGATCGTGGCGACGCCGACGCCGGACGGCTCGAACTCGCCGTCCTTGACCGAGGCGAGCGCCTCCAGCGCGAGGTCGATCCCCGTGTCGAGGTCCGCGCCCTCTTCGTAGTGCTCTTCGAGGTGTTCCTGGATCTCCCCGCGGTCGCGGCCGACGGCCAGCGCCTTCCACTCGTTGGGAGTGCCGCTGGGGTCGGTCTCGAACAGGCGAGGCTCGCCGTTCTCGACGCCGCCGATCAGCAGCGCGACGCCGAACGGGCGCGCGCCGCCGGTCTGCGTGTACTGCTGGATGTGGTCGGTGACCTCCTTCGTCAGCGTCTCGACGCCGACCGGCTCGCCGTAGCGGATCTGGTTGACCTGCGTCCGGCGGCGGGCGAAGTCGATGAGCTGGCGGGCGTCTGCCACGTGGCCGGCGCTCGCGATGCCGACGTGGTCGTCGGCCTTGTGTAGCTTCTCGATGCTGTTCGGCTCCATCAGCCGCGAGCGGAGCTGCTTGTCGACGACGAGGACGACGCCGTCCGCGGTCCGGACGCCGATGCTCGCCGTACCGCGCTTGACCGCTTCGCGGGCGTATTCGACCTGGTACAGGCGACCGTCCGGCGAGAAGATGGTGATCCCCCGGTCGTAGGCCTGCTGTTGGGATTGTCCTTGCATGATAGAAAGCCGTGTTGACCTTCACCTCGGGTTAAGGCGGGGTCGTTCAAGTACTTTTTGTCTAAGCTGGCTAACTCTACCGGATGGTTAGGCCGGTTCGGGCTAACTCAGCGAACCGGTGACCGGCCGTTCCACACTCCGACTCCCGGAACCAAAACCCCTCGATCGCCTGCAAACCTGACCTGTACGGTCGCCGAGTCGGTCCCTCTCGTGCGCCGGTTCGCGGCGACTTCCAGCAGGGACGGGCCGCTGCTTGCGCGGGCGGTCGACCATCGACCGACGTTCGCGGCGCGTGCTAACATGTCTCGCGGGCGACCCGAGCGCGGCGGCCCGGCCGGCGCGGGGCGTCGGCCCGGACGAGGAGTCCGACCGTATCAGTCCGGCAGCGGAAGGGGTGAAACCCGACATACCGAAGACGAGGGGACAACCCGTCGGCGGACCGCACCGGCCCGTCTCCTCCGTGCGAGAGGAGTACGAAGACCGAGTACCGGGCCGCACGCGAGGGCGGTCCGGGAACCGGCGGACGGTCGTACGGACCGGGGAACGCGTCGCCCGCCCGGATCTGGCGCTTTCCGCGACGGCGCGGTCGACGCTTTTAGTCCGCCGCGTTCTTTTACGAACGTGCTCGAACTCTACCAGGCGGAAGGCTGTCCGCACAGCGAATCGGTCCGCGAGAAACTCACCGACCTCGGACTCTCCTACGTCGCGCATAACCCGCGTCGCCCGGGCGAGGACCCGGAGGTGCTGAACGAGCAGGTCCACGACGAACTGAAAGCGGTCGCCGAGGACCAGCTCCCGGTGCTCGTCGACCACCAGCACGGCGAAGTGGTCGCGGAGAGCGAGGAGGTTCGGGACTACCTCGCCGAGCGCTACGGCGAAGTCCGCTAACGGCCGACGCGGGCGGCGCGCACTCCCGGGTCGACCGCACCGCTCTGGCGTTCCCGAGTACCGCGATCCGCCCGGTAAGCGACCGAGCCGGTACTGTCGCCCGTTCGCCCCTGCTCGCCGCCCCTCGACCCCCGCCTGTAAGTTATGGCTATCCAATCCGGTGGCCACGAATATTCGAGAGCGGACTCACATGCGGCTTCGGAGTGTGTTGGCTGAACTGAACCATAGGGTTTTAGTGGGAGCCCGTCGTACGTGCCGATAGGGGGTGGTGATAGTATGATCGACAGTCTCGGCAACGGCCGACGCACGGCGCGCGACGCCGGAGTATCGCGCTACGACCTCGTTCTGGCTGTCATCCCGGCAGCGCTGTTGCTCTCGCTGCTCGCAGGTCATCTGTTCTCGGTCCCGTCCCGCACCGCGCTGGTCGCCGGTGCCGCGGTCGGTCTCGTCGCGATGACGGACGGTCTCTTCCGCAACCCGCCGGAAGGGACCGGCCCAGCCTGATCCCGTTCGGTTCGCCGACCGCGTCCGATCGCCCCACAGAGATAAGCGTCTCTCCGCCGTAGTACGCGCACCGATACCCGGCCGAGGCCGGGGTGGGGAACTCATGACGGAGAGTGTCGATCCGGCGACCGAGGGGACCCTAGACTCGTACGAGACGCACGGCGAGGGGGACGTCGACGACCTGCTCGACCGCGCGAGCGACGCCTTCGAGGAGTGGCGCGAGCAGCCGACCGCAGAGCGCGAGGCGCTGCTAGAGCGGGCCGGAGAGGTGCTGCGCGAGAACAGCGACGAGTACGCCGGGCTGATGACCGTGGAGATGGGCAAGCCGGTCGAGCAGAGCCGGTCGGAGGTCGAGATGTGCGCGTGGGTCCGTGACTTCTACGCAGAGCGCGCGGCGGCGTTCCTGCAGGACGAGCACGTCGGCGGCGAGACGGACGCCGACACGTTCGTCGCGCGCCAGCCGCTCGGCCCCGTGCTCGCTATCATGCCGTGGAACTTCCCGTTCTGGCAGGTGTTTCGCTTCGCCGCGCCGACGCTGACGGCGGGCAACGTCGGCCTGCTCAAGCACGCCTCGAACGTGCCCGGCTGCGCGAAGGTCATCGAGGACGTGTTCCGGGAGGCCGGCTACCCAGAGGACGTCTTCGCGACGCTGATGGTCGGCTCGGACGCTATCGGCGTGAGACGCGACGGCCGGGTCCGCGCCGTCACCATCACCGGCAGCGAGGGCGCGGGTCGCAACGTCGCCGAGACGGCCGGGAAGACCCTCGAGAAGCACGTCCTCGAACTCGGCGGGAGCGACCCGTTCTTCGTCCTCGACGACGCGCCGCTGGAGCGCGCCTGCGAGGTCGGGGTCCGGGCGCGGGTCATCAGCTCCGGGCGGTCCTGCATCGCCGCGAAGCGCCTTATCGTCCACGAGGACGTGTACGACGAGTTCCTCGACGGCTTCCTGAACGAGACGGAGGCGCTGCGGACGGGCGACCCGACCGACGGCGACACCGACGTGGGACCGCAGGCCCGCGAGGGCCTCGTGGAGGACCGACACGAGCAGGTCGAGGCGACCGTCGAGCAGGGGGCCGAGGTGCGGCCCGGCGGCGAACCGATGGACCGCGACGGCCACTTCTACCCGCCGACCGTGGTCACCGACGTCCCCGAGGGCTCGCCCGCCGACAAGAAGGTGTTCGGTCCGGTCGCGACCGTCTTCGAGGTGCCCGACGGGGCGGCGGCGATATCGAAGGCCAACGATATCGACTACGGCCTCGGCGCGAGCGTCTGGACGGAGGAGTTAGAGCGCGTCGCCCGGCGGTTCGAGTCCGGCCTCGCGTTCGTGAACGAACTCGTCCAGTCCGACCCGCGGCTGCCGTTCGGCGGCGTGAAAGACTCCGGCTACGGTCGCGAACTGGCGAAACAGGGCATCCGCGAGTTCGTCAACGAGAAGACCGTCCGGGTGTCTCACGGCCCGAGCAAGGAGGGCGATCCGGCCGAATGACGAACGCCGCCGACCTGCTGGCGGAGTGCCTGGAGGCGGAGGGCGTCGACTACGTCTTCGGCATCCCCGGCGAGGAACTCGAGGACGTCCTCTTCGCCCTGCGGGACTCCGACGTGGACTTCTTCCCGGTGCGCCACGAGCAGGCCGCGGCGTTCATGGCCGACGTCCACGGCCGCGTGACCGGCGACGCGGGGGTCTGCCTCTCGACGCTCGGCCCGGGCGCGACGAACCTGCTGACGGGCGTCGCCGACGCCCACCTCGACAAGAGCCCGCTCGTCGCCATCACGGGACAGGGCGGCCTCGAACGCCTGCACAAGGAGAGCCACCAGGCGCTGGACGTCGTCGACACGTTCGAGCCCATCGTGAAGTGGAACACGCAGGTGAGCGCGCCCGAAACGGTCCCGGAGTCCGTGCGCAAGGCGTTCAAGCTGGCCGAGCACGAGAAGCCCGGCGCGACCCACCTCGAGGTCCCCGAGGACGTCGCGGCCGAGTCGATCGACGCGACGCCGCTCCCGACGCGCGAGCGGGTGCGCCGACCCGACCCCGACGAGGCGTCGCTCTCGCGCGCCGCCGACCTGATCGCGGGGTCTGACCAGCCCATCGTCCTCGCGGGCAACGGCGCGGTCCGGACCCGCGCCGCCGAGCAGCTGCGCGCGTTCGTCGAGACGACCAACGTTCCGGTCGTCGCGACGTTCATGGGGAAGGGGGCGGTCTCGGACGCCGACGAGCACTCGCTGCTGACGCTCGAATCCGGTCCGGACGGGGAGTCGGCGACGGCGATCGACCGCGCCGACTGCGTGGTGGCCGTCGGCTACGACGTCGCCGAGCACGACCCCGAGGAGTGGAACCCCGGCCCCGAGAAGACGGTCATTCACGTCGACGCCGAACCCGCCGAGGTGTACCGCCACTACAACCCGGACGTGGAGGTGGTCGCGGACGTCTCCCGGGCGCTGGAGGAACTGACCGGCCGCCTCTCGACGGAGTGTTCGACGTGGTGGACGGACCTCCGCGAGCGCATCGCGGACGACGTCGGCGTGCGGCCCGACGCCGGCGACCCCGTGACGGTCCGGCGGGTCCTCCCGCTGCTGCGCGACGCGATGGCCGACGAAGACGTCCTGATCTCGGACGTGGGAAGCCACAAGATGGCGATCGCGAAGCGCTTCCCCGCCTACGAACCGAACACCTGTATCATCTCGAACGGGCTCGCGAGCATGGGGATCGCCGTCCCCGGGGGCGTCGCCGCGGACCTCGCGCTGGACGAGGACGTCGTGGTCGCGACGGGCGACGGCGGGTTCCTGATGAACGCCGCCGAGATCGAGACGGCGAGTCGCCTCGGCTGCTCGTACACGGTCGTCGTGTTCCGCGACGACGACTACGGGATGATCTCGAAGCATCAGGAGCAACACCGGAGCGAGCACTTCGGGACGGCGCTCTCTAACCCGGACCTCGTCGCCTTCGCCGAGAGCTTCGGGATCGAGGCCCACCGCGCCGACGACTGGGAAGCGATAGAAGCGACGCTGAACGACGTCGCGTCGGCCGACGAGATGACGCTCGTCGAGGTGCCGCTCGACTGACTCCGGTCGGCCGGCCTCGGTCGCCGAGTCGGTCGGACCAGCGCCGGACGGGGCGCGGACGCGACCGGGAACGCGCTACAGGCCCAGTACGGCAATTATCACGCCGGCGAAGATGAGCGCGAAGATCAGCAGCGTCACGACCAGAAAGAACCTGTCAGCGCCGTTCATAGGTCGAGATACGTCGACCCGCGACATAAAACGTGGTCCCGAACGGCGTCGGCTCCGGGAGCGACGCGGCTCTACCGCGCGGTCAGCGGTGGGGTACCCGAAGGCGAACACCTCGTCCCCTTCGGCGACGCGGCCGTCGTCGAGGAGGGCGAGGACGTCACGGTCGTCGCGTGGGGCGCGATGCGCCGCGAGGCCCAGCGCGCCGCGAACAATGCCGACGTCGAACTGCTCGACCCGCGGACGACCGTCCCGCTGAACGCTCGCGAGGACGACTACCTTCCCGACCCCGAACGCACCCGGAACGGGATCGCGGCGGAGTACTGAGGTCCTGGCTCCCGACGGGGCGGGAGACGCGGCGCTACGGGCGCGAAAAACGTAGAAATCCGGTGGCGTCCGGAACGCTGCCCGAGACCGGTTGGGCCGGGGCGTTACTTTCCGCGGCCCTTGCCGCCGTTGTTGCTCGGGCGGGTGTGCTCCGTGCCTTTGCCCTTCTCCGTGAGGCCGCGGTTCTTCTGCCCGGCGCTCGTGAGGCCGCGGAACGCGCGGTTCTCGTGAGTGTCGTTGCAGATCCAGTCGAGGTCGCCGTCGTTCTCGATGGCGGGGTGCTCCGGGTCCACCATGATTACCTCGAACCACTTCTGGCTGCCGTCCTCGCCGACCCAGTAGGAGTTGAGGACGCGCAGGTTGCGGAACTTCCGGGAGGTGCGCTCCTCGGCGATCCGCTGGAGGTTCTTGCGACGGGTGATCGCGTTGACACCCTGGCGCTTCGAGCGTCGGCCGGCGCGGAACCGCTCCTTGCGGGCCGAGCCCTTGCGGACGCTGGTCCGAGCGACGACGACGCCCTGCTTCGCCTTGTAGCCCAGTTCGCGGGCCTTATCGAGGCGGGTCGGGCGGTCGATGC
The DNA here is from genome assembly GCA_003023565.1 of Halobacteriales archaeon QS_9_68_17. GTDB lineage: Archaea > Halobacteriota > Halobacteria > Halobacteriales > Natronoarchaeaceae > Halostella. The sequence continues at coordinate 71,071 of PXSA01000037.1, forward strand.
GCTCGATAGCGCCCTGGTCGCGCCACTCCTGCTTTCGCTGCCACTGGAGTTCGGCGAGTTTGCCGTCGTCCGGGTTCCGCCACGCTTCCTTGATGTGTGAGTAGAAGCTCTGTGCCATGGTTATCACCACGGGCGCTTGTGGTTCAGCCGGTGACCCGGCCACATTCCGTCCCGAGTAAACGGGTGCCCGCTGGTGCCCGTCGTCCAGCGAGTTACCCACTCGTACTCGGCTTCCGAGTTTAAGCGCTTCGAAACGCGCGGCGGTCCGTCGCGCCGACAGATCCGATCTACGCCGATCTCGGTCCGTTTCTACTGACCGTGCGATCATTACTATCTCGAATAGCTAGCAGGAACGAAAAATTCAGGCCCCTTAGTGTGACGTGTTTCGTATAGCGCGCCGCTCGTCCGTCGGTCGTCCGGTCTCGCTCCGGCGGCGTAGCCACGGTGCCGGTCGTCACCGGCGTTTCGCTTCTCCTGACACCCGTCACCGGCGGAGGCGCTGACGGCCGCCCCGTCCGGTTCGGCGCTCGGTTCCCGAAGCCATCGGCTCCGGTCGCACTCTCCCGCGAGCAGCCGCTCGCCGGAACTCACCACGTCCTCACTCGCGCGTGGCGGAGCCCGCCGGAACGGCGACTCGACGAGAAGTAGGAGTCGCCGTCCGAGACACGGCGACAGCGTTACGAGGCGAGGGCCGTCGACGTCGGGTCAGTCGTCGACGCGGGCGAGTCCGACTCGACCGAGCGGTTCCCGGCGTCGGGGCGGTGACTACGGCGAAGGGGCGTCTTTCGGCTCGACGGTGACCGCGCCGTCGCTTTCGACGACGACGTCGTAGTCGTCGTACTCGAACTCGACCCGGCCGCTCGGACGGGGGACGCCGCCGGCCGGCGAGAACAGTTCGTCCAGGGCATCGAGGTCGATGACCGCGTTGAGCGGCGGGTCCAGCGCGATCGGATCGACCCCCTCCGCCTCGGCTATCGCTTCGACCACCCGCGTACTCGGTTCCCACTTAGTTGCCAGTTCGACCTCGGTGTCGCTCATTACCTCCGATCCAATGTACCGCGATATAAATTCAGTGGTTACCTTGGTTGGAAGAGGCGAAGTCGTTATGCAGATATCACTAAGTGACTAGACTGATAGTTCTTTGGTGACGAGATACAACGTGTTGTCGAACCGGAACATGAGCGATGACGACGGGGACGACGCCGACGACGACCGCGCCGGTGCCGGCGCGAGCGGTCCCGTATCGACGCCGTCGCTCGACACCGTCTTCGACCTCCTCTCGGACCAGCGGCGTCGATACGTTCTCTACCACCTCGTGAACGCGGCCGACGACACCGTCGACTACGAGGACCTCGCCGAACAGGTCGCGGTCTGGGAGGCGGGTGGCGACCCCTCCGACGAGCACGTCGAGCGGGTGGCCACCGACCTCCATCACATCCACCTGCCGAAGCTCGCCGAGTCGAACGTCATCGACTTCGACCAGCGGAGCGGCGACGTGCGGTTCTGGGGGCAACCGACGGTCGAGGAGTACGCCGAGCACGCGGCCATGCAGGAACTCTCCGACAGATAGCGTGACGGGCCGGGCCGCGAAGGAACCCGAGCGTGTTCGCCCGCATTGCCAGCCGTCACCCGCGAACAGGTCCGGGACGGGAAGAAGGCGTTCCAGCGGTACGGGCTGATGAACCACGGGTCGGTACTCGGCAACGGCGCGTACTACGACATCGACTACACCGCCGACGCGCTCGACCCGAAGGTCGAGCACATACGGTCGTACTACGCCGAGGAGCGCGGTCGTGAACGAGCGGGTCCAACAGGACCCGGAGAGCCGGGCCGCGAGCGACGAGAGACGGTACTCCGAGGCCGAGCGGTGCGCCCACGACCAGGTGCGCCGGACGTACGTCGAGCGCTACCACGAGGGCGACGCCGAGCGCGGCGTCCCGGCCGGGATGGTCGAGTCCGAGGAGGAGGCCGAGGAGTCGGAAGCGGTGGTTGTGGACGTGCATCGAGTGGGACATGTAGACGGCGTTGACCGTGTGGAGGCGGACGGTGTCGCCCTCCGAGACGATGAGCGGCGACCCGTCCTCGGGGTAGAGCGTCCTTGGCGCGGATTTCTCGTCGATCGTGAACACGTCGGGGTTGCGGTTCCGCGGACTGTAGCTCACGTCCTTGCCGGCGAGCGTTCGGTTGACCCGGGAGTCCCGGTCCTTGAGCGTAGGAAGTACTCCCGGTTGGCGGGCTCGTACCCCGCAGGGTCGACCCGGAAGATGCCGTACATCCCCATATCGATGTGCCGGTGGGTCTGGTATAGTGGCGGTGATGGGTTTCGGGCACGTTCGCCGGGGTCTCGTCTGTGTGAGTCTCGTCCGGCGGGACGGTGATCCCCGTCGTCGTCGTCGTCGGGACACCGTCGTTCTCCCACGTCTTGCGCATGCCGTGGAAGTGCAGCGTATGCGGGTGCTGACTGTCATTGTTGTCGAGCGTCACCTCGGTGTCCTCGCCTTCGACCGTCCGGATGATCGGACCGGGGGCGCTCGGGTCGCGGTCGTCGGCCTGGAACGCCCACACCCGGGGCAGTTCGACCGGACCGCCATGGACTCGCCGGGGTGGGCCATGCGGCGCGCCGGGACGCTCTTCAGCGTGACCTGACGCCCTGTTCGTGGACGTCGGCGACCTCCAGCGGGGAGGGCAGCGGCACGTCGGACTGCGCCGCCGCGCCGGCCCGCTGGTTCTGCTCGCGGTTGCCGGCGGGCGCAGCAGCGGCCGCGCCGGTCGTTGCGAGGAACGCTCTGCGAGACGTGTCGTCGCCGGGAGCACCGACGTTCCGGGTCATGGCCTCATTTCGAGATTCGGGATGCCACTAAACGAGGCCGTCTCGGATTCCAAGGACCTGAGAACGGGGTGAGGCCGGTTGCGACTCCGCTGACCCTAGATCGATGCGCTCGACTCCGCGGTCGAACGTTCGCGCGCTCGCAGCCTGAATCTTGCTGCGAACGTGTTCGAGCGTGCCGCGCTCGGTAGGCGTCGCTGCTGTACCACAGGTTCGGAAGGTAGAGGGCGTAACAAAAGGAACTAAGGGTGAATCCGGAGTCTTCGCCGAGAAGTGAGCAGTCGTCCGCAACACCAGTCAGTCACGATCGTGAATCATCCCACTTCTCACACGAACGACGAATACGAGGCCGACTGGCGGTATCAGTCGCTACCGACCGAAGCGAGTCCCGAGGACCATCTCGGCTGGGCTGGTGGATCCAGCCCCGTCCGGAACAACAGCACGACCGGCGAGGAGATCGACAGGGTATTACAGTCCGATCCGTTTCTCCCGTTCTGAACCGGCGCGTGAAGAACTACCGTCCAACGAGAAAATCAAACGATGACTGGATCCCCTCGATGAACCGACGGACGTTTCTCGGGACCGTTTCGGGAACGACCGGGCTACTCGCTGGTTGTCTGTTCACTGCTGAGGACGAGACCTCCAGCGGGACCGTCTCGTGTGGCGACACCACCCACGATGCGCTGCACGACGAACCACTGGATGCAGCCGTCACCGGAACGTGGGAGTCGATCTACGGAGACCGGCAGAACACAGGGGTCCGTCCGAACACAGCCGGCCCGGCCGACTGTCCGCAGACACACTGGCGGGCCCTGCCCCCCGATCCAGACGATAGAATCTCGTTCGACTTTCCACCGGTCGTCAGCGACGGGTACGCCGTGATCTCGAACGGGTTGAGCCGCGTGTTCGCGTTCGACGCTAGGAGCGCCACCGCGGAGTGGACGGCAGAAGTGACATCGGGTATCACCGAACTGGCGACTATCGGCGACCTGGTCTGTTTCGGAAGCGGTCGTGGCGTTCACGCCCTGGCACTTGCCGACGGGACAGAACGGTGGTGCCGGGAGACCGACGACCGTATCAGTACAGCACCGAAAGTCGATGGTGATCGACTGTTTGTGACGACGGACAGTGGGACACTGCTGGCGATCGACCGGGACGGTCACGTGGTCTGGCGAACGTCAGTTCCGAGTGGTGACCGCGAAACGTCGACGGACCGTAACCCGAGGACGCCGGCGGCAGTCACGGGGGACCGAGTATTCGTCTGCGACTCCGCTGGCCTCGTCGCCGCGGTCGACCGAACCACTGGAGACCTCGCCTGGTCTCGGTCGTTCGACGAGGACGTGTCGAACGCCCCGACGGTGGGTGCGGACGCCGTCTTAGTTGCGAGTGAGCGCTCTCTGCGCGCACTCGACCGGCAGACCGGCGAGACACGGTGGACGGCCTTCGACGACGCCAGTGACTCCTCCGTCGTGGTGAACTCGCCGGCGCTCGACGTCACGACGGGGACGGTGTACGCTCAGGCCGGTCCGGATCTGCAGAACCTGTTTCTCACAGCAGTCGATGCGGGGACTGGCACGGAACGCTGGCGAACCGGAATCGCTCTCCCCGAGACCGATCCGATCGTAGGCCTGGACCACGTCTATCTCGGTGCGGGGAGCGATCTAATCGCTGTCGACCGAGATAGCCACGAGGAGCGGTGGCGGATGACGCAGAGAAGTGACATCCACGGCCATCCCGTACTGCTGGACAGGACGGTATTCGTTCCGTCGGTCGACGACGGTCTGTTCGCGGTTGCGTAGACACCGACGGTACGTCCTACACCAGCCAACCGGATCAGGCACTGGATGGCATGATTCCCACTGAGGAGGTGCTGAACAGACAGTGCCCGATGCCTCATTGTGTCCTACGGTTGGTGCTTTGTCGGTTTCCACGTTCCGAACCTATACTGTGCCGTTCCCGTAATTCGATATACCGGCATAAGGTTTACTCCTCGATCAGCGTCCGAATGCGGCCCTCGTCACCCTCCTCGACGGCGGCCGCAACCCTCGGGATATCGACGTCGTCGGGCACGTGCTGCGGGTGCTTCCGCTGGAAGTAGCCGACCAAGTTCTCGACGTCGCGTTCGAGGAACTCGTCGGCGTTCTCGTGGTCGGTCGGGACCGACTGGGGCCAGTCGAAGATAGTGATCCCATGCTCGTTGACGAAGACGTTGTACTCGCTCATGTCCGCGTGCACGCGCCCGTGCGCGAACGCCGCGCTCATCTCGTCTAGGATCAGCGCGAGCACCGGCACTACCTGTTGGTCCTCTAGCCCCGTCCGCGAGAGCTCCACGCCGTCTATCTTCTCCATCACGATGGCGTGGCGGTTCTGGTCGACCGGCCGCGGCACCTCCACGTCGGGATACAGCGCCTCCATGGCCTCGAACTCCCGCTCGGCGGCCTTCCGCGCGGTGTAGAGCCACGAGACGTGCTCGCGGTCGGAGGTGTAGTCGCGCTCTTTCATCACCTCGCGGAAGTTCGTGAACCCCTCGCGGTGATACTTCAGCGCCAGCGGCTTGTACGACTGCACCTCGAACACGTCGCTTTCCTTGCCGACGCCGAGCGACGAGCCGAACCCCTCGATGGTGTCGCGCTCGACGAAGGCGTGCAGCGCCAGGGCGTCGTACCCCTCGAACTTGAGGCTGTACCCCTCGTACTGGATCGTCTTCCGCTCGATCAACCCGTAGTCGAGACACCGGTCCACTCGGTAGTCGACCTCCTCTTCGGTCAGGCCGGAGAACTCCGGCAGCTCCTCCTTCCGGACCCACTCGGAGAACCGCATCCCCTGCTCGACGCCCGAGAGCAGATAGAAGTCCTCGGGTTCCAGTTCCGGGAGTGTCCCGGCCACGTTCTGCACCATACCGGATCCGTAGCGGATGGGCGGGTTTAAGCCCCGTGTGTCCGGAGCGAAACAGCGATAAAGTACATGACGATACATCAAATATCGGCAGACCGGGCCTCACAGGTTTGGGGTTCGAGTTGTGGCGTGTGCCTTGATCTCACTTCGAACAAGACCGATTGGACTCCAGTCCGGCGGTTTTCGAACCCGTACGAGGTATATGACTTGGAAAAGTTTTCTACGTGATAAGAAGTTCGAATCGCTAGATGGCCTCCTGCTTTGCATCCGTGTACAGGGAACAAAGGACACGCATCGAACCCATCCCCCGAGGTTGTGGGGCCTGTGGCGACCGGTCAGCGTTAACGCCGCCGCTGACTGCACAACGGCTTTGTCCCGACCGAACGTACTCCCGGTATGGCCGACGATTCCGGTTCCCTGCGGTCGTCGCTCGCAGACAACGACTGGCGTTTCGTCAGCGAAGAGTCCCGTTCGGGCGCGATGAACATGGCGCTCGACGAGATCGCCGCCGAGACGGCGTCGTCCGGGGGACCCCGGACGGTTCGGGTGTACCGCTGGGACCCGAACTGCCTCTCGCTGGGCTACCGGCAGGACCCGGAGACCGTCGACTGGGGGTACTGCAAGCGCCGCGGGATCGACGTCGTCCGTCGACAGACCGGCGGCGGCGGCATCTACCACGACAACGTCGGCGATATCTCCTACAGCGTCGTCGCGCCCGCCGACGAGTTGCCGGGCGACCTGACGGACTGTTACTCCATGCTTTGCGAACCGGTCATCGAGGCGTTCCGCCGGATGGGCGTGTTCGCCGAGTTCGCGGACGAGGACCTGCCCGCGATCCACGAACCGGCGTGTTACCTCCGGGCGATCCACCCCGCGCACGACCTGGTCTGTGGGGGCCGGAAGGTCAGCGGCAACGCCCAGTACCACCAGCGCGACGCCGTCATCCAGCACGGGTCGATCAACTTCGACCTCACCGTCTCCGAACACCTCGGCGTGTTCTCGGACCCCGACACGACTCGCGACGAGTTCGAGGGCCGGGTGACGAGCGTCACGAACCACGCGAACGTCACGCGCGAGGAGGCCGTCGAGACGCTGGAGGAGTGCCTCCGGGAGTGGGCGGACGCGCGGACGGGCGGGTGGACCGATCAGGAGATCGACGACGCGCGTCTCCGCGCCGAGCGGAAGTACGAGACGGAGGCCTGGAACCGCCACCGCGACGACCCGACCTGACCCGCGACGGGGCGGGCCGCCGGATTCGAAGTACCTTTGACAGTCCGGTCGCTTTCCGTACACATGCGAGTCGGAGCACACGTGTCTATCGCCGACGGCGTCGACAACGCCGTCGACCGGCAGCGCGACGTCGGCGGGAACTGCGGACAGATATTCACTCACTCCCCACAGGTGTGGCAGGACCCCGACATCGGGGACGACGAGGCGGCGGCCTTCCGCGACGGCAGTGCCGAGAAGCTCGACGGCCCCTGGGTCATCCATTCCTCCTATCTCGTGAACCTCTGTACGCCGAAAGACGGCCTCCGCGAGAAGTCGATCGACGCCATGCAGCAGGAGGTCGACGCCGCGGACAGACTCGGCATCGAGTACGTCAACGTCCACCTCGGCGCGCACACCGGCGCGGGCGTCGAGGGCGGCCTCGACAACGCCGCCAGCGCGCTGGACGAACTGGCGATCCCGGAGGGCGTGACCGTCCTCGTCGAGAGCGACGCCGGCAGCGGCACGAAACTCGGCGGCGACTTCGAGCACCTCGCCGAGGTCCTCGACCGCTCCGAGCAGGACCTCGATGTCTGTCTCGACACCGCCCACGTGTTCGCGGCGGGCTACGACCTCTCGACCGCCGAGGGCGTCGAGGAGACGGTCGCGGAGTTCGACGATATCGTCGGTCTCGAACACCTGCAGTGCATTCACCTCAACGACTCCAAGCACGAATGCGGCACGAACAAGGACGAGCACGCCCACATCGGCGAGGGTCTCATCGGGGAGGAGGGAATGCGGACCCTGATCAACCACGGCGACCTCGCCGACGTTCCGCTGGTGCTCGAAACCCCGAACGAGGACGGGAAGGGCTTCGAGTGGAACATAGAACGCGTGAAGGGGCTGCGAGAGACGTAACCGCTCGAAGAGCGCCCGGCGAACGCGGGTGTTTCGCGAACCGACCGGCTTTTCTCGCCGCCCCCGCAAACGACGCCCGTGCGCCAGTTCACCGAAGAGTACCTCCGGCACACGCGCCGCGGGATGTGGGACGACCGGGCCGCGCTCGAACCGCTCGACCTCGACGACACCGAGCGCGTCCTCGACGTGGGCTGCGGCACGGGCGAACTGAGCGGCGTCCTCGCCGAGGAGTCGCCCGGCGAGGTGGTCGGCCTCGACGCCGACCCCGACCTGCTCGCGGTCGCGGGCGAGCGGGTCCCGGTCGCGGCGGGCGACGCGACTCGGCTCCCGTTTCCCGACGACGCCTTCGACCTCGTGGTCTGTCAGGCGCTTCTGATCAACCTGCCCGACCCGGCGGCCGCGGTGAGGGAGTTCGCCCGCGTCTCGCGGGACCGCGTGGCCGCCGTCGAACCCGACAACAACGCCGTGGCCGTCGAGTCGAGCGTCGAGAGCGAGTCCCGGCTAGAGGGTCGCGCCCGCCGCGCCTACCTCGACGGCGTTCCGACGGACGTGTCGCTGGGCGGTGAGGGAACGCGCCGGGTGTTCGACGAGGTCGGGATCGACGACGTCGAGACGCGCCGGTACGACCACGAGCGGACCGTCGCGCCGCCGTACTCCGAGGCGGCGCTGGCCGACGCGAAGCGCAAGGCGACCGGCGAGGGCCTCGCTGACGACCGCGAGACCATGCTGTCGGGCGACCTCGACGCCGACGAGTACGACGGCCTCCGGACCGCGTGGCGCGCGATGGGCCGGGACGTGATCGACCAGATGCAAGCGGACGCGTACCGGCGGAGCGAGGTCGTTCCCTTCTTCGTCACGGTGGGACGAGTCTGACCGCTCCGGGGGTTCGGCCGTCGACCCGCCCGCCGGTCGCCGCGCTACCGCGGCCTTGATACCACCGGGGTGTGGAGAGCCCTGCAACGAATGCGCGTGAGCCACTACTTCGAGTGGGCGGACCACATCACCGGCGGGCACGCCCAGTCCGTGGAGAACCAGCGGACGATCATGGACGACCGGGGGATCGAGTACACGACCGACCCCGACCTGACGGCCGATATCCTACACCTGAACAACATGGGGCCGCGGTCGATCCGGTGCGCGCAGAGGGCCCGGAGACGGGGGGTTCCGGTCGTCGCCCACGCCCACCAGACCGCGGAGGACTTCCGCGAGAGCTTCGCGTTCTCGAACCTGCTGGCCCGCCCGATGCGGCCGTATCTGGAGTACGCCTACTCGCTCGCGGACCGGCTCGTCTGCCCGTCCGAGCACAACCGTGCGGTGGTCGACGGGTACACCGGCGTCCCGAAGACCGTCATCAGCAACGGGTTCGACCCGGCGATGCTGGAGGGCCACGAGGACCTGCGCGAGGAGTACCGGGAGCGCTACGACCTCGACGGCACCGTCGCGTTCATGGTGGGACACGTCATCGAGCGGAAGGGCCTGCGGTCGTTCGTCGAGACGGCACGCCGGATGCCCGACACAGACTTCGTCTGGTTCGGCTATCTCAACCCGACGGGCGGGGGCGCGGTCGACCGCCTGCTCCGGAGCCGCGAGGCGACGGAGACAGTCGAGAGCGCGCCCGAGAACTGCACGTTCACCGGCTACGTCGCGGACATCCGCGGCGCGTACGCCGCCGGCGACGTGTTCGTCTTCCCGACGAAAAACGAGAACGAGGGGATGGCGCTCCTGGAAGCGATGGCCTGCGGCAAGCCCCCGGTCGTGCGGGACATCCCGACCTTCGAGTGGCTGGAGCACGGCGAGGAGTGTCTGAAGGTCGACCGCGATTTCGCGTCCGAACTGGAGCGGCTTCGGGACCCCGACCTGCGCCGGCGACTGGGTGAGAGCGCGAAGGCGACCAGCGAGCGGTTCGAACTCGACCGCGTCGGCGACGACCTCGTCGCGCTGTACCGCGAACTGGCGTGAGGGCGCGGCCGTCGAGGCCGATGGATTGATCGGTCGCCTGTTCGATTAGACCACGTCGCCGCGGACCGTCGCGCCTTCCTGTTGCTCTCGCCAGGCGTGGATCTCCGCGGCGGCGGTCTCGGCCTGTTCCGGTTCCAGCCCGAGCATCTCCAGCGACTCCGACAGCGTGGGGAACGGCAGTTCGCTGTTGCGGAGTTTCTCGAAGGCGTCGTCGCTCCGCGTGCCGTCGACCCAGAGGCAGGCCCCGCGGGGGTCGAGTATCTCCTCGTACGCCTCCCGGTCGACCGCGCCGCGCAGGCGCTGCGTGACGTTGTCCTCGAAACTGGCGTTGCACACCTCCAGGTGGATCGGTTCGTCGTCGATCAGGTGGGCGGCAAGGCACTTCTCGGGGGCGGCGTGGCCGTTCGGGTTCGCCCGCAGGTGCTCGGGATGCTCGCCGGCCCAGTCCGCGCGAACCGTCTTGCCGACCCCCTGAACGCCGTGGGACTCCACGAACTCGTCCTCGCGGTCGGGGTCGCCGTCCATGAGGATGTCCTTCGTCAGGTAGACGTCGAGGCGGTCGACGGGGTCCAGTCCGAGCGCCACGTCGCCGTACACCCACACCTCGCGCACCGGGACGGGCATCCGATCGTTTTCCACGGTGTCGACCAGTTCCTCCACGCGGTCTAACGCGTCCTCGCGGTCCAGTCCGGTCATCGCGTCCCGCTACTCGCCGGACCCGCAAAACGCCTTCGCGCCGCGACGGCGGTCGGCGGGGCGCGACCACCCGACCGTTTTTGTGACGATGCGGTGAACGCGACGCCATGGACCGGCGCACGTTCGGAGCGGAGGGAGACGACGACTTAGTGTTCGTCCTCGGCTGGGGGAACAAGCTGTTTCACGGGAACGTCCGGTGGCTGATAGACCGGCTGGTCGAGGCGGAGTACCGCGTCCACGCGTTCCGCATCCCGACGACCATCGGCGACTTCCGGAGCGAGTACGTCGAGCCCGTGGCGGAGTTCGTCAATCAACTGGACGGCTACCGACTGCTCTCGCACAGCACCGGCGGCCTCATCGCCGCGTACCTCGACGGGGCGGAGCGCCGGGTGTACCTCAGCCCCTTCTGGGGGTTCCCGGAGGGACCGCAGGAGGTCCTGTTCGGCCTGCTCGCGAAGGTACCGACGAGCGCCGAACTCCTGCCGGCGGGGACGACCGACCGCGAGGCGCTCGGCGACCTGGCGACCGACCGCCAGTTGGAGACCGGGGCGAGCGTCGCCGCCCCGTCGTGGATCCGAGAGTGTCTGGCCGCCCAGGAGGGCCTGCCGCCCATCGACGACGACGCGGTCGTGTTCTGTAGCCTCCGGGATCGGGTCGTCAGCACGCGCGCCATCGGCGAGCGCGTGTCGGCGGACAGGGTCGTCCTCTACGACGGCGGCCACGAACTGTTCTCCTCGTCGTCCCGCGAGCGCCACGTCGACACCGTCCTCGCGGCGCTGGCCGACGGGGCGGCCGCGGTCAGGCCCAGAAGTGGATGACCGCGGCGAGCGACGCCCCGACGAGGACCGCGGGGAAGAAAAGCAGCCCCGCCAGCCCGAGGCTCATGGCGGCGTACCCCGCGCTGTCGGCGCACACCCCCACGAGGGGGTCACCTTGCCGTACGCGGGGCTTCGCACCGACGCCGAATCAACCGTTCTCAGGCTGCGATCCCAGGCTATTGCGTCGAAACCGCCGAGGCGAAACCGTGATGGGCGGCGCTCGGCAAGGGTCCGGTAATGGACTGCAACAAGTGCGACCGCGAGGCGGTCATGCACGCGGCCTACTCCGGGTCGCACCTCTGCGAAGACCACTTCTGCGAGTCGGTGGAGCGCCGTGTCCGCAGTCGCGTCCGCGAGGACAACCTGCTTCCGCGCTCGGCGACGCCCGAGGACCCCGAGACGTGGGTGATAGGTCTCTCCGGCGGGAAAGACAGCGTCGTCCTCATGCGGATCCTGGACGAGACGTTCGCGGAGGACCCCCGCGTGGAGACGGTCGCCTTGACGATCCACGAGGGGATCGAGGGCTACCGGGACGAGAGCGTCGCGGCCTGCGAGGAACTCGCCGCCGACCTCGACATCCGCCACGAGATAGTCTCCTACGCCGAGGAGTTCGACGTGCGGATGGACGACGTAGTCGAGAACGACCCCGAGGACATGGCCGCCTGCGCGTACTGCGGCGTGTTCCGCCGCGACCTCCTCTCGCGGTACGCCGAGGAGTTCGGCGCGACGAAACTTCTGACGGGCCACAACCTGGACGACGAAGCCCAGACCGCCCTGATGAACTTCCTCGAAGGCGACGTCGCCCAGATGGCCAAGCACTTCGACGCCAGCCTCGGCCCCTTCGGCGACGGTCCCGACGCCCGCGACGAGCAAGACGAGTTCGTCCCCCGAGCGAAACCGCTCCGCGACGTTCCCGAGAAGGAGGTCGCCCTCTACGCCCGTCTGCGGGACCTGCCCGCCCACATCACGGAGTGTCCCCACTCCAGCGAGGCCTATCGCGGCGAGATCCGGGAACTCCTGCTCGGTCTGGAGGAAAACCACCCCGGCGCTCGCCACTCGATCATGGCCGGCTACGAGGAGATGGCCGCGATGGCCGCCACCCGCTACGGCGACGACGGCGACCGCGACCTGAACGAGTGCGTCGAGTGCGGGGCGACGACGACGAGGGAGAAGTGTCGGAAGTGCGCGCTGGTCGAATCGGTCCACGCTGTTTAGCGTAGGCCGTCGAGCAACGGGCATAGCTCTCGTGGAATCGGTCCACGCCGTGTAGCGTCCGACCGCTCACCGCCGTCGTGTAAGACGCCTCGCGCTCGTCTCTTCACCCTCGCCGCGTAAGACGCGTCGTGGCCGTCCCCACACCGATACGCTCTCAGCGTAAAGCCGCGGCTACTGGACCGTCGAAAAAAGCGTCGGACTTACCGGATGACGTCGAGGCCGTTGCTCTTCTCGACCTCGTCGCGTCCGCCGTCGCTCTGTGCGCCGTTAGCCCCGTGGACGTGCTCGTGGCCCACGTTCTGGCTGGCGTCGAAACTCGCCTCGTCGACGCCCTCCAGGCTCTGCCGGGACTTGTTCGCCTGCTTCTGGGTCGTCGGCCCGAGCACCTGCGCGCTCTGAACGCCCGTCATGATCGCCATGACGCGCACCTTGCCCTTGTAGTTCTCCTGTATCCGTGCGCCCCAGATGACGTTCGCGCTCGCTTCCAGGCGCTCGGTGATGTTGTTGGCGATGCCCTCGGCCTCCTTCAGCGTGAGGTCGGGGCCGCCGGTGATGTGGACGAGGCCGCCGCTCGCGCCGCGGTAGTCGACGTCGAGGAGCGGGTGGCTCATCGCGTCGTTGACGACCTCGCGGGTCTTGTTCTTGTCCTGGGTCTCGCCGACGAGCATCACCGCGACGCCGCCCTGATTCATGATCGTCGTCATGTCCGCGTAGTCCAGGTTGATGAGCGACGGCTGGGTGATGGTCTCGCTGATCCCCTTGACGGTCTCGGCGATGATCTGGTCCATCACCGAGAACGCCTTCCCGATCGGCAGGTTCGGGACGTAGTCGAGCAGCCGGTTGTTGTCAAGCACGATGATCGAGTCGGCCTCCTCGCGGAGTTTCTCGAGGCCCTCCTCGGCTTTCACCGTGCGGGCGCGCTCGACGTTGAACGGCGTCGACACCATGCCGACGACGATAGCGCCCTGCTCGCTCGCGATCTTCGAGACGACGGGCGCGGCACCGGTGCCGGTCCCGCCGCCCATGCCCGCGGTAACGAACACGAGGTCGGCGTCGCCGAGCACTTCCTTGATGGTCCCCTGAGCCATCTCGGTCGCGCGTTCGCCCATCGACGGGTCGCCGCCCGCGCCGAGGCCGTTCGTGAGCGACTTGCCCACGAGGATCTTCGTGTCGGCCTCGATCATCTTCAGGTGCTGCTTGTCGGTGTTGATGGCGACGGTCTCCGCGCCGTCGACACCGATGTTGTACAGGCGGTTGACGGTGTTGTTGCCCGCACCGCCCGCGCCGACGATGACGATCCGGGGGTCCCCGAACTCGTCGTCGTCGTCGGACAGCTCCATGTCGCGCTGCTCCTCCTCGGCGTTTTCGAGCGCGTCCTGAACGATGTCCTGCATGGTTACACCTTCGCCCAGTTGCGCTTGCTGGAGCTCTCCTGTGAGCTCTCGCTCTGTTCGTTGATCATTTCACGGACCGCCGACCGGATCGCCTCGCTCCGGTTCGGGAACTCGCCCGTTTCGACCAGCTGTTCAACCTCGTCGATCTGCTGTTTCGGGATTCGCAGTGTCACACGCTCCATAGTTTACTTCCCCTTTGGGTAAGACGGACATGCATGAGTTCATCACACGCACGGTGTCTTACACCACGGAACCCCTGTCCGGGGCACCGATCCGTTTTCTTCTCCCCGCTGTGTAAGACAACCGTCTTACGCGAATCTACACAGCACGGCATATGTAATAAAAGTATCGACCGGTGTATGACAGGTACCGTAAACGGGGTCTTCAGGCCCTAATACAGGTCATGTCGAGTCTAACACGTCCGCGGCCGGTGTCCGACGACCGCACCCCGGACAGAACGCCCAGTCCGTTCTGAGTTCGTCGCCGCAGTCGCAGAACACTCGGTGGGTGGCCTTTTCGCCGCAGTTCGGGCAGTACACGTGGTCCGAACTGACCGACTCGCCGCACTGGCCGCACGTATTACTCGGTTCGGCCGAGCGGTCATCTCTATCGCGCGACTCTGTCTTACGCCCGGTAGCGTCGGACGCCTCGACCGACCGGTCGCCGTCGAGCGTGACGGTTACGTTGATGTCTCGCCCGCCGCTCGCCGGTGCTCGCTCGCCGAGTCGGCGTTCGACGAGCGCGTCCACCCGCTCCGCGACGACCTCGTCGATCGTCCCGTCGCGTACGTCGCGGTCCCCCGCGCCGGCGCGACCCGACGCCTGCGCCCGCGCGTCGAGGTACTCCCGGAGCGCCTCCCGCATCACCTCGCTCTTCGAGGCGTCGAACTGCTCCAGTTCCTCGATCAGGTCGTCGTCCGCGCGAAACGTTATCTTGCTCATCGGCGGTTCGGTGTCCGTATGTGCTATCACACGCTTTCTATTTCAATCTTCCCGCGCCGTCGGACAACCGTCTGTCACCGACGGCGCAGGGACGAACAACAACCCTTAAGTCCAACAGAGCAGCTACGTGTAACCGCTTGCCCGCCCTTAGCTCAGACTGGTAGAGCAGTCGACTGTAGATCGACTTGCCCCCCGTTCAAATCGGGGAGGGCGGACCTTCTTCCCGGTCGGAGCATAGCGGAGGCCGATTCCCCGCTTTCACGCCACACAGTCCTTTACCCGGCGGTCTACCGTTCCGCGGTGACCCTCCGAATTCGGATCAGAACTGGGTTCCGGTCGCACCCCCTCACAGTCATGCGAATCCCGTTGTTGGCGGTAGTGCGTGATGCTCCGACGCGAGTGCGGTGGTCCCGTCCGGGCGACCGGCGGGAGTGACCCCGACCGCGACGGGCGGATGGAGGAGGCTGCGCGCGTCGAGTTCGGCGTCGAGGGCGACGCCGACGTTCGCAATGCTCTCGTAGCCGGTCTCGTGAGACGAGCGCCACGGCGGCGACATCTGGGTCGACTCCGAACCCGGCGAGGGGTCGACGTTCCGCTTCACGCTTCCGGCGGTCGGTAGCGCGGGGACGCAGTGATCGGTCATGAGCGAGGCGATCCCGATCACAGTCGTCGCGGGCGGCGAGGAGACGACCGTCGAGGTGGAGCGGGGAGCGAACCTGAGAGACGCGTTGCTCGACCGTGGCTTTCCGGTCTATGGGACCCTATCGCGGTACGCCAACTGCGGTGGCCGGGGGCTGTGTTCGACCTGTACCGTCGAGGTCGACCCCGCGCCGGAACCGACCCACTGGCACGACGCCGCGGCCGTCAGATTCGGCTATCCGCGGCTCTCCTGCTGTATCGAGGTCGAGGAGCCGATGACGGTCGGGCTTCTGGACAAGCACGTCTGGGGGCAGGTGTTCCCGCGCCGGCTGTCCCCGGACTGAGGGGCGGCCGCCCTCACTCGTCCTCGACCGCCGGAAGCGTGAAGCGGAACGTCGACCCCTCGCCGGGTTCGGAGTCGACCCAGATGTCGCCGCCGTGGCGCTCGACGATGCGCTCACAGAGCGCGAGGCCGACGCCAGTGCCCGCGTGTTCGTCGACGGAGTGGAGGCGCTGGAACACCTCGAAGACCCGCTCCTGGTCCTCGGGCGCGATGCCGATGCCCTCGTCGCTGACCGAGACGACCCGCTCGGCACCGGAGCGTTCGGCTTCGACGCGAACCCGCGGCGGTTCGTCGCCGCTGTACTCCAGCGCGTTGCTGAAGAGGTTCTGGAACAGTCGGCGCAACTGCCGCTCGTCGGCCTCGACGCGAGGAAGGTCCTCGACGCTCACGGCGGCGTTTCGTTCCGCGATCTGGACCTGCAGGTCCGTCCGAACGTCGTCGAGAACGTCGTTCAGGTCGACCGGTTCAAGCGGGTCGCCAGCCGTTTCGACCCGCGAGTACGCGAGGAGGCTGTCGATCATCTCGCGCATCCGCTCCGCGCCGTCGACGGCGAACGCCAGGAACTCGCGGCCCTCCTCGTCGAAGTCGGCCGCGTACCGCTGTTCGATGAGCTGGAGGTAGCTGGACACCATTCTGAGCGGTTCCTGCAGGTCGTGAGAGGCGGCGTAAGCGAACTGTTCGAGCCGTTCGTTCGACTCCTCGAGTTGCCGCTCGCGTTCGAGCTGGTCCGTGATGTCGACCGCGAAGCTCTGACCGGCCGTTATCTCCCCGTCGGCGTCGCGCAGCGGCGTCGCCCAGACGCGGTAGGTCCGCCCGCCGAGCGTGGAAACGACGCTGTCCGTCTCGCCGTTCAGCGCCGCCCGGAAGATCGGTTCGACGTCGTCGGCGGTGTCCGGGGGGAGGGCGTCCCGGACGGTCCGGCCTTCGAGGTCCGCCGCGTCGGGGTCGATGTCGTCCCACATCGTCCCCTCGACCAGCGTGTACCGGCGGTCCTCGTCGAACACGCCGACGCCGCCGTTCGGGAAGTTCTCGACGAGGGTGCGGTAGCGCTGCTCGCTCTCCTCCAGTTTGCGCCGGTACTCCCGCCGCTCTGTCACGTCCGTCAGCGTCACGACGCCCCGGACCACCTCGCCGCGCTCGTCCCTGATGGGCATCCCGTCCGCCATGGCGATCCGCCGTTCCCCGTCGGCGGCCTCGACCTCGAACGCGTCGGGTTCCGCGACCTCCTCGCCGCGGAGGACGCGGGCCATGGTAATATCGTCGGTCGCCACCGGTCGGCCGGAGTCCGCCCACCGGATGTCGTAGCGGTCGTACTCCGTTACCGACTCCGCGTCGAACACTTCGCCGCCCCAGATCTCCCGCGCGGTCTCGTTCGCCTCGACGAGTTCGCCGTCCGCGTCCGCGACCATGACGCCGACCGGCAGGACCTCGAACAGGGTTTCGAGCTGGTCCTTGTGCCGTTCCAGCTCTCTCTCGGCCCGTTTCCGCTCGGTGATGTCGATGAGCGCGCCGGGGAACGAGACGGGGTCGCCGTCCGCATCACATTCCACGTGCCCGCGGGCGACCACCCAGCGGAGTTCGTCGTCGGCGTTCCAGACGCGGTACTCGGCCTCGTATTCGCCGCACGTCTCGACCGCGTCCTCGATCTTCCGCCGGACGCGCTCGCGGTCGCCCTCGTAGATCGAGGAGACGAACCGTTCGAGCGACGCGTCCCCGCTGGCCTCCTCGGGGTCGACGCCGAACGTTCCGGCGAGCGAGGGTCCGGCGATGAACTGGTCGTCGGGGATGTTCCACTCCCAGGTGCCGACAGCGCCGGCCTCCGTCGCGGCCTCCAGTTGCGTCTTGGCCTCGCGTAAGTCCCGTTCCCGCTCTTTGCGCTCGGTGATCTCCTGAGACATCCCCATGGCCGCGAAGACATCGCCGTCCTCGTCGCGGACCGGGACCACGCGGAACTGGTAGACGCGGCCGTCGGACTCGTGTTCGAACGACCCCGACTCGCCCTCGAAGGCGGCCTCATAGCGCGGGACGAGCGTCTCGGCCAGCGCCGGCGGCAGGGCTTTCCGGGCCGGTAACCCCTCCAGTTCGTCGATCGCGTCCACGCCTTTCGGCGGCGTTCCGCCGATGGTTCTGTACCGGAGGTCCTCGTCGACGAGCGCGACCGCGCCGTTGGGGAACTGCTCGACGAGCGTCCGGTACTGTCGCTCGCTGCGCTCCAGGGCGCGCTGGCGTGCCCTGCGTTCCGTGATGTCCTGCACCATGATCATCCCCCTGAAGATGTCGCCGTCGTCCTCCTCGACCGGGAGCGCGTACACCGACCAGTGTCGGCCGTGGAACTCGATCTCGAAGGAGTTCGTCTCCCCGCGGAGCGCGGCGCGGAAGTTGGACTCGAACTCGTCGGCCAGTTCCGGGGGGTAGCGTTCGCGGACGGTCTGCCCGACGACCTCTTCCGTCGCGGTGCCGATGTCCTCGAACGCCTCTCCGCCGGCGGCCGTGTACCGCAGGTCCTCGTCGAACAGCGCGACCGCGCCGTTGGGGAAGTTCTCGACGATCGTCCGGTACCGGCGCTCGCTCCTCTGGAGTTTCCGCTCGTACTCCTTGCGCTCGGTGATGTCGATGATGACGCCTTCGAGTACCACCTCGCCGTCGTCGACGATGGCGCGTCCGTGGTTTCGCACCCACCGCACGTCGCCGTCGGCGGTCTCGATGCGGTAGGTCACGGAGAACTGCTCTCGTTCCTCGATACCTCGCTGGATCTCCTCCCAGAGGGTCTCGCGGTCCGCCTCGACGACGATCTCGGTGCCGTACGACACGTTCCCGCGCTCCAGCGCCTCGGCGTCGTACCCGGTCAGTTTCCTCGCTCCCTCGCTGACGAACGCCATCGGCCACTCGCGCTCGTTCCGGCAGCGATAGACCATGCCGGGAACGTTGTCCATCAGCGTCGAGAGCTGTCGCCGCTGCTCGCCGAGCTTTCGCTCCATCTCCTTGCGCTCGCTCACGTCCCGGAAGTACACCGACAGCCCCGACCCGGACGGGTAGGCGTGCACCTCGGCCCAGATCCCGAGCGGTTCGGAGTAGCGCTCGAACGTCGTCGGCTCCTGTGTCTCCATCGCCTCGCGGAAACGGTCGTGGAGCTCCGACCCCGCAGCCTCGGGGAACTCGTCCCACAACACCCCGCCCCGGAGGTCGTCCGCTGACCGCCCCAGCATCTCCTCGGCCCGCTCGTTCGCGTGCGTGATCCGCCACTGGTCGTCGAGCGCGTAGAACGCGTCCGAGACCCGTCCGAACGCCTCGTTCAGTTCGTTTTCGAGTTCCCGCTCGCGCTCTTTCATCTCGGTGATGTCCTCGCCGGCGGTGACGACTCGGTCCACCTCGCCCTCCGGCGTCAGTATCGGCGCGGCGTTGACCCGGAGCCAGCGACGCTCGCCGTCGGGGCGTTCCATCTGCAGGACCCGGTCGTACACCGGCTCGCCCGTCTCGAGCACCGTCGCGAAGGGATGGTCGTCGACCGAGAGCGGTTCCCCGTTCTCGTCGTAGGTCGGCCTGTCGCCGGGGGTGTACTCACCTCGCTCGTCGGCCGTGATTTCGAGTATCTCCCGCGCACGGTCGTTGGTCCGTCTGACCTCGCCGTCGTCGTCGACGACGAGGATCCCGACGGGGCTGGTTGCGAGCACTCGGGCCGTCAGGTCGCGTTCGCGCTGTAACTGCTGCTCGCGGTCGGTTCGCTCCCGGTCGCCGGCCTCGCGAACGGTCCCGGCGGCCCCCCGAACGACACCGTCCTCGACGACGGCGTTCAGGTGGAGTTCGCACGGTATCCGCTCCCCGTCGGCCGTCCGGACCGCGACCGCGAACGTGTCGGTGTCCTCGTTCCGCCCGGCTGCGCGCCGGTCGACCGCTCGTTCGACGGTCGCCGCGTCGGCGTCGCCGAGCAGCGCCGAGACGTGCTCGCCGAGCAGTTCCTCGCGGTCACGGCCCGTCAGGTCGACGAGCACGTCGTTGACCGCGACCAGCCGACAGTCGAGGTCGACCTGATAGACCCCGTCGTCGAGCACGTTGACGAGCGTCCGAAACCGCTGGAGGGTCTCCGTCTCGTTCGACTCCCTCCGGAAGACCGCTCCGGTGGCTTCCGTTCGTTCGCTCATACACGCCGTAGTTCACCCCGACGCGGATAAATTCCGGGTACTGCCGCCGCTCAGTTTCCGCCGTCGTCGCGGTACACGGGCGAACGGAAGCCGATCCCGCGGGACCGGAGGAACCGGCGGAGTTCGCTACCACCCCACGTCAGACCGGTGAGGACGGCGATAGTCAGCGCGCCGAACTCGGGCCGGCCCATCCACGTCGGTCCGACGTAGATGATGGCGTTGACGACCCGCGAGGGCAGCAGGTCGCGGATAGCGTCCCCGACAACGGTGAACACCTCGGCACCGACCCCGCCGGACTCGTCGGTTCCCGACTCCGTTCGCGATTCGAGGCCGAGCGCCTCGGCGCTCCGTCCGCCGACGCTCTCGTCGCCGGTTCCGAGGCGTTCGGCCTCGTAGGGGTGTGACAGTTCGACCTCCCAGACGATATCGCCCTCGGGGTTCACTTCGATCAGGCGCTTGCCGTTCGTGTCCGTGATCAGGGTGTTGCCGTTCGGCAGGCGGTCGGCGTCGCGCGGCCACTGCATGCGCTCGTCGGACCACACCCACGTGCGCGTCCACTCGCCGTCATCGCGTCCGAACTCCTGAACCCGCTCGTTCTCCGAGTCGGCGACGACGACGGCGGGGCCGCCGCGCTCTTCGGGGATGTAGTCGGGGTTGTGCTGCTCGTACTGGACGCCGTGGTCGTCCTCCTCGCCGAGGGTCCAGGACTCGTTCATCCCCGTCTCGGGGTCGACGAACACGACCTGATCCTGGTTGCGGAGGCTGACCATCACGCGCCCGTCGTCCAGCACGCTCACGTCGTTGATGTGCGCCCAGTCGCCGGGATAGGAACCGCCTTCGTCCACGGGGAAGTCGCTCTGGGCCTCCCACGCCCACTCCCGTATCCCCGTCTCGGTGTTCAGCATGAACACCTGGTCGTCCGCGATGTCCGCGACGACGACGCGGTCCTCGTCGACGCGGACGTGGTCGTGCCACTCGCCGGCGTTCTCGCGGTGGTCGTAGCGGACGACCATCTCGGTCACCTCGCCGGTCGAGATGTTCGCCCGCTCGATGACGTTGCGCGTACAGGGCGGGTCCTGACACCCCGGCCCGCCGGTGTGGACCGTGTCCGTGGCCGCGTACTCGACGGTCATCGACTCGCCCTCGACCGGGTCGACGTCGAAGTACTTCGTGTGCGTGTTGTTGTAGTAGGTGACGCTGCCGTCGGGCGCGTACGCGATGATCGTCCCGAACTTCGCGGACTCGGTGACGACAGTGTGGTTCCCCGTCGGCGGCGCTTCGCTGACGCCGCTTTGCGTGGCCGTCGTGACGCCCGTCGCGGCCCCGTACGCCAGATACGCACCGCAGATCACGATGATCAGGAGAAAGGCGATCCGAAGCCGACGCCGCGTGACGCCGGACCGGGTCCGGTCCAGCCTGCCCCCCAGGTCGCCGTCCATACTCGGAACTTCGGAGGCACCATAATAGGGTTTGCCGATCCGCGCGACTGCCGGTGGTCGTCCGGCGGCGTTCCGGTCTCTCGGCGGCCCGGGCGCTGTCAGGGCGCAGGACAGCGTCGGCACCGCGGCGTCAGCCGACCGCGTCCGGCCACACGCTGTCAGCCGTCGGTCCGTCGCGCTCGTCACCGTCCCGATGCGGTGAATCGCGTCGCGTGACTGGGGCCGGAGTCCTCAATCACCGGGGTTGTCCCAGTCGACCCGCTCGACGCTGAAACCGCCGCAGGACGGACAGACCTGATGCTGGAGTTCGAACGACTGTCCACAGCTCTTGCACTCGTACGTGTACTCCGCCACGTCGCTGCGGAGTACGCGTCGCAGGTTCTCGATAACCTTCACTCGTCGGTCCTCCGGTAATGATACCTACACGAACCCGTCCGATATAAGAGGGCAGCTTCGTTTAATCGCTGAAGGAAACCATTGTGCGGGCCGCTACGCCGCGTACCGGCGCTGAAACGGCTGACCGCGCTACATCAGTACCGCGGACTGGTCGCGGCGGAGGGGGACGCCGGCGTCCCGCTCGTGAACGCGACGGCTGCCCGCGACCGCGGGCGTGGCCGACCGGCGGACCCGCTCCCAACCCTCCCCGTCTACCGGTCCACCGCGGCGGTCGAGAGGGGGTTCCGTCCGGTGACGGTAGACCGGGTCGCCTTATTCCAAAGACTTTAGACGCGTAAAACAAACGCGTCTTGTCAGACCCGTCACAGCCAGTGTGGAATCGTTGACACTACGCAGCCGTTACGAAACGTCTCCGGAGGAGTTCGTGCTCTGTTTACAAACTCGTTCGAGCTTCGACTTGGTCGAGGCCAGCACCGTTTTTTACGGCGGTGGCTCCGACGCAGTCGAGACAACCGTACACTTCGTCTTCGTTACCGCCGAAGACGCGCGCGAAATCCGGTGTGACGAACGATCCACAGTTGTTACATTCCGGCATGCTGATGCACCTCGTCCTCGTCCACTCACAGTATCGGCATAGTTATACACCGCGTAATAGCCGTTAAACGGTCACTTAGGGCGTGCATTACGCCGACGGGCGACCGCTCACTCCGCCCGTTCGCCCGCCGCGATATAGTTGGAAAGACTACCATTACGCCCCCGCAGCGTAGTTGGAAACATGATATTTCCCGCGCGCCGGCCAACGGGAACCCCTTTACTTCCTGGGCTCCTTGAACGGCTATGGACTACGAAGCCAGCCTCGACCGCGCGCTCGACGCGGTCCCCGACTACGACGGCTCCGACGAGCGACTCTCCGTCCCCGACGCGATGGCGCAGAAAGACGGCGCGTTCACGCGTCTCACCAACCTCGGTGCCGTCGCGGACGCGCTCTCCCGCGACCCCGAACACCTCCACAGCGCCATTCAGCGCGAACTCGGGACCGCCGGCCAGTTCGACGACGGCCGCGCCCGGTACAACGGGACGTTCTCCGGTAGCGACTTCGATGCGGCCATCGACAGCTACGTCGAGGAGTTCGTCACCTGCTCGCAGTGCGGCCTCCCGGACACCCGACTCACCATGGAGAACCGGACACAGATGCTTCGCTGCGAGGCCTGCGGCGCGTTCCGCCCGGTCACGAAGCGGTCGAGCACCGAATCGACCCAGCAGCGCGACGAGGTCGAGGAGGGCAAGACCTACGAGGTCAAGATCACCGGCACCGGCCGCAAGGGCGACGGCGTCGCCGAGAAGGGCAACTACACCATCTTCGTCCCCGGGACGCAGGAGGGCGACGTGGTGCAGGTCTACATCAAGAACATCAGTGGCAACCTCGCGTTCGCGCGACTCGCCTGAACCGTCGGACGCCGTCCCTCCGCCGCCGCGGCGACCGCGCCATGCGAAAATTATACACTATCGTTTATTGAACTCCCTCGATATGGAGAAGCCTCTCCTCGTGACCGACTTCCTCGACCGCGCGCGCGACCACTACGGCGACGACGAGGCGGTGGTCGCGACGACGGGCGAGCGCTACACGTACGACGAACTCGGCGACCGGGCCGACCACGTCTCGGCGGCGCTGCAGGACCGCGGCATCGAGAAGGGCGACCGCGTCGCGGTGCTCGACCCGAACACCCACTACCACCTCGAAGCCGCGTACGGGATCACGCAGATAGGCGCGGTCCACACGCCGCTGAACTACCGGCTGACCCCCGACGACTACGAGTACATCCTGAACGACGCGGGGGTGGACGCGATAATCGCCGACCGCGAGTACGCGGAGAAGGTCGAACCGGTGCGCGACGACGTGCCGACGGAGACGTTCGTCGCGACCGACGCCGACGCGGTCGAGGGCGACTGGGACGACTTCGACGAGGTGATCGACGGCCTCGACCCCGAGTACGACCGCCCCGAGATGAGCGAAGACGAGACGATCACCATCAACTACACCTCCGGGACGACCGGCGACCCGAAGGGCGTCTGTCGCACCCACCGCACGGAGACGCTCCACGCCTACCTCGTCACGGTCCATCAGGGGATCCGCGACGACGACGTCTACCTCTGGACGCTCCCGATGTTCCACGTCAACGGCTGGGGCCACATCTACGCGGTGACGGGGATGGGCGCGAAACACGTCTGTACGCGCGGGGTCGACGCCGAAGCGGTCTTCGAGGCCGTGACGGGCGAGGACGTCTCGTACATGTGCGGCGCGCCGACCGTCCTCAACATGCTCTCGGAGTACCACGACGAGCACGACCCAGAGACGACCGGTGCGAACGACGTGCGCATCGCCACCGCCGGGAGCGCGCCGCCGGAGGCGACGATCCGCACCGTCGAGGACGAGTTCGGCTGGTACCTGAAACACGTCTACGGCGCGACGGAGACGGGGCCGCTCATCACCACCTCCGACGCCCGTCGTCGCTTCGACGACGACAGCGGCGACCGCTTCGCGGTCAAGAAGCGCCAGGGTCTCGGTTACCTCGGCACCGAGCTTCGTGTCGTCGACGAGGACGGGAACGACGTGGCGCGCGACGACGAGAGCATCGGCGAGATAGTCGTCCGCGGGAATCAGGTGATGAAGGAGTACTGGCACAAGCCCGAGGCGACCGAGGAGGCGTTCAACGACCGCATCGAGGGCTACTACCACACCGGCGACCTCGCGACCGTCGACGAGAACGGCATGATCAGCATTCAGGACCGGAAGAAAGACATCATCATCAGCGGCGGCGAGAACGTCTCCAGCATCGAACTGGAGGACGCGCTGTTCGAGCACGACGCGGTCGCCGACGCCGCCGTCATCCCCGCGCCGAGCGAGGAGTGGGGCGAGACGCCCAAGGCGTTCGTCGTCCCCGCGAACGGCGACCCGGACGACCCCGGGGTGGCCGCGGACGACCTCGTCGGCTTCACCCGCGACAACCTCGCGAGCTACAAGGCCGTCCGCCGCGTCGAGTTCGTCGAGGAACTCCCCACGACGGCGACCGGCAAGGTCCAGAAGTACGAACTCCGCGAGAAGGAGTGGGACGACGAGGACCGGATGGTCGGGCAGGGGTGACGGCCGGCCGCTACTCCTCGCCGGCCACCACGTAGCCCGATCACTGCCCGTCGACTACCCCGTAACCCGCTTTTTCGACGGTGATCTCGATCCGCTCCGCCGACAGCGGGTCGTGGTCGGAGTCGGTCCCGGCCTCGCCGCTGTCGGCGTCTGTTACGGAAGTGCAAGGAGAAAGTCCCGCCGTTCACAGCGAGGATGAATCCGACACGTTCATGCCACTTGCTCTCATACGTTGGCATACCGGAGTTCCCCCGCCGGGACACACCAGCTTCGCTGGTACGGACGCTTCGCGTCCACGTCCCACGGGGTAACAAATCCGACTCCAGTCCACGACGTACCGGCTTGGCCGACGCGAATCGTGGTACCGTGCGGGCTGAATACCCCGCCGTGGAGAGACGAACGGTATTCGTCTCGGAGAAGCGCCGGCCGCGCGTCGGACGGAAGGCCGCTTTGACACGGCTGCACGCGCTGGAACGCACGCCCTCGGTCACCTTTATTGCGGGGAGGATGTCAACGTCCCCATCACGCCTTCCAGCTCCGCCAGTTCGCTCTCGACGGCCTCGACGTCGGCGGAGGACTCGATCCCTCGGACCGTGAACTCCGCGGTGTTCTCTGCCACGACCGCCGACGCCGAGGAAGGCTCCAGGGTCGCCGCGGTCACTCGCCGTTTGGGGGCCGGTCCGCCGGGAACCGCAGGCCGAACTCGGTCTCCAGCACGTCGTGCCACTCCTCTGGCGCGACCGAGCGTTCCCGCTTCTCGCCGTTCTCGGTGACGGTCAGCGTCTCCGTCGTGAGCCGCTTGTGCCCGTACTCCGTCGCGAGCGTGACGACCGGGTCGCCGGTGAACGGGGACTCGGGCGCTGTCGAGAGGAAGTCGCAGGTCGCCGCGAAGTACGACCGGTCCCGGGGCACGTCGCTGAAGACGTAGCGGTCGCTCCAGCCGTCGGCGTCCTCGTGAGACGTAGTCGAACGAGGGCTCGATGAGCTCTGCTCATCGGCGCCCTCCCCGTCGCCCGCGTCGTCGCTCCGACCGTCGCCGGCGTCCCCGCCGGGCGTCCGGTACTGCGACACGTACGCCGCATCGGGGCGGTCGGACTCCACGACGCGCCACTCGACGCCGGCGGCGTCCTCTCGCACTTCGCCGTCGAGCGGCGTCGGTCGGCGCATCGTCGGGACCCCTACCCCCACGTCGACGACGTACCGGCGGTCGAACTCGACGACGTGGGAGAGGTGGTTCGCGGGCGGGCGCGCCGCGCCGTCGTTCACGACGCGGGCGGCGACGCGGTCCGGCCCGTAGCCGAGTTCGCGGAGCAGCCGCCCGAACAGGCCGTTGAGTTCGTAGCAGAAGCCGCCGCGGCGGCGCTCGACGACCTTCTCGTAGGTGTCCGCAGGGTCGAGGCTCACGCCCTCGCCGTCGCGTGGGCCGTGGGGGTCGCCGGTGATAGACAGCGTCTCGAACGGGACCGCCGTGACGTGGGCGCGCTGGAGGCTCCGGAGCGTCTCGCGGTCCGCGCCGGCGACCGCGTCCGGGTCGCGGCCGATCCGGTCGAGGTAGCGGTCGGCGTCCATCAGTCCACGCTCGTGGGGCCGGCCGCGGGCGCGACCGCCTCCGGGTAGCACTCGACGCCCGCGTATCGGGTCAGTTCCTCGCCCAGTTCGCGGACGCGGCGCTCGACGTCGTCGTCTCGGACGGCGTCCGCCCCGACGGTCGCCCCCGAGTTCGGGACAGCGACCTCGTGCGGCAGGGGCCACGCGTCGAGCGTCAGGGCGACTTCCCGCAGGTGTTCGAGCGTCGACCCGGGGAAACTGCCGCCCGCGACCGCCAGCGAGGCGACGGCCGTCCCCTCGAAGTCCGCGCGCTCGCAGTAGTCGAGGGCGTTTTTCATCGCCCCCGAGAAAGACCCGTGGTACACCGGGGTGCCGAGGAGGACCGCGTCGGCCTCCCGTACACGCCGCCGGAGGCCGGTGGCGTCGCTCGCGTCCCGGCCCTCCAAGCCGTACGGCAGGAGTTCGTAGTCGCGCAGGTCGATGAGGTCGGTCGTCGCGCCCGCGGCGGAGGCGGCGTCGAGCGCGGACTCCAGCCCGACTCGCGTCTTGCTGTCGTCGTTCAGGCTCCCGCAGATCGCTGCGACGCGTGGGTTCGAGTGCATCGTTACTCGGTACTACCTGGGAAACCCACTAAAGCGCTCCCTGAAGCCAATTTTTGTCGGGAAACTTATCTATGCCGCGGCGCCCTACTCCTCCGCTCGCCCGGGGAGGAACACCGGTACCGGCGAGTTCAGGATCACCTGTTGGCTGACGCTCCCGAACAGCGCCTTCCCCGTCGGCGACCGCTTCCGCCCGCCGACGCAGATAGCGTCGGCATCGGTCGCTGCGGCCTCGTCGACGATGCTCTCGGCCGGGTCGCCGCTCCCCTCTCCGACCCTGACTTCGATGCCGTCCTCCTCCAGCGCGTCGCGGGCGCGTCGCACCCCTTCGATCCGCGTCGCCGACGCGCCGCTGGGGTTGTCAGTGAAGGCGTGAAACACGGTGACTCGAACGGCGTCAGGCGCTTCCGGAAGCCCGGCGACCGCCTCGGCCTGTCGACGCGACTGGTCTTCGCCCTCGTCAACGGCCAGCAGTACGTGGTACATGCGTGACCGTTCGGCAGGGGTACGGTTAGACGTTGTCCCGATTCCCGGCCGCTCGGAACGCCTGAACGCTTTTGCCCGCGCCGGCCGTGGACGCCGGTATGTCGACTCGCGTTCCCGACGGCGAGTTCGCGGACCGCCTCGCTGCGGTACGTGACCGCCTGACCGAGACGGACGCCGACGCGGGGGTCTGGTTCGGCGCGACGAGCATCGAGTACCTCACCGGGTTCGACCACGTTCGGACGGAGCGACCGGTCGTCCTCGCGGTGACCGCCGACCGGGTCGCCCTCACGGTGCCCCGTCTGGAGGTCGAACGCGTCGCCGACAACCCCCGGATCGACGCCGTCTACGACTACTTCGACTACCCCGGCGGCGACCCCGTCGAGACGGCCGTCGGGATGCTCGACGAACTGGGCGTCGAGCGCGTCGCCGCGGACGCCGAGGGGCCGCCCGGCGTGATGGGCTACGAAGGCCCCGACTTCACCGAGTTCGTCGGCGTGGAGACCCAGTCCTGGGTCGACCGCATGCGCTGGGCGAAGTCGGACGCCGAGGTGGACCTGGTCCGGGGGTCGGCCCGCTGGGCGAACCTCGGCCACCGCTACCTCGCCGACCGCGCCGAGGTCGGCGCGCACCCCGCGACGGTGAGTCAGCGTGCCTCGCTGGAGGCCTCCCGGGCCATGCTCGACGCGCTCGGGGACCGCTACGTCGCACGAACCCGCGGCGACGGGCCCGTCACGGCGGGGTTCATCAGCGGCGAGCAGACCGCGCTCCCGCACGGTCACACCGCGAACCGCCGGCTGGAGGCGGGCGACGTGCTGATCACCGGCGCGACGGCGAACGTTGACGGCTACTACGCCGAACTGGAGCGGACGATGTTCGTCGGTGACCCGAGCGAGGAACAGGAACACTACTTCGCGGTGATGCTCGAAGCGCAGTCGGTCGCCATCGACGCGCTGGGACCCGGCGCGTCCATCAGCGCGGTCGACGACGCCGTCCGGTCGTACTTCGAGGAGCAGGGCGTCGCCGACCTCGCCCGGCACCACGTCGGCCATAACATCGGCCTCGGCGCGCACGAACCGCCGTACCTCGACCGCGGTTGGGACGACCACTGCGCCGCCGTCGACGACCGCGAGGACCGCGACCGCGAGATGGAACCGGGCCACGTGTACACGATCGAACCCGGCATCTACACCGAGGACGCGGGCTACCGCCACTCCGATACGGTCGCCGTCACCGAGGACGGCACGGAGACGCTGACGTACTTCCCGCGGGACCTGGAGGGGAACGTGATCCGATGACGACGCCGACCGCGGGCGGCACCGACCGGACACGCCGCCCGCGGCCGACCACCGACCGATTCAAGTGAGTTTGCACTAGCTACGACACAGTGGCTGTATCGTTCGACCTCTTCGGCACGCTGGTGGACGCGGACCGGCCCGCCGACCCCGCGGCGGCCCTCGTCGCGGCGTTCGACCCGGCGGTCGAGACCAGAGACGGCGCGAGCGAGGCCGTCGCGGCCGCGGCCGACCGCGGACCGGTCGCCGTGCTCTCGAACTGCAGCGTCCCGCAACTGGCCCGTCGGACGCTGATCCGGTCGGCCCTCGACCGCGACGCGTTCGACGCCGCGGTGACGAGCGTCGCCTGCGGGTGGCGCAAACCCCACGACCGGGCGTTCGAGACGGTCGCCGACCGCCTCGACGCGGACGCCGCGGACCTGCTCCACGTCGGCGACGACCCCCGGACCGACGGCGGCGTCGAGCGCTGCGGCGGGGCGTTCCTCGACGTCGCGGACGTGTCGCTCGCCGAGTTCCCGGACTGGCTGGAGGGTCGCGCGTGTCCCTGACCGGACCCCCGGCCGTGGTGCTCGCGTTCGCCCTCGACCGCGCGGCGGCGGAACCGCCCGCGTCGCTCCACCCGGTCGCGTGGTTCGGTCGGCTCGTCGCGCCGGTCGACCGGGAGTGGCCCGCGCCGCGGCCCGTGGGCCTCGTCGCGGCG